>JAJDXK010000135.1 GCA_022823305.1 Alphaproteobacteria bacterium
GCCGTGTGCGGGAAATCCGCATGCACGGTTCGATGAGCGGGGACTGGAAACGTAGCCACGGGAGCCGGACTGAGGCCCGGAGCGAAAACGACGGACAAGCCACCGGACCCTAAAGTCGACGCGCCAGTCCTCGACTCTACACCGGCGATGCCTCCGAGACCATGTGCGCCGTCTACACAAGGCTCGCCGGCATCGACACCAGCGCCCGGGAACAGGACGCGGCTGACTTCGAGCCGCACCTCAACAGCCTCATCGAGTGGAACGATTCCGACGAGCGTTCCTGGGAGGACATCCGCGAGCTTACCGCCGCCGCACTGCGCCACCTCGACGCGCAGCGCTGGTGATCCGGGCCGGCGGCCCGGGCCTTCCGCCGCCTGCGCCAGCGCACCTTCCCCTTCTTCACGCCTCTCGCCGCCCGGAGTCCGGCCAGCGGGAGCCGGGCAGGCCGGCGGGCCGGCGCGGGAGGATCCGCCGCGCGCCGGTCACCCGCCACGCCTTCCCAGCCTGGAGACCGCCCATGCTCCACCGGATCACCGGCCGCGCTACGAAGTGCGGCCCGTCCGCGATTTCCGCCATCGCCGGCGTGCCGACCCACGAGGCCGCCGCCGTCATCCGCCGCCTGTTCGACCGGCCCTCGGTCAACGGTGTCTTCATCGACGAACTCGCCGCCGCGCTCGAAGTGTTCGGCTGGGCGCCGGATTACGCACTCCGCCACCCGAAATACCGGAACCGCCGCTTCGCACGCCGGGAGGATGTCTGGGAGCGCATTTTCGCCGACGTCCCCTTCGACGAGCGCGCGATCACGCTGGGCACGTTCCTGGACCCAGCGCCTGCCGGGACGTGGGCGATTTCGGCGGGCAGTCACTTCGTGGCGTATGCGGACGGCTTCGTCGCGGATTCTGGAGCCTGGCTTTCCCGCAAGCCCCGCCCGTGGCTCCGCGCCGATGCCGACTGCAACCGCGTCGCCCTGCGCCGCGTCCAGGAGGCGGTTCGCTTCGTGCGCGTCATCGGCAGCGGCAATCCTCGCAACCCCCGCCCGGAGGAGGACTGACCATGCCCCAGGTCGTCGAGATCACGGTCTACACCATCGACGAGCTCTCCGAGGCCGCGAAGGAGAACGCCCGCATCTGGTATCGCGACCAAGGCCTTCACGACGAATGGTACGACTTCGTCTACGAGGACTTCGAGACGATCTGCCGGATTCTCGGCATCACATTGAAGACCAGCCCCGTGCGCCTCTATGGCGGCGGAACGCGGGACAAGCCGCACTTATTCTGGACCGGGTTCTGGTCGCAGGGAGACGGTGCGTCGTTCGAAGCTACGTATGCCCACGCCAGGGGAGCGGTCAGCGCCATCCGCGCCCACGCGCCCAAGGATGACCAGCTGCACCGGATTGCCGACGCGTTACAGGCGATTCAAAGGCGTAATTTCTATTCCCTGCACAGTACCATCAGGCAGCAGGGCCGCTACTACCACGAATACACAATGACCATCGAGGTGGAGCGGGACAGCCCCACCTGGCAGCCGCCAACCGACGATGCCGAGGACACCATCACCGAGGCCATGCGCGATCTCGCGCGCTGGCTCTACCGCCAGCTCCGCGCCGAGTACGAGCACCTGACCTCGGACGAAGCGATCGACGACACAATCTCGGCAAATTCCTGGTCCTTTACAGCCTCGGGCGAATTCTTCAGCTGACCTACCCCGCCTAGCCCGCCTTGAACGGAGCGGGCCTCGCAGGCGTTTCCACACCTTCATCAGCGCATCTTCCTGGCCGCACTCGCGCCGGGTTTCACCGGCGCGCATTGCTCCGGCGGGAGTCCGGTCAGCCGGCCGGGGACAGTCCGGCGGTGCGGCGCGGGAGGATTCCCACGGCGCGCCTATCCGACGGCGGCTACACGCCGCGCAGGCTCCACAGCGAAAGGAGGTGATCCGGCATCTCGCGACGCGTCCGGGCGGTGCTCCTCCCGTCCGCCCGGGCGCCCGCGCGCTCCCATGGGGAGCGAGACGTTTCGGGGAGGCGAATTCACACCGGAAGGAGGCCGACATGGGCTGGAAATGCACCGACTGCGGCGACCGCGGACCCGAGCACAATATCCGCTGGTGCCCAAACTGCGGCTCGACGTCCTGGCTGCCGACCGACGCCGACGGCCTCACGGCCGAGGACCGGGCCGAGCAGGCCGAGATGAACCGCGAGGCGATCGCCGAACAGCGCGCCGACCGGCTCTCTGGTTAGCCCCATGTCGCGCTCCACCATCCACCGCGCCGACGCCGAGCTGAAACACGCCTGGCTCGCGCGCTTCCGGTCGCTGCCGCCCTCCGCGCGCCACGCTCTACGGCTGGCCCTGCTGGACCTCCGCAAGGACGCGCAGCACCGCGCCGAGCACCAGTGGCGCCGGCACAAGGGCCCCATGGCCTGCTACTGGCGGGCCGTCGGCGTCTATGCGGGCCATATCGCCCGCGCCTTGCGCTGACCACCCCGCCTGAGCCGACGCTGAACGGCACGGGCTCCCCAGGCGCCCCCCACACCTTCCTGAACCCAACCACCGGCCACGGCCTCGCGGGATTTCCCGGCCGCGCGTTGCGCCGGCGGGAGTCCGGCCAGCCGGCCGGGGGCAGTCCGGCGGACCCGGCGCGGGAGGACTCGCGCCGCGCCGCCGGCCTGCCCGGTCCCTTCCAGCACGGAGACTGCCCATGCTCGACGCCCCGCAGGCGCCGGACGCTCTCGCGCGTCCGCTTCCTCCCGCCGTCCCCAGCGATCCGTCCGCATCGCCGGCCCGCCCCGTGGCGGGCGACGCCCTGTTCGCCGCGGCCCGAACCCTGCTGCCGGTGCTGGAGGGCGGACGGCCCCTCGACGCCGCGACGCTGCGCGACGCCATGACGGAGGCCTTCGGCGCCACCGACGCCGACGGCGCCTGGGTCTGGAAGGATGCCTACGAGGCCGCCGAAGCGGCCGTCGTGATCTTCATGCAGCGCTACGGCCGGGGCATGCGGCGCAATGCGGGCGCCGGTGCGGACGGACCCCGCCGCATGCTGGCGATGCTGGAGGCC
>JAJDXK010000145.1 GCA_022823305.1 Alphaproteobacteria bacterium
TCTCAGTTGATTTAGTCGTCACCGAGACAAAGCCCCCCCGGCGGCCTTCTTGCAAGATCGCCGGGGGGCACCAAACCCAAAACCTCGATTAATCCGAGCCGATCGGACCGAAATCGCCGCCCATAGCGTGCGTGCTTTCAAGGATCAGGGCAAGGCCGACGGATGGAGCCTTGGGAACGACAGCCTTAATAGGGGACGTGGAAGCAGCGGTACATGGAACTCGATTTCCAATGCCTTGCAGATCGCCATCCACGGCAGTGAGAGGACTCTGGACCTGGAGGTGGACGGGGCCCTCGTGACGCTGACCTACGACAAGCCCCTCGATCCGGGCAGCGTGCCGGGTCCGGAGAGGTTCGCGCTCCACCACGACGCCGGCGCCGGCGAATGGGTGGAGTACGCCGCCGTCACCGGCGTGGCGGTGGAGGGCCAGGCGCTGCAGCTGACCCTGGAGCATCCGGTGTTCCCCTGCGCCGGCGCGACGCCGTTCACGGTGACCTACAGCCGGAGCGCCACCGGGAACAACATCCGCACGCTCACCGGCCACGAGGCGGCCGGGTTCGCGCGAGCGCCGGTGACCAACGTGCAATGGGACCCGGAGGGGTGCAAGGACGCGCAGGTGGTGGCGCAGAGCGGCGGACAGTCGGGCGGCGGCGGGTCGGGGTCGAGCAGGAGCCTGTCATTGAAGTTCGACCGCACGCTCGACACGGACAAGGCGCTGAAGGCGTCGCTGTTCGCCCTGGCGGCGGCGTCGGGCGCGGCGGCGCCGGCGGTCGAGGGCGCGGCCTACACCGAGGACGGCACCGGCGTGGTGCTGACGCTCAGCCGCGCGCCGGCCGCGGGTGAGGCGCTAACGGTGAGCTACACGCGCCCGGCGGGCGAACCCGGGCTGTGGGACGCCGAGGGCAGCCAGATCGCGGACTTCTCCGGGGTGCCGGTCCCGGAGGCGGCCGCCGGGCCGCCGGCGGTGACCGGGGTCGAGCTGGTCTCGGACGCGGGCAGCGACGGCACCTACGGACTGGGCGAGGCGATCCGCGTGCGGGTGACCTTCAGCGAGGCGGTTGAGGTCGAGGGCGCGCCGCGCCTGGGCGTCGACATGGACCCGGCGCACTGGGGCCGCAAGTGGGCCGGCTACGAGAGCGGCGGCGGCACGGAGAGCCTGATCTTCGCCTACACCGTGGCGGAGCCGAACGAGTCGACGCAGGGCATCGCGGTGCTGGCGGACACGCTGGAGGCGAACGGCGGCGCGATCCGCTCGGCCTCGGCGGGCGCGGACGCGGCGCTCGCGCACCCGGGGCTCGGCCATGACCCGGCCCACAAGGTGGACTGGCGGGTGACGCCGGCGCCGGCGGGGGACGTGTCGGTGGCCGGGGTGGCGGTGGTCTCGGATGCGGGCGAGGACGACATCTACGGGCTGGGCGACAGGATCCGCGTGCGGGTGACGTTCAGCGAGGCGGTGTCGGTGACCGGCGCGCCGCGCCTGAAGATCGACATGGACCCGGCGCACTGGGGCGCGAAGTGGGCGGCCTACGAGGGCGGCTCGGGCACGGCCGAACTGACCTTCGCCTACGAGGTGGTGTGGCCGAACGAGTCGACCCAGGGCATCGCGGTGCTGGCGAACACGCTGGAGGCGAACGGCGGCGCGGTCCGCTCGGTCTCCGGAGGCGCGGACGCGCACCTGTCGCATGCGGGGCTCGGCCACGACCCGGCGCACAAGGTGGACTGGCGCCCCGAGCTCTCGGTGGCGGACGCCCGCGCCGAGGAGGGCGCGGACGCGGCGGTCGAGTTCGAGGTGCGGCTGAGCCGCGCCGCGAAGCACCGGGTGACGGTGGACTACGCAACCTCGGACGGCACGGCGAAAGCGGGCGAGGACTACACCGCGACCTCGGGCACGCTCACCTTCGCCAAGGGCGAGACCGCGAAGACGATCGCGGTGCCGATCCTCGACGATGTCGTGGACGAGGGCGAGGAGACGTTCACGCTGACGCTCTCGAACGCGGACGGCGCGCGGATCGTGGACGGCGAGGCGACGGGGACGATCGTGAACTCCGATCCGCTGCAGAAGATGTGGCTGTCGCGCTTCGGGCGCACGGTGGCGGACCATGTGACGGCGGCGGTCTCGGACCGTCTGTCGGGTCCGCTCGCGGGCGCGCAGGTGACGGTTGGCGGCCAGACCGTGAACCTTGCCGAGACCGAGGACGAGGCGTGGCTCGGGCGGACGCTGACCTCGATCGCACAGGTCATGGGCGCCCCGTCGGGGCCGGCGCCGGGGAACGACACCGGATCGGGTCCGGGGCAGGCAGGCGCATGGCCGGGGACGGGCCTCGGACTGCGCGACGCTCCGGCGTCCACCAGCGCGCCGGGGCGGCTGATGACGGGCCGCGAGCTGCTGCTCGGCAGCGCGTTCCACCTCGCCCGCGAGGGCGACGGCGGCACGCCGGGCCTTGCGGCCTGGGGCCGGGTGACGACGGGCGGCTTCGACGGCGAAGAGCCCTCGGGTGACGGCACGATGCGCATCGACGGCAGCGTGACCACCGGCATCCTCGGCGCCGACGCCGAGTGGAACCGGGTGCTGGCGGGCGTCGCGGTCTCGGTGAGCGAGGGCGAGGGCACGTTCGACCAGCCGGGCGTGGATTCGGGCACGATCGAGAGCACGATGACGACGGTGAGCCCCTATGCGCGGGTGAGCCTGAGCGAGCGGGTCTCGGTGTGGGGCCTGGCGGGCTACGGCACCGGCGACATGACCATCGTCCAGAAGGCCAATACCGCCACGAACCAGCCGGAGCGGATCACCCGCACCGACCTCTCGATGCGGCTCGCGGCGCTGGGCGGCCGGGGCGCGCTGCTGCAGGCGGACGAGACCGGCGGCATCGACCTCGCGCTCAAGGCGGACGGGTTCTACGTCGAGACGACCTCGGAGGCGGTCTCGAACGAGGGCGACACCAGCGCCGATGCGAGCCGGGTGCGTCTCGCGCTGGAGGGCAGCCGCGCGTTCAAGGCGGGCGATGGCGTGTTCACGCCGGGCCTGGAGCTCGGGCTGCGCCATGACGGCGGCGATGCCGAGACCGGGACGGGCGTCGAGCTCGGCGGGCGCCTGTCGTACACGGACCCGGAGACGGGGCTGAGCGTGGAGGCGAACGTCCGCGCGCTCGTTGCCCACGAGGACTCGAACTACCGCGAGTGGGGCGCGTCGGGCGCGGTGCGCCTGGCGCCCGGCGAGCGCGGCCGCGGCCTCTCGTTCAGCCTGGCTCCCACATACGGGGCGCCGGGGAGCGGCGTGGACCGGCTGTGGTCGGCGCGGGACGCGCGCGGCCTCGCGCCCACCGGCGGGACGTTCGAGCCGGAGAGCCGGCTGGAGGGCGAGCTCGGCTACGGGCTGCCCCTGTTGGGCGACCGCTTCACCGGCACGCCGAACCTCGGCTTCGGTCTCTCGGGCGCCGGCGCGCGGGACTACCGCATCGGCTGGCGTTTCACCTCGGTGGTGCGGGGCGATCCCGGCTTCGAGGTCACGCTCGACGCCACGCGGCGGGAGCCCGCCAACGACAACGGCGCGACGCCGGAGCACGGGGTGATGCTGAGGGCGGGCATTCGCTGGTAGCGGCGGGCCGCACGCACGGCAAGTCCATCCGAACGCCTGAATTCAGGGAGGGCGCCATGACGGCCGGTCATGACCGGGACGACGCGGCGATGCGCGCGGTGGCGCTGGCCGGCCTGCGGTCCGGCAAGTCCATGCGGGAGATCGCAATCGACCTCTACGGCGCGGACGAGGTGGCCGCGGACTGGCATGTCGACAGCCGGATGCGGGCGAAGGTGCGCCGGCTGGTGGACCGCGTGCGGGCCGCATCGGACGAGGGGCCGGACAAGGCCGGCCCCGGAACGCCATGACCGCTGGAAGCGATACCGGGCGCGCGGCGGGCGCGGACTCCCGCCGGACGTCGCGGCGCCGGCAAGAGGAGGCGTCCGTGACGGAGACCGGGGACGGCGTCCTTGCCTGGATGGTTCTCAGGCGGGTCGGCGACTACCGGGAAGGCTGGCGGCGGCACAGCGCGTCCGCCGGGGTGTCCGTCGCACCGGAACCCGGACCCTTCCCCATCCGCGTGCAGACCGAGGCCGACCTGGAGGCGGAGCGGTTCGAGATGCTCGCCTGGGAAGACCCGGGGAAGGCGGACGGCTCGGCCTTCTGGCTCCAGGAGGGGATGCCGGAGGGCGTGCTGGAGCCGGGCGCGGCGCCGCTGGTGGGGCTGGTGGGAGACCGCGGCTCGGTCGAGGGGCTGCGCCTGCTCGATGGCGACCTGGTGCTCAGGATCGAGTATGGCGATGCGGCGGTCCAGGTCCGCCTCGGGAACGTCGCGCGGTTCCCCGACGACGGGGGCATATCGATCAAGCATCCGTTCGGGCTCAGAATACCGCTGTCGGTCCGGCGCCTTCTCGACTTCTGGAGCGTGGCGGGTCTGCCGGCCCCTCGGAACGGGAAGGGTCGGGGGGCGGGGTTCGGGAGATCGACAGGCTGGTGACGGTGCTGGCCGGGCTCGGGGCGGACAAGAGGCCGCGCGGGATCGCGGAGGACATCTGGGGCGAAAAGGAAGTTGCCGCAGTATGGGCCTCCGACAGCTGGATGCGCTCGCAGGTGCGGCGCTGGATTCCGAAGGCCCAGGCGCTTGCCGCCGGCGGTTGGCGGGAGCTGGTGCCGCGTGTCGTCGCCGAGGAGTGATCGGGACGCGCGCAGCGCCGCCACGTCGTTGCGCGCCAGACGCCGCTTACTTGAGCGTGGGAATGCCGTTGCGGCTCCCCTCGCCTGCCGGTAGCGTGGTCGAACGCTGCCGGGAAGCGCAGCCGCTCCCTTTCCAAGTGGACACACGGGAGCGCGGGATTGAAAACATCTGATCCCGTCATGAAGACATCCAAGGCGGCGAAAATATAAGTCACTGTAATACAACGATTAATTATCAGTAATGAGCAAACAAGACAAGAAAAGTCCGATTTGCCCGACGCAGAACCCCTGAGGGAGGCGCACATGAGGAAATCAGACAACGACATCCGGGCCTACGACAGCGCGATGAAGCGCATCAGGCACTTCCGCGAGAAGGAGCTGACGCGCCGTCAGGTGCTGAAGGCCTCGGCCGCGACGGCGCTGGGTGCGACGCTGGCCGCGCAGTTCGTGCCCAGCGAGGTGCACGCCGACGTGGGCGGGACCATCGTCCACTTCGCCTCGTCCGGCAAGCGGCTCGCGAACTCGCTGCGCGCGGTCAAGCCGCTCTTCGACAAGGTGTACCCCAACGTCACGCTCGAGGTCGTCTCGAAGCCCATGAGCGAGGCGTTGACCCAGATCAACACCTACATGCGGTCCAAGAGCGACGCCTTCGACGTCGTCACCCAGGACCACGCCCAGTTCGCGTCGCTCGACGCCATGGGCGCGCTGACCGACCTCGGCCCCTATCTGGAGCCCTTCCCGGACTGGCTCGCCGACTACAGGGAGGACGTGCCGGAGGCCTACCGGCACATGTGGAACCTGCCCAAGGGGCCGGCACCGCCAGGCTACATCGCCGCGCTCGCGCCCGACGGCAACGCGATGATGACCTTCTACCGCAAGGACGTCTTCGAGGGTGCAGGCATTGCGGTGCCGGAGACCTGGGACGACGTGGTCGAGGCCTGCAAGGAGATCCATGACCCGGCCAACGAGCGCTACGCCTACTGCGCGGCGATGGCGCGCAACTTCTGGGCCGGCTACCAGTACTACGGTGCGCTCCGCAGCATGGGCGGCGACGTCTTCGTCGACGAGGTCGCCGGCGACTGGACGGTGGCGATCAACACCGAGGAGGGCTTCCAGGCGCTCAAGGTGCTGGTCGATCTCCAGAAGTACGCCCACCCCGTCTCCGCCAACGCCGGCGAGGACGAGGTGAACCTGGTGTTCGCCCAGGGCACGGCGCTTTACAGCCCGCTCACCTGGGGCACGGCGGTGCTCAACGATCCGACCTACACCGACCTGCACGAGCACTGGCACATGGACCTCTCGCCCAGGGGCACCGGACCCAAGGGCGGGCACCGTGCGCTCACCGGCGGCTTCGGCCAGTTCATGCCGACCTGGGGCGGCAACCGGGAGACCGCGTTCGCCTGGATCAAGTTCCTCAACTCGGGCGACAACGAGGACCTGGGCGGCAGTCCGCTGATTGCCGACGCGATCGTGGGCGCCGGCGGCCAGCTCTCGCGGCGGTCCACGCTCAGCCGCTGGGCCGACCGCAAGCCCTTCTTCGTCGGCCTGATGAAGGCCTATCCGGTCTGCGTCGTGAACGCGCCGGTGATCCCGGAGGCGTACCCCATCATGGGCGCCATGGGCGAGGAGGTCGCCGACGCGGTCAACGAGGAGCAGAGCATCGAGGATGCGCTCGCCGCCATGGACAAGCGGATCAAGCGCATCATGGAGGACGCCGGCTACGCTTGAGTCGGCGGGCTGCCTGAGGACAGGGGCTCCCCGGAGCCTCTGCCGTGACCGCAGTTGCCGTTGAGGCCCGGCCGCCGCGTGCGGCCGGGCCGTCCGCCCCGCTGCGGCCGGGGGCCGTGGCGCGCCAGCAGCGGCGCACGGCCTACCTGCTGCTCGCGCCCTGCGTCATCATCCTGCTCGCGCTCGCGATCTTTCCGCTGATCTTCTCCGGCACGCTCTCCTTCAAGGTCGATTCGCTCTACAACCCCGACATCGCCCGCTTCGTCGGCTGGCGCAACTACAACGACCTGTTCGACGACCGCCGCTTCTGGAACAGCATCGAGCTCACGGTGATCTGGGCGGTCGTCGTCGTCTCGATCCAGATGGTGCTCGGCTTCTTCCTCGCCGTGCTGCTGGACCGCAAGATGAAGGGCGCCGGCCTGCTCCGCACGCTCATCATCATCCCGGTGTTCATCTCGCCCATCGCCATGGGGCTCACCTGGCGCTTCATCTTCGAGCCGGTCTCGGGCCTCGCCAACTGGATCCTGAACACCGGCTTCGGGCTGGAGAAGTGGACCTGGCTCTCGCACAAGGACACCGCGCTGGCGACTCTCATGTTCGTCGACTGCTGGCAGTGGACGCCCTTCATCGCGCTGATCCTGCTCGCCGGCATGCAGAGCATCTCGCCCGAGATCAACGAGGCCGCGCGGCTCGACCGGGTGCGCGGCGTCACCTACTACTGGCGCATCGTCATCCCGCTCATCCGCCCGGTCATCATGGTGGTGATCCTGATCCGGCTGGTGGATTCCATCCGCATCTTCGACCTCAACTTCATCATGACCAAGGGCGGGCCGGGGTCGTCGACGCTGCTCGCCAGCGTCTACGACTACACCATCTTCGAGCAGGGCCATCTCGGCCTGATGGCGGCCTACGGCTTCCTGATCCTGATCCTGATCAACATCGTCGTGCTGGCCTTCCTTAACACGCTCTATCGAACGGAGAAGGCGGCGCGCGCCGCCGACCAGCCATGACGTCGTCGATCTACACGCGCGCGATCAACGTGCTCGCGGTGCTCGTCGTCGTCATCTGGCTGATCCCGGTGGTGTGGGTGGCGCTCACGTCCGTGAAGCCCACCAACGTCATCAATGCCGAGACGCCGACCTTCTATTCCTTCGAGCCCACCGGCGAGCACTACGTCGAGATCTTCGACCGCTTCCGCATGGACCGCGCCATCGTGAACAGCCTGGTCACGGTCGGCGTCTCCACGCTGATCGTGATGATCCTGGCGCTGCCGGCGGCTTACGCGGTGGCGCGCATGGGGCTCATGGGGGGCGATACCTGGGCCCTTGTCATATTGTCATTGCGCTTCCTGCCGGGCGTGGTCGTCGTCCTGCCCTACTTCAAGATGGCCACCTGGTTCAGCCTGATCGACACGCAGATCGTGCTGATCGTCGTCTACGTCGCCTTCGGACTGCCGTTCGCGGTCTGGATTCTGCGCGGATTCCTGCTGGATTTGCCCAAGGAGGTGGAGGAGGCCGCCCGGCTCGACGGGCTGAGCTGGCTGCAGATCATCTTCCGGCTGATTCTGCCCATGGCCGCGCCCGGCATCGCGGTCACGGCCATCTTCACCTTCGTCTTCAGCTGGAACGAGTACCTCTATGCGCTCTTCCTCACCTACGACAGCGCGACGACGATGCCGGTCGCGCTGCAGAAGACCATCGACCTCTACAACGTGCTCTGGGGTTCGCTCAGCGCCGGCGCGGTGATACAGCTATTGCCGATGATTCTCGTCGTCTTCCTGCTCCAGCGGCACATCGCGCGCGGGCTCGCGCTCGGCGCGGTGAAGTAGGGCTGCGATGAACGTCACGCTCAGGGGGCTGGTGAAGCGCTTCCGCGACGGCACCGAGGCCGTCAAGGGGATCGACCTCGACATCGCCAAGGGCGAGTTCCTCACCCTGCTCGGCCCGTCGGGCTGCGGCAAGACCACCACGCTCCGCCTCATCGCGGGGCTGGAGGAGCCGACCGAGGGCACCATCGCCATCGGCGAGCGCGACGTGACCCACGTCAATCCCGGCGACCGCGACGTGGCGATGGTGTTCCAGACCTACGCGCTCTATCCCCACATGACCGCGCTGCAGAACATGACTCTCGGCCTCACGGTCGCCGGCATGTCCAAGGCCGAGGCCGCAGAGAAGGCGCGCGAGACGGCGAGGCTGCTCAACATCGAGGCGCTGCTCGACCGCAAGCCGGCCAAGCTCTCGGGCGGCGAGCGCCAGCGCGTGGCCCTCGGCCGCGCCATGGTGCGTAGCCCCGCCTGCTACCTGATGGACGAGCCGCTGTCCAACCTCGACCTCAAGCTGCGCGAGCACATGCGGACCGAGCTCAAGCGCCTGCACCAGGCCTACAAGGTCACGACGATCTACGTCACCCACGACCAGGCCGAGGCGCTGATCCTCTCCGACCGCGTGGCCGTGCTCAGCAGGGGCGAGCTCCAGCAGGTCGCCGACCCGGTCGCGATCTACGAGCGGCCGGCGAACATGTTCGTCGCCGACTTCATCGGCAGCCCCGGCATCAACTTCCTGAAGGGCGAGCTGAGCGATGGCGCGGTCAGCGTCGCCGGCCGCCGGCTGGAGGGCATCGAGAACGGCGCCGGGGACGGGGACGAGGGCGCGATCGTCCTCGGCATCCGGCCCGAGGACGTGCGGCTGCTACCTGCCGGCGAGGGCATCGTCGACGGCACTATCGAGTTCACCGAGTCATACGGCGGCGTCATCATCGCCTTCGTCGCGCTCGACGGCGCGGGCGACCTGCTGGTCGACCGCGAGTACGTGGCGGCCAGCATCGACGTGCACGAACCCGTCACCGTCGGCGCCCGGGTCGGCATCGCCTTCCGCGCGAGCCGCATCACCCTCTTCGACGCCGAATCCGGGCGCGCGCTGGCCTAGCCCGCACTTCTCACCAATGTCACGGCGCGAGCGGCGGCGGGCGAAGGGGCGGGCGACCGGCGCCGGGCCGGCACGGGCGGACCCCATCGACGCCATGCTGCAGGCCGCGCTCGTCCATCACCGGGCGGGCCGGGCCGGGCCGGCGGCGGCGCTCTACCAGCGGGTGCTGCGGCAGAGTCCCGGCCATGCCGACGCGCTGCACCTCTTCGGCGTGCTCCACGCCCAGGCGGGCCGGCTGGAGGAGGCGCTGCCGCTGCTCACCAGGGCCGCGCGCCGGGCGCCGCGCAACGCGGGCTTCCTCAGCGATCTCGCCAACGCGCTGCGTGGCCTCGGGCGTCTGGACGAGGCGGTCGCGCGCTACCGCCGCGCGGCTGCGCTCGACCCGGGCAACGCGGACATCCCCTACAATCTCGGCCACGCGCTGCGCCAGGCGGGCCTGCCGGCCGAGGCGGCGGAATGGTTCGGGAAGGCGCTCGCGATCCGGGCCGACCACGGGCCGGCGCAGTCGCAGCTCGGCCTCGCGCTGCTGGAAGCGGGCCGGGCCGAAGACGCGGTGGCGGCGCTCAGGCAGGCGGTCGCGCTCGACGAGAGCACGGCGGGTTCTCACTCCGACCTCGGCAACGCGCTGCGCGAGACGGGCGAGCTGAAGGAGGCCGAGGCGAGCCTGCAGCGCGCCCTCGCGTGCGATCCTGAGCATGCGGCGGCGCACGCCAATCTCGGCAACGTGCTGCAGGACCTGCACCGCGTGGACGAGGCGGAGGCCGCCTATCGCCGCGCCATCGAGCTCGACCCCGCGCACGCGACGGCGCACGCCAACCTCGGCAACGCGCTGAGGCGCCTCGGCCGGGCGGACGAGGCGGTGGCGAGCGTCGAGCAGGCGCTGGCGCTGCAGCCGGAGAACGCCACCTTCCAGGCCAATCTCGGCATGATCCACGCAGGCGGGCGCGACCACGCGGCGGCGCTCGCCTGCTTCGGCAAGGCCGCGGCGCTGCGCCACGGCCCGCCGCTCGCGCCCGCCGTCCTGACGGGTGCGCGCGAGGAGCGTCCGGCGCTCCCGGTCGCGCCCTTCAAGCTCCAGCACGACGCCGAGCAGATCCGCCGGCTCTGCGAGAGCGGCGCCATCGACGCCTCGTTCGGCCGCATCGCCGAGAGCTACGAGCGGGTGCTCGCCGCCCTGCCTGCCGCCGCGCCGCCGGAGGCGTCCGTTGCCCTCGATTCCCGCGAATGGCGGCGCATCGCGCCCGCCTACAACCGCCCGCTGCACCTCCCCGAGGCCCCGGCGCTGGCGGGCGGTGCGGTCAACCCCGGCCTCGATGCCGGCGCCATCGAGCAGGCCTGGCGCGAGAGCGCGCCCAGTCTGGTGGTGGTCGACGACTTCCTCGCCGAGGACGCGCTGGAAGGGCTGTGGCGCTTCTGCCTCGATGCCACGGTCTGGTATCAGGTGAAGCGCGGCTACCTCGGCGCCTATCTGGTGGACGGCTTCGCCACCGCGCTCGCGCTGCAGATCGCGGACGAGCTGCGCGAGCGCCTCCCCGCCATCTTCGGCGCCCACCGGCTGGAGCAGCTCTGGGCCTACAAGTACGATTCCAGGCTCCGGGGCATCGCCACCCATGCCGACTTCGCCGCCGTCAACGTGAACTTCTGGATCACGCCCGACGAGGCGAACCGCGATCCGGGCTCGGGCGGGCTGGTGGTGCACACGGCCCGCGCACCCTCGGACTGGGCCTTCCGCAGCTACAATGCCGACAGCGCCCGCATGGCGCGCTTCCTCGAAGATGCCGGCGGCGAGGCGGTGACCGTGCCCTACCGGTGCAACCGCGTGGTGATCTTCGATTCCGACCTCTTCCATCGCACCGACGACCTCGATTTCCGCCCCGGCTACGAGAACCGGCGCATCAACGTCACCATGCTCTTCGGCGATCGCGGCGAGCGCTGGACATTGGCACCGGCGCGACCCACATGAGGGGCGGAGGAAGCTGATGAACGACGGCCACAGGGCCATCGAGGCCTGGCTCAGGGAGCGCAGCATCGTCGAGGTCGAGTGCATGGTGCCCGACCTCGCGGGCGTGCCGCGCGGCAAGATCCTGCCGACGGACAAGTTCATCGAGGGCCTCGCCGGCGGCCAGCACCGCCTGCCGAAGAACGTCCTCGTCCACACGCTCACCGGCGACTTTCCGCCGGCGGGCGCGGTCTCGGTCGACGCGGCCGACGGCGACCTGGTGCTGGAGCCGGACCCTTCGACGCTTACCCTCGTGCCTTGGTACGACGAGCCCACCGCGCAGGTGATCGCCGACTGCGTGCTGCGCGAGGGCGGGCACTCGCCCTTCTACTCGCGCCGTGTGCTCGCCGCCCTGCTGGAGCGCTTCGCCGCGCGCGGCTGGCACCCGGTCATCGCGCCGGAGATCGAGTTCTACCTGGTCGAGAAGAACACCGATCCGGACACGCCGCTCAAGCCGCCCGTCGGCGCCTCCGGCCGGCGCGAGGCGGGGCGCCAGGAGTTCGGCATCGACGCGGTCAACGAGTTCGACCCCTTCTTCGAGGCGCTCTACGACTACTGCGAAGGCCAGGAGCTCGACATCGACACGCTCAACCACGAGAGCGGCGCCGGCCAGGTGGAGATCAACTTCCGCCACGGCGATGCGCTGCGCCTCGCCGACCAGGTGTTCGTGTTCAAGCGCACGGTGCGCCAGACCGCCCAGCGCCACGGCTTCTACGCCACCTTCATGGCGAAGCCGATGCAGAGCGAGCCGGGCAGCGCCATGCACGTGCACCAGTCGGTCTACGAAGGGGCGGAGCGGCGGCCGCTCTTCTCGGCCGAGGGCGGCGGCGAATCGCCCGCCTTCCGCCACTATCTCGGCGGGCTGCAGCGCTATCTGCCGGCTTTCACCCCGCTCATGGCGCCCAACGTCAACTCATTTCGCCGGCTCCGCTTCGGCGCGAGCAGGCCCTTCAACGTCGGCTGGGGCTACGACAACCGCATCGCCGGCCTGCGCGTGCCCGACGCAGCACCCCGCAACCGCCGGGTCGAGAACCGCCTGCCGGGCTCGGACACCAATCCCTACCTCACCATCGCGGCCACGCTCGCCGCCGGCTTCCTCGGCGTGACGCGCGCGCTCGAGCCTTCGCCGCCGGTCGACGGCGAGACGACCGGGGACTTCGAGACCCTGCCGCTCGACCTCAGGACCGCGCTTGAGCAGTTCGAGGCCTCGGACGAGGCGCGGGAGATGTTCGGCGACCTGTTCGTGCGGGGCTTCACCGAGGTGGTGCGCGCCGAGTACGACGCCTACCTGCGCGTCGTGAGCTCGTGGGAGCGCAAGTTCCTCCTGCTCGCCGTCTGATGGCTTCGACGGGCCGCGCCCGGCGCTACGCCCAGCACGACGGCGCCCGGCCCACCTGGTACGAGGCGAGCGCGCGCACGCATCCAGCCTGGCCCCCGCTCGACGGGGACGTTCGCGTCGATGTCTGCGTCGTCGGCGGCGGCTACACCGGGCTCTCGGCCGCGCTCCACCTCGCCGAGCGCGGCTATCGCACCCTGCTGCTGGAGGCGCGGCGCATCGGCAACGGCGCCTCCGGCCGCAACGGCGGCCAGCTCGGCAGCGGGCACCGGCGCGACCAGGCGACGCTGGAGCGGGAGCTCGGGGCGGAGCGGGCGCGGCTGCTCTGGACGCTCGCCGAGGAGGCGAAGGCGCTCGTGCGGTCGCTGATCGCCCGGCACGGGATCGACTGCGATCTGAAACCCGGCATCGCCATCGCCGCGCACCGCCCCCGCCACGCCCGCGCGCTCGTCCGCGAGGCCGAATTCCTCCACCGGCGATACGGCTACGACGCGATGGAGGTGCTCGACCGCGCCCGGATGCGCGCCGAGGTGGACACCGAGGATTTCCACGGCGGCCTGCTGGACCGGGGCGCGGGGCACCTGCATCCCCTCGACTACGCGCGCGGCCTCGCCCAGGCGTGTGCCGATGCAGGCGTCGACATCCGCGAGGGCACACCCGTGACGGGGCTCGTGCCCGGCGCGCCCTGCCGCGTCGAGGCCGGGCCGCACACGGTGAGCGCGGACGCCGTCGTGCTCGCCTGCAACGGCTATCTCGACGCGCTCGACACCGGCATCGGTGGGCGCATCATGCCGATCAACAATTTCATTCTGGCCACCGCGCCGCTCGGCGAGGAGCGCGCGCGGGCTCTGATCCCCAACGACGTTGCCGTCGCCGACACGCGCTTCGTCGTGAACTACTTCCGGCTCTCGGCCGACGGGCGGTTGCTCTTCGGCGGCGGCGAGACCACCAGCAGCCGCCTGCTCGCCGATCCCGGCCCCCTCGTGCGCCGGTGCATGCTGCGTATCTTTCCACAGCTCGCCGATGTGCCAGTCGACCACGTCTGGGGCGGGACGCTGGCCATCACCCGCGACCGGATGCCGAGCATCGGCAGGCTCCCGGGCGAGCTCTACTACGCGCAAGGGTACTCCGGCCATGGCGTGGCGCTGGCGACGCTGGGGGGCGCGCTGGTCGCCGAGGCCATCGCCGGCACGCTGGAACGCTTCGACGTCTTCGCCCGTCTGCCGCAGCCGCCCTTCCCCGGCGGCAGAGCGTTGCGCTGGCCCACGCTGGCTCTGGCGCTCGCCTACGGCGCGCTCCGCGACCGGCTGTAGGGGCGCGGAGAATCCCCCACCTCACCCCGGCCCTCTCCTCCCCGGCGGGGAGGAGAGGGAGAAGAGGCCGGCGCCGCTTACGTTCCCCCTCCTCCCGGGAGGAGGGGGACAGGGGGAGGTGGGGGGCGTTCGAGCCGACGTGACCCCCTAAGGTCGGATCGTGCGCTATCCGGCCTGCTGCGCCTCGCGCTCGCGGACCACCATGGCGCGCTTGTTGATGAGGCTCGCGGCGATCACGCCGATGGCGACGATGCCCACCAGCACCGTGGAGACCGCGTTGATCTCCGGCGTCACGCCGAGGCGCACCTGGGAATAGATCTTCATCGGCAGCGTGGTCGAGCCGGGGCCGCTGGTGAAGGACGCGATCACCAGGTCGTCGAGGGAGAGCGTGAAGGCCAGCAGCCAGCCGGCGATCAGCGCAGGCCGGATGATCGGCAGCGTGACGGCGAAGAAGGTCTTCACCGGCGGCGCGCCGAGGTCCATCGCGGCCTCCTCCAGCGAGCGGTCCATGGTCAGCAGCCGCGACTGCACCACCACCGCGACGTAGGCCATCGAGAAGGTGATGTGGGCCACGGTCACGGTCCAGTAGCCCCGCGCCCAGGAGAGCGCGACGAAGAGCAGCAGCATCGAGAGCCCGGTGATGACCTCGGGCATGACGAGCGGCGCGTAGACCATGCCCGAGAAGAGCGTGCGGCCGGGGAAGCGCCCGAGTCTCGCCAGCGCGAGGCCCGCCAGCGTGCCCAGCACCAGCGCGACGGTGGACGAGACGACGGCCACCTTTAGCGTCATCCAGGCGGCGTCGAGCAGCAGCGCGTTCTCCACCATCGCCACGTACCACTTGGTGGAGAACCCGGCCCACACGGTCACCAGCTTGGACTCGTTGAAGGAGTAGACGATCAGCAGCAGGATCGGGATGTAGAGGAAGGCGAAGCCCAGCGTCAGCGACACCAGGTTGACCGCGCTCAGGCCCCGGCGCATCAGCCTTCCGCCTCGCGCTGGCGCTGCTGGTGGCGCTGGAAGAGCACGATGGGCACGATCAGCACCAGCAGCAGGATCACCGCGACCGCAGAGGCCACCGGCCAGTCGCGGTTGCTGAAGAACTCGGTCCAGAGCGTGCGCCCGATCATCAGCGTGCCGGAGCCGCCGAGCAGGTCGGGGATCACGAACTCGCCGACCGCCGGGATGAACACCAGCAGGCAGCCGGCGACGATGCCGGGCCTGGCCAGCGGCACGGTGATCTTCCAGAAGGCAGCCGAGGGGCGGCAGCCGAGGTCGGCCGCGGCCTCCAGCAGCGAGCGGTCCATCCGCACCAGGTTGGCGTAGAGCGGCAGCACCATGAAGGGCAGGTAGGAGTAGACGATGCCGATGTAGACCGC
>JAJDXK010000033.1 GCA_022823305.1 Alphaproteobacteria bacterium
CGCCGACTTGAGCTGGCCGCAGGCGGCCAGGATGTCGCGGCCGCGCGGCGCCCGCACCGGCGAGGCGTAGCCGGCCCGGTTGACGATCGCGGCGAAGCGCTCGATCGCCTCCGGCGACGAGCATGCGTAGGGCGCGCCCGGCCAGGGGTTGAAGGGGATCAGGTTGAGCTTGGCCGGGATGCCGGCGATGAGTTGCACCAGCGCGCGCGCGTCCGCCTCCGAATCGTTCACGCCGTCCAGCATCACGTACTCGAAGGTGATGCGGCGCGCGTTGCTGGCGCCGGGGTAGCGGCGGCAGGCCTCGAGCAGTGCGGCGATGGGGTACTTGCGGTTGATGGGCACCAGCTCGTCGCGCAGGTCGTCGCGCACCGCGTGGAGCGAGACGGCGAGGCCGACGCCGAGCTCGGCGCCGCAGCGCTCGATCATCGGCACGACCCCGGCGGTCGACAGCGTGATGCGGCGGCGCGAAAGCGCGATCCCCTCCGGGTCCATGACGATGCGGAGCGCCCTGGCGACGTTGTCGAAATTGAAGAGCGGCTCGCCCATGCCCATCATCACGATGTTGGACAGCATCCGGGGCCCGCGCGGCGAGGGCCACTCGCCGCAGGCGTCGCGGGCCGTGAGGAACTGCCCCACGATCTCGCCGGCCTCCAGGTTGCGCACCATGCGCTGGGTGCCGGTGTGGCAGAAGGTGCAGCTGAGCGTGCAGCCCACCTGGGAGGAGATGCAGAGCGCACCGCGGTCCTCCTCGGGGATGTAGACGGTCTCCACCTCGCGGCCGTCGGCGAAGCGCAGCAGCCACTTGCGCGTGCCGTCGGCCGAGCGCTGCGCCGCGACCGTCTCGGGCCGCGCCAGCGTGTAGCGCCCGGCGAGGGCCGTGCGCAGGGTGCCGCTTATCGTGGTCATCGCGGCGAACTCGGTGGCGCCGCGGTGGTAGATCCAGTGCCAGAGCTGCTTGGCCCGCATCCGCACCCGCGCCGCCGGCACGCCCGCAGCGAGCAGGCGTTCCGCGAGCTCGTCGCGGCCGAGCCCGATCAGGCTTTCCCGCGTCTCGCTCATGGTGTCGCTCTGGCTGTCGGCACGGCCGCCGACGGGCGGCCCGGTCGAATCTCGCTGCCCGGCTCTACGGGCACGCCCTGACGATGGCGTCGTGGATCTTGGTGAAACCGATGAGGGAGTACGCATCCTCGGAATAGGTGTTCTTGAGCGAGACCCCCCGCACCTTCATCTCGCGGCCGCGGATCATGGCCTTGACGATGGCCGCGTCCCCCTCCTCGTCGTTCACCCAGGCGTGCTCGTCGTGGGTCAGGTCGAAGCTGAAGTTGCGCCCGTCGATGGTCACCTTCACGGGCTTGTCCTCGGGGTAGGGGTAGCCCGAGGTCACGCTCACCTCTTCGGTGGTCCTGCCGCCCTGGCGCCGCGTCACCATGACGTTGGGCGAGCCGCGCCGCTTGAAGTTGCCCTTGGAGTTCGCCGGCTTGGCATGCATGTAGCACACCTTGTTGCCGTCCCTGACGAAGCTGTGGGCCTTCCAGTTCTCGTTCGCGGCCAGCGGCTCGGGCTTCACCTGCGCGGCTGCCCACTGCGGGTCGGCGAGAAGGGAGGCGCAGAGGAAGGCCGGGAGGAGTAGAGCCATCCACGCGCTGATGCGTCCGGTCATGGCCTCACGGGGCGAATCCGTCGGAGGGAGCGGAGAATAGCCAAAATGCTCATTTGCCGCCAGTGTCTGTCCTTCGGCGCGGGTGACGGCCCGAAACGGTTTACGACGGGCCTCGTGGAGGCCATATAGAGTCCAGCATGGCAATACTCAAGATCGCGCGCATGGGCCATCCCGTGCTGCACCGCCCCGCAGCCGCCGTCGCCGACCCCGCGGCGCCGGAGATCGCGCGCCTGATCGAGGACATGCTCGACACGCTGGAGGACGCGCAGGGCGCCGGCCTCGCGGCGCCCCAGGTGCACGTGCCGCTGCGCCTCGTGCTCTTCCGCGTGCCGCCCGGCCGCGAGGCGGCGCCGGAGCAGGGCGACGACGAGGCGCACGCGGCCCTAGAGGCGCCGACGGTTCTCATCAATCCCGAGATCGAGCCCCTGGGCGAGACCGTGGTCGAGGACCTGGAGGCCTGCCTCTCGCTCCCGGGTCTTGCGGGCATGGTGCCGCGCCACGAGCGCATCCGCTATCGTTGGACCGACACCGGGGGCCGAGGCCACGAACGCGAGGCGGAGGGCTTCCACGCGCGCGTGGTACAGCACGAATGCGACCACCTGGACGGGATCCTCTACCCGATGCGGATGACCGACCTCTCCACCCTCGCCTTCACCAGCGAGCTCGGCCGCCCGGCGGCAGAGGAGGCCTGAGCCGTGTTGCGCGCGCCCGCTGCGGACGAGACCCGCGACCGGCTGCTGCTCGCGGCCCTGCCCCACGTGCCCTTCGACGGCTGGTCCGATGCGGCGCTCCTGACGGCGGCGGCGGAGACCGGGCTGGAGCCGGAAGAGGCCCGCCAGGCCTTCCCCGGCGGCGCGGTCGCGCTGATCGCCTACCACGCGGCCTACGCCGACCGCCGCCTGGAAGAGACGCTGAAGGAGGCCGACCTCGGGGAGATGCGCCTGCGCGAGCGCATCGCCCACGCCGTGCGCCTCCGGCTCGAGCAGAACGCCGCGCACCGGGAGGCGATCCGCGCCGCCCTGCCGATCCTCGCGCAACCGGGCAACGGGCCGCACGCGCTCGCCTCGCTCTACCGCACCGTGGACACGATCTGGTTCGCGGTGGGCGACCGGAGCACGGATTTCGCCTTCTACACCAAGCGCGCGCTGCTGGCCGGCGTCTACCTCTCCACCCTGCTCTACTGGCTGAACGACGGCTCCGAGGGCGCGGCGGCGACGTGGGCCTTCCTCGACCGCCGCATCGCCGACGTGATGCGCATCCAGACCGTGCGCGCGCGCTTCGCCCGCTTCCGCCCGCCCGATCTCGGGCTGCTGCGGCGCCTGCGCGAGGCCGCGCGCGCCGCGGCCGACCCGATGCAGGGGCGCGGGCCGCAGAGCCCGCGCTGAGCACTCCCGCCGATCAGGCGAGCAGCTCCGCCAGCAGGCTGTTCAGGAGGGGCCGGCCGGCGGCGGTGGCCCTGAGCCGCCCGCCGCCCCGCTCCAGATAGCCCGCGTCCACGAGGCGGCTGAGGCCGGCACGGTCGATCGCCCGGTCGGGGTCGCAGCCGGTGCGTTCCCGCAGGCGCGCCTCCGACACCCCCTCGGCGAGGCGCAGCCCCATCACCAGCATCTCGCGCGCCTGCTCGTGCGCCTCGACGGCGCGCCTCTCCGCCGTGCCGTGGCCGTCCCGCTCGACCGCGGCGAGCCAGGACTCGGGGCCGGCGTGCTGGCGCGTCGCCTGCCTTGCGCCGCCCGCCGGCCGGATGCGGCCGTGGGCGCCGGGCCCGACGCCGACGTAGTCGTCGTAGCGCCAGTAGGCGAGGTTGTGGCGGCAGGCGTCGCCGCCGCGCCCGTGGTTGGAAACCTCGTAGGCGGCGAAGCCCGCGCCAGCCGTCGCCTCCTGTGTCAGGTCGTAGAGCGCGCGGCCGGTGTCGTCGTCGGGAACTGCGAACATGCCCTCGCGCGCCTGCCGCCAGAAGGGCGTCCCCTTCTCGATGGTGAGCTGGTAGAGCGAGAGGTGATCGTGGGCCAGTGCCAGCGCCTCGCCCAGCTCCGCGCGCCAGGCGGCGACGCCCTGCCCCGGCCTTGCGTAGATGAGGTCGAAGGAGCTGCGCGGCATGATGTGCTGCGCCAGCGCCACCGCCTCGCGCGCCTCCGCCGCGTCGTGCCCGCGCCCGAGGAAGCGCAGCGCCGCGTCGTCCAGCGCCTGCACCCCGAGCGAGACCCGGTTCACGCCGGCCGCGCGGAAGTCGGCGAGGCGCGCCGCTTCGGTCGAGGTCGGGTTGGCCTCCAGCGTGATCTCCGCGTCCGGCGCCAGCGTCCAGCGCTCGGCGGCCCGCTCGATGAGGGCGGCGGCGGTCTCGGGTGGCATCAGCGAAGGCGTGCCCCCGCCGAAGAAGACCGTGGCGACCGTCGCCCCCGGCAGCAGGGCCGCGAAGTGGTCGAGCTCCCGCAGCAGCGCGCGCCGCCAGCGGGCCTGGTCCACGCTCTCGCGCACGTGGCTGTTGAAGTCGCAGTAGGGGCACCTGGCGAGGCAGAAGGGCCAGTGCACGTAGAGCGCGAGCGCCGGCGCGGGATCGGCGGCCGGCGAGCCTTCGGCGCCGCTCACGGCCGGGCGAGCAGGCCGGACGCCAGCAGCCGCTCGAAGGCCCGCGCCCTGTGGGTCAGCGGCTGCTTCTCCTCGGGCTTCATCACACCGAAGCTGCGCTCGTGGCCCTCCGGCACGAAGATCGGGTCGTAGCCGAAGCCGTGGCTGCCGCGCGGCGGCCAGGTGAGGCGTCCGTCCACCCGCCCCTCGACGGTCTCGCAACGGCCGTCCGGCCAGCCGAGGGAAAGCGCGCAGACGAAAAAGGCGCTCGCGCCGCGGATCGCGACGCCGCGCGCGGCAAGCTCGCTCTCGATGCGCTCCATGGCGACGCGGAAATCCTTCCCCGGCCCGGCCCAGCGGGCGGAGTAGATGCCGGGCGCGCCGTCGAGCGCCGGCACGACGAGGCCGGAATCGTCGGCGAGCGCCGGCTCCCCGCTCGCCTCTGCTGCGGCGCGGGCCTTGAGCGCCGCGTTCGCGCCGAAGGTATCGCCGGTCTCCTCCGGCTCGTCCAGGCCCAGTGTGCCTGCGCCCACGGCCTCGATGCCGAGCGGCTCCAGCAGCGCCGCGATCTCGCGCACCTTGCCCGCGTTGTGGCTCGCCACGATCAGGCGCGCCGCCGCGATCGTGCGGGCCACGGTGGCTAGCCTGCCGCGGCGAGGGCGTCCCGCTGCAGGGCGAAGAGCCGCTCCGCGCCCGAGCGGGCGAGCGCCAGCATGGCGACGAGCTGCTCCTCGCTGAAGGGATCGCCCTCGGCCGTACCCTGGACCTCGACGATACCGCCGCCGGCGGTGAGCACGAAGTTCGCGTCCGCCTGGGCGTTGCTGTCCTCCTCGTAGTCGAGGTCGAGCACCGCCTCGCCGCCCACGATGCCGCAGCTCACGGCGGCCACCTGGTCGGCGAGCGGGAGTGCGGCGACCGCCCCCTGCGCGACGAGGCCCTCGAGCGCCGCGTGGAGCGCCACGTAGGCGCCGGTGATGGCGGCGGTGCGGGTGCCGCCGTCGGCCTGGATCACGTCGCAGTCCAGGGTGATCTGGCGCTCGCCGAGGGCCTCCAGGTCGGTCACGGCGCGGAGCGAGCGCCCGATCAGGCGCTGGATCTCCTGGGTGCGCCCGCCCTGGCGCCCGCGCGCGGCCTCGCGGGGGCTGCGTGAGCCGGTCGAGCGCGGCAGCATGCCGTACTCGCCGGTCACCCAGCCGCGCCCCTGGTTGCGCAGGAAGGGCGGCACGCGCTCCTCGACGCTCGCCGTGCACAGCACCTGGGTGTCGCCGAAGCGCACCAGGCAGGAGCCCTCGGCGTGCTTGTTGACGCCCGGCGCGAGGCGCACGGCGCGCATTTCGTCGGCTTGACGGCCGGATGGACGCATGGGAGGCCACTCCTCGCTGGCGGCGCGACACTATCGCGCGGCCCGGACGCGGTCCACCCCCGACCGGCGGGACGGCGGCGCCAACCTTACTGGATACCGGCTCCGGGGTAGAACGACCCAGTAGCGTACTACAACGGAGTACATTTGATACGTGAGGTTAAAACTCGCTAAATGCCTTTAACAACTTCATCGCGGCTGGCATACTTAATTCCTCACCCGAATATCGGCACTCGTAGAGTCCTTGAAGGTTAGACGGCAGTTCTAAGCCCTCTTCTACGAGGAGTACAAACTTATCTCCATAAAGTGCCATAGCAGCTCCAATTTCGATTAGCACATTATCGTTTATCTGTGAAACTATATCGCCGTGTTCGCTATACAATACTTTCTCGGCACTTACGTGAATAACCGCAGCTTTGCAAGTTCTCATATCATCCATTACTTTCTTGGGAACTGGCTTTGCCGCTGTCTCATGCTCCATTGCAACAACGGGCTCCAGTTTTCCATATGAAACGAGCTCCTTCACTTGACCCAAGATTTTGTGGTTTCTTCCATGAGTGATGAAGACTCTGTTACCCTCTGGTATAGTGACATCCATGCGGTTTGAACTGTCCTGGGCGTCGGAGCCGTCCGGATAGTCGGCGGAAGCGGGCGCTTCTGACTCTGGTTCTTCAAGCATCGGAACTTCGCTATCGAGCTTTTCGCTTGGCTCGATTACGAAGGCCTGTATGGCATCAATGTCGAAATCGAAGCGGGTTGGATTACCCTTCCTTCCTATAGTAAGCGTGCCGAGGTCAGCGCCTTGCGCAACTTGAAAGAAACATACTGCTTGATCGTTAAGGATTTTGTCTGAATCCGAGACTTCGGACCCGAAGTGCTCGTGCCAATGAGACGCCACCTCCGTTGATGTGATTGTTTCTTCTCGGAGATGTGCCATCCGTTCTACTATGGCTCGATACGGTCGAACCTTGCCCACCATACCACGTAGTACTGAACTGCGAGAGGAGCCAGTGTCCTTCACACACTGTCAACCCAACTCCGTAATCTTCAATTTGTCTCCGGCATCCTCAATGAGACCCCAGAATTTCATCGCTGCAAGCTTTCGCCCGTCCAGACGTCTCTTATCCAGCACAGCCTTTGCTTCGGCCTGGGTTGCCCCAGTTGGCTTGGTCGCTAGATAGCCGCACACGGCGTCAATATCATCGAGAGTGGTGCGAATCGGAAGAGTCACGCCCTAGCCTCCATTGTCGTGCGGCGTAATATAAGAGGCTTTGAAATGGGTGTCAACTGCAGAGGTGCAGATCTCTCACTTGCGTAAGAGTGCCCTTGAGCGCCTCTTCGTGGCCGAGGCCGAGGATCCAGGCCTCCTCCGCCGCGATCAGCCGGCGTTCGCCGGGCGTGAGGCCGGGAGCGCCTTCGAAGAAGGGCGCGAGCCCGCCGCATGCATCCAGCCGGGCGAAGGCGTCCGCGTTCACGCGCACCTGGGCGCGGTCGAGGATTTCGCCCGCTTGCCTGCGCACGCGCACCTCGTTCCGCAGCAGCGAGGGATAGACCTCGGCGATCACCGCCTGCGCCTCGGGCGCGCGCAGGCCCGTGTGGAAGGGCCAGACCGCCGCGCGCCCCTCGATGCGCGGGTCGGCGACGAGTCGCTTGAGCGCGGGCAGGCCGAGCAGCATCTGCGAGCCGACCGAGCCCGCATAGGCGAGCTGCCAGACCGTCTTGGCGCCCGTGGCGCGAAGGTCGGCGATGCGGCGCTCCGGCGGGTGGCAGTCCTGCCCTGTGCGCGCCGAGGCCCGCGCCGGGACATCCGGGCAGCGCCACGTCGGCGGATGGCCCCAGAAGGGGCCGAGGCCCGGATAGGTCCGGTTGATCACCGCGGCGACGGCGTAGCGGTTGTTGGCATTGTCCGGCGCGTCCTCGATCCGCGCCGCGAGCCAGTCCCGGAGCGCCAGCGCCGACGCCTCGCCGGTCAGGTGCTTCGCCACGCCCGCCGGATAGCCGAAGGGGAAGTCGAAGCCCGCCAGCACGCGCCGCCCGGCGTCCAGCTCGCCGGCGATGAACGCGGCGAGGCCTTCCAGCGCCTCGTGGCGGGTGCGGGCGTATGCGGGTTCCGGCACGCTGCCGCCGTCGCTCCGAGCCACCGCCCACCAGATCGCGTCCCTGCTTTCCCGTTCGGGACTTGGCTTCGACCGCGCCGACCAGTCGACGACGACGTGGGTATGGAAGAGAGGCATGGCTATGCCGCGCGTTGTGGCAGGCAGGAGCACCGTGACAGCATCGGAACGGTCCGTCACTCTGGGCGTCCGTCCGCCGACGCGGTCTGCGAGAGGAGCCATGCGAACGCTTCGTCGCCTGAAGGTCGTTGCCGGCGCTGCGGCAGCCGCCGTGTCGCTGCTCGTCGCGCTCGGCGCCGCCGCGCCGGACGCCCGCGCCGCGCCGCTCTCCCTCACCCTCGTGCACGTGAACGACTGGGACAAGATGGCGGGCAGCGGCGATGCGGGCGGGGCCGCGCGGATCGCCGCCGTGGTTGCGGAGGAACGCGCGCGGGCCGAGGCCGAGGGCGGGCACGCCATCGTCACCTTCGGCGGCGACATGATCTCGCCCTCGGTGCTGTCCGGTATCGACAGGGGCGCGCACATGATCGACCTCGCCAACGCCGTCGGCTTCGACGTCGCGGTCCTCGGCAACCACGAGTTCGACTTCGGCCCGGAGGTGCTGCAGGCGCGGCTCGCGGAGTCGGAGACCCTCTGGCTCGCCGGCAACGTGAGCGTGGCGGGCGGCGACGGCTTCCCCGGCACCGCGGCCACGTGGACGGCAGAGCGCGAGGGCTGGCGCATCGGCTTCCTCGGCCTCGTCACGTCGGAGACTCCGATCATCTCGAGTCCGGGCCCCGACGTGGCCTTCGCGCCGGTGACGGAGGCGGGCGCCCGGCTGGCCGGCGCGCTGAGGGCGGCCGGCGCGGACATCGTCGTCGCGCTCACCCACCAGGGGCTCGGCGCCGACCTCGAGCTGCTGCGAGCCGTGAGGGAGATCGACGTGGTGCTGGGCGGCCACGACCACCTGCTGATCGCCCGGCACGACGGCCGCCAGGCGGTGATGAAGGCAGGGTCGCAGGGCAACCACGTGGGCGTTCTCACCCTGGAGATGGAGCGGGTCGAGGGCCGCGGCGGCGTGCCGAAGGTGGTCTGGACGCCGGGCTTCCGCCTCCGCTCCACCGCCGGGATGGAGGGCGACGCCACGCTCGCCGCCAGGGTGCAGGGCTACGAGGCCCGCCTCGACGAGACGCTGGACGTGGCCATCGGCGAGACCGCGACCGAGCTCGACACGCGCGGGTTCCTGTCCGGCACGGGCGAGACCGCCTTCGGCAACCTGCTGGCCGACGCCATGCGCGAGGCCACCGGCGCCGACATCGCGCTCAGCAACGGCGGCGGCATCCGCGGCGACACGGTCTATCCGCCCGGCACTCGGCTCAGCCGCAAGACGGTGCTGACCGAGCTCCCCTTCGGCAACAGGACCGTGGTGCTCCGCCTCACCGGCGCGCAGGTGCGGGAGGCGCTGGAGAACGGGGTGAGCCGGGCACCCCAGGGAAGCGGCCGCTTCCCCCAGGTCTCGGGCCTCGCCTTCTCCTTCGACGCGCGGCTGCCCCCCGGCGCGCGGGTGACGCGAGTCACGCTCGGCGGCGTGCCGCTGGAGGACGCCGGGGCATACACGCTCGCCACCAACAATTTTCTTGCGCGCGGCGGCGACGGCTACAGCGTGTTCCAGGCCGGCGAGGTGCTGGTCGACTCCGCCTCCGGCGCGCTCATGGCGGGCCAGCTCATCGACCACATCGTCGCCGCCGGCACGGTCGCCCCCGTGGTGGAGGGCCGCATCGTCCGCGAGGACTGAGGCACGCCGTTATCGCGCCTCGGGATTGCGGCGCGGCCGGTTTCGCGCCACCGTCGCGCTGCCCGGCTCTTCCTTCCCCGCTGCGGAGCACGAGACATGCCACCCTGCCCGACGACCCCGCGCCCGGTCCCCTTGCGCACCCTGATCGCGGGCCTCGCCGCCGCCCTGCTGCTGCTCGCGGCCGCGCCGTCGCCGCCGGCGGAGGCCCATGCCATCCGCGACGAGGTGCCGCGCATCGCGGTGGTTTCCGCCTTCGCGCCGGAGCTCGCGATCCTCAGGGGCGAGCTGGAGGAGGCGTCGGTGCATCGGGTGAACGGCGTCGAGTTCACCTCCGGCACCCTGGAGGGGCAGGGCGTCGTGCTCTTCCTGAGCGGGATCAGCGTCGTCAACGCGGCGATGACGGTGCAGCTCGCGCTGGACCACTTCGCCATCGAGCGCATCCTCTTCTCCGGCATCGCCGGCGGCGTGGACCCCGGCCTCGACATCGGCGACGTCGTGATCGCCGAGCGCTGGGGGCAGTACCTGGAGATGCTCTTTGCCCGCGAGACCGACGCCGGCTGGGCCACCATGCCCTTCTTCGAGTACCCCTACGCGAACTTCGGCATGATGTTCCCGCGCTCGGTCACCGTGCTCCGCCCCGGCGCCGGCGAGCCGGAGACGCGATTCTGGTTCCCGGTGGACGAGGCGATGCTGGCGGGTGCCGAGCGCGCGGCCGCGGACGTGGCGCTCGCGCGCTGCACGGCGGAGGAGAGGTGCCTCGACGAGCCGCCCAGGATCGTCGTGGGCGGCGCCGGCGTCTCGGGCGGCGCCTTCGTCGACAACGCGGCCTTCCGCACCTGGGCCTTCGAGACCTTCGGCGCGCGGGTGCTGGACATGGAGAGCGCCGCCGTGGCCCACGTCGCCTACGCCAACGACGTGCCCTTCATCGCCGTGCGCAGCCTCGCGGACCTCGCCGGCGGCGGCGAGGGCGCGAACCGGATGGAGGTGTTCCTGGACCTCGCCGCCGGCAACGCCGCCGCGGTGGTCAGGGCGCTGCTGCGCGCGATGCCGGAGTAGCCCCGGGCCCGCGCGCGCCCGCTCAGGCGAAGAAGTAGCCCGCGAGGACGCCGGCGACGAGCAGCACCAGGCCGAGCAGCAGCGCAGCGCCGAGGCGCCGCTCGATCAGCCGTCGGGCGGTCGGTCCGAAATGCCGCAGCAGCGCCGTCTCGCCGAAGAAGCGCACGCCACGGGCACCGAGCGAGGCAAGGATGAAGATGCCCACGTCGAGATCGGCGGCGCCGCTGGCGATGGCGACGAGCTTGTAGGGGAGCGGCGTGAAGGCGCCGGCGGCGACGACCCAGACGCCCCACTCGTTCCTGAAGTGCTCGAAGGTCTCGAGGCTGTCCTCGTAGCCCCACAGCGCGAGCAGCGGCTCCCCCAGCGTCTCGAAGAGGAAGTAGCCGATGACGTAGCCGGCGATGCCGCCGGCAACCGACGAGAGCGTGGCGATGCTGGCGAAGAGCCAGGCCTTGGCGCGCCGCGCCAGCACCAGTGGAATGAGCAGCAGGTCGGGCGGCACCGGCAGGATCAGGCTCTGCAGGAAGCCCAGCCCGCCAAGCGCCCACAGCGCCTTGCGCGTGTCGGCGCTCCGCGCCGCCCAGTCGTAGAGCCGCTGGCCGAGCCGGCGCTCCTCAGTCGCCGCGCCGGCCGGGTGCAGGTTTTCCGTCATGATCCCGCCCTGGCGGACGATCCGAGTCGGAGTCTACCCCCGGAAGAGCTTCCGGTCCTTGCGCTTGTGCCAGGCCACCGCGAGCGGCAGGAACCAGGGGCGGCCGGTGTAGAAGGGCTTGGTTGGGAAGGGCCGCCCGTCGAAGACGGTTCCCGACTCCGGGTCGCCGAGCACCCGGAGCGCGGTCTTGTAGCCCAGATAGGTCCCCATGGGAACGCCGGAGCCGCACCAGCCCATGGCGTACTCGACGCCGTCGTGGCTGCCGGTGTGCGGCAGCATGTCGAAGGTGAAGGCGGTCTTGCCGGTCCAGCAGTGGCTGATCCTCACGCCTTCGAGCTCCGGCACGATGCGCACCATGGCATCGCGCAGGAAGCTCGCCTTGCGCGCGAGCCCGGCGGGCGGCTCGGCGCTGAGCCCGCCGAAGAGGATCCGCGTGCCGTCCTCGTTGGGCCTGATCCAGCAGGGCGAGTAGCAGTGCTCGACCATGGGCCGCCCGCCCGGCGCGATGCGCTCGATCCGGTCCTCGGCCAGCGGCTCGGTGGCGATCATGAAGGCGTCCACCGGCACGAGGCGGCGGCGCAGCCATTGGGCTGCCTTCGGCGTGTAGCCGTTGGTGGCGACGATGACGTGGCCGGCGCGCACCGTGCCCCGCGCCGTGAAGACGCGGAAGGCTCCGCCCTCGCGCTCGATGGCCTGCACCGGGCAGTGGCCGACGATGCGGGCGCCGTCGCGGGCGGCGCGCTCCAGCAGCCCGGCGTGGTAGAGGCCGGCGTGGATGACGCCGTTGCCGCGCAGGGTCTGGCCGCCGTGATAGCGGCCAGCGCGGTAGGCGGGCGGCGCCGCCTCGGGCTCGACCATCTCGGCGTCCACGGGCACGCCGTCGTCCTGCATCATGGCGAGGTCGCGCGCGAGCCCGTCGAAGACGCGCTTCGACGGTGCGGCGATGAAGCGGCCGGTGTTGCGGTAGAAGCAGGCGATCTGCTCGCGCTCGATCAGCGAGGCCGCGTAGTCGTGCGCGTCGATCGCCGCGCGGCAGACCCGGGCGGCGCGCTCGCGCCCGAGCTTCGGCACCATATCGCCGTACTTGTACCAGACCTGGCGGCCGAGATAGCCGGCGTTGCGCGTGCTCGCCCCGTGACCGGCCGCCTCGGCGTCGAGCACCACCACGCCCCTGCCCCGGCGGGCCAGCGTCAGCGCGGCCGAGAGCCCGACGTTGCCGGCGCCGACGATCGCCACCTCAGCCTCCGCCGGCGGCGCAACGCCCTCATCCTCGGGCCTCGGCGCGAGGTCCCACCAGTAGGGCGTGGCCCGAAAATCGTCGGTCAGAACATCGCCCGCCGCCATCGCCGCCTCCGGCACCAAGTACCGCCCGCGCGCACAGCGCCCGAACCCGCCGGCCCGAGACTACGCTGGATGGCTGCGCGGGGCTATTGGTTCGAGGTGCGACAAAAGCAAAGTTTCCGCGCCGGCAGCGCTTGCAGGGAGACTGGATAGACGCCTGAACGACAACAACCAACAAATTCTGACGACGCCGAGCAACTTTCTCATCTCCGAGAGTCTCGTGCAACCACACCAGCACTGCGGCATTAGCTGCACAAAAAATCCGGGAAAACGCTTCTCGACAGCTTGCCCCACACAAACAAGGCTGGCACCATCACCTCACAGGGGAACGAGGGACCAGCTCATCAGTCCATTTCGCTTTCAACGAATTGTGGCAGCTTGGCGACTCACCTCATTGCAACTCTGCACAATTCGATCAATCGTCAAGAGTCGTCAGTATCTCGTCGATCAACTCTTGGCTATCGTCTTGAGGACTGTCTGTTTCGGAGCTGCTTGATTCGGGGCTTTCTGCCTTGACAGCAAGGGCTCCGGCCTCATATAATTCACACCTTGTTTCGCTTAGCTGTAAAACGGAATAGTTCTTGTTTTGTTTGCTCCATTCTCCCGCTGCTATAGCGCTCTCCCACTGCTCTTCGTTCTTAAATACTTGATGTTCTACACCATGCATGTCTCGCACCAGATGATCCTCGACCAGAGCTTCCCACCTGTCGACATACCTGGAGCGTTCTTCTTCGCCAGAATAGTTGTCCTTGAAAAATTCATCACAGTACACCATAGGCCTGAAAGTAAAGAAAAATTCAAAGAACATCGACCCGAGAAGAAGTGATATCGTACTCTGGTCACATAGGGCCTCGCCATTCAAGCCTTCACTATCCGTCGACGTATCGACATGCACAGTTTCATAAATGGCTTCAAGATTTCCGCATTTGTATATTAGATTGAATCTTTGCAGAAGACCAACAAGTGAGCGGCGTATATTTCTTATCTTGTCAGAGAACAGCGGATGATGAAATACCACTATGGACCTATTCTTAGGCTCCCCCAAATCGCCGTTCGCCCAAATCACATGTTCAATTTCATAGTGAATCCTTCTTAGTTCCTTAACCGCATCAGACTCCACAAAGTCCTGGTAAAGCGCTACCGATCGTGCGACGGATGCCCTCAGCTTCTCCTGCTTTGCGATCTCGGTTTGTAACTGATTTGCTTGACTTCCGAGATTTTGCTGTATGATCAACGCCAGTATAGCAACAGCTACGGTCGCAATGACCGCAGGCTCCGCCCACCGCCTCGCGTAAGTTTTCGCAGTGGAAAACTGCAACGATGGAGGCATCTGGAGGGTAAGCTCTACTGGCAAACTGCCGGATTACGGACGCAGGGGTTCGCATCCGCATTTGTAGCGGCCGAGAATGTGCAAATGCCGAAGATGATCGCCGTGAGGCTAGCAAGCAGAAACATTTTCATGACTCTTCTCCCCTACTCGATGTGTTGCCGGGCAATGGCTGCTACCTGCACTGCAGCAGAAGGCGGTTCAGGGGGCCACGAGCGGGCGGCGCGGGTGCTGTGGCCGGGGGCGTCACGAAGAAGGGGGGCTGGATAGCCTCTTCGATGACGGACCCGGCGCCGCGCCCGCGCCGCCCGCGAGACCTCCCCGGCCGGCACCTCGTGACGGCCGCGCGGGTGCCTGACCCCGACCGTCTTGCCATGCCTGTTCGGCCTTCCTTCCATACGAGCGAGCATGGGATATAAGAAAAAATAATTCAAATAAAAAATAAAATTAGATTATGCAATATTCGGATGGATAAACGGATAATCAAGGCAATTCATATCAGGCTCGGCATCGATGGGATGAGCAATTAACATGGATCAACGGATCTTGAGGCATAAAGGGCGCGGACCGGTCTCTTGCGGGGCCCCTCGGCGACTGCGCCGGCCGGCACGACGCACCCCCCGGCGGGGCGGTAACGGCGGCTCTCGGGTCCGGTCCTGCCCTCGATGTCCGGGCGGAGACGCAGCGAGGGCTCCCCGCCGTCGCGGAGAGGCCGCACGCGCATGAGCCCCGCTCGGACCCGGTGAGCCGGAACGACGGGAACGACGGGACGCTCCCGGCGCGCGCCGCCCGCCGGGCGGCATGGCCGGGCTGCTTGACAGCCCGCCCGCGCGGGTGCCAGCGTCGCCCCGGGCGGCCGGCCGAAGAAGAGCCATAACCAGGGGCCGGCGCGGGCCACACAAGGGGGGACGGTCGAGATGAGGACAGGGAGCGTGGTGTGCGGCGCGCTGATCGCCGCGCTCGTCGTTACAGGCTTCGCCGCCGACTCCGTCGCCGATCCGCTCGGCGTCTGGCTCACCGGGACCAAGAAGGGGCACGTTAAGCTCTACCCCTGCAGCGACGACAAGGACAAACTCTGCGGCGAGATCGTGTGGCTGCGCCGTCCCCTCGGCGACGACGGAAAGCCGAGGCGCGATGTCCACAACGAGGACGAATCGCTGCGCGACCGGCCGCTCATGGGCATCCAGGTGGTGTGGGACCTAGCGTACCAGGGCGACGGCGAGTGGGACGACGGCGAGATCTACAACGCCGAGGACGGAGAGACCTACGACGCCGAGATGGAAGAGATCGACGCCAACACCCTCGAGGTGAGCGGCTGCGTCTGGTTCATCTGCAAGACGCAGACCTGGGAGCGGATCGAGTAGCGGCGCGTCGTCGTATCTCGTGCCCTGTGCCCCGGCCGCCGGGCGCGCCCCTCCCTGCCCCCGGCGAGGCGACCCGCCCGGCCGCACGGTTGACAGGCCGGTCCGCTCGGCCAGAATGGTATGCTCACAGCCTGCGGGCATACACCCATCGGCGTTGACTAATTCAGCAGAGAGGACCGTGCTCATGAGTGCGACGGAAAGCCGCCTGAAGACGCTCATCAACGACAATCTCGACCTCGATCACGAGCCGGACTTCGACGTCCGGTTCAGCGATGTGGGCGTCTCTTCAGTGGACGCGGTCGCGTTCTTCAAGATGGTGAACCAGGAGTTCGACCTGCAGTTGCAGGCCGAGGACTGCCTGCAGTTCGAGACCCTGCGCGACCTCGTGAAATTTATCGACGCGCGCGCCGCCTGAGCACACGCCGTCGAGCCTCGATCTCCTGACGGACGATAGCCTGCCACCCGGAGCAGGCCGTCTTCGGGCCTGGAACATGCCAGGGCGACCGCCCCCGGATTCGGGGGCGGCTGCGTTTTGTGACGGGGGCCAGGCTCCGCCGCCGGGCGCGGCGCCCTGACCGGGGCTGCCGGGCGCCGACCGGATCGCGCTCCATGACGCCGCCGAGCGCGCCGCGACGCAGACCCGGCGGCGCCGCCGCCTATCGCTTCGGGGGGTCGACCCAGAAGCGCCGGCGCTCGAAGGGATAGCCCGGCAGCGCGATCCGGCGCCGGCTCTCGCCCGCGAACAGGCCGGCGAAGGACAGCGGCAGGCCCGCCTCGTAGACCCCCGCGACCGCCTGCAGGAACCCGCCGTCACCGTCGCAACCCGTCGCGTCGCCGGAAGGCGGACGCAGGGAGGTCAGCACCAGGGGCTCGCCGGCCTCCCCGGCTGCCGCATCGGTCTCCGCCGCCGGAGCCGGCCAGGCGGACGCGATCGCCGGGCCCAGCGACGCGCCCGGGCCGATCTCCACGATCACCTCCACACCTCGCTCCGCCAGCGTCGCGACGCACGGCTCGTGCGCCGGCGGCTCCTGCGCCTGGCGCAGCCAGTGGTCCGCGTCCAGCACCTCGTCCGGCCCGACCACACGGCCGCTCAGGCTGCCGATCATCGCAAGCGACGGCGGCCGGAAATCGACACCCTCCGGCACCGCCGCCGCATCGCCCGCGACGGCGCGCGACGTCGCAAGGCGGAGCCCGTCCTCGAGGCCGAGGATGCCTGCGGCCTGGGCCGCGGCCAGTTCGCCCGTGTCGTAGCCCAGGACCACGCCCGGCCGAATGCCCACGCTCGCCCAGAGAGCGGTGAGCGCGCATTGCAGCGCATAGAGGGCCGGTCCCGCCCACGCCGGATCGTCGAGGCTGCCGGCCGCGCCGTCCGCTCCGAACATCGTGTCCAGCAGCGGGGCGCCGCTCTCTGCGCGCAGCACCGCATCGCAGCGATCGAGCACCGCGCGGGCCGCCGGCTCGCTGCGGTAGAGGGCCGCGCCCATGCCGGGCCAGTGCCCGCCCGAGCCGCTGTAGGCGAAGGCCACCGTCGTCGCCTCGCGCGGCGCCGGCCGCTCGCCCGCCTCGGCGAGCGTGCGCAGTCCCTCCCGCAGGGAGTCGCCGTCGCCGAACACCAGGGCGGCGCGGTGGCGGAAGTGGCTGCGGCCCGTGCCGGCGGTCCACGCCATGTCCGGGAGAAGCGCCGTCCCGTTCCCGTCCGCATCCTCCGCCGCCGGCGCGTCCTCCCGCGCGTCGAGCCAGCCGAGAAAGCGCCGGGCCAGCGCCCGCAGCGCCGTCTCCGACTTGCCGGAGAGCGGCAGCAGCCGCGTCCCGCGCGGGCCGCTCTCCGCCCCGGCGAGCGGCAGGTCGGCGAGCGATTCAGGGAGGAACGCGGCGACCGGCTGCGGCGCGCCTTCGGGCGCGAGCCATCCGGCCGGCGCCTCGTCGGCGCCCCTGGGCGCGCCGTACCCCTCGACGATGACGTGCGCGTTCGCGCCCGAGATGCTGAACGCGCTGACGCCGGCGCGGGCCGGCCGCCCGCTTCCGTTGGGCCATCCCGTCGCGTCCGCCGTCACCCGGACCGGCAGGCGATCCCACTCCACGTGCGGGCTCGGCGTCTCGAAGTGCAGGTGCTTCGGGATCACGCCGCTCTGCATGGAGAGCACGACCTTGATGAGGCCCGCGATCCCGGCCGCCGCCTCCAGGTGGCCGATGTTGGTCTTGACCGAGCCCATCAGCAGCGGGCGGTCCGCCTCCCGCCCCCTGCCATAGACCGACGCCGCGGCGTTCACCTCGATGGGGTCGCCCAGCGAGGACCCGGTGCCGTGCGCCTCCAGGTAGTCCACCTCCGCAGGCGCGATGCCCGCCCGCGACAGGGCGTCCTCGATCACCTGCTCCTGCGCCGGGCCGTTGGGAACCGTCAGGCCCGCACTCGCGCCGTTGTGGTTGACGGCCGAGCCCCGCACCACGCCCCAGATGCGGTCGCCCTCCGCCTCCGCCTCGGCGAGCCGCTTGAGCACGACGAAGCCGCAGCCCTCGCCCCGGACATGGCCGTCGGCGGCCGCGTCGAAGGTCCGGCACACGCCGCTCCGCGACAGCAGGCCGAGCTCGGACATGAACCTCGTGACCGTGGGCGAGAGGAGCGCGCTGACCCCGCCCGCGAGCGCCAGGTCGATCTCGCCCCGCTGCAGCGCGGCAACCCCCTCGTGCACCGTCGCCAGCGACGACGCGCAGGTCATGTCCAGCGGCATCGCCGGCCCCATGAGGCCGAGGGTGAAGGCGATGCGCCCGGCGGCGACGCTCCCCGTGGTGCCGAGGTAGCCGACATCGGCCCCGCTCGCCGCCATCAGGTCGCGGTACTCGCTGCCGCTGAGGCCGGCATAGACTCCAGTGCGGCTGCCGCGCAGCCGGTCGGGGTCGATCCCGGCGTCCTCGAGCGCCTGCCAGCTCGTCTCCAGCAGCATGCGCTGCTGCGGGTCCATGGCCCGCGCCTCGATCGGCCTGATGCCGAAGAAGCGCGCATCGAAGGCGTCGAGGTCGTGCACGAAGCCGCCGCGCCGGAACACCGGATTCTCGGCTTCGGGATCGCCGACATCCGCGAGCCAGGAGTCGAAGTCGGGGCGCCCGTCGCTCACCCCCTCGCCGCCCGCCGCGAGCTGCGCCCAGAAGCTCGCGAGGTCCGGCGCGCCGGGCAGCCGGCAGGCCATGCCGACGATGGCGATGCGCTCGTCCGCAGGCGCCGCCGCGGGCCCGGCGCCCGGTGCGCTCCGTTCGGGAGCCGCAGCCGGCGCGCCGCCGCCCAGCGCATCGCCCAGCTCGCCCGCCAGATGGCCGGCGAGCGCGGCCGCGTCGGGGTAGTCGAACACCACCGTGTTGGAGGCGACGTACTCGCCCGCGAAGGCGCGGTTCAGGCGGTTCCTCAGCTCCACCGCCATCAGCGAGTCCATGCCGAGGTCGAAGAAGCCGACCGTCGGCGCAGGGGTCGACGGCAGCCGGAGAACGGCCTGCAGCTCGCCCTGCACGAAGGAGAGCAGCAGCGCCTCCCGCTCGGCGGGCGGCGCGACCCGCAGGCGGGACATCAGGTCCTCCGGCGAGTCGGAGTCCTCGTCGCCGCCCCGCCTCGCCGCCGCCAGCATCTCCTCCACCAGCGGGGTATGGGTATCGACCGCGTCCGCGAACACCGGCCAGTCGATGGACACCGCCATGGAACCGGCGATGTCCTGGCGCACCAGGCGGTCGAAGGCCTTGAGGCCCTGCTGCGGGTTGATCCAGCCCGCGCCGCGCGCCTCCAGCCGCTCGGCGATCCGCTCGCGCTGCTCCTCCGCCTCGCCGAGCCCCGACCACGCGCCCCAGGCGATGGCCTGGCCGGGCAGCCCGCGCGCGCGCCGGTGCGCGGCGAGCTGGTCGAGGAAGGCGTTGGCCGCCGCGTGATTCGACTGCCCGGGGTTGCCCATGACGCCCGCGGCGCTGGAGAAGAGGATGAAGAGGTCGAGGTCGCGCCTCTCGGTCGCGCGATGCAGGTGCCAGGCGCCCAGCATCTTGGGCCACAGCACCTGCTCGAAGCTCTCCCAGCTCTGGTTGCCGATGGCGGCGTCCGCCAGCACGCCCACGCTGTGGATCACGCCCGCGAGCGGCGGCAGCGCCTCGTCCATGCGCGCCAGCATCGCGTCCAGCGCGGCCGGATCGGTCACGTCGGCGAGCTCCACCGCCACGGTGACGCCCTGCCGGCGCAGCGCCTCGATCGCCTCCTCGGCCTCGGGGTCGGGGGCGCGGCGGCCGTTCAGCACGATGGCGCCGGCGCCGCGCTCGGCCAGCCAGCCGGCCACGGCGCAGCCGATGCCGCCGAGGCCGCCGGTCACCAGGTAGCTGCGGTCCTCGCGCAGCCGGCCCCGCGCCAGCGGCGAGCTGGTGAAGACGATCTTGCCGATGTGGCGGGCCGCGCGCATGCACTCGATCGCGGGCCCCGCCTCGGCCAGCGGCCAGCGGGCATGGCGCAGCGGCGTGAGCTCGCCGGCCACCACGCGCGCCATCACGCTTCTCAGGATCGCGCCGGCGCGCACCGGCTCGTCTTCCTTGAGGGCGTCGATCGCGAGGATGGCGTAGCGCACGTCCGGCCTGAGCGCCGCCATCTCGTCCTCGCTCAGGATGTCGACCCTGGCCATCTCGACGAAGCGGCCGCTTTCGGCGAGGCAGGAGAGGCTGGCCTCGATGTAGCCCTCGCCGGTCAGGCTGTTCAGCACCATGTCGACCCCGGCGCCGCCGGTGGCCTCGAGAATCTCCTGCGCGAACGCGGTCGTGCGGCTGTCGAACACGTGCTTCACGCCGAGCGAACGCAGGTAGCCCTGCTTGCGCGCGCTCGCGGTGGCGAACACCTCTCCGCCCGCCGCCTGCACCATCTGGATCGCCGCCAGCCCGACGCCGCCGGCGCCGGCATGGATCAGCACGCGATCGCCCGCATCGAGGCCCGAGAGGTCGAAGGAGAGGGCGGCCGAGACGAAGGCCGTCGGGATCGTCGCGAGCTCGGTCAGCGTGAACCCCGGCGGCGCGGGGACGACCAGGTCCTCCAGCGTCACCGTCTCGGAGGCGAAGGCGCGGAAGGTCATGCCGACGACGCGATCGCCCGCGGCGACGCTCGTGACCTCCGGCCCGACCTCCAGCACCCGGCCGCAGAACTCGCCCCCCATGAAGTCCTCGACGAGGCCGATGGCGATGAACACGTCGCGGAAGTTGAGGCCGAAGGCCTCGATGGAGGCGCGGATCTCCCCCGGCTTCAGCGGCTCCGCCGGCAGGGGCACGACGCCGATCGCCTCCAGCGAGCCGCCGGCGTCGGGCTCCAGCGCCCAGCCCGGCTCCTCGGGGAGCGGCAGCCGCTGCGCGACCGACGCGACGCGCACCAGCCGGGCGCACTGGCGCCGGCTGAAGCGATAGGCGACGTGGGTCTCGGCATCGGGGTACATCAGCTCGTTGGCAAGCGCGGCGAGCGGCGGCCCCGCCTCGCCGGGGTCGAGGTCGAGCATGTGCGGCTGCAGGTGCGGCGCCTCCCGCTCCATCACCTTGCCGAAGCCCCAGAGGGCGGCGCCGGCGAGTTCACCGCCACGCTCGCATTCCAGAACCTGGGCGCCGCGCGTGAGGAACCAGACGCCCCTGGCCGGCGCAGCGTCGGCGTCGGCGATGCCCTGCGCCAGCGCCAGCGCGCCCGCCGTCGCCTCGCGCACGTCGGCCGCCATCTCCGCCGTCGTTGCCTGCGCGCCGTGGCCATCGAGCGCGGCACAATGCACCACGCCGGCGAGCGGCACGTCGCCGGGCAGACCCTCCAGCAGCGCCTTCCACGACTCGCGCCGCTCGGGCTCGACCGATGCAGTGCTCACGCCGGCCTGCTCCCCGGCGGCTGCTTCCGTGCCCGCCAGAACAACGGTCTGGTCGTGGGCGGCCAGTTCCTGCGCCAGCGCGGCCGCGACGCCGCCGCGATCCGCCGCCATCACCCAGAGGCCGGGCTCCTCGGTCACGCTCGCCGGGCCCTGCGCCACGATCACGCCGCGGTCCGGGTTGGCGTCGGGGTCGGATTCGTCGAAGCCGAGGATGGCGATGTCGCCGAAGCCCGCGTCCTCGAGCGCCTGGCGCCACACCGGCGGCGTCGCCAGCGCGTGGTGCGGGCGGTAGCTGTCGGCGAAGCGCCACCAGCCGTCGAGCTGGCCGAAGGTGAGGTCGAGCCAGCCCTGGCCGCGCAGGTTCTCCAGCGCGACGAGCTGGCCCGAGGGCGCGAGCAGTTCGCGGCAGTGGGCCAGCGTCTCGTCGAGATAGCGCGTGGCGTGCAGCACGTTGGACGCGATCACGAGGTCGTAGCCGTGGCGGTCGAAGCCCTGCTCCACCGGGTCCTTCTCGATGTCCAGCACGCGGTAGTCGATGGCGGCCTCGGCGCCGCCGAAGACCGACTCCGCCTCGGCGAAGAAGCCGGCGGAGATGTCGGTGTAGACGTAGTCGTAGCGCCCCTCGGGCAGCTCGGGCAGCACCACCGCCGTCGCCGAGCCGGTACCCGCGCCCACCTCCAGCACCCGCAGCCGGCGCTCGCCCGGCACGCCCCGCAGCAGGGTCGCCGTCGCGTCCGCCAGCATGCGGTTCGCCGCGCGCGCCACCGGCGCCTTCTTGTAGAGGTCGGCCGCGGTGGGCTCGCCGCTGCTGAAGAGCAGCGTCAGCGGGTCCTCCTCGCCGCGCAGCACGGCCGGCAGCGCGGCGGCGCTGCGCCTGAAGAGGCCGATCTCGTTGGTGCCGTGCGCATAGCGCGCCGCCATCCCGGCGGCGTAGGCGTCCGGGTCCTGCGGCAGCCCCTCGGGCAGGGGCTCGCCCGACGCGACCCTGACGACGAAGCCGCCGTCGGCCTCCTCCAGCACACCCTCGCGGGCCAGCATCTCCAGCAGGCGGCGGAAGACGCGCACGTGCTCGTCGCCCACCTCGAGGCGCTGGCGCAGCTCCTCGGAGTCCACGGCGGCGCCGGCGACACGCTCCCAGCCCAGCCCGTCGAGCGTGGCGAGCGCATAGGCGTGGGAGAGAAGCTCGAGGTCCGCCAGCAGGGCGGCCCTGTCGCCGGCCTCGACCCCCTCGCTCGCGAGGTAGCCGGTGAAGAGGTCCGCGTTCGCCTTGACCTCCGACGGCGCGGTCAGGAATTCCGCCGGCAGCAGGCCCGGCGCGAGGTCGCGGTCGCGCCACACGACCTCGTAGAGAAGCTCGTCCACCCCTTCCACGGCCGCGAGCAGCGCTGCCCGCGTCGCGCGCTTGACGGTGAAGCCGGCGAGCTCGCCGACGAGCGCCCCCGACGGGTCGTAGAGGTGGAGGTCGGCGGCCTGCACCTCCGCCGGCCCGCCGCTCTCGCCCTCGGCCGCATCGCGCGGCCCTTCCCGCAGGCGCACGTGGCAGAAGATCCGCCCGGGCAGCGTGTCGCGCAGCCACAGCCGCTCCCAGCCGAAGGGCAGATAGGTGATTCCCTCCTCGGTGCCTTCGGGGTCGCGCGCGGCTCCCATCACCTGGAAGCAGCCGTCGAGCACGAGCGGGTGTACCTCGAACGCGCCCGCGTCGAGGCCGGCGGGAAGCGCCACCTCTCCGAGCGCCTCGCCGGGCCGGCCCCACACCGCCTCCAGCGTGCGGAAGGAGGGGCCGAGGTCGATCCCGACGTCGGCCTTGGCGCGGTAGTAGGTCGAGAGATCGACCGGCGCGAGCGCGGTCTTCAGGGCCTCCACGTCGAGCGCAGGCTCGGCCCGGGGCGGGCTCGACGCGGGGCCGGTCGCGACCCGGCCCTCGGCGTGCAGGGTCCAGCCTTCCTCGCCGTCGCCCCGGCTCAGAACCTGTATGCCGCGCGCCGCGCCCTCGCCGGAGCCGTCGAGCAGAACCTGCACGCGGCGGCCCGCATCGCCGCCCTCGCCCCCGGCATCCTCGTCGGGGAAGACCAGCGCGCTCTGCATCTGGAAGTCCTCGACCACCGCCGCGGGCGCACCCTCGGCAAGGCCGGCCGAGGCCGCGAGCGCGCCGTAGAGCGCGCCCGGCGCGATCAGCCGGCCGAAGACCCGGTGGTCGCTCAGCCAGGCCGGGTCCGCGGGGAAGACCTCGGTGTCGAACGCGGTCTCGCCGCTCGCGGAGTCGTGCCGGTCGCCCAGCAGCGGGTGGCCGGCGCCCTGGCGGCGGCGCCTCGGCGCCTCGACCCAGTAGCGCTCGCGCTGGAAGGGATAGCCGGGCAGCGAGATGCGGCGCCGCGCCTCGCCCGCGAAGAGGCCGTCGAAGGAGGGAACGAGCCCGGCCTCGTAGGCGCCCGCCACCGCCTCGAAGAAGCCGCCGCCCGCGCCCGGCGCCGGCGGCTCTTCGTCCCTGGCCGGCCGCATCAGGCTCGACAGCACCGCGGGCGCGGGAACGCCGGCCGCCTCCGACCAGGCGAGCGTGGTCATGGGCCCGAGCACGCCGTGGGGGCCGAGCTCGATCACCGCGTCGACGCCGAGCGCCGCCAGCGTCTCGACGCAGGCGCGGAAAGCCACCGGCTCGCGCACCTGACGCCGCCAGTAGGCGGCATCGAGCGCCTCGCCCTCCTCGACCACGCGGCCGGTGAGGTTGCTGACGAAGACGAGCGACGGGGCTGCGAAGGAGAGCCCGGAGAGCACCGCCGCCAGATCCTCCAGCGCCGGATCGATCATGGCGCTGTGGTAGGCGGGGCTCTGCCGCAGCCGCGCGACGCGGACCTCCTGCGCCTCGAGGCCTGCGAGGATCGCCTCGATCTCGTCCCTGGGCCCGCTGATGACCTGGTGCGCGCCGTTGTCGGCGGCGATGCAGAGGCCGATGCCCCGGGAGGCCGCGTTGTGCGCCTCCAGCGCTGCCGCCACGCGCGGCACAGGCGCGAACACCGCCGCCATCGCGCCCTCGCCCGGCAGGGCGCCGATGAGCGAGCCGCGCGCCGCGGCGAAGCGCAGGCCATCCTCCAGGCTGAACACGCCGGCGGTGTGCGCCGCCGCGATCTCGCCCAGGCTGTGCCCGAGCACCACGTCGGGCCGGATGCCAATGCTCGACCAGAGCGCCGTCAGCGCGCACTCGAGCGCATAGATCGCCGGCTGCTTCCACTGCGGGTCGTCGAGCTCGCCGGCGGCGCCGGGCCGGCCGAACATCACGTCCAGCAGCGAGCCCTCGCGCTCGGGGCGCAGCAGGGCGTCGCAGCGGTCGAGCACCGCGCGGAACGCCGGCTCGCTCGCGTAGAGCGCAGCCCCCATGCCCGGCCACTGGCTCGCCTGCCCGGTATAGGCGAAGGCGATCTTCGCGGCCTGCGGCGGCGCCGGGCCCTCCTCCGCCTCTTCGAGCGCCTGCAGGGCTTCCCGCAGCGAGTCCGCATCGTGGAACACCACGCCCGCGCGGCGGTCGAAATGGCTGCGTCCGACGCCCGCCGTCCACGCCATGTCGGCGAGCAGGGAGGAGTCATCGGCCTCGGCACGCGCGTCGAGCCAGGCGCGATAGTCCCCCGCCAGCGCGCGCAGCGCCTGCTGCGACTTGCCGGAGAGCGGCAGGACGCGCGTCGCGCGCGCGGCGGGCCCCTCGCCCACCGGCGCGACGGCAGGCACCGGCAGCGGCCGCGCGACGGGCTGTGGCAGGCCGGAGGCGCCTTCGCCGGCGCCGTCGGCCGTCGCATAGCCCTCCAGCAACACGTGGGCGTTGGTTCCCGACCAGCCGAAGCCGCTCACGCCTGCACGCGGCGGGCGGCCGGGAACGCGCGGCCACGCGGTGGGCGTCGCAGTGACCTGCAGCGGCAGGTTGTCCCAGTCCATCTCCGGGTTGGGCGTGCTGAAGTTGAGGTGCTTGGGGATCTCCCCCCGGTTGATGGCCAGCACAGCCTTGATGATGCCGGCGACGCCGGCCGCCGCCTCCAGATGGCCGATGTTGGTCTTGACCGAGCCGATCAGCAGCGGGTGGTCGGCATCGCGTCCCCTGCCGTAGGCCGTTCCGGTCGCCTGCACCTCGATGGGATCGCCGACCTCGGTGCCGGTGCCGTGCGCCTCGACGTAGTCGACCCCGGACGGCGGGATGCCGGCGGCGCGCAGCGCCGCCTCGATCACCTTCTCCTGCGCCGGCCCGCTCGGCACGGTCAGCCCCGGGCTGGCGCCGTCCTGGTTGAGCGCCGAGCCGCGGATCACGCCCCAGATGCGGTCGCCCTCGGCCTCCGCCTCGGCGAGCCGCTTCAGCACCACGATGCCGCAGCCTTCGCCGCGCACGTAGCCGTTGGCGGCGGCGTCGAAGGTGGCGCAGCGCCCGTCCGGCGAGAGCATCCCGGCGTTGGCGCGCATCTCCAGCAGCCGGCCGGAGAGGATGGTGTGGACGCCGCCGGCGAGCGCGAGGTCCGCCTCGCCCCGCTGCAGGCTCGAGGCCGCCTGGTGGATCGCCACCAGCGAGGACGAGCAGGCGGTATCCAGCGCCAGTGCCGGCCCTTCCAGCCCGAGCGCGAAGGCGACCCGCCCGATGGCGGTGTTGAAGGAGGTGCCGGTGACGGCGTAGAGGTTGGTCGCGGGCTCTGCGATGTCGCTGACGTCGAGGATCAGGCCCCGGTACTCGTTGTTGCTGATGCCGGCGTAGACGCCGGTGCGGCTGCCCTTGAGGCGATCCGGGTCCATGCCCGCGTCCTCGAGCGCGCGCCAGCAGGTCTCCAGCATCAGCCGCTGCTGCGGGTCCAGCATCTGCGCCTCCACCGGCGAGATGCGGAAGAAGGCGGCATCGAAGTGCTCGATATCGTCCAGGTAGGCGCCGAAGCGGCAGGCCCGCACCTGCCCCGCAGCATCGGGGAAGAGCAATCCCACGCGCCCGACGCCGGAGCCGGGCTCGCCTTCCGTCACGGCGCTCCTGCCCTCGTCCAGCAGGCGCCAGAAGGCGGCGAGATCGTTCGCGCCGGGAAAGCGGCAGGCCATGCCGACGATCGCGATCGCTGCGTCGTCGCTGGAAGCGAGCGGCCCTTGCCCTTCCGCTTCGCTCGACGCCTCTCCACGGGGATCGTGGGAGCTGTCTCGTTCCATCATCGACCTATTCCCTTTTCAGGTCGGCCGGTCCGGGCTCCTCCTCGTCCATCGCGGCTGTGCGGCATTGCCCTCGGGGTCGGGCGCGCAACTATACAGCGCGCCAGCGCATGGCGTCATGCCATTGAGGCGTGCCCGACGTTGGGAGCCGCGGCCAAAGCGCATACGATTGGACGCCTGACAGCGCGCAGAGGATCGCTCGCAGCATGACCGGGAACCCCTCCAGGCGGGAGCCGGGGCTCCGCTACCAGGCCGACGAGAGGCCGCCGCCGGCGCTCGCGCTCGGCCTCGGCCTGCAGCTCACGCTGCTCATCGTCACGATCCCGATCCTGGTTCCCACCATCGTGATGCGCGCGGCGGGCGCAGACGAGCCCCATGTGGCCTGGGCGGCGTTCGCCGCGGTCGTCGTCTGCGGCGGCGCCACGGCGCTGCACGCGATCCGCTACGGGCGCATCGGCTCGGGCCACGTGATGGTGATGGGCAGCGCCACCGCCTTCATCTGGCTCTGCATCGAGGCGGTCGAGAAGAGCGGTCCGGCGATGCTGGTGACGCTGGTGATCGCCTGCGCCCTCTTCCAGTTCGCCCTGTCGGCGCGGATCGCGTTCCTTCGCGCGATCCTGACCCCCACCGTCTCCGGCACCGTGCTCATGCTGGTGACGGTCACGGCCATGCCGGTGATCTTCGGGATGCTGACCGAGGCGCCGGAAGGCAGCGCCCCCCACGCCGCCATCCTGAGCGCCGCCGTCACGGTGGCGGCGATCGTCGGCATCGCGCTCAAGGCGGGCGGCGCGCTGCGCCTGTGGGCGCCGGTGATCGGGCTGGCGGCAGGCACGGCGGTGGCCGGCATCTTCGGCCTCTACGAGGTGGAGCGCGTGGCCGCAGCCCCCTGGGTCGGCCTTCCCGTCGTCGCCTGGCCGGGGATCGACCTCGGCTTCGGCGCCGACTTCTGGTCCCTGCTCCCGGGCTTCCTGCTGGTGACGCTCATCGTGACGCTCCGCTCCATCAGCAGCAGCGTCGCCGTCCAGAGCGTCTCGTGGCGCAGGCCGCGCGCCGTGGACTACCGCGCGGTGCAGGGCGCGGTGAACGTCGACGGGGTCAGCAACCTGCTCTCCGGCGTGGCCGGGACGATCCCCAACACCGCCTACGGGATCAGCGCACCGCTGGCGGAGCTCACCGGAGTCGCCGCCCGCAGCGTCGGCATCGCTACCGGGGCGCTCTTCATCCTGCTGGCCTTCCTGCCGAAGGCGCTCGCCGTCGTGCTGGCGATCCCGAGCCCGGTGGTCGGCGCCTATCTCGGCGTGCTGATGGCGATGCTCTTCCTCATCGGCCTCAAGGTGCTGATCCAGGACGGGCTCGACTACCGCAAGGGCCTGATCGCGGGCATCGCCTTCTGGATCGGGGTCGGCTTCCAGAGCGGCATGATCTTCCCGGAGCAGATCTCGACCTTCGCCGGCGGGCTGCTCGCCAACGCGGTGACCTCGGGCGGGCTCGCGGCGATCCTGATGACCCTCTTCATGCTGGCGACCGAGCCGCGCCGCCGTCGCATGGAGGCAGAGCTCGACGCCGCGGCCCTGCCGCGGATCAGGGAGTTCCTGCGCGCCTTCGCCGCCCGCAACGGCTGGGGCGACGCGATGGCCGAACGCCTCGACGCGGTGGGCGAGGAGGCCCTGCTCAGCATCCTGCAGCCGGACGAGGAGGGCGGGACGCCGGGACGGCGCCTGCGCCTGACCGCGAGACGGAAGGATCGGGGCGCAGTGCTGGAGTTCGTCGTCGCGCCGCGCGGCGGGAACATCCAGGACCGGCTCGCCACGCTGGCGGACCATGGTGACGAGACCGCGGCCGAGCGGGAGGTCTCGCTCCGCCTGCTGCGGCACCTCGCGTCCTCGGTCCGCCACCAGCAGTACCACGAGGTGGATATCGTCACCGTCCAGGTCCAGGCCCCGAAGGCCGCGGATTAGCCGGCCGGGCGCGCGCCGGCCGGGACGGCCGCCCACCGCCCTCCAGTGTCCCCGGCGCCCGGATCCCCGTCGTCCTCGCGGCCGACGAGGAGAGCCCGATACGTCGCCCGCCCAATCGTGCCGGTTAACACTTAACCCCTTGCAAATAAAATGCTTGCGCCACGAAAGTATATGCCGCCAGGGTATAAACATTGGAATTGCCGGCGGCGAAAGGCGCACACGCGCGCGCCCGACGTGGCGCAATGGGCGTCGTGGCGATGGGCACGCATCGAGCGTTCATCGCGCGGGGCCGATCCGCGTAATGAACAACATCAATTGCCATCTTCAATCCGGCCGGATCGTTACCGCCTACGTGGCCGGTTCCAGATTACCGCCTATTCGCCGCTTTCCCTCTGCGCGATTTCTCGCTATAAGGCTTTTGGCACAAAGATCGAATTGCAGCAGAAGAAAGGCAGGTTGATGGCGAAGGGAACTTCGGGCCAGATCGACGAAAGCTCACTGACGAAAGGTCAACTGCGCAAGCTCAACGCGCTCCGCAAGTCGGTGGGAGACGAGATCGGCGAACGCGCGTTCGCGACGTGGCTTTCCGAGCAACCGGCGGCAGCGACCGAGACGGACGAGGACGCGGCCCTGATCGTCGACACCCTGTGGCCCATGGTCCAGCGCGGCGCGCTGGCCATCCCGCGCGGCGGCTACCTGCTCAGGCGCGGGCGCGGCCGGATCATCGTCGAGCGCGCGAGGTCCTGAAGCCCGAGCCCGTCGCCACGCCGCTCGCCGCACGACGACGGGCTCCGATCCGCCGCACACGGTGACGGCAGCGCCCGAACGCCAGCGGCCGCGCTGCTTCGCCGGCTCGGGCCGCCGGTCAGGCGCCCGGCACTCCCGCCAAAGGGAACAACCGAAAACCAAACTGTCCCCTTTTCTCCCCCTGTAGTTCGTGATTTCCCGCAATTGGCCTGAGTGTTGCGCAGGCGCAAAGCCGCCCCGATCGCCCCATATCCTCGGTTGGAGCAGCAAGCGCGAGCCGCCGCCGTTGCCCCGAACAGTTGCGGGTTCTCCGGTGCAGCCGCGGTCTGCCCCTTGACCGTGCCTTGCGCATAACAACATGACAAGTCTGTTGCGATTTGCTCGGTCCGCTTTGCCCGCAAGAGACTGCTAACCGCGGCTGCGTCTTCCAGGCGGATATGCGCTCGAATACCTCGGGAAAAATTCAGCGTGCCTGATGTTGATGAGGCTGCAAAGGGCGTCTCGACATGCCTCGCAGGGCACGGTGGCGAAACGCCCGGCGCCAGGGTTGCCGGAGCCCTCGCCGCCGCGACCGTTGCCTCGAAGCGCCTGCGGCTCCACCCTGTCGCCGGTCGCGGGGCAACGGAGAGCAGGGCGAGGGGCGGCAGATGCGGGTGGTGAGCTGGAACGTCAACGGGATCAGGGCCTGCGTGAAGAAGGGCTTCGCGGACTTTCTCCCACGCTCGGGCGCCGACATCCTGGGCGTGCAGGAGGTCCGCGCCCTGCCCGAGGAGATTCCCGACGAGGCCCGCGCGCCGGCCGGCTGGCACACGACCTTTTCCGCAGTCGAGCGGCGGGGCTACAGCGGCATCGGCCTCTACTCGCTGCGTGCGCCGGAGCGCGTGGAATGCACGCTCGGCGAGGCGCGCTTCGATGTCGAGGGACGCTACATCGCCGCCCGCTTCCGCAGCGAGCGCGGGCGCTTCGTCGTGGTCAACGCCTACTTCCCCAACGGGAGCGGCAAGAACCGGGACAACAGCCGGGTCCCCTACAAGCTCGACTTCTACCGGGCGGTGTTCGAGCGCGTGCAGCGGATGCGCCGCCGCTGCCCGGTGCTGGTGATCGGCGACTACAACACGGCGCACCGGGAGATCGACATCGCCCGCCCCAAGGCCAACGTCGGGACGAGCGGCTTCCTGCCCGTCGAGCGGGCCGAGATCGACCGCTGGCTCGACGCCGGCTGGGTCGACACATTCCGCGCCCTCCACCCCGACCAGCCGGACCACTACAGCTGGTGGTCGCAGCGTGGCGGCGCACGGGCGCGCAACGTCGGCTGGCGGATCGACTACGTACTCGCCTCGCCGGCGGCGATGAAGCGCGTGCGGGATGCCTTCATCTGGCCGCACGAGACGGGCTCGGACCACTGCCCGGTCGGCGTCAACATCGACCTCTAGCTAGCCCGCACATTGGTGCGGTGCGCAGCGCCGCCGCCGTGCGCCACGATAGGGCGCGCGCGACCATTCCGATCGAGCGTCCAACAGCGAGGAGGTCACCATGCTGAAGACGTACAACCCCGGCGGAATCGCCGGCCCCTTCGGCCACTACGACCACGGCGTCGAGGCGGTGAACGTCTCGCGCCTGCTGCACGTCTCGGGGCAGGTGGGCAGCGAGCCCGACGGCAACGTTCCCGATGACGTGGAGGCCCAGATCGAGTGCGTCTGGCTCAACATCGAGGCGGTGCTCGCCGAGGCGGGCATGACGCCGGCCAACATCGTGCGCACCATCACCTACATGCTGGACCCGGCTTACGTGCCGCTGCTCGGCGCCGCGCGGCTGCGCCACCTCGGCGCCGATCACAGGGCCGCGTCGTCGACCATCGTCGTGGCCGGGCTGGTCAGGCCCGAGTGGAAGGTGGAGATCGACGCCGTGGCCGTGGCCTGACCCGCGGGCTGCGCGGGCCGCGCGCGGAGGGCAGATATTAAAAATTGCAAAACGAACCCAATTTCGCGCAAGCCCTTGACGCGCAACGTTAAGTTCTGCCTCTCGCCGGTCCCGGCTCCCGCTCGGGACACCATGTCTTGTGGCATCGGGCCGGCGGCGCCCTACGCCGTCCTGAAGTCCGCGAGGCGGCCCGCGGCGATCGCGGCGCGCAGGTCGGCCATCAGCCGCTGGTAGAAGAAGAGGTTGTGCTGGCTCAGCAGGATGGGCCCCAGCATCTCGCCGCAGCGGAAGAGGTGGTGCAGGTAGGCGCGGCTGTAGCCCGCACAGGTCGGGCAGGCGCAGGCCGCATCCAGCGGCGCCGGGTCCTCGGCGTGGCGGGCGTTCCGCATGTTGAGGGTGCCGGCGGAGGTATAGGCGCGCGCGGTGCGGCCCGAGCGGGTGGGCAGCACGCAGTCGAAGAGGTCGATGCCGCGCCGCACCGCCTCGACGATGTCGTCCGGGGTGCCGACGCCCATGAGATAGCGCGGGCGCTCGGCCGGCAGCGCGCCCCCGAGCCCGTCGAGCACCGCCAGCATGCGCGCCTGCCCCTCGCCCACCGCGAGCCCGCCGACGGCGTAGCCGTCGAAGCCGATCTCCACCAGCGCCGCCGCCGACTCCGCCCTGAGGCCCGGGAAGACGCCGCCCTGGACGATGCCGAAGATGCCGTGGCCGGGGCGCGGCACGAACGCCGCCTTCGACAGCGCCGCCCAGCGCATGGACCGGCGCATGGAGGCAGCGGCCTCGGCCTCGCTCGCCGGGTATGGCGTGCACTCGTCCAGCACCATGGTGACGTCGCTGCCCAGCGCGTGCTGGATTTCGACGGCGCCCGCCGGCGTCAGATGGTGGCGGGTGCCGTCGGTGTGGGCGCGGAAGACCACGCCGTCGTCGGCGACGGTGCGGAGCCTGGCCAGCGACATCACCTGGAAGCCGCCCGAATCGGTGAGGATCGGCCCCGGCCAGTTCATGAACCGGTGCAGGCCGCCGAGGCGGGCGATGCGCTCCGCACCGGGGCGCAGCATCAGGTGATAGGTGTTGCCCAGCACCACCTGCGCGCCGCTCGCCCGCACCGTGTCGACGGTGAGCCCCTTGACCGCGGCTTGCGTTCCCACCGGCATGAAGGCGGGCGTCTTCACCGTCCCGTGCGCCGTCTCCAGCCGGCCGAGGCGCGCCGCGCCGTCGCTCGCCTCGACGGTGAAGGCGAGACTCACGCGGCCCGCTCCTCGCGCGCGAGCAGGCAGGCGTCGCCGTAGGAGTAGAAGCGGTATCCCGCCGCCAGCGCCTGCGCATAGGCCGCCTTCATCCGCTCGGTGCCGGCGAAGGCGCAGACCAGCATGAAGAGCGTCGAGCGCGGCAGGTGGAAGTTGGTCAGCATCAGGTCCACCGCCTTGAAGCGATAGCCCGGCTCGATGAAGAGGTCGACCTCGCCGGCGAAGGACCGAACCGTGCCGTCCGCGCGGGCCGCGCTCTCCAGCAGGCGGACGACGGTGGTGCCGACCGCGACGATGCGCCCGCCGGCCGCCCGGCTGCGGTTGATGGTCCCGGCGACATCGGGCGCGATCGTGCCGGTCTCCGCGTGCATCGTGTGATCGGCGGTGTCGTCGGCCGCAACCGGCAGGAAGGTGCCGGCGCCGACATGGAGGGTGACGAAGCGGCGCGCCACGCCCCGCGCCTCGATCGCCCGCAGCAGGCCGTCGGTGAAGTGGAGGCCGGCCGTGGGCGCGGCGACCGCGCCGTCCTCCCGCGCGTAGACCGTCTGGTAGTCGCGGCGGTCGCGCTCGTCGGCTGCGCGTCCCGTGTAGGGAGGCAGCGGCATGGCGCCGTGGCGCTCCAGCGCCCGGGCGAGGGCCGCCCCGCCCCGGTCGAAGACGAGACTCACCTCCGGCCCCTCGCGCGCCTCGACCAGGGCCGAGAAGTCGCTGCCGAAGAACACCGTGTCGCCCGGTCTCAAGCGCCGCGCCGGCCTGGCGAAGGCCTGCCAGCGCTCCGCCGACACGCGCCGGTGCAGGGTGAGCTCGACCCGCGCCTCGCCCCGTCTGCCCTCGAGCCGGGCCGGGATGACCCGCGTGTCGTTGAAGACCATCACGTCGCCGGACCTGAGAAGCGCCGGCAGGTCGGCCACGCTGCGGTGGGCGAGGCCTGCCCTCAGGTCGAGGAGGCGCGCGGAATCACGCGGCGACGCGGGCCGCGTCGCGATCGCCGCACGCGGGAGCTCGAAATCGAAGGCGTCGACCCTCACCGATGGCCGCCGGCGGCGCGTGCCTCAGGGCGCGGCCGACCCGAAGCGCTCGGCGAGGCGGCTGGCGACCAGCGGCGAGACGAAGCTCGACACGTCGCCGCCGAGGGACGCGATCTCCTTGACCAGCTTCGAGGCGATGAAGTGATGGCGCTCGGACGCCATCAGGAACACGGTCTCCACCTCCTGGTCGAGCCGCGCGTTCATGCCCGCCATCTGGAACTCGTACTCGAAGTCGGAGACGGCGCGGAGACCGCGCACGATGACCGTGGCGCCGACCTCGTGGACGAACTCCATGAGCAGGGTGTCGAAGGGCCGCACCTCGAGGCGCGGCGGCTCCAGCCCGAGCGCGGCCAGGTCCTCGGTGGTGAGCGCCACCCGCTCGTCCACGTCGAAGAGCGGGCTCTTGCCGGCGTTGACGGCGACTGCGACCACCAGCCTGTCGACGACGCGGAGCGTGCGCCGGATGATGTCCTGGTGGCCCGTGGTGATCGGGTCGAAGGTTCCGGGATAGAGCCCGACGCGCTCAACCATCCTGTGCCGCTCCGGCGTCCGTCGCCGCGTCTGCGGTCGCCTCGTTGCCGTTGACGTCGGCGAGCCGCGCCACCGAGACCACCCGCTCGCCGTCGCCGAGGCGGAAGATGGTCACGCCGCGCGTGTCCCTGCCGACCTTTCTGATGCCCTTGATGGGACAGCGGATGAGCTGCCCGCCGTCGGTGACCAGCATGATCTCGTCCTGCTCCGCCACGGGGAAGGTGGCGACCACCTCGTTGTCTCCGCTCTTTCCGGCGCCGGTGACGATGTTGATGATACCCTTGCCGCCGCGCCTGGTCAGGCGGTAGTCGTGGCTGGACGTGCGCTTGCCGAAGCCGTCGCTGCGCACGGTCAGCAGGAACTGCTCCTGGGCCGCCAGCGCCGCGCGGCGCTCCTTGGTGATCCTCGGCGCCGCGCCTTCGCGCTTGCGCCTGAAGTAGGCGTCTCTCTCCTCGGCGCTGAGATCGCCGTGCGCGAGCACGCTCATGGAGATCACCCGGTCGCCCTTGGCGAGGTCCATGCCGCGCACCCCGGTCGAGTCCCGCCCCCGGAACAGGCGCACGTCGGTAGCGGCGAAGCGGATGCACTTGCCGCCGCGCCCGGCGAGCAGCACATGGTCGCTCTCGCTGCAGGTCCGGACGCCGACGATGCGGTCGTCCTCGCCCAGCTTCATGGCGATCTTGCCGTTCGACGGCACGTTGACGAAGTCGCCGGCGCTGTTGCGCCGCACCGTGCCCGAGGCGGTCGCGAACATGAGCTGGAGGTCGGCCCACGCCTCCTCGTCCTCCGGCATCGGCAGGATGGTCGAGATGGTCTCGCCCTCGGCCAGCGGCAGCAGGTTGACCAGCGCCTTGCCGCGCGCCTGCGGCGCCGCCTGGGGCAGGCGGTAGACCTTGAGCTTGTAGACCTTGCCGGCGGTGGAGAAGAAGAGCACCGGCGTGTGCGTGTTGACGACGAAGACCTGCGAGACGAAGTCCTCGTCGCGGGTGCTCATGCCGGCCCGCCCCTTGCCGCCGCGCCGCTGCGCCCGGTAGGTCGAGAGCGGCACCCGCTTGACGTAGCCGCGGTGGCTGAGCGTGACCACCATCTCCTCGCGCTGGATCAGGTCCTCGACGTCGTGCTCGAACTCCACGTCCTGCAGCTCCGTGCGGCGCGTGTCGGCGAACTTCTCGCGGGTCTCGACGAGCTCGGCGCGCAGCACCGAACGCAGGCGCTCCCGGTTCTGCAGGATGTCGATGTAGTCCTTGATCTGCTCGACGATGCCGGCGAGCTCCTCGGCGATCTTGTCCCGCTCCATGGCGGTGAGTCGCTGCAGGCGCAGCTCCAGGATCGCCCGCGCCTGCTCGTCGGTGAGCCGGCAGGTGTCTCCCTTCCTCCCCTCCTTCACCCGTTGCCTGGGGTCGGCGATCAGCGCGATCAGGGGGCCCGCGTCCCTCACCTCCCAGTCCTGGCCGGTGAGCCTGGCGCGGGCCTCGGCCGGGTCCTTCGCCTTGCGGATCAGCGCGATGACCGCGTCGATGTTGGCGACGGCGATGGCGAGCCCCACCAGCGCATGCGCCCGGGTGCGCGCCTGGCCGAGCCGGTAGGTGGTGCGCCGGGTGATGACCTCCTCGCGGAAGTCGATGAAGGCCGCGACGATGTCCTTCAGCGTCAGCAGCTCGGGGCGGCCGCCGCGCAGCGCCAGCATGTTGACGCCGAAGCTGGTCTGCAGCGCCGAGTAGCGGTGAAGCTGGTTGAGCACCACCTCGGCCATGGCGCTGCGCTTGAGCTCGATCACCACGCGCACGCCGTCGCGGTCGGATTCGTCGCGCAGGTCGGCGATGCCCTCGATGCGGCGCTCGTTCACCAGAGCGGCGATGCGCTCGATCATGCGCGCCTTGTTGACCTGGTAGGGGATCTCGGTGACGACGATGGCCTCGCGGTCCTTGCCGGCCGGCTCCACCGTGGTGCGCCCGCGCATGACCACCGAGCCGCGCCCGGTGTGGTAGGCCTGCTGGATACCCGCCTTGCCGACGACGATCGCGCCGGTAGGGAAGTCCGGCCCCGGCACGTGCTCCATCAGGCCGTCGATGCCGATGTCCGGGTCGTCGAGACAGGCGCAGGCGGCGTCCACCACCTCGCCCAGGTTGTGCGGCGGAATGTTGGTCGCCATGCCGACGGCGATGCCGCCCGCGCCGTTGACCAGCAGGTTGGGGAAGGCCGCCGGCAGCACCGTCGGCTCGTGCGCCGACTCGTCGTAGTTGGCCTGGAAGTCGACCGTCTCCTTGTCAATGTCGGCGAGCAGCGCGTGCGCCGGCTCGCCGAGGCGGACCTCGGTGTAGCGCATCGCCGCCGGCGGGTCGCCGTCCATCGAGCCGTAGTTGCCCTGCCCGTCGAGCAGGGGCAGGCGCATGGAGAAGTCCTGCGCCATGCGCACCATGGCGTCGTAGATCGCGGCGTCGCCGTGGGGGTGGTACTTGCCCATCACGTCGCCGACCACGCGGGCCGACTTGCGGTAGGGCTTGTTCCAGTCGTAGCCGCTCTCGTGCATCGAGTAGAGGATGCGGCGATGCACCGGCTTCAGCCCGTCGCGCACGTCGGGCAGCGCGCGGCTCACGATCACGCTCATCGCGTAGTCGAGGTAGGAGCGCTTCATCTCCTCCTCGATGGCGACGGGCGGCGTCGGGGGCGCGCCGCCGCCGGGCGGCTCGCGGGGTGGCGCAGAGGGCGGTGGCTGTGTCACCAATGACCGGAAAGATTGTTGAGGGACAAGGGATTAGGCCGCATGCTGCGACTCGACCCTCACATCCTGAAAATTACAGGAATCCCCCCCGATTCACAACGTGAGGGGCGCAGGAATGCACCCCTAGAAGGGGATGTCGTCGTCGAGGTCGGTGGAGGAAGGACCGCTGTCGCGGGCGGCGGGCGGAGCGCCGGCACTGTCGCCGCCGCCGTAGTCGCGCCCGCCTCCGCCGCTGTCGGCGCGGCTGTCGAGCATGGTGAGCTCGCCGCGGAAGCGCTGGATCACCACCTCGGTGGTGTAGCGCTCCTGCCCCGACTGGTCGGTCCACTTGCGGGTCTGGAGCTGGCCCTCGAGATAGACCTTGGAGCCCTTGCGCAGGTAGTTCTGGGCAATCTGGGCGAGGTGCTCGTTGAAAATGACCACGCGGTGCCACTCGACGCGCTCGCGCCGCTCGCCGGTCTGGCGGTCCTTCCAGGTCTCGTTGGTGGCGAGCGTGAAGTTGACGATGGGCCTGCCGTCCTGGGTCTGCCGGGTCTCCGGGTCGCGCCCGAGGTTGCCCACCAGAATGACCTTGTTGACGCTGCCCGCCATCGCCCGATCTCCCGCTTGGCCCGCACACCCCCCGGACGTGATTTGTAGCCCATCGCCCGGCCGCCCTCAAACCGGCGGCGCTCGCCTTCGCCGGGTGAAGCCCCTATAAATGGGCTCCGATCCCCGAGCCGTTCCGACCGCGCCCATGGCCAAGACCATCAGCGTTCGCGGCGCACGCGAGCACAACCTGAAGGGCGTCGACGTCGACCTGCCCCGCGACCGCCTGATCGTGGTCACCGGGCTCTCGGGCTCGGGCAAGTCCTCGCTCGCCTTCGACACGATCTACGCCGAGGGCCAGCGGCGCTACGTCGAGAGCCTCTCGGCCTACGCGCGGCAGTTCCTGGAGCTGATGCAGAAGCCCGACGTGGAGTCCATCGACGGCCTCTCGCCGGCGATCTCCATCGAGCAGAAGACCACCTCGCGCAACCCGCGCTCCACCGTGGGCACGGTCACCGAGATCTACGACTACCTGCGCCTGCTCTTCGCCCGCATCGGCGTGCCCTATTCGCCCGCGACGGGGCTCCCCATCGAGAGCCAGACCGTGAGCCAGATGGTGGACCGCGTGATGGCGATGGAGGAGGGCACGCGGCTCTACCTGCTCGCGCCGGTGATCCGCGGCCGCAAGGGCGAGTACCGCAAGGAGCTGGCGGAGCTGCTCAAGCGCGGCTTCACCCGGGTCAGGATCGACGGCGAGATCCACGACATCGACGCCGCGCCCGCGCTGGACAAGAAGCGCAAGCACGACATCGAGGTGGTGGTGGACCGCGTGGTGGTCTCGCCCGACCTCGGCACGCGGCTCGCCGACAGCCTGGAGACCGCGCTCGCGCTCACCGACGGGCTGGCGGTGGCCGAGGATGCCGACAGCGGCGAGCGCACCATCTTCTCGGCCCGCTTCGCCTGCCCGGTCTCGGGCTTCACCATCGAGGAGATCGAGCCCCGGCTCTTCTCCTTCAACAACCCCTTCGGCGCCTGTCCGGCCTGCGACGGCCTCGGCATCCGCCTCTACTTCGACGCCGACCTGGTGGTGCCGGACCAGCGCATCAGCCTGGCCCAGGGCGCCGTCGCCCCGTGGGCGGGCTCGTCCTCGCCCTACTACCGGCAGACGCTGGAGTGCATCGCGGACCACCACGACGCCAGCATGACCGTGCCCTGGAGCGAGCTTTCGGTGAAGGTGCGGCAGGCCATCGTGCACGGCTCCGGCGCGGAGCGAATCACCTTCACCTACGACGACGGCATCCGCCAATACTCGACCACCAAGCCCTTCGAGGGCGTGCTGCCCAATCTGGAGCGCCGCTGGCGCGAATCCGACAGCGCCTGGCTGCGCGAGGAGCTCGGCAAGTTCCAGAGCACCGCCGCGTGCGAGAGCTGCGGCGGCTTCCGCCTCAAGCCCGAGGCGCTGGCGGTCAAGATCGGCGGGCTGCACATCGGCGAGGTCGCGCGCCTTTCGATCCTGGACGCCGCGCGCTGGTTCGCGGCGCTGGAGGAAGAGCTTAGCGAGAAGCAGCGCGAGATCGCGCGGCGCATCCTCAAGGAGATCAACGAGCGGCTGCGCTTCCTCGTCGACGTCGGGCTCGAGTACCTGACCCTCTCGCGCACCGCCGGCACGCTCTCGGGCGGCGAGAGCCAGCGCATCCGCCTCGCCTCGCAGATCGGCTCGGGGCTCACCGGCGTGCTCTACGTCCTCGACGAACCCTCCATCGGCCTGCACCAGCGCGACAACGCGCGCCTGCTCGGCACGCTGCGCAACCTGCGCGACCTCGGCAACACGGTGCTCGTGGTCGAGCACGACGAGGACGCGATCAGGAGCGCCGACTACGTGGTCGACATGGGGCCGGGCGCCGGCGTCCACGGCGGCGAGATCGTGGCCGAGGGCGAGCCCGCCGCCATCGTCGCCAGCACGGCGAGCCTCACCGGCCGCTACCTCAGCGGCGCCGAGGCGATCCCGGTGCCGGACGAGACCCGGCCGGGCAAGGAGGGGCAGCGCGTCACGGTGCGCGGCGCGCGGGCCAACAACCTCGCCCGCATCGACGTGACCTTCCGCCTCGGCACCTTCACCTGCGTCACCGGCGTCTCTGGCAGCGGCAAGTCGACGCTGGTGGTCGACACGCTCTACCGCGCCGCGGCGCGGCGCATGTTCGCAGCCCGCGTCCAGCCCGGCGCCCACGACGACATCGAGGGGCTGGAGTTCCTCGACAAGGTGGTGGACATCGACCAGTCGCCCATCGGCCGCACGCCGCGCTCGAACCCGGCCACCTACACCGGCGCCTTCGGCCCGATCCGCGAGTGGTACGCCGGCCTGCCCGAGGCCAAGGCGCGTGGCTACAAGCCGGGGCGCTTCTCCTTCAACGTCAAGGGCGGGCGCTGCGAGGCCTGCCAGGGCGACGGCCTCATCAAGATCGAGATGCACTTCCTGCCGGACATCTACGTCCAGTGCGAGGAGTGCAAGGGCCGGCGCTACAACCGCGAGACCCTGGAGATTCTCTATCGCGGCGAGTCCATCGCCGACGTGCTGGCGATGACCGTGGACGACGCCGCGGCGTTCTTCAAGGCGGTGCCGGCGATTCGCAACAAGCTCGAGACCCTGCAGCGGGTCGGCCTCGGCTACATCCAGGTGGGCCAGCAGGCGACGACGCTCTCCGGCGGCGAGGCGCAGCGGGTCAAGCTCGCCAAGGAGCTCTCGCGCCGGGCCACGGGCAAGACCCTCTACATCCTCGACGAACCCACCACGGGGCTCCACTTCCACGACGTGCGCAAGCTGCTGGAGGTGCTGCACGCGCTGGTGGAAAGCGGCAACACCGTGGTGGTGATCGAGCACAACCTGGAGGTCATCAAGACCGCCGACCGGATCATCGACCTGGGGCCAGAGGGCGGCGACGGCGGCGGGCGCGTTCTGGCGGACGGCACGCCCGCCGAGGTCGCCGCCGTGGCCGAGAGCTACACCGGGCAGTTCCTCAAGCGCGCCCTGCGCCCCACCCCGGCCCGCGCCGCACGGAGCCGGCGCCGCCGCGCCCGGCGCAAGGTGGCCTGAGGCGAGAGGCGGCGGAGAGCGCGGATGGCAGAGCGCATCCGCATCATCGGCGGGGGCTTGGCCGGCTGCGAGGCGGCCTGGCAGATCGCGCGCAAGGGTGCGGCGGTCGAACTCTGGGAGATGCGGCCGGTGCGCCCCACCGAGGCCCACGTCAGCGACCGGCTGGCGGAGCTGGTGTGCTCCAACTCCTTCCGCTCCGACGACGCCGAGAGCAACGCCGTGGGCCTGCTGCACGAGGAGATGCGGCGGGCGGACTCGCTCGTCATGGCCGCCGCCGACCGCCACAAGGTGCCCGCCGGCCAAGCGCTGGCGGTGGACCGCACGAGCTTCGCCGCCGCGGTGCAGCAGGCGATCGAGGCGGAGCCCGCCATCGCCGTGCGCCGCGCCGAGGCGCCCGGCCTGCCCGACGCGGCGGACGGCCCGGCGATCGTCGCCACCGGCCCGCTGACCGCGCCGGGGCTGAGCCGGGCGATCCTGGAGGCGACGGGCGAGGAACACCTCGCCTTCTTCGACGCGCTCGCGCCCATCGTCCACCGCGACAGCATCGACTTCGACAAGGCGTGGTTCCAGTCCCGCTACGACAAGGCAGGGCCAGGGGGCGATCGCGCCGCCTACGTCAACTGCCCGCTCGACCGCGCGGGCTACGAGGCCTTCATCGACGCCCTGCTGGCCGCCGACACCATCCCCTTCCGGAACTGGGAGCGCGACACGCCCTACTTCGAAGGGTGTCTCCCGATCGAGGTGATGGCGGCGCGCGGGCGCGACACGCTCCGCTTCGGCCCGATGAAGCCGGTGGGCCTCACCGACCCCGCCAGCGGCGCCCGCCCCCATGCGGTGGTCCAGCTGCGCCAGGACAACGCGCTCGGCACCCTCTTCAACATCGTGGGCTTCCAGACCAAGCTCACGCACGGAGCGCAGAAGCGCGTCTTCCGCCTGGTCCCGGGGCTGGAGCAGGCGCGCTTCGCCCGGCTCGGCGGCATCCACCGCAACACCTTCATCAACAGCCCGGCGCTGCTGGACGGCGCGCTCCGCCTGCGCGGCGCACCGCACCTGCGCTTCGCCGGCCAGATCACCGGCGTCGAGGGCTACGTGGAGAGCGCCGCGATCGGCCTGCTGGCGGGGCGCTTCGCGGCTGCCGAGCTTGCCGGCGCCGAGGCCCTGCCCCCGCCGCCCACGACCGCCTTCGGCGCACTGCTGAGCCACATCACCGGCGGCCACCTCGCCGCCGGCGGGACTTTCCAGCCGATGAACGTCAACTTCGGGCTCTTCCCGCCGCTGGAGGGCCGGTTGCCGAAGCGCGCGCGCAAGGCCGCCATGGTCGCCCGCGCCCGCGCCGACCTCGGCCACTGGCTGGGCGACGACCGCGCCGCCGCAGCGTAGCCGCGCGGCTCAATAGCGCCGGAGGATCGCGCCCGTCAGCATCACCGCCTGCTTGCGCAGCGGGCCGCAGTCGAGGCGCGGATCGCGCGGGTCCCACCGGGCGGCGCGCAGGCGGGCGAGGTAGAGGTCGGCGAGGCGGGCGATCAGCAGCACCCCCCTCCCCTGCCGGGGCACCGCCCGCCGTGCCTGCCTTGCCCTCCGCAGCAGCTCCCCGGCACGGCGCCCGACCGGCGCGGCGGCGGCGCCCCAGCGCGCGAAGGCCCGGCCGGCGCGCACCTCCTCGGGGCCGAGCCCGGCCTCGGCGAGCAGGTCCGCGGGCAGCATGACCCGGCCTTGTGCCGCGCTCAGCGGGGCGGCGCGGAGCGTGCCGACGAGCGCCCAGGCAGTGCCGACCCGGCGTGCGGCCTCCAGCGCCGATGCCTCCCTCGCGCCGGCGGCCTGCAGCATCAGCGCCGCGAGCGTCCCGCCGGTGGCGGCGGCGTAGCGCTCCAGCGCCGCGAGGTCGGGCGGCACCTCGGACTCCAGATCGCTCTCCCGCGCGTCCAGCAGCGCATCGAACGCGGTACGCTCCAGCCCCCCGGCCCGGATCGCCGCAGCCAGCGGCAGCGCCACCTCGTGGCGCCGCGTCGGCTGGCCGGCGAAGGCGGCCTCCAACACCTCGCGCCACCACTGGATGCGGATGCGGCCCAGCATCGGCTCGCTCACGGCCTCGGGGATGCGCGCGACCTCGTGGTTGAAGGCGATCAGCGCGAAGAGCGCCTCGCGGCACCCGGCCGGGGCGAACACGGCGGAGAGGTAGCGGTCGTAGTCGGCCGCGCGGGCGAGCCGGCCTGCGGGCGAGAGCGCGGCCGGCATTCACCCGCCTCCCCGCCCCGCGCCGCGTTTGCGAGAGACGGCCGCTGGCCTATACATGGATGCGCCGGGAGGGATGCGAGGGAGCATGGCGACCGTTCACGTGATCGGCGCCGGCATGGCGGGGCTTTCCTGCGCCGTCGAGCTGGTGAAGGCGGGGCGGCGCGTCGTCCTGTGGGAGGCGGCGGCCCAGGCCGGCGGGCGCTGCCGCTCGTTCCACGACGCCACCCTGGACCGCACCATCGACAATGGCAACCACCTGATCCTGGGCGCCAATCCCGCGGTGTTCGCCTATCTGGAGACGATCGGCGCACAGGGCGGGCTGGTGGGGCAGGCGCGTGCGGCCTTCCCCTTCGTCGACCTGCGCACGGGCGAGCGCTGGGAAGTGCGCCCCAACGCAGGGCCTTTGCCGTGGTGGATCATGGCACGCGCGCGCCGCGTGCCGGGCAGCCGCGCGCGCCACTACCTCGCCGGCCTCGCCCTCGCCCGCGCCCGCGAGGGTGACACCGCGGCCCGGCGGCTCGGCGGCACCGGCCCCCTGCTGGAGCGGCTGTGGGAGCCGCTCACCGTCGCCGTGCTCAACGCCGGGGTGGACGAGGCCGCGGCCAGCCTGCTGTGGCCGGTGGTGCGCCTCACCTTCGGCAAGGGCGAGGCGGCCTGCCGCGCCTATCTCACGCGCAACGGCCTCGGTCCCGACCTGGTGGCGCCGGCGCTGCGCTACGTCGAGCGCGGCGGCGGGCAGGTGAACCTCAACCGCCGGCTGCGCGCCATCCGGGACGACGGGCGCCGGGTGACCGGGCTCGACATCGCCGGCGAGGGCGCCGACGCGGCGTTCGCGCCGGGCGACGCCGCCGTGCTCGCGGTGACGCCGCAGGTCTGCGCCCAGCTCCTGCCCGGCACGCCCGCGCCGCTGGAGACCCGGCCGATCGTGAACGCGCACTTTCGCCTCGACCGGCCGGTGCCGATGCCGGGGGGGAGCGGCATCCTCGGCGTGGTCGGCGGCACGGCGCAGTGGATCTTCGCGCGCGGCGACATCGCGTCCGTCACCGTGAGCGCAGCCGGCGCCCTGGCCGACCGCCCGGCGGCGGAGATCGCCCGGGAGATCTGGGCCGACGTGGCGGCGGCGCTGGACTACCGCCCGCCCGCAATGCCGCCCGTGCGCATCGTGAAGGAGAAGCGCGCGACCTTCGCCCAGGTCCCTGCCGCGCTGCCGCTGCGCCCGCCGGCCGGGACCCGGCTCGGCAACCTCTTCCTCGCCGGCGACTGGACCGCGACGGGCCTGCCCGCCACGATCGAGGGCGCGGTCCGCTCCGGCGTCATGGCGGCGCGGCACGCGCTCCGCGCGCTCGGCCCCTGACCGGGACATGCGCCCCGCCCGCCGCCGGTGAACCGGGGCGGCGGGCGGTGGCGGGCAACCAAGTCTCCCTAATAGATGCCCTGCTGCGCCGACACCATGGCGTAGAGCATGGGGATCGAGAGCATCGTGTTGGTGCGCGAGGCCAGCATGGCGTAGCGCGCGGACCGCGCCTTGCGATCCGCCTCGACCTCGACGATGCCGAGCGCCCGCTTCTGGTTCGGCCAGATGATGAACCAGACGTTCAGCATCATGATGATGCCGAGCCACATGCCGATGCCGATGGCGGTGTTTCTGAGCACGTGCCCGTCGGTCGCCGCACCGAGGATGCCCAGGGTGATGGCATCGGAGAAGTACTCGTTCATCAGCGCGAGCACGATGCCGGTCGCGACCGTGAAGAGCGCCGCCCAGCGGAACCAGAAGAGCGCGGCCGGCGCGATCACCTTGCCGACCGCCGGCTTCTGCTCGTCCGGAATCTTGGGCATGCTCGGAATCTGGACGAAGTTGAAGTACCAGAGCAGCCCGATCCACATCACGCCCGCCAGAACATGGGTCCAGCGGAAGAAGAACGCCCACCACCAGTAGTCGACGAATGGTATGTCCATATCCATCGCCTCCCCCTTCCGATCAGCTTATTCCAGCGAGGACGCCGACCATGATCACGGTAAGGATGACCCCCATGATCACGGTTTTGGTGAGGGATGTCAGCGGATTGGTCATAGCTTGCTCCCCATGGCTATCACGAATCGCCAGCGCCAAGCATAGAGCGTTGACGGGCGGTTGCAATCGCCGCCGGCCCGCGTCGCTCGCGCCCGCAGGGTCGCGAGCGCGAAAAGCAGGAGTCGCCCGCGCCGCTGGCCGGACGCCCGAGGGTGTGGCAGCCTGTCGCCGTGTCACGTATTCGAGCGGGTCGTGTTCGGCGGCGAAGCACGGGGTGACGTCATGACGGAAATGAGGCGCTTCATCGAGCGCATGCCGAAGGCCGAGCTGCACGTCCACGTGGAGGGGACGCTCGAGCCGGAGCTCAAGTTCGATCTCGCCCGGCGCAACGGCATCGAGCTGCCCTACCGCTCGGTGGACGAGATGCGGGCGGCCTACGACTTCGACGACCTGCCGTCGTTCCTCAAGATGTACTACGAGGGCATGGGCGTGCTCGAGACCGAGCAGGACTTCCGCGACCTCACCACCGCCTACCTGACCAGGGCGCACGCCCAGAACGTGATCTACGCGGAGATCTTCTTCGATCCCCAGGCGCATACCGTGCGCGGCATCGCCTACGACACGGTGATCCGCGGCATCCGCGCGGCGCAGGAGGACGCGGAGGAGAAGCTCGGCATCCGCAGCCAGCTCATCATGTGCTTCCTGCGGGACATGTCGGCCGAGTCCGCGATGGCGACGCTGGAGCAGTCCCTGCCCTACAGGGACTGGATCGTCGGCGTGGGCCTGGATTCCGACGAGAAGGGCAACCCGCCGGTCAAGTTCAGGGAGGTGTTCGCCCGGGCGCGCGACGAGGGCTTCGGGCTGACCATGCACTGCGACGTGGACCAGGAGAACTCGACCACGCACATCCGGCAGACCATCCGCGACATCGGGGTCGACCGGATCGACCACGGCGTCAACGCACTGGAGGACAAGGCGCTCTGCGACGAGATCGTGCAGAGAGGCCTCGCGCTCACGGTCTGCCCGATCTCCAACCGCTGCATCACCGGCAGCCTCAAGGCGCTGGAAGTCCGGCGCATGCTGGAGATGGGCATGCGGGCGACCGTCAACTCCGACGATCCCGCGTACTTTCTGGGCTACATCAACGAGAACCTCGTCGCGACCCAGGAAGCCGCCGGCCTGACCCGGGAGCAGGTCGTCCGCCTCGCCGTGAACGCCTTCGAGGCAAGCTGGCTGCCGCAAGACGAGAAGCAGGCCCTGCGCGGCCGGCTGGAGCGCTACGTCGTCTCGCAGGCAATCGCCTGAGCCCTCCGGCGCGATCCCGAGCGGCCCCTTTCCGCGCGCGGGTGCATCCCGGGATCCGCGCGGTCGATGGAGACCGAGCCTCAGGGGTCGCGGCTGAGCCCGCGCTCCTCCAGGGCGTCGAGGTAGGTGCGCCAGACCTCGTCGCGGTTCTCGGCGAGGTGGCGCAGGTAGGACCAGGTGTAGATGCCGGTGGTGTGCATGTCGTCGAAGTGGAGGCGCACGGCGTAGTTGCCCACCGGCTCGATCAGGGTGATGCCGACGTGGCGGCGGCCGGGGACGATGGTCTTGCCCTCGCCGTGGCCCCTGACCTCGGCCGACGGGCTCTCCACCCGCAGCAGCTCGGCCGGCAGGCTGCACTTGAGGTCGTCGTCGAAGTCGACCTCCAGGGTCTTCTCGGCGCTCCTGTAGCGGATCTCGACCGGCCAGGGACGGGTCTCGAAGGGCGAGCTCACGTGGCCTCGTCCTCGTCCAGCGCGCGGGCCTCGTCGGGCAGCATGATGGGGATGCCGTCGCGGATGGGGAACGCGAGGCGCGCGCGCTCGCTGATCAGCTCCTGCTTCTCCGCGTCGTAGCGGAGCGGCTCCTTGGTGACCGGGCAGACCAGGATCTCCAGCAGCTTGGGATCGACGGTGGGCCGTTCTTCCGCCATCGCTCGGGTCCCGCTCACTGGATGCGCGTCTGCCGGCCGGCCGGCCCGTGGGCCGCCATCTCGAAGAGCGCCTGCATCATGTCCGCCCGCTCGCCCTCGCTCCGGCACTCGAGCAGCGCCTGCTTCTCGCCCGGCTCGAAGGGGCAGGCCATCGCAAGGCAGTTCACCAGCGCGTCGTCGTCGGCCCGGTCGATGGCGTCCCAGTCGGCGCTGAGCCCGTGATGGTCGAAGTAGGATCTGAGCGCAGGCAGCATGCGCGCGCGGTCGACGGCGAGCGGCCCCGGTGCCGCCAGGTCGCCGGCGAAGCGGCTGTAGTCGGCGCGGACGCGGCGGTGGAGCAGGCCGTCCTGCTCCAGCTCGCGCACGACGGCGAAACGGCAGACGCCGGTGAGTGTGATCAGGAAGCGGTTGTCCGGCGTCTCCTGGAACGAGGTGATGCGGCCCGCGCAGCCGATCGCGTAGACCTCCGGCGCGTCGAGCTTCGCCGCGGGATCGGCCGGCTGGATCATGCCGATCGTGCGGTGCGAGGCCATCGCGTCCTGGGTCATCTCCAGGTAGCGGGGTTCGAAGATGTTGAGCGGCAGGCGCCCGCGCGGCAGCAGCAGCACACCCGGCAGCGGAAAGATCGGGATGACGCGCGGCAGGTCCTCGATGCCGCCCGCCGCCTCGCCCTCGCTCACGGCCCGCCTCAGGAGAAGAGGATCGACGACAGCTTGCGACGGCCGGCGACCGTGAGCGGGTCGGCATGGCCGAGGGCCTCGAAGAGCTTGACCAGCTGCTGGCGCGCAGCCTCGTCGTTCCACTCCCGGTCGCGGCGGACGATCTCGATCAGCTCGTCGATGGCCTGCTCGCTGCGCCCGGCGCCGTGGTGGGCCATGGCGAGGTCGAAGCGGGCCTCGTGGTCGTCGGGATTCCGGGCGAGCCGCGCCTGCAGCGCCGCGCTGTCGCCGCCCGCCTCGCCCGCCTGCTCGGCGAGCGCGAGCGCCGCGATCGCGCCCTCGACGTCGGCGTCCTTCAGCGCGTCGTCGTCGAGCCCGTCCACCAGCTCGCGCGCCTCGGCGAGGTCGCCGGCAGCGACGAGGCAGCGCACCAGGCCCGCGATCGCCGCGGCCTCGCCCGGCACCTGGCGCAGGATCTGGCCGTAGATGTTGCCTGCGCTGGCGTGGTCGCCGGCATCCAGCGCCTGCTTCGCCTGCTCCAGCGCCTGGTCCAGCGGCGAGGGCCCGATCGGCCCGGTCAGCCGCTCCACGAAGCGCTTGATCTGGCTCTCCGGCTGGGCGCCGACGAAGCCGTCCACCGGCTGCCCCTTGTCGAACGCGAAGACGGCCGGGATCGACTGGATGCGGAGCTGCTGCGCGATCTCCGGGTTCTCGTCGATGTTGACCTTGACCAGCGCCACCTTGCCGCCGGCGTCCCGCACCGTCTTCTCCAGCATCGGCGCGAGCTGCTTGCAGGGGCCGCACCAGGGCGCCCAGAAATCGACGATCACCGGGGTCTCCTGCGACGCCTCGATCACGTCGGCGGCGAAGCTCTGGGTCGTCGTGTCCTTGGGCTGCGCCGCGCCGCCGCCCGCCTGGCCGATGAGGGGTTCCATGGCCGTTCGCTCCCGGCTGGAGAGTGTGCGCTAGAGCGGCCCCTACATGGCAGCTTGCGGCGGGCCTTGCAAGCCTGCCCCCCCCTGTTGCGGCCCTTGCGAGAACGGGCGCGCCGCCGCGCGACGAAGCGAACGGCGCACCTCTCTCGCAGCGACGCGGTGGCCGCTATTCGATCACGGAGAAAATGATCGCAGACACCATCAACGAGCAGTACCGTGTCGTCTTCGCTTGGGAGGACGGACCCGTCAACGTGCAGATAACGGACTATCACCGATGATCGGACCCATACACCCGGGCGTGACCCTGCGCGAGGACTTCATGGAGCCGCTCAACCTGAGCGCGAACGGCCTCTCGGAGGCGCTGGGCGTCCCGCAGAACCGCATCAGCGACATCGTGCGCGGCCGGCGCGGCATCACGGCAGACACCGCGCTCAGACTCGAGCGTGCCTTCGGGGTCTCCGCCGCCTTCTGGCTCAACCTGCAATCCCACTACGAGCTCGAGGTCGCGCGACGGGACGCCGGCAAGACGATCGAGAAGGCCGTCAAGCGGCTCGCCAGCACAGCCTGAGACGGCCGCACTCAGGCGGTGGCGAACGCGGCGAGGAGGCCGTGGTGGTCGGAGACAGGCACCGCGCCGCCGTCGCCCAGCGGCACCACCGGCTCGTCGAGCACGATGCGGGCGTCTGCGACCGGGGCGGGCCGGCCGCCGCCTGCGCGGGCGTAGATGTAGTCGACCGTCCGCGCCGTGCCGGCGCCGCGGCCGCGGTTGAGCGGATTGTCGGGGTCCCAGGTGCCGCGCGAGAGGCCGGCGGCGGCATCGCCGAAGCCCGCATCCCGCAGGCGTTCTGCGACCCAGGGTGCGGAGTCTGGGGTGCAGTTGAAGTCGCCGCCGAGCACGACCGCGCCGTCGAAGGGGGCGCATGCCGCCGCGATCGCCTCGGCAAGCTGCGCGCCCCGCAGGTCCGGCGTGCCCTGGCGCCGCCTCTGCCGGTAGGCGCCGCCGGCGGTGGCGTGGAGGTTGATCGTGCGCACGCGGCCGAGGCCCGGCGTCCGCACGGTGCAGCCCAGCATCCCGCGCGGGCCGAACAGCCCCTCCTCGAAGGTCTGCCGCGCAAACGCGGTGCAGGCGGCCCCCTCGACGGGATGGCGGGAGAGGGTGAGCAGGCCGGTACCGTAGAAGCGGGTGTCCTCCGCGATGCCGGCACGGTGGGGGTAGAGGTCCTGCAGCTCGGCCGCCAGCGCCTCCTTGACGCGCTGCGGCACCAGCTCCTGCAGCAGCACGATGTCGGCGCCCACCCCGCGCAGCGCGGCGCCGAGCCGTGCAGCGCGGGCCACGACGTGCGGCACGTCCTCGTAGAGCGCGGCGCCGAAGAGGCGGATCTCGGTGAGGCCGGTGTTCAGGGTGAGCACGCGCAGCATGGGCGCCCTACCGCCCCGCGCCGGCCGTCGGCGGCGGCGGGGTGCTGCGGTTGACCAGGAAGAGACCGGCGAAGAGGAGCGCCACGGCGAGGCCGATCCAGGGGCTCGGCACTTCGCCGAAATAGAGGGCGGCCCAGCCCATGCCGGCAAGCGGGCCGATATAGCCGTTGGTCGAGAAGAACACCGGCCCGGCCATGCGGATGATCTCGAGCCCGAGCACGAAGAAGCACGCCGTGAGCGCGCCGCCGCCGATCAGCGACCAGTCGCCCTCGGTCATGGTGCCGTCGAAGAGCCACCAGCTGTCGGCGGCGGCCATCACCGGCAGCATCAGGATGGCGCACGCGAAGGCGATGCCGCAGGTGAGCGGAATCGGCTGGCTACCGGCGGGGCGGAGGAACACCACCGTGACGCTGCCGAAGGCGTAGCAGACCGGGGAGCCGAAGGCCAGCAGCAGCCAGGGCGCCATGTCGGGCTCCGGCAGGCTGGCCCCCGGCGCGAGAACCACCAGGATCCCCGCGAGGCCGAGCAGGATGCCCGTGACGCGCAGCAGCCGCACGCGGTCCAGCCTGAACAGGGTGGCGAAGGCATAGGTCAGGATCGGCGAGAGCGTGAGCGTGAGCCCGACCGCGCCGGCCGGCACCCTGGGCGCCGCCAGGGCCAGCATCGTGTAGGGAAGCGCAATGCCGACGAAGCCGAAGATGAAATAGAAGCGGAGGTAACGGCCCGTCAGGTTCGGCCGTTGCCCGACGACGAGGCCCGCGACCAGCGCGATCACGCCGGCCCCGACGCCCTGCCAGAAGACGAACGGGAAGACCGGAACGCCTTCGGTGATGGCGATCCGGTTGAGCGAGAAGGTCATGGCGTAGCCGCAGGCGCCCACCAGCAGCATGGCGAGCGGCACGAGGCGCCCGCTCTCTCCACCAACGCGGCTCACCGGGGCCGCCCGTCACTCCGTGAGGCCGGCGGTGAGCCCGCCGTCGATGACCAGCGCCGTCCCGGTGATCCACCTGGCGTCGTCGGAGGCGAGATAGACGAAGCCGTCGGCGATGTCGCGCGGCGTGCCGATGCGACCGAGCGGCGTGCGGCCCGCCGCGCGGGCGAGGGCATGCGCCGGATCGGGCTGCTCGGCGAGGAAGCCGTCGAACATCGGCGTGTCGACGAAACCGGGGCAGATGCAGTTGGCGCGGATGCCGTGCGGCGCCCCGTCCAGCGCCATGCAGCGCGTGAGCATGATGAGCCCCGCCTTGGAGGCGACGTAGGCGGCGTCCTGCCGCGCGGCGACGACGCCGGCGATGGACGCGGTGCTCAGGATCGCGCCGCCGCCGGCCTCCGCCATGTGCGGCCAGAACGCCTTCGAGACCCGCCAGGCGCCGCTCAGGTTGATGTCGATCTCGCGCTGCCAGTCGGCTTCGGACAGCTCGGCGACGCCGCCCAGGATGGTGACGCCGGCGTTGTTCACCAGCACGTCGACCCTGGCGCGCGCCCTCAGCGCCTCGTCCACGAGGCGCGCCACGTCGCCGGCGCTGGCGATGTCGGCGTCCACCGCGATTGCCGTGCCGCCCCTTGCGGCGATCTCGCTGGAGACGGCGGCGGCACCCGCCGCGTCACGGTCGGCGCAGACCACCGCCGCGCCCTCCTCGGCGAAGCGGCGCGCCGTCTCGCGCCCGATGCCCGATGCGGCGCCGGTGACGACGGCGCTCTTGCCCGCGAGTCTCACGATGGCGGGGCGGGGAACAGGCTCACGCGGGCATGGTCTCGTTCCGGCGCTGGGCGCGCTGCATCAGGATCAGGCCGAGCACCGCGAACACGCTGAGGCAGATCAGGATGAAGAGCCCCACCGCCGCCACGTAGGCCCATTCGAGGTCCTTGAAGGTGAGGTCGAGGATGTAGACGGAGATCGACTTGGTCGCCACGCCCGGCCCGCCGCCGGTCATGACGTAGAGGATGTCGAAGATCTTGATGCACTCGATGGTGCGGATCACCAGCGCGATGATCATCACCATCTTCATGCGCGGCAGCACGATGCGCCAGAAGCGCTGCCACGCGTTGGCGCCGAGCAGCGTCGCCGCCTTCATCTGGTCCTCGGGCACGCCCACCATGCCGGCCAGCAGGATCAGGAACATCAAGGGCGTCCACTGCCAGATGTCGGCGATCATCACCGAGATCATCGCCAGCGTGGAATCGGCGAGCCACAGGATCTCGACCTCGGTGCCGCTGATCCGGCTGAGCAGGTCGTTGATGGGGCCGGTGCTCTGGAAGAGCATGAAGAACATGTAGCCGGCGACCGCGGGCACGATCATCATCGGCATCAGCATGATCGAGTAGAAGACCCGCTTGCCGACGAACTTCTCGGCGAAGAGGATCGCGAGCCCGAGGCCCAGCAGGAACTCGATGGGCACGCACACGGCCACGATCAGGAAGGTGCGCCCGATCGAGCCCCAGAGCTTGCTGTCGTCGAAGATGTCGCCGTAGTTGCCGAAGAGGTTGGCGCTCTCGTAGGCCATGTACCAGGGCGTGCCGTCGAGCGGCCCCCACCAGGTGAAGCTCACGTAGAGCTGCATCACCAGCGGGAAGGCGACGATGAAGAGCAGCAGGAGCTGCGCCGGCAGCGTCATGTAGAGCCCGAGCTTTCTGCCCTGGCTCTCCAGCGGCGTCAGCACCGGCCGCCTCGACTGCGCCGCCGCCCTGCTCATTGCTTCAGCGCCCCGAAGGTGAGCCCGCGCACCAGGTACTTCTGGATGGCGATGCCGAAGACCACCGGCGGCACCACGGCGATCAGGCCGAGCGCCGCCTTGGCGCCGTACATCTGCCCCGTCATCGCAGACGACAGCGAGTTCATGTAGACCGGGATCGTCACCCACTCCTTGCGGGTCAGCAGCAGTGCGATGACGTAGTCGCTCCAGTTGAGGATGAAGACGAAGAGCGTGGTGCTGGCCAGCGCCGCCTTCACCATGGGCAGCGTGATCTTCCAGAACACGCGGAACCAGCTGCAGCCCTCGACGAGCGCGGCCTCCTCGATCTCGCGCGGCACTTCATCGAAGAAGGTCTTCATCAGCCAGAAGGCGAAGGGCAGCGTGACAATGCCGTAGATGAGCGAGAGCCCCCACCAGGAATCCATGGCGCCGATGAAGGCCCACATGATCATCACCGGGATCATCACCGCGAGCGGCGGGAAGAGGCGGAGCTGGAGGACGCCGAGCGGCAGGTTGCGGCCGACCATGAAGCGGGAGACCGCATAGGCGCCGAGCGTGCCCGCGATCACCGCGATCGCCGTGCCGAGCAGGGCGGTGACGAGGCTGGAGATGATCGGCCTGGTGGCCGTCCTCTCGTGGGTGATGGAGTAGGCGTCCGTCTCGCCCGTGAAGATGTACTCGAAATTGGCGAAGGTGGGCTCGCGCGGCAGCCAGTGCAGGTCGCCCGGGGTGGAGACCCACTCGGTGTGCGGCTTGAAGGCCATGGTGGTCATCCACACCACCGGCAGCAGCGCGATCCCCACGGCGACGAGGATCAGCGCATAGCGCCAGAGGTGGGACGTGAACGCGCGTTGCATCATGTCCGGGACCGTACCCTCATGCCGCTCCCGGCCACGGGACCCGCGGGCGAGCGTTCATCGCGGCGACACGAACGCGGCCGGGCGGGGAGCGGGCGATGCGCAAGCTCCGCGCACCGCCCGCAAGCGCCCGATATGCCGTCGGCCGGATCAGGCCTGGTCGATGACCGTCGACCAGCCGGACTTCGCGGCGTTGATGAGCTCGATCATCTTGTCCTCGCCCTTCTTCCTGAGGTGCTTGCGCCAGGACTTGGCGGTGTTCTCCATCGCCTCCTGGGACGAGATCTCGCCCGCGAGCGCGGCCACCAGGTTCTCGCTCAGCGTGTTGTGCATCGCGAACTGGCCGGGGATGGCAATGGTCGGCACCGCACGTGCCACCGTGCCCTCGATGATCGGCACGTGGTAGGGCTTGTAGGACTGGATGACCAGCGGATCCTGGAAGTTGGCGAGCTGGAAGGGGTCGAAGAAGCCGCCCGGGTTGCCCGTCAGCAGGCTGAAGATCCGCGTCGATCCCGACCACTGCAGCCAGAGGTAGGCCGCCTCCTGATACTCGCTCTGGGTCGAGACGCCGCCGTTGTTGCCGAGATAGATGGTGGAGCGGCGCACCAGGTCGTTGCCGAACTGGTGACCCGGAGGCAGGAAGGAGCCCATCTTGCCGCCGATCGCGGTCTCCGAATTGTCGAGGAACTTCGGGCAGTTGGAGAAGGTGCCGAGCATGAACGAGTTGCCGTTGGCCATGTTCCCGTAATACTCGGGCCAGCTCCAGCCGAGGCCGCCCTTGTCCGACCAGTCGAGGCTCTTGACGTGCTCCTCGGTGGCCTGGATGCCGGCGTCGGTGTCGATCAGCGGGTTGCCCTCGTTGTCGAAGAGGTGCTGGTTGGGATTGTCCTTGCTGACGTAGCGGTTGTACCAGGTGCTGATGCCCCAGAAGTGGCTCATCATGTTGCCGTTGCCGAGCATGCCCTTGGAGGTGAAGTACTCGGCCAGCTGGTCGCACTCGGCCCAGGTGCGGGGCGGTCCGGGCTCCCAGCCGTACTGGTCGGAGAACTCCTTGATGTGCGCCGGGTCTTCCGTCAGGTCACGGCGGTAGACCCAGACCTGGGCGTCGCCGTCGTAGCAGACCGAGCGCGGCTCGCCGCCGTACTTGTAGAGCATGTCGTAGGATTCCGGCGTCGGCATGCCGCGTTCCGGATCGGCGAAGTCGGCGCCGTGCTTGTCGATCCACTCGCCCAGCGGCGCGATGCCGTTGGCCTCGGAGAGATCGCCCATGGCCGCGTAGCCGAAGGTGTAGACGTCGTAGGCCGCAGAGCCGGTGGTGACGTCCTGGATCACCTTGTTGAACTGCTCCTCCGGCGAGACGGGGATGAACTCGAGCTTGACGCCCGTCTCCGCCTCCCAGATCGACTGCAGCGTCGGCCCGTCCGGCGGCCAGGGGTTGGTGAAGTGGCCGATGGCGCCGTCGGTCATCAGGATGTTGAGCTTCTCGGGCGCCTTGCCCTCGGCCTTCAGCTTGCGCATGCCCTCGACCGCACGGCCCTCGGACATGGTCTCGTCGTACTGGTAGCGCTCCGCCCCGTCGAAGCCGGTGGGACCGCCTGTCATGCCGGGCGCCAGACCCGCCGCCTTTGCGGGGCGGATGAATTTCGGCGCGATGCCGATCGGCGAGGTGAGCACCACGCCTGCGGCGCCGGCCTTCAGTGCTTGCCGCCGCGTAATCCTGATCGCCATTGATGCCTCCCTTGCTGTGTCACGCTTGTGCGGCCCGTGCCATCGAGCCGGCGCATTTCCGCTGTCCATCCTATACCACGCGCGCATGGTTTCGCGCATCCATCATGCGCCCACCGTCTCGCCTGCGCCGCCCGCCGCCCCGCCTACCAACCGGACGTGCAAGTGGCTACAAGGGGCGACAGGCACGATGGAGGCGCACGAGCATGAGCGACGACTGGCAGCGGATGAGCGCGCTCGCGCTCGGCAACGGGATCGGAAGCGGCGCCATCGACCCGCGCGCGCTGACCGCGTACTTCCTCGAGCGGATCGAGGCCGCCGACCGCGACCATGCGATCTACCTGCGGCTGACGGCCGCGCGCGCCCGCGCCGAGGCCGAGGCGGCGCACGCGCGCGCCGCGAAGGGCATGAGGCGCTCGCCGCTGGACGGCGTGCCGATCTCGTGGAAGGACCTCTTCGACAGCGCCGGCGACGTCACCAGCCACGGCACCCCGGCGCTGGCGGAGCGCGTTGCCACGCGCGACGCCGCGGTGCTGGCCCGCGCCACCCGCGCCGGCCTGGTCTGCCTCGGCAAGACCAACCAGAGCGAGTTCGCCTTCTCCATCCTCGGACTGAACCCTCAACTCGGCACCCCGCCCAACCCCTTCGACGAGAGCACGGCTCGCCTGCCGGGCGGCTCGTCCTCGGGCGCCGCGGTCTCGGTCTCGCGCGGTCTCGCGGCCGCGGCGATCGGCTCGGACACCGGCGGCTCCGTGCGCGTGCCGGCCGCGTGGAACGGCCTGGTCGGTCTCAAGACGAGCTTCGGCCGGCTGCCGCTCGACGGCGCGCTGGGCTTGAGCACCAGCATGGACACGGTCGGCCCGCTCAGCCGCGACGTGGCCGATGCCGCCGCCCTCTTCGCCGTCCTCGACGGGCGCGTGGGAGGCGGCACCAGGCCTGCGCCCGACCTCGCGGGCGTCGCGCTCGACCGCGCACGCTTCGCACTGCCCGCCACGATCGTGTGGGAGTCCCTCGATCCCGCGGTCGAGGCCACGACCCGCGGCGCAGTCGAGCGCCTGCGTGGCGCCGGCTGCATCATCGAGGAGGCGCCGGTGCCGGAGTTCGGGACGGCCGAGGACCTGGTCGGCCGCTACGGCCCCTACCACGCCGCCGAGTGCTACGCCCTGTGGCACGACGCCATCGAGACGCGGCCCAACCTGGTCTACACGCCGATCCTCGAGCGCATCCGCTCCGGCGGGCATCTCTCGGCCCTCGATTCCGAGCGCGCGAAGCAGGGGCTGGCCGAGGCCGCCGCGCGCCTCCATGCCCGGATCAGGCGGGCGGGCGTCCTGCTGCTGCCGACGACGGCGATCGGCGCGCCGCCCATCGCCGCGCTGGAGGCCGACATCGAGACCTATCGCGCCACCAACGTCGCGATCCTGCGCAACACGCGCCTCGCCAACTACCTCGGCTGCTGCGCGCTGACGCTGCCCTGCGGGCACGACGGCAACGGCGTGCCGACGGGCCTCATGCTGATGGCCCCGCCGGGCGAGGACGAGCGCCTGCTGCGCCTCGGCTACGCCATGGAGCCGGTACTGGCCGCCGCCTGACGCGGCGCGCGCTCCGCCGCGGGGACGAGCAGCGAGCGCCCCGTCATCGCGGCCGGCGCCGCGAGGCCCATCAGGTCGAGCACCGTCGGCGCGATGTCGGCGAGCGCGCCGTCCCTGAGCGCGAGGCCTCCCGGCCCCACCAGCACGGCAGGCACGGGGCCGTGGGTGTGCGCGGTGTGAGGCGTGGCGCCGTCCGTGCCCCGCATGCACTCGGCATTGCCGTGGTCGGCGGTGACGAGCAGCGCGCCGCCCGCCGCCCCCACGGCCTCCGCGAGCCGGCCGAGGCAGCGGTCCACCGCGGCGACCGCCGCCATCGCCGCCACGAGGTCGCCGGTGTGCCCCACCATGTCGGTGTTGGCGTAGTTCACCACGATCAGGTCGAAGCGCCCGCCAGCGATGGCGTCCACCACGCCCTCGGTCACCTGCGGCGCCGCCATCTCCGGCTGCAGGTCGTAGGTCGCCACCCTGGGCGAGGGCACGAGCACGCGCTCCTCGCCCGGCATCTCGCGCTCCTCCCCGCCGTTCAGGAAGAAGGTCACGTGGGCGTACTTCTCGGTCTCGGCGATGCGGAGCTGGCGCAGGCCCGCGGCCGAGACGACGGCGCCGAGGCTCTCGGTCACCTCGAGCGGCGGGAACATGGGCTCGATCCACCGGTCCAGCGCCGCCGAGTAGCTGCACAGGCCGCAGGCCGCGGCGAAGCGCACCCGCCGCTCGCGCGCGAAGCCCTCGAACTCGGGATCGAGCAGCGCGCTCAGGATCTGGCGCGCGCGGTCGGCGCGGAAGTTCGCCATGACCAGCCCGTCGCCGTCCGCCATGCCTTCGTGGTCGCCGATCGCGGCAGGCTCGACGAACTCGTCGCCCACCTCGCGCGCGTAGCTCTCGGCCACGGCCGCTGCCGCGCTCGCCGCGGCCCCGCCCTCTGCCGAGACCAGCGCGTCCCGGGCCCGCGCGGTTCGCTCCCAGCGCCGGTCGCGGTCCATGGCGTAGTAGCGGCCGCTGACCGTGGCGATGCGCACGTCGGCCAGCGCGCGGATCGCCGCCTCGAAGCGCGGCAGGTCGTCGCCTGCCGCACGCGGCGGCACGTCGCGGCCGTCGAGGAAGGCGTGGATGCGGACCGGCACGCCGGCCTCGCTCACGATGCGCGCGAGCGCGGCGATGTGCTCCTGGTGCGCGTGCACGCCGCCCGGCGAGACCAGTCCCATCAGGTGGCAGCGCCCGCCGCTCTCCCGCAGCCTGTCGACGAGCGAGAGCAGGACCGGGTTGCGCGCGAGCGAGCCGTCGGCAACCGCGGCGTCGATGCGCGGCAGGTCCTGCAGGATCACCCGGCCGGCGCCGATGGTCATGTGGCCGACCTCGGAGTTGCCCATCTGGCCCTCGGGCAGGCCCACAGCGGCCCCGGCGGTGGCGAGCCTGCCCCACGCGCGGGCGCCGGTCAGGCGGTCCCAGACCGGCGTGTCGGCCAGCGCGATGGCGTTGTTCTCGCTCTCCGCCCGGTAGCCCCAGCCGTCCAGCACGCAGAGGACGACGGGGCGGAAGGCGCGCGTCCCGCTCATGGCCGGCGTTCTACCCCGCCCGTTTCGGATTCGCCACGGCGCCGCGGCCTGCTCAGGCGGCCGCCGGGCGGTCGTTGCGGCTGATGGTCACGGGCGTGCCGCCGGTGAGCGTCTGGTAGACCACGCAGTAGCGCTCGGTGAGCTTGAAGAGCCTGTCGAGCTCGTCGGCCGGCGCGTCGCTCTCCACCTCGAAGTGGAGGCGGATGGTGCGGAAGCCCACCGGCGCGTCGCGGTCGACGCCGAGGGTGCCGCGCACGTCGAGGTCGCCCTCCGCGCTCACCCGGGCGTCGCGGATGTCGAGGGAGAGCGCGGTGGCGACCGCCTTGAGCGTCACGCCGGCGCAGGCGACCAGCGCCTGCAGCAGCATGTCGCCGGAGCAGGCCTGCAGGCCGGTGCCGCCGCCGGAGGGATGCAGCCCGGCCTCGACCAGCGCCTTGCCGGTGTCCACCGAGCAGGCGATCTCGTAGCCCTCCACGGAGCCTGCGGCCTTGAGCACGATCAGCGCCGCGCCCGCGTCCTCGCGGTAGCGCTCCTTGAGCGGCGCCTGCAGCGCCCTGAGTGCGTCGGCGTCCATGGCGTTCTCCTCCCTATCGTCGGTAGGCGGCGGCGGGGTGGCGCGCGGGCAGGCGCGCGCGGCCGAAGAGCTTCTCGCGCAGTGTGCCGGGCGCGTACCCGGATTGCACCAGCCCGCGCCGGCGCAGCTCCGGCACCACGCCCTCGACGAAGTCCGCGAAGGTGCCCGGCGTCACCGCGTAGACGATGTTGAAGCCGTCGACGCCGGCCTCGTGCCAGGTCTGGAGGGTGTCGGCGATCTGCTCCGGCGTGCCGGTGAGGAACTGGCCCGAGGCGCGGGAGCGCACCAGGTCGCGGAAGGTGAGCGACTTGTCCGGCGCGGACTCGATCACCCCCCTGACGACGCCCTGGATGGCGTCGGTCTCGAGGCTCTCGAGCGGCGTGTCGAGGTCGATCGCGCCCAGGTCGACGCCCACGCTGCCGCTCATGTGCACGAGCCCGCCGTCGACGCTCGACTGCGCCACGTACTCCGCCGCCCTGGCCTCGGCCTCGGCCTCGGTGCCGCCGACGACCGGGGTGACGCCCTGGAAGAAGAGGATGTCCTCGGGCGCGCGGCCCCGCCTCGCGGCGCGGGCGCGAATGTCGCGGACGACGCCCCGGGCGTTCTCCAGGCCCCGCATGGCGGCGAACATGAAGACGCACTCGGCATGCGTCGCGGCGAACTCGCGCCCCCGCTCCGACGAGCCGGCCTGGAAGAGCAGCGGCGTCCGCTGCGGCGAGGGCTCGGCGAGGTGGGGGCCCTTGACCTCGTAGTAGTCGCCCGCGTGGTCGATGGGGTGGATCTTCGCCGGGTCGGCGTAGACGCCGCGTGCGACATCGCGCAGCACCGCGTCCTCCTCCCAGCTCCCCTCCCACAGCTTGTAGGCGACCTCCAGGTACTCCTCGGCGCGGGCGTAGCGCTCGTCGTGGGGCGGCAGCCCGCCGAGGCCGAGGTTCTCGCCCGCGTTGGGCAGGTACGAGGTCACGATGTTCCAGGCGATGCGCCCGCCCGTGAGGTGGTCGAGGGTCGACGCGTGGCGGGCGAAGGTGAAGGGCGGCACCTGCAGCACCGAGCTGGTGAAGGCGAAGCCGAGATGCTCGGTCGCCATCGCCATGGCCGGGATCAGCGGCGCTGGGTCGTTGGCCGGGATCTGCACGGCCTCGCGGATCGCGGTCTCCGGCCCGCCCCGGTAGAGGTCGTAGGCGCCGATCACGTCCGCGAGGAAGAGCGCGTCGAAGCCGCCCCGTTCCAGCAGCCGCGCGAGCTCGATCCAGGGCTCGATCCGGTGGTAGTCACGCTGGCGCGTGTCGTCGCGCACCCAGAGGCCGTGCTGGATGTGGGAGACGCAGTTCATCGAGAACGCGTTGAGGTGGATGCGCTTCGTCATGCGTTCGTGCGCCCTCGCCCCCGGCCCGCGGCCGCCGGCCAGCATGGCACGCCATGGCCCAGCGCGAAACGCGGGAAGGGGGATCGGCTGACGGAAACGCCGCCCCCACCTCCCCCTGTCCCCCTCCTCCCGGGAGGAGGGAGAACGAAAGCGGCGCCGGCAAATTCTCCCTCTCCTCCCCGGCGGGGAGGAGAGGGTCGGGGTGAGGTGGGGGATTGGAGTCGTGTCGTGCTGTATGGTCGGGCGGGTTGGGAACGGATGGCGAGGGGCGGACGATGGCGGAGGAGCGCGCAGGCAACCACGCGGTCGGCTTGGACGACAAGGTGGTGCTGGTCACCGGCGCCTCGCGCGGCATCGGCGCCTGCTGCGTGCGCACGCTGCTGGACGGGGGCGCTTCCGTCATCCTGCACTACAACACGCGGCGGGACGCGGCAGAGGAACTGGCGCAGGCCGCGCCCGATCGCTGCCACCTCGTGCGCGCCGACCTCGCCGACGACGCGGCGCCGCTCGCGCTCTGGCGCGACGCGCTGGCCTGGCGCGGGCACATCGACGTGCTGGTGAACAACGCCGGGGTCTACGAGGTCGAGCCCGCCTTCGCCGACGACCCCGCCTGGGCGCCGGCCTGGCGCGCGGTCTGGCGGCGCACGCTGCAGATCAACCTGGTGGCGGCAGCCGAGCTTGCCACGCTCGCCGTCGAGCACTTCCGCGCACGCGGCGGCGGCATCCTGATCCACCTCTCGAGCCGGGCCTCGCACCGGGGCGAGAAGCCGCTGCTCGGCGCCTACGCCGCGAGCAAGGCCGGCCTCAACGCGCTCAGCCACACCATCGCCCGCAACGAGGGCGCGGCGGGCGTGCTCTCCTACGCGGTGGCGCCCGGCTGGGTCGGCACCGACATGGCGTGGGACTACATCGAGGAGACCGGCGACCGCGGCCCGCTGGCCGAGAACGCGCTCGGCACCCTGATCCCGCCTGACGAGGTGGCGAACATCGTCGCCTTCCTCGCCTCCGGCGCCGCCCGCCACGCCACCGGCACCGTCATCGACATCAACGGCGCGAGTTTCCCGCGGTAAAGGGGTGAGCGTGGCGGGTGGCCCGATATGGTCCGGGCGACGCGCTTGATCGAATGTGAACTGTGGTTTACACTCGGCGCGTGCCCGAGGTGATCGAGAGCGCGACGTTCAGGCGCTGGATTCGTGGCTTGCGCGACCGCAGCGCCGTGGCACGGATCAACGCGCGCCTGCGCAACGTCTCGCTGGGCAACGCAGGAGACGCCAGGCCGGTGGGCGGCGGGCTGTTCGAGATGCGCGTGCATCACGGACCTGGCCACCGCCTCTACTTCCTGCGCGAGGGCGCGGCGGTTGTCCTGCTCTGCGGCGGCGACAAGGGGAGCCAGCGGCGCGACATCGAGCGCGCCGCCCGGCTGGCGGAGGACTGGAGGCGGAGATGAGCGAAGCGTTCACGAAATGGGATGCCGCCGAGCACCTGCGCACCCGCGAGGACGCGCGCCTCTACCTGGAAGCCTGCGCCGAGGAGGACCCCGGCGACGGCAGCCTGATCCGCGCCGCCCTCAACGACATCGCGCGGGCCGGCAACATGAGCCGGCTGGCCCGCGAGGCGGGGATGAGCCGCGAGGGCCTCTACAAGGCGCTCTCGGAGGACGGCAATCCCAGCTTCGCGACCGTGATGCGGGTCACGCGGGCGCTGGGGTTGCAGGTGCGCATCACGCCCTAGGCGCGGCGGCCCCGCGGGGTTCGCGGGGCCGCCTGCCGGGGATCACGCGTAGCGGTAGGGCCTGCCGGCCTTCTCCATGTCCGCGTTGTACTGCTTGAAGATCTCGACCACCTTGGCCTTGGTCTCGGACTCGGCCGCGATCTCGTCCCAGAAGACGCGGGCGGCCGCCTCCACCTGGGCCCACTCGTCGTCGGGGATCGAGGTGAGCTGCATCTTCGTGCCGTGCACGCGCAGGCTCGCCTCGCCGCCCCAGTACCACCACTGGCGGTAGTAGTGCGACTGGTCGCAGATCACGCGCAGCAGGGTCTGCAGGTCCTCCGGCACCTCGTTCCAGCGCTCCATGTTGGCGTAGAAGTGGCCGATCCAGGCGCCGGAGATGTTGTTGGTGAGGAAGTAGTTGGTCACATCGGCCCAGCCCACCGTGTAGTCCTCGGTGATGCCGGACCAGGCGACGCCGTCGAGCTCGCCGGTCTGCACCGCGACCTCGATGTCCTCCCAGGGCAGCGTCACCGGGACCACGCCGAACTGGGTGAGGAAGCGCCCGGCGGTGGGGAAGGTGAAGACCCGCTTGCCCTCGAGGTCGGCGAGCGAGTGGATCGGGTCCTTGGTGGCGAAGTGGCAGGGGTCCCACGCGCCCGCCGAGATGTGCTTGACGCCCACCTTCTCGTACTCGGCGCCCCAGATCTCGTTGAGGCCGTACTGGTTGAAGAGCACGGGCACGTCGAGCGAATAGCGCGACGCGAAGGGGAAGTAGCCGCCGAAGACGGTGACCTCGGTGGGCGACGCCATGGAGTCGTCGTCGGACTGCACCGCGTCGATGGTGCCCCGCTGCATGGCGCGGAAGAGCTCGCCCGTCGGCACGATCTGATCGGAGAAGAAGAGCTCGATCTGCATCCGCTCGCCGGCGATCTTGTTGAACATGTCGATGGCGGGCTTCACCACGTGCTCGGCGAGCGCGGGCCCGGCATAGGTCTGCATCCGCCAGGTGATCTGCGCCTGCGCCACCGCGGGCTTCACGATGGACGCAGCCGCCGCTGCGGCCGGCACCGCGGCCGCGGCCTTGAGTAGATTGCGCCGTGTGGTCATGGGTTTTCTCCTTTCCAGGTTGCCGTGTCGGTGAACCGGAGCGTCTGTCAGTTGCCGTAGACGTGGGCCGGAAACCAGAGCGCGATTTCCGGAAAGCACATGATGATGATGAGCGCGAGAATCATCACGCCGACGAAGGGGATGATGGATCGGTAGATGTCGCGCAGGGTGATCTCGGGCGGGGCCATGGCCCGCATGAGGAAGAGGTTGTAGCCGAAGGGCGGCGTCATGTAGGCGATCTGGGTGGTGATGGTGTAGAGCACGCCGTACCAGATCAGGTTGAAGCCGAGCGCGTCCACCAGCGGCACGTAGAGCGGCGCCACTATCACCAGCATCGCCGTGTCGTCGAGGAAGGTCCCCATCACCAGGAACGAGAGCTGCATCAACACGAGGACCATCCAGGGCGAGAGCCCCATCTGCTCGGTGAACAGGCTCTCGATGGCGTTGGCCGCGCCCAGCCCGTCGAACACCGCGCCGAAGGCCAGGGCCGCCAGGATGATCCACATGAACATGCAGGTGATGCGCAGCGTGTTGCGCACCGAGTTCTCGAACACCTGCCGCGTCATGCGGCGCCTCACCACCGCGGCGAGGAAGGCCGCCAGCGCGCCGATGGCCGAGGATTCCACCAGCGAGGTCGAGCCGCTGACGAAGGGCACGATCATCACCGCGTAGATGAAGAGCGGCAGCAGGCCGGCGCGCAGCAGCCGCACCTTCTCGGGCCAGGGCACGTCGCGCTCGGCCCTGGGCAGCACCGGGCCGAGCTCGGGCGTGATGCGGCAGCGCAGCCAGATGTAGAGGACGAAGAGCGCGGCCATCATCAGGCCGGGGAAGATCCCCGCGAGCCAGAGCTGGCCCACCGGCTGGCGCGCGATCATGGCGTAGAGCACGAACACCACCGAGGGCGGCACCAGGATTCCGAGCGAGCTCCCGGCCTGGATCACGCCCGTCACCATGCGCTTGTCGTAGTTGCGCCGCAGCAGCTCGGGCAGCGCGATGGTGGCGCCGATGGCCATGCCGGCGACGCTCAGCCCGTTCATCGCAGACACCAGCACCATCAGCCCGATGGTGCCCATGGCGAGCCCGCCCGCCATGCCGCCCGTCCAGACGTGGAACATGCGGTAGAGGTCGTCGGCGATGCGCGATTCCGAGAGCACGTAGCCCATGAAGATGAACATCGGCAGCGTGAGCAGCGGATACCATTTCATGAGCTTCATGGCGGCGGCGAAGCCCAGGTCGTAGCCGCCGCGGTCGCCCCAGAGCAGCAGCGCCGACAGCACGGCGACGAAGCCGATGGCGGCGAAGACGCGCTGGCCGGTGGCCAGCATCAGCATCATCAGCGCGAACATCAGGATGGTGATGAGCTCGTAGGACATCAGAGCGCCACCCTGCGAAGCCGCAGGATGTCCTTGAAGAGCTCGGAGACCGCCTGGAAGATCATCAGGACGATGCCCGTCACCATCACCACCTTGATCGGCCAGAGATAGGGCCGCCAGGCGCTGGGGCTGCGCTCGCCGCCGTACTGGAAGCTGTAGATGGTGGAGTCGATCCCGCCCCAGAGCAGGACGGCGAGATAGAAGAGCATGAAGAACACCGTGACGGAATCGAACCACGCCTTCCGCCGCGCCGACCAGGAGCCGTAGAACAGGTCCATCCGCACGTTCGCGTCGGTCTGCATCGCATAGGGGCCGCCCAGGATGTAGTAGCCCACCATGGCGAACTGCGCGGTCTCCAGCGTCCAGAGCGAGGGATTGAAGAAGGTCTTCGACAGCGACGACCAGAGCAGGATGCCCATGATCGCGAACATGCCGTACATGATGAAACGCCCGACGCGGCGGTTGACCAGGTCGACGACCAGGATGTAGCCGCGCATGGCGCCGGTCACGGCCGCGGACCCCTCGTGGGGTTGGCGTGGACGCCGGGCGGCGACGTCTCGCTCCGGCCTCCGGCAGTGGCAACCCGGGCAGACGCGCCGGACGATACCCGTCCGGGCACACCCCGCATCACCCCGTCTCCCCCAGCAACCGGCTCACCTTTCGGCGTTATTCCGATGGTCGGCAATCGCCGCCCGAGCCTACTCGATAGCGCTACGTTCTCGAAGGGAATCTGCGTAGATGCGCCCGCCGCGCGCAGGACGGAGCGAGCAGGAAGGCGCGCCGCGGCTCCCGTACCGCTCAGCGTCCCCGGCGCTCGTAGACGTTGGCGCGGGGGGTGGCGCCGATGCGCCGGGCCGTGGCCTTCCACGCCGGGCCGTGGCGGGCCTCCGGGCCGGCGAGCGCGTGGGCGATCTCGTGCAGGACGGTGTCCCTGACCTCGGCCTCGCTCGCGTCCAGCGCATGCGCCCGGCCGATGCGGATCACGCGGTCCTCGAAGTGGCAGTCGCCGAGGCGCCGCTCGGCCTCGAGGAAGGCGAAGCTCCAGTCGCCCAGGCCGTGCTCGTCCATCAGCCCGCGCGCCATCGCCGCGATGGCGGTGAGCCGCTCCGCGCCGCTGCGCGCGCCCGGCCGCAGCCCCCCGCGTCCCTCGCCGGCGCCGCTCAGCAGCGCGTAGGGGACGTTCCAGCTCGTCCGGCCCGCGCGCACCCTGGCGCGTGTCGGGTTGAGCTTGGCGATGGTGCCCTGGCGCGGGCCTTCGGCGCTGGTGAAGGCCACCGCGTCGCCGACGCGCCATGCGGCCCGCGCCGCGTCGTCGCGCGTGACCAGCGTGGTGCGCGGAGCCCCGCCGGTGGGCGTCAGCGTCTCCTCCGCGACCTTCCAGAGCCGGTCCTGGCCGTCGATCACCGTGGCGAGCCGCCGGCGCCCCTGCCGGCGCAGGAGGTGGCCCTCGACCGTCCGCCCCCGGCAGGCGAAGCGGACGGCGTCGCCGACGGAGAGCGCGCGATCCTCCTCGCGACCTGCCATTCCGTCTCCCGTTTCGCGGCCCTTGCGCCCGGCATGTCGCGGCCGGGCGCGTTGCCGCGACTCGACCGACCACTCGTCAAGACTTCTACAGGAAAGCGCCCCGCGTCGGGAACATCACGGGCAGATTCAAGTGCTGTGCTTGCGGCCCCGCCATGTACGGCCGATGCCGCCGACTTGCCAAGTTTTGCAAGCACTTTTGCTGCATTCATGTCCCGATCGCGAGTGCTCCGGGCGGCGGCATTTCCTGCTCCGATGTATTGACAAAGAAAATCCGAGGTTTACAAGGCGCGCCGTCATGTTCAGCGCCAAATGGATTCGCGAGCACGAGGACATATTCGACGACGGACTCGCCCGGCGCGGCGTGGAACCCCATGCGGCCCGGGTGCTGGCGCTCGACGCGCAGAGGCGTGCAGCGCAGGCAGAATTCCAAAGCCAGCAGAGTACGCGCAACCGGATGTCGAAGGAGATCGGCGCTGCGCGCGGACGTGGCGAGGACACCGCTGCGCTGGTTGCCGAGGTCGCGGCGCTAAAGGAAGTGACCCAGAGCTGGGAGCAAAAGGAGAGGAAGATCGCCGCCGAGCTCGACGCGCTGCTCGCGGGCCTCCCCAACCTGCCGGCGGACGACGTGCCGGTGGGCGCCGACGAGAACGCCAACCGCGAAATCAGGCGCTGGGGCGAGCCCCGCTTTGCGGAAGGCGGCGCGCGGCAGCACTTCGAGATCGGCGAAGCCCTCGGCCTGATGGACTTCGAGCGGGCGGCGAAGCTCGCGGGCTCACGCTTCGTCGTGCTCTCCGGCGCGCTGGCAAGGCTGGAGCGCGCGCTCGCCGCTTTCATGCTGGACATGCACACCACCGAGTTCGGCTACACCGAGACCGCGCCGCCGCTGCTGGTGCGCGACGCCGCCGCCTTCGGCACCGGCAACCTGCCCAAGTTCGAGGAGGACCTGTTCCGGACCACCGGCGGCTTCTGGCTGATCCCGACCGCCGAGATGCCGCTCACTAATCTCGCTGCCGGCGACATTCTGGACGAGAGCGCGCTGCCGCTGCGCTTCACCGCCTACACGCCCTGCTTCCGCGCCGAGGCCGGCGCCGCCGGCAAGGACACGCGGGGGATGCTGCGCCAGCACCAGTTCTCCAAGGTCGAGCTGGTGAGCGTCACCCGCCCCGAGGACTCCGAGGACGAGCACGAGCGCATGACCGCGTGCGCCGAGGAGGTGCTGAAGCGCCTCGAACTCCCCTACCGCGTGGTCGTGCTCAGCACCGGCGACATGGGCTTCTCGGCGCGCAAGACCTACGACATCGAGGTCTGGCTCCCCGGTCAGGGGCGCTACCGCGAAATTTCCAGTTGCTCCAACTGCTGGGACTTCCAGGCGCAGCGCATGAACGCCCGCTACCGCCGTGCAGGCGAGAGGCAGACGCACTTCGTGCACACGCTCAACGGGTCCGCGCTCGCGGTCGGGCGCACCCTCGTCGCCGTTCTCGAGACCTATCAGGAGTCGGACGGCGGCGTGACCGTGCCGCCCGCGCTCCGCCCCTACATGGGCGGCGTGGAGAGGATCGGCTGATGCGCATCCTCGTCAGCAACGACGACGGTATCGACGCGCCCGGCATCAAGGTGCTGGAGCGGGTGGCGCGCGGCCTCTCCGACGACGTCTGGGTGGTGGCGCCCGAGACCCAGCAGAGCGCCGCCTCCCACTCGCTCACCCTGCACCGGCCGCTGCGCATCCGCCGCATCTCGAAGCGCCGCCACGCGGTCAACGGCACGCCCACCGACTGCGTCTTCCTCGCCTTCAACAAGATCCTCGCCGACGGCCGGCCCGACCTCGTGCTCTCGGGCGTGAACGACGGCCCCAACGTGGGCGAGGACGTGACCTACTCCGGCACCATCGCCGCGGCGATGGAGGCGACGCTCTTCGGCGTGCCGGCCGTCGCGCTCAGCCAGGCCTACGGCGACGGCCGCCGGCACCACTGGGCCACCGCCGAGCAGTGGGGCGCCCGCCTGCTGCGGACCCTGATCGAGCGGGGCTGGCCCGAGCGCGTCCTCATCAACGTCAACTTCCCCGATGTCGTGGCGGCCGACGTGCGCGGCATCAGGGTGGTGCGCCAGGGCCTGCACGCGCTCGACGACACGCTGGAGGAGCGGGTCGACCCGCGCGGCGGGCCCTACTACTGGATCGGCGCGCCGCTGGCGGCGAGCGTCTCCGGCCAGCGCGGGACCGACATGGAAGCCGTCGCAGAGGGCTACGTCGCGGTCACGCCGCTGCACATGGACCTCACCCACCGGCGGACGCTGACATGGCTGCGCGAGGCCATCGAATGAGCGCCACCGCCCGCCGCACCGGCCTGCGCAGGCCGCTCACGGGGGCTGCGCTGCTCGTCGCCCTGCTCGCCCTTGCGTCCTGCTCGTCCGGTCAGTTCGGCTTCCTGTGGCCGGAGAAGGAGGACGACGGGACCGTCGCGTCCGCGCCGCCCGAGCCCATGCCCGAGCCCGCCCCGGCTCCGGTCACGGTGTCGGCCGAGCCCGAGACGATCGAGCCCACGGGGCCGCCGCCTGCGCCGCGCCTCAAGCCGGCGAACCTCATAGCGGTCGTCGCCGGGGATAGCGTGAGCGGCATCGCCCTCCGCTACGGCGTCGATGCGCGGGCGGTCATCGTGCTGAACGGGCTGGCGTACCCCTACTGGCTGCGGACGGGCCAGCGGCTCCGCTTGCCGGGCAAGGACTTCAATGTGGCCGCCTACAACGGCCAGCAGCGCGCTGCGCCGACAGACCCGCCGCGCGACGCACCGAGCCAGGCGCGGGCCGGGGCCGCCGCATCCCCCGCACCGGCGCCGACAGACGCGCCGCGCGAGGTCCGGACCCAGGCCCCGACCGAGACCGCGGCGCCCTCTCGCGAGGTCGCGACACCCCCTCGCGAGGTTGCGGCACCCTCGCCCGAGGCCGCCCCGCCCCCTCGCGAGACCGCGACGGCGCAGCGCAGCACGGCGCAGGCGGCGCCCTCCCCCTCCCGCGAGGCCTCGGCGACGCAGCGCCGCGCAGGCCGGGAGGTTCCGCCTGCGCGCAAGGACGGAACGCCTGCCCGCGCGGAGCCTCCCGCGCGCGCGGCCGCGTCTCCGCCGCCCGAGCCCGTCATCCGTCTCGCCCGGGCCGAGCCGCAGCCGGTCCCCTCGGCGCGTCCGGCCGCCTCCGAGCCCGTGCCGCTCCCGCCCTCGCGCAACACCTTCCTCTGGCCGATCGAGGGGCGCGTGATCTCCAAGTTCGGCTCCAAGCCCGGCGGCAAGCACAACGACGGGATCAACATCGCCGTCCCCGTCGGCAGCGACGTCCGCGCCGCGAAGAACGGCGTGGTGGCGTACGCCGGCAACGAGCTCCGGGGCTACGGCAACCTCGTGCTCATCCGCCACGAGAACGGGTGGATGACGGCGTACGCGCACAACGAGGCGCTTCTGGTGGAGAAGGGCGACGTGGTGCGGCGCGGCCAGGTGATCTCGCGCTCGGGCAAGTCGGGCCGGGTCTCGCGCCCGCAGGCCCACTTCGAGATCCGGCGCAACGGCGAGCCGCAGGACCCGCTCGGCCTGCTCACCCGCAGGTAGGGGCTCAGGCGGGGGGCTCGCCCTCGGCCGTGAGCGCGACTCCGAGGCGCCCGGCGAGGTCCTGCACGAACTGCCAAGCCACCCGGCCCGAGCGCGCACCCCGCGTCATGCTCCACTCCACCGCCTCGGCGTGCAGCGTCTCGCGCTCGATGGCGAGCCCGAAATGCGCGGCATAGCCCTCCACCATGGCGAAGAAGGTGGCCTGATCGCAGGCGTGAAAGCCGAGCCAGAGGCCGAAGCGGTCGGAGAGCGAGACCGATTCCTCCACCGCCTCGCCGGGGTGGATGGCGGTGGAGCGCTCGTTGTCGATCATGTCGCGCGCCATCAGGTGGCGGCGGTTGGAGGTGGCGTAGAAGAGGACGTTGTCGGGCCGGCCGCTGATGCCGCCTTCCAGCGTCGCCTTGAGGGACTTGTAGGTGGTGTCCTCGGAGTCGAAGGAGAGGTCGTCGCAGAAGAGGAGGCAACGGGCCCCGGAGCCGCGCAGGCGCCCGAGCAGCACCGGCAGGGAGCCGATCTCCTCGCGGTGGATCTCGATCAGCTTGAGCCCGCCCGGCGCGTCGGCCGCCACCACGCCGTGCGCCGCCTTGATGAGCGAGCTCTTGCCCATGCCGCGCGCACCCCACAGCAGCGCGTTGTTGGCGGGCAGGCCGCGCGCGAAGCGCCGCGTGTTGTCGAGCAGGATGTCGCGCACCCGGTCGATGCCCTTGAGCAGCGAGATGTCCAGCCGGTTGATGCGCGGCACGGCCTCGAGGCGGGCGCCGTCGGCATGCCAGACGAAGCCCTCCGCCGACTCGAGCCGGGCGTCGTCCGCGCCTGCCGGCGCGAGTCGCTCCAGCGCGTCGGCGACGCGCGCAAGCAGCGGTGCCAGCTCCGAATCCGACATGAAAGCCCCGGCTGGTGCGGAAAATCGCGGGGAACCTAGCACAGCGGCCGGCGCACGACACAGGCGCGCGGCATATTCGTTGCCCGCACAAGGTTTCGGGCCTATTGTGCGGGCGATTTTCTGGCCGGGAGTACGAATCCATGCTTTCACGGAAGTTGGTGAGCGCGCTCGCGAGGACGGGCGTGCTCGGTCTCGTCCTGATCGCTCTGGCGGGCTGCCCGCCCATGCAGCAGGGCGGCGAAGGCGGCGGCGAGGCCGGCGGCGGCGACATGCTCATGTCGATCCTGCCGCTCATCCTGATCTTCGTGGTGTTCTACTTCCTGCTGATCCGCCCGCAGCAGAGGAAGCAGAAGGCGCACCGCGAGATGCTTCAGAGCGTCAACCGGGGCGACGACATCGTCACCAACGGCGGTCTGGTCGGCAACGTCGTCAAGGTGGGGCGCGGCGACAGCCTGCTGGTGGAGATCGCGCCCGGCGTCCGGGTCCGGGTCATGCGCAACATGCTCTCGCAGATCATGCCGCGCCACGAACAGTACGAGGACGACGACGAGGACGACGAGGACGACGACGACCTCCGGGACGAGCGCGAGGACGAGCGCGACGAGGAGGAGGAACTCGAGGACGAGGACTACGAGGACCTCGACGAGGAAGAGGACGAGGAGGAAGAAGAGGACGAGGACGAGCGGGGGAGGCGCCGGCGCTGATCGGGCCGCTCCGCACCCGCGCAGCCAATGCTCCGTACCCGTCTCTGGCAGGTCGCCGTCGTCGCGGCGGTCATCGTAGCCGCGGTCATCTTCGCCGTGCCCAACCTGGTGGGCCGGTCCTCGCTCGAGAGCTATCCCTCGTGGCTGCCGTCCAGCCAGGTCAACCTCGGGCTCGACCTCCAGGGCGGCTCCCACCTGCTGCTCGAGGTGCAGGTCGGCGACATCCTGCGCGAGCGGATCACCACGCTGGTCGATGACGCGCGCGTGGCGCTCAGGCGCGCGGGCATCAAGTACACGGGGCTGAAGGCGGAGCGGAACCGCGTCGTCTTTCAGCTCATCAATCCCGAACAGATCGGGCTCGCGGACGAGGCGGTCGAAGACCTCGACCCCGAGGCCGAGATCGACTCCGATTCGGGCGGCGCCTTCCAGATCGTGCTGACCGAGGAGGCGGTCGAGGGACGCCGCGCCGCGGCGGTGAGCCAGTCGATCGAGATCATCCGCCGCCGTATCGACGAGACCGGCGTGCGCGAGCCCACCATCCAGCGCCAGGGCGAGGACCGCATCCTCGTCCAGCTTCCCGGCGTCGACGACCCCGAGCGGGTCAAGCGCCTGCTCGGCAAGACCGCGAAGCTCACCTTCCACCTGCTCGACGAGAACGTGACGGCCGAGGACCGGCGCCGCGGCCGCGTGCCGCGTGGCGCAGCGCGGCTCCCCTCGGACGAGGTCGACGAGAACGGCGAGGAGAGGTCCTACATCATCCGCAAGCGGGTCATGGTGAGCGGCGATTCGCTGGTGGATGCGGCCACCACCCGCGACCAGACCGGGCAGTGGGCGGTGAGCTTCCGCTTCGATTCGAGCGGCGCGCGCAAGTTCGGCGAGGTGACGACCGAGAACGTCGGCAGGCCCTTCGCCATCGTGCTCGACGGCCGCGTCATCAGCGCGCCGGTGATCCGCGAGCCGATCGTCGGCGGCACCGGGCAGATCACCGGCAACTTCACCGTCGAGGAGGCCAACGACCTCTCGCTGCTGCTGCGCGCCGGCGCCCTGCCCGCGCCCATGAAGATCCTGGAGGAGCGCACGGTCGGGCCCGACCTCGGCGCCGATTCCATCGAGGCGGGCAAGATTGCCTGCATCATCGGACTCGCCGCGGTGATCGTCTTCATGGCGCTCTACTACGGCCTTTTCGGCCTGGTCGCCGACCTCGCGCTGATCCTCAACCTGATCATCATGCTGGGCGTGCTGTCGCTGCTGCAGGCGACGCTGACGCTGCCCGGCATCGCCGGGATCGTGCTCACCATCGGCATGGCGGTGGACGCCAACGTGCTGATCTTCGAGCGAATACGAGAGGAAGCGCGGGCGGGACGGGCGCCCTTCTCGGCCATGGAGGCCGGCTACCGCCGCGCGTTCACCACCATCATCGACTCCAACCTGACGACGCTGATCGCCGCCATCATCCTCTTCATCATCGGCACCGGGCCGGTGCGGGGCTTCGCCGTGACTCTCGGCATCGGCATCGCCACCTCGATGTTCACCGCCATGCTGGTGAGCCGTCTCATCCTGGTGGCGTGGCTCAAGCAGCGGCGTCCCGCCGCGCTGCCGCTCTAGGTACGCGACATGTGGCGCTTCCGGCTCATACCCGACAAGACGGCAATCCCCTTCCTCACGCTGCGCCGCACCTTCTTCGCGATCTCGATCGCGCTGGCGGCGGCCTCGGTGGTGGTGCTGCTCGCGCGCGGGCTCAACTTCGGCATCGACTTCGCCGGCGGCATCCTGATCGAGGTGGGCACCGAGCGCGAGGCCGACATCGGGCAGATGCGGAACGCGCTCACGGGCCTCGGCCTCGGCGAGATCGCGCTGCAGGAGTTCGGCTCGGCCAACGAGGTCCTGATCCGCATCGAGCGCCAGCCGGGCGACGCCACCGCGCAGCAGGCAGCCGTCACCACCGTGCGCGAGGCCCTCGGCGCCAACTACGGCGACAACCTGAGCTACCGCCGGGTCGAGACGGTGGGGCCCAAGGTCGGCGCCGAGCTGATTCAGGCCGGCATCATCGCGGTGGTGGTCTCGGTCTTCCTGATGCTGGTCTACATCTGGTTCCGCTTCGAGCTGCCCTTCGCCATCGGCGCGGTGATCGCGCTGATCCACGACGTGCTGCTCTCGCTCGGAATCTTCGCGGCGCTCGGGCTGGAATTCAATTTGCCCATCGTGGCCGCGATTCTGCTCATCGTCGGCTACTCGATGAACGACACCGTGGTCGTGTACGACCGCGTGCGCGAGAACCTGCGCAAGTACAAGACCCTGCCGCTGCTGGAGCTGCTCAACCGCAGCGTCAACGAGACCCTGTCGCGCACCGTCATCACCTCGGCGACGACGCTGCTGGCGCTGCTCGCGCTGCTCATCTTCGGCGGCGCCGTGATCCGCGATTTCAGCTTCGCCATGATCTGGGGCGTGATCGTCGGCACCTACTCCTCGGTCTTCATCGCCGGCGCGCTGCTGCTCTACGTGCAGCCGCAGCGGGGCGGGCAGAAGAGGACCGTGGGCCAGGCCGAGCGGACCGCCGCCATCGACGCGGAGCCCGAGGCGGAGGCTCTGCCGGCCGAGGCCACGCCCGCCCTGCCGGAGCCGGAGGCATCCATCGCCGAGACCGTGGCGGCGGCGGAAGCGGCGGAGGCCGCCGGTGTCGCGCCCGAGGAGCAGGCCGAGGAAGAACCCCAGAGCGGCTCCCGCCGCCAGCGCCGCGCAAGCTCCGCCCGGGCGCGCAAGCGCCGGCGCCAGCGCCGCAAGCGCTGAGCCCGGCGCCCGGCCCGTGGACATCACGCCGCTCGTTCCCGAAGGCCGGCAGGTCATCGAGAGCTACGGCGACGAGGGCTTCAGGATCAACGGCGAGCGCTACCCCGGCCCGGTGCTGGTCTGGCCCGAGCGGGTGGTGCCGTGGGCGGTCTCGAGCCTCGAGGACGCCGCCATCGAGACCCTCGAGCCCGTGCTCGCGGCCGAGCCCCGCATCGACATCCTGCTCTTCGGCAGCGGCGCCACGTTCGCGCTGGCCCCGGCGCCGCTGCGGACCGCACTCGGCGCGCGCGGCATCGCCACGGAGAGCATGGACACCGGCGCCGCCTGCCGCACCTACAACGTGCTGATGGCCGAGGACCGCCGCGTCGCCGCGGCGCTGCTGCCCGCACGCCCCGGCTGAGCCGCCGTTCGGGTGTGCCCGCGACCCTGTCGCGCGGGCCCGAAGGGTCCCGCGCGCGTCGAACCGGGGCGTGCCTGACCCTGTTGATTTCGCGTGCACGACCCTCAAACCGGGGCGTGCCCGATTCTGTTGACCTCGCGCGCGTGACCCTGCGGGCGTGCGCGACCCTGTATGACGCGCGCGGGACCTTTCAGGCCCGCGCGACTCAGGCGCGGGCGGAGGGCCCGTAGGCGAGATACATGGGATCGCCCTCGGCAAAGCGGGTCGGCCTGAGCGGGTGGATGTCGAAGGGCGACTCGGCCTCCAGCACCGCCGCCGCGACGCATTCGCCCACCGCCGGCGAGAGCTTGAGCCCGTGGCCGGAGAAGCCGGCGGCGAGATAGAGCCCGTCCAGCCCCGGCGCCCAGCCGAGGATCGGGTGGAAGTCCGGCGTGATGTCGTAGGCGCCGGAGACCGTGCGCACCACCTTGGCATCGGTGAAATCCGGCAGCCGCTCGGCCAGCGCCCTGTCGAGCCGCGCGCGGTGCAGCGCCTCGTCCTCTGCCGGCGCGGGCGCAGCGGGGTCGCTTACCTCCGGCATCTCGTTGGGATAGGCCACCGCCAGCAGATAGGGCCCCATGTCGGGGCGCATCACCACGTTGGAGTTGCCGTCGGTGATGCAGGTGCGGAGCGTGGGCCGGCCCGGCGGCTGCTCCAGGTAGGCCATGTCGAGGCGGCGGCGCTCGATCGGCGCGTCGATGCCGAGGGGGTCGAGCAGGTCGCCGGTCCAGGCGCCGGCGGCGGCGACCACCACGGGCGCCTCGATGCGGCCGTCGGCCGTGTCCACGCCCACGACGCGCCCGTCCGCCGTGGCGATGCCTTCCACCCTGAGCCCGGAATGGAGGGTGGCGCCCGCCGCCTGCGCCGCGCCCAGCCAGCTCAGCACCATGCGGGTCACGTCGATGTAGCCGCCGTTCGGCTCCCAGGCGCCGCCGGCGAGGTCGTGGGTGACGAGCGCGGGCTCGATGGCCTTGATCTCGTCGGGGCTCGCGAAACGCGTATCCACGCCGAGCTGGCGGCCGAGCTCGACGTTGCGCCTGCACGCCTCCACCTGCGTCTCGACCACCAGCAGCAGGTAGCCCAGCCTGACGTAGCCGGGATCGCCCACGCCGACCTCGGACTCCCAGTTGTTCAGAACCTCGAAGCCGCGCATCGCCATCTCGACCATCAGCGCGTTCGAGTAGTGCTGGCGAATCTGCCCGAAGGTGCGGCCCGACATGCCGCCGACCGGCGGGCGCTCGTCTACCACCACGACCCTGCGGTCCGAGCGCCTGGCGAGCTGACAGGCGATGCTCGCGCCCATGATGCCGGCACCGACCACCACGACGTCGGCGGCCCCCAGCCGCTCCCTGCCCTGCACCCTCATCTCCGCTCCGCCATCGTTCCCGGCCCAACCCGAATCCGGCGCGGGAGACTAGCACGGTGCGGCGGCCGCGTTTCGTGCTTGACGCCTACCCGTGCCGCTCGCAGTCTCACCGGGCAGGCCATCGGAGGCGAGCCCATGAGATGGCAGGACCACATTCACAGCGACGCGGCCGTCCTTGCGGGGAAGCCGGTGGTTCGCGGCACCCGTCTTTCGGTCGAATTCCTGCTCGGCCTGATGGCGGAGGGCTGGACGGAGCCGGAAATTCTCGAGAACTACCCCCAGCTCTCGCCGAACGCGTTGCGGGCGGTGTTCGCCTTTGCGGCGGAATGCGCGGGCGACGAACTGGTCCATGCGGTGGGTGACGGGGCGACCCGTTGAGGCTTCTCGCCAACGAAAACATACCCCTGGCAAGCATACGAGTTCTTGAGAACGCCGGGCACGATGTCGCGAGAGTCTCCGAGCGATGCCCCGGAGCCTCCGACGAAATCGTCGTTCACGTCGCGCGGAGCGAAAAGCGCACGATCGTCACCTTCGACAGGGACTACGGAGAACTGATCTTCCGTCGCCGCCTGCCTGCGCCGGCAGGGATCGTGTACCTGCGCTTCGTCCCTCAGAGCCCCGCGGATGCGGGGGCATACGTGTTGCGTCTGATCGACGACGGGATCGAGCTGGAAGGCCGCTTCACGACGGCGGACCGCGCCGGATGCCGTCAGACGATGCTGGATCGACTTGCTGCGGGGTAGAGTCCGGGAGTGTTGAACAGGACCACCGTGACAGAAGACCGGGAGCCAAGGATGGAACGTATTCCGGTGCGCGCCGGCGCACACGGGGTGACGGCCTTCAGCGAAGGCGAGGGCGACGACGCGATGCTGGTGGTCCACGGCGGGCCCGGCGTGCCGTCGAACTACCTGCGCGATGCCCATCTGCGCTACGCCGCAGAGGGCTATCGCGTGGTGTCGTGGGACCAGCTCGGCTGCGGCGAGTCCGACCGGCCGGACGATGCGTCGCTCTGGACCGTGGAGCGCTATGTGGACGAGATGGAGACCGTGCGCAGCACCCTCGGCCTCGGCCGCGTCACGCTGGTGGGCAACTCATGGGGCGGCGTGCTCGGCCTCGAATACTGCCTCGCCTACCCCGAGAATGTGACCTGCTTCGTCTGCAGCAGCATCGCCTTCGACTTTCCCAAGGTTCAGCAGGGCTTCGTCCGCTGCAAGCAGAACCTGGGCGACGAGACCGTGCGCATGATGGCGCGCCGCGAATCCGAGGGCACCAAGGACCACCCCGAATACCAGGCGGCGGTGACGACCCTGCTCTACCGCCACATGTGCCGGATGGAGAGCTGGCCGGAGCCCGTGCTCCACTCGCTCTCTAATCTCGGCTTCGGCCCGCTCCGGCGCATGTTCGGCCCGCATCTCTTCAACTGCACCGGCACGCTCAGGAGCTACGACCGCATGGCCGACCTCCATCGCGTCGAGACGCCCGTGCTGATCGTCGCCAGCGAGCACGACTACGTGCTGCCGGAGCTCTGCGCCGTCTCGTGCCAGTACCTGCCGGACTCGGAATACGCGTTCTTCCCCGGCTGCAGCCACATGCCCTTCTGGGAGAACCCCCAAGCCTACCACGCCGCCGTCGCCGCCTTCCTCGAGAAGCACAGGTAGCGGCTGCCCGGCCTCTGTCCCCCTCAGTACCCCCGCTTCATGCCGAGATCGTGGACCGCGATGTAGTTGAGGATCATCTCCTCCGAGACCGGCGCGAAGCGGAAGAGCCGGGCGTCGCGCCAGAGCCGCTCCAGGTGCATCTCCCTCGCGTAGCCCATGCCGCCCATGGTCTGCATCGCGCGTTCCAGCCCCTCGGCCGCGGCCTGGGCGGCGATGAGCTTGGCCATGTTGGCTTCCGAGCCGTAGGGCTCGCCCGCATCGTGCAGGGCCGCGGCCCGGTGGTTCATCGCCGCGGCGCACTCGATCTCCGCCTTCGCCTGGGCCAGCGGGAACTGGAGCCCCTGGTAGGACGAGATCGGCCGCTCGCCGAAGACCCGGCGCCCGTTGGCGTAGTCCACCGCGAGGCCCAAGGCGAGCCGCACCGTGCCGACGAGGCCGGCGGTGGTGACGATGCGCTCGGTGTTGAGCACGTCCAGCAGCTCCTTCCAGCCGCCGTGCAGCGTGCCGACCAGCTCGTCGCCGGCCACCGGCGTGCCGTCGAAGTAGACGTTGCTCGCCGGCACGCAGTGTGTGCCCGCCTTCTCGATGGTGGAATGGGTCAGCCCCTCGCGCTCCACGTCGATGAGGAAGAGCGAGATGCCGTCGGTGCGGCGCTCGGATTCCTCGACCTTCCTGGTGCGCGCCACCACCAGCATCTTGTCCGCGCTCGGCACCGCCGAGATCCAGATCTTGCGGCCGTTGAGGCGCCAGCCGTTGCCGTGGGCCTCGGCGAATGTGCGGAGCTCGAGGCTGTTGGTGCCGGCGTCGGGCTCGGTGAGCGCCATGCAGCACTGGATCTCGCCGGCGATGAGCGGCGGCAGCAGCGCGCGGCGCATCGCCTCCGTGCCGTAGCGGGCGATGGCGACGCCGCCGAAGATCGGGTTCACCATGAAGATCTGGGCCAGCGTCCCGCCCGCGCCCGCCTCGCACAGCGCCTCGATCACCAGCGCCTGGTCGAGCATGCCGAGCCCGGCGCCGCCGTATTCCTCGGGCAGCGCGATGCCGCCGAAGCCCGCGTCGCAGATCGCCTGCCACATCTCGCTCGGGTAGGCGCCGCGCCGGTCGAGGTCGCGCCAGTAGTCGAGGCCGTAGTCGGCGCCGAGGCGCCGCGCCGTCTCGAGCATCAGCGCCTGCTCTTCGCTGAGCCGCACCTCCACGGCTCAGACGCCCCTGAAGCTGGCCTCGCGCTTCTCGAGGAAGGCGCGGCAGCCCTCGTGCGCGTCCTCGCTGTCGAGCACCAGCGAGATCATGGCCTGCTCGTGGGCGAGCGCCGCCGGTAAAGGCATGTCGACGCCGGCGTCGATGGTGCGCTTGAGCAAGCGCAGCACCAGCGGCGAGCGGTCGGCGATGGTCTCGGCGAGCGCCAGCGCCTCCTCCATCAGCGCCTCCGGCTCCACGACCCGGTTGGCGAGGCCGAGGGCCACCGCCTCGTCGGCGCCGATGGGCGCGCCGGTGAACATCAGCTCCTTGGCCCGGCACAGCGGAATCTGGCGGATCAGGCGCTGCGAGCCGCCGGCGCCGGGGAAGAGCCCGAGGTTGATCTCGGGCACGCCGATCTTCGCCCTGGCCGAGAGCAGCCGGATGTCGGCGCACAGCATCAGCTCCGCGCCGCCGCCCAGCGCATAGCCGTTGACCGCCGCGAGCGTCGGCTTGTCGAGGGTCTCGATGCGGCGGAAGAGGCGGTGGATCGGGCCTGCGAACTCCTCGTAGTGGGCGAGGCCCCGGCGCGAGTCGAGGTCGGCGATGTCGCCGCCGGCCACGAAGGCGCGACCCGCGCCGGTGAGGATCACGACGTGCACCGCCGGGTCCGCCTCGAGCCGGCTCACCGCGTCGTCGAGCGCGGCGCAGGTCGGCACGTCCAGCGCGTTCAGCGTCTCCGGCCGGTTGATGGTGATGACCCCTGCCCGGCCCGCGGTCTCGACCAGCACGGCGTTCTCGCTCATGCCCCTCTCCCGTCTGTCTGGTGTCGTCGTGCCGGCGCGGCCGGCTGCGCTTGCGCGGTCAGTGCCGCGCAGAGCCGAGGATGGTGACGCAGGCGGCGGCCACGTCGGCGCCGATCCAGCCGCCCGCGTTCTCGGCGAGGCCGACGCGCGCGCCTTCGCGCTGACGGCCGCCGGAGCGGTCGCGCAGCTGGTCGGCGAGCTCCACGAGCTGGGCCGCGCCGGTCGCGCCGATGGGATGGCCCTTGCTGATGAGCCCGCCGCTCGGGTTGATCGGCATGCGCCCGCCCAAGGCGGTGACACCCTCCCTCAAGAGGCCGACCGCATCGCCCGGCCGGCAGAAACCCAATTGCTCCGAGAGCATGAACTCGGCGGGCGCGGCGGCGTCGTGGATCTCGGCGACATGCACGTCCTCGGGCCCCAGCCCTGCGCTCTCGTAGGCGGCCTTCGCCGCGGTCTCGGCCGCCGGCGGCGCCTCGGGATCGTCGCCCCGGCCGGAGCGCAGCTCGCTCGCCAGCACCGCCACGGGCTGGACCGCCTTGCGGGCGGCATGGTCCTCGCTCATCAGCACAAGCGCCGCCGCGCCGTCGCCGATGGGCGAGCACATCATCAGCGTGAGCGGCTCGGCGATCATGCGGCTCTCCAGTACCTCGTCGACGCTGACCTCTTCCTGGAACTGGGCCCTGGCGTTGCGCGCACCGGCGCGGCGCTGCTTGACCGAGACCCGGGCGTAATCGGCGGGCGTGGCCCCGGTCCGCGCCGCGTAGTCCCGCGCCAGGCTCGAATAGAGGTCCATGAAGACCGAGCCCGTGCCGGCGCCGCCGGGGGCGATGCGCGCCTTGAGCGCCTCGAACTCGTCGCGGTCCGCCGCCGCCTCGAGCGCCTTGAGCGGCACGGTCTTGTCCTCGTTGCTCATCTTCTCGGCACCGACCGCGAGCGCCACGTCGCACTGGCCCGAGCCCACCGCCAGCACCGCCAGGTGGAAGGCGGTGGACGACGAGGCGCAGGCGTTCTCGACATTGACGATCGGCTTGCCCTGCAGGCCGGCCTGGCGCAGCGCCACCTGCCCGCGCACGCACTCCTGGGCGCTGAGCAGCCCGCCCGCCGCGTTGCCGAAGAAGACCATGCCGACCTCGTCGGCCGTGGTCCCGGCATCGTCGAGCGCCGTGGCCGCGGCCTCGGCGGCGAGCGCGCGCAGGCTCGAGTCCAGGAACTTGCCGAAGCGGGTCATCCCGGTCCCGCCGATCACCACCTTGCGCATGTCGTCCCTCCGAACGGGTGTGTCTGGCTCTCGCCCCTCAGGCGGCGAAGCCGAGCGAGGCGCGGAAGTCACGGGCGGCGCCCTTCGCCTCCCCGGCCGCGTCGGCGCCGCCGGGAATCGCCGCGCAGTAGGCGTCGATGGCGGCATCGCCGAGCGGCGCCCACCTCGCGACCCAGTCCTCCATCACGCCTGCGTTGTCCTCGCTGCTGCGCGCGAACTCCACCAGCGCGGCGGTCCAGTGGCGCGCGCGCTCGGTATCCTCCCACTGCGCGTCGAGAAGCTGGGCCAGCAGCGTGTCCCGGTTCTGCCGCGCCGCGTGGCCGAGCTGACGGATGAAGGCCTCGTCGAACGCGGGCTTGGCGACCACGTTCAGCGCCGTGAAGTGCTCGGCCCAGTCATAGGCCACGAGCACCCGCTCCAGCAGCTGGCGGAAGCCCTGCCAGCAGGGATCCTCCTCCCAGGCCCTGCGCTCGCCGCCGACGAAGCCGGCCTCGGGGTGGGCGTCGGCGAGCTCGCGCGTGCGATAGGCGATGCGCGAGACCCAGCGCAGCTGGTCTGCGGCCTGGAACATGGCGCAGTTCTCGATGGTGCTGGCCGGCACCATCTGCACCAGGTAGGCCGAGCCCATCTGCAGGCAGTGGAGCGGATAGCGGGCGGGCGTGTAGAGCCTGGCCAGCGCCGCCACCCAGTCGGCGCCGAGGCCTGCGTCGTGGTCGTTCTTCGCGTGATCGCGGAGCAGGCCGTCGACGTAGGTCTCGTGGCCGTCCTGCATCACGTTGTAGGAGCGGTAGACCAGCTCGTCGGGATCGCGAAAGGCGTCCCAGTCGTCGTGCCGGAGCGGCGAGCCGTTGCGGTACTTGAGGTACCACTTGTTCATGTCGATGTCGGGCGAGAGCGCCCACGGCATCGCGTCGTCGGTGCTCCAGAGCAGGTTGGTCGAGACGATCTCGTACTCGCTCGGCCTGCGCCGCTTGCCGGCGAGGTGGCTCCAGGTCTTCAACGGCTTCGAGAGGTCGGACTGGTCGGTCATCGGATCGTCTTCGTCGCCGGCCGGCTGTTGCCGCATGCGCGCGCAGGCTTCTGCCCGCCGCAGCGCACGAGGCGGGGCGATTGTCCCCGCCCACCCCGGCCCGCGCAAGGCCGGGCGACGGCTGCGCGGAGAGAACGCAGCGTCAACCCTCCTTTGACATGAATCAATTCAGTGAGCGTGAACCCCCGCGGGAGGCGCGCACCTCCCCGCCGACGGACGCTCGGGAGGACGGGGACGAGTGTCAGGACGATCGCGGGCGCAGGCGCGGAAGCGGCTGCGGCCGCGACGCTTGCCATGCCGGCGGCGACATTCTCCATGCGCCCCGTGTCGCCGAGGGTGCAGCGCATTGACATCAACCGATTTTCTGTCCAGATGTCAGTCGATGAGGCGTGAGTCTGCCGTCAACGATCCACTCCCGAGGGCGCGGATGAGTTTCAGAAGGATCGCGGGCGCCATTGCGGTGGCCGGCGCACTGGCGATCGCGGGCGCGGCGCCGGGCCAGGCGACAATCCTCGACGACGTGAAGGCCGCAGGCCTGCTGCGCTGCGGCATCAATCCCGGTCTGCCGGGGTTCTCGCACACCGACGACAGGGGCAGGTGGAGCGGCTTCGAGGTCGCGTACTGCCGGGCGCTGGCGGCGGCGGTGCTCGGCGATCCGGACAAGGTCGTCTTCGTCACGCTCACCGGCAAGACGCGCTTCCCGGCGCTGGCCTCGGGCGAGGTGGACATCCTGCCGCGCAACACGACCTGGACCTTCTCGCGCGACGTCGATCTCGGCTTCACCTTCATCGGCATCAACTACTACGACGGCCAGGGCTTCCTCGGCCGCGCCGATCTCGGCGTGAGCAGCGCCACGGAGCTCGACGGCGCCTCGGTCTGCATCCAGACCGGCACCACCACCGAGCTCAACCTCGCCGACTTCTTCCGCCTCAACGACATGACCTACGAGCCGGTGCCGATCGAGACCAACGCCGAGGCGCGCGTCGCCTACGAGGCGGAGCGTTGCGACGTCTACACGACGGACGTGTCGGGTCTGGCCGCGACCAAGAGCACCTTCGACGACCCCGACGCGCACGTGGTGCTCCCCGATATCATCTCGAAGGAGCCGCTGGGGCCGCTGGTGCGCCAGGGCGACGACCAGTGGGCCGACATCGCGCGCTGGACGCTCAACGCGCTGATCACGGCGGAGGAGCTGGGCGTGACCCAGGCGAACGTGGCGGAGATGGCGAACGGGACCGATCATCCGGAGATCAACCGGATGCTGGGGACCGAGGGCTCGCTCGGCGAGATGCTGGGCCTCGACGCCCGGTGGGCGGCGCGCGCGATCGCGGCGGAAGGCAACTACGCCGAGATCTTCGACAGGTATCTCGGCGCCGGCAGCCCGCTCGGGCTCCCCAGGGGCCTCAGCGCCCTCTGGCGCGACGGCGGCATCCTCTATTCGCCCCCCTTCCGCTGAGGGCAGGGGCGACGCGCCCGGCGGCGTGCTTGACACGCGGCGGGGGCGCGTATAGCGATGCGCTTCCGGCGCCTGGGGCGGGGTAGCTCAGTCGGTAGAGCAGTGGAATCATAATCCATGGGTCGGGGGTTCGAGTCCCTCCCCCGCTACCACCGAGGCCGACATCCCCCAGGGGGTGTCGGTCGCTTCTTTCCTGCCCCCAATTTTCCGGTCCATTCGGGGACCGGGCTCATCGACGGCCGCCGGATCGCTTCGGAGCTAGCGCAGGAACGCGGCGTCGACGTCGACGGCGTAGCCGCTGGCCAGCGCGTTGGTCTCGTTCGCCATGCCGACCACCGCCATCAGCTCGGCCAGCATGGCGTCGCTCATCCCCTGCCGGCGCGCGCCTGCGGTGTGCGAGCGGATGCAGTACTCGCAGCCGTTGGTGGCGCTCACGGCGACGTAGATCATCTCCTTGGTGAGCGGGTCGAGCGCGCCCGGCGCCATCACCTGCTTGATGCTCTCCCAGGTGCGCGCGAGCGTCGGCGGATCGTTGGCGAGCACCTTCCAGAAGTTGTTGATCCAGTCGGTCTTGCGGGTCTCCATGATGTCGTCGTAGACCGCGCGGACCTCCGGCGGGGCGTCGTCGTACTCCACCATCGGCAGCGTCGCCATGCTCTCCTCCCTTCGTTCGTCTGCGGCGGTGTCGAGATACCCCGGACGGCGCGGCCGGGCCAGCCTCGTCCGATCGGGCGGCTGCGCCTCAGATCTCGCCCCGGCCCATCAGGCGCGCGATGTGGCCCGCCTGGCGGATGGCGAGCGCCACGATGGTGAGCGTGGGGTTGCCCGCCAGCGACGAGGCGAACTGGCTGCCGTCGGAGACGAAGAGGTTGGGGATCTCGTGGCTCCGGCCCCAGCGATCGACCACGCCGGCGGCGGGGTCGGCGCTCATGCGGCAGGTGCCGAGGTTGTGCGAGACCGGCAGCGGCGGCGAGCAGAACACGCGCAGCGCGCCGGCGGCCTCCAGCAGCGCGATGCCGTTGCGATAGCCGTAGCGCTTCATCGCCAGGTCGTTGGGGTGATCGTCGAGGTTGAGGCAGGGGATCGGCAGCCCGTGCTCGTCCCTCTCGCTCGGGTGCAGCGTCACGCGGTTGGTGGCGATCGCCATGTCCTCGCCGTTCAGGAAGAGCCCCGCCATGCGCTCGAAGGACTCGATCCAGCCCGCATAGTCGCGGCCCCAGCGCCCGGGGCTCAGGAACGCCGCGTAGAAGGGCAGGCCGAGGCCGATGGTGCCGTACCAGAAGCCGCCGGCGAAGCCGCGCGCAGGGTCGTGCCGCGCCTCGTCGCGGATGATGCCGGCGCAGACCATGCCGCGATACATGCGCACCGGCTGCGGGAATTCGGCGTACATGTAGGCGGTGGTGTGGCGCATGTAGTGCTTGCCGACCGCGCCCGACCCGTTGGCGAGGCCTGCGGGCCAGGCGCTCGATTCCGAGTTGAGCAGCAGCCGCGCGGTCTCGATCGCGTTCGCGGCGACGCAGACCAGCCGCGCCTTCTGCAGGTGGTGCCGGCCTGCGGCATCGGCATAGAGGACCCCGCCGACGCGGCCCCGGCCGTCGTGCTCGATGCGCAGCGCCATGCAGCGCGTGCGAATCTCGCAGCGCCCGGTCGCCTCGGCGCGCGGCAGCTCGGAGACGAAGGTGGACCACTTGCCGCCGGAGCGGCAGCCCTGCATGCAGAAGCCGATCTGGTCGCAGGCGTTGCGGCCGTCGCGGGGCACCGCGTTGATCGCCACGTTGTTGGGGCCGAAGTCGCGGTAGCCCATGCGCTTCGCGCCGAGCGCCATGACCTTGTAGTTGTTGGAGCCGCGGTGGAGCGGCACGCCGTCGCGCCCGGTGACGCCCATCTTGCTCTCGGCCTGGCGGTAGAAGGGCTCGATCTCGTCGTAGTCGAAGGGCCAGTCGGCCACGGCGGCGCCCTCCACCTCGCCGTAGGTCGAGCGCGTCCTGAACTCGTAGGGCAGCCCGCGCGGGCACATGGCCGCCCAGTGCAGCGTGGTGCCGCCCAGCCCCTTGCAGGTCCAGGTGGGAGCGGTGGGGTAGTCGCGGGCGATGGGCGAGCCGCCGGTGCAGGCGCGCCTGTCCATCCAGGTCAGGCGGTCGTACATCGCCCACTCGTCGTTGACGATGTCGCTCATCCTGAAACGCGGGCCGGCCTCGAGAATGACCACGTCGATGCCGCGCCGGGTCAGCTCGTCGGCGACGGTGCCGCCGCCGGCGCCCGAGCCGACGATCACCACGACGCTGTCGTCGTCCAGATCGTAGGTGACGGCGGGGACATCGTCGTCGTCCGCGTGGGGCGCGATCACGGGCCGGCCTCGGGCTCGATGTCCGCGTCGGCGATCCAGTCGAGGTCGTCGAAGCCGCGCTCGATGTAGCCGCCGAGGTCGGCCGACGGCCCCTCGTAGCCGAAGCGGGGCCAGAGTTCCCGGTTGTCGTAGAGGTGGCGCGCCGTGGCCGCCCGCACCGCCTCGAAGAAGGGCGTGCCCTCGACCGCCAGCACCGCCACGAGCCTCTCCTTCTCCGCCAGCGCCGCGAAGGGGCGGCCGAAGACCCCGTCCAGCGCCGCGACGCCCTCGGCCAGCAGCGCATGCCGCCCCGCATCCCCCTCCCCCGCCAGGATCGCGACCACGCGGCGGTATGGCGCGTCGTCGAGGAAGTCGTGGGGATAGAGCACGCGCGCCATGGCGGTCAGCGTCGCCGCGGCATGGTCGTCGAGCGGCGTGTCAGGCGTCGATGCCATAGCTCATCGCCATCAGCTCGATCGGGTGATGGGCGCGCGTCGCCCGCACGGAGCCTGCGCCGAAGCGCTCCATCCCCTGCACGATGTGATCGCCCGCCAGCGGACACTCCGAGGCGAGGTAGGCGCGGCCGCTCTCGGCCGCCTGGCGCATGACCGGCTCGCCCACCTTCATGCCGACATCGAAGTTCGCCTTCATCACGCCCCAGGTGCCGCCGTGGCCGGCGCAGCGCTGCATCATCATCACGTTGCACTGCGGGATCATGCGCAGCATGACCGCGGCCTTGGCGCCGATGTCCTGGGCCCTGGCGTGGCAGGCCTGGTGCAGCGCGACGCCGCCTTCGAGCGGCGCCATCCCCCCGGCCAGCCCCTCGCCGCGGGCGATGCCGACGACGTATTCGGAAATGTCGCTGGTGTGCCGGGCGAGGCGGGCGACCGCCTCATCGTCGGGCAGGTACTGCGGCCAGTGTGTCTTCATCATCAGCGCGCAGGAGGGGATGGGCGCCACCACGTCCCAGCCGCGCTCGATCCACGGGACCAGGGCGGCGGCGACGCGCCGGGCGCGGCGGCAGACCCCGGCGATGTCGCCCCGCTCAAGCTGCGGCATGCCGCAGCAGGCGTCGTGGACGACCCTGGTTTCGACCCCGTTCCTGGCCAGCACCCCCCGGGCGGCGCGGCCGATCCCCGGGTTGTTGTACTCGACGAAGCAGGTGGCATAGAGCACGGCCTTGCGGCCTGCGGCCGGCGCGCGCTCGTCCACCGCAGGCGGATCGGCGGCGGCCTGCCGGCTGAACCTGCGCGCATGGAAGCGCGGCAGGATCGCGTCGCGGTGAATGCCTGCGAGAGCCTCCATCAGCGCCCGGGCGAGGCGGTTGCTGCGCCGCGCGGCCCAGTTGGCGAGCGGCGCGATGGCGCCGAGCAGCCTGCCGTTGCGGTCGGTCTCGCCCAGCGCCCGCTCGGCGGCGCCGATCCGGCCTTCGCGCAGCGCCTGCGCCCGCTGGCGCACCATGAGGGCCGGGAAGTCCACCGCGTGGACGTGCGGCGCCGTGTAGGGGCAGACCGGGTGGCACATGTCGCAGAGCGTGCAGGCGGCGCCCACGCCCTCGAAGTCGGGGCCCTTCAGCCCATCGACGCCGCCCGCCCCGTCGATCAGGTCGAAGAGGCGCGGGAAGCTCTCGCAGAGGTCGACGCAGCGGCGGCAGGTGTGGCACACGCCCGCGACCCGGCGCAGCTCGTGCTCGAGGTCGCCCGCGTCGCGGTACGCCGGCGCCTCCCAGTCGATGGCGGGCCGTGGGCCTGTGCCCTCCGCCCCCGCCACGGCCTGCCCGCCGCCCTCAGCCGAGGACCGCGCGGGTCGACTCGGCGGTGATCTCCACCATCCGATCGACGGTCTCGTCGTCGATGACGATCGGCGGCGCAACCATGTAGACGTCCGGCCGGAAGCGGCTGAAGAGCCCGCGTGACACCGCCTCGCCGTGGATCTTTGCGGCGATCCCGTCGGCGGGATCGAAGCTCTCCTTGGTCGCCCGGTCCTTGACGTACTCGACCGCGCACATGAGGCCGAGGCCGCGGATGTCGCCGACATGGGGATGGTCAGCGAGCGCGTCCTTCAGCCCGACCAGCAGGCGCTTGCCCTTCTCCGCCGCCTGGCCGGGGAAGTCCTCGCGCTCGACCAGGTCGAGCATGGCGCAGCCGATGGCGCAGCCGGTCGGGTGCGCGCTGTATGTGTAGGCGTGCATCCAGGGCTTGCCGCTCTCGTGCATCGTGCCGGCGATCTCGTCGCTGATGCCGATGCCGCCGAGCGAGAAGTAGCCGGACGTGATGGCCTTGGCGAACTGGATCATGTCGGGCTCGACGCCCCAGTGCTGCAGGCCGAACATCCTGCCGGTGCGGCCGAAGCCGGTGATGACCTCGTCCGAGACCATCAGCACCTCGTACTTCGTGCAGATCTCGCGGATGCGCGGGAAGTAGTCGGGCTGGGGCGGGATCACGCCGCCGCCGCCCTGCACCGGCTCGGCGATGAACATCGCCACCGTCTCCGGCCCCTCGGCGAGGATCGCCTTCTCCAGCTCGTCGGCCGCGGCGATGCCCTGGCTCTCCGCCCCCTCCGGCGCCTCGTAGCGGTAGGGATAGGGGCTCGGGATGTGAACGAAGCCCGGCATGCGCGGCTCGAAGCTGGGCCAGTAGATGCTCATCCCCGTCGCGCACATGGCGGCGAGCGTCACGCCGTGGTAGCCCCAGATGCGGGAGATGACCTTGGTCTTCTCGGGCTTGCCCTTCAGCTTCCAGTAGTAGCGGGCCATCTTGATGTTGCTGTCGGTGGCCTCGCCCCCGCCCGAGGTGAAGAAGAAGTGGTTGATGTCGGGGTAGGTGATGCGGGCGAGCTTTTCCGCCAGCTCGATCGCGCGCGGGTTGGTGCTGCCGGCATAGCCCGAGGCGTAGGCCATCTCCGCGAGCTGCTTGCTGCCGGCGTCGATCAGCGCCTGGCAGCCGTTGCCGGCGGTGTTGTTCCAGAGGCCCGACAGGCCGTCGATGTAGCGGTCCCCGTTGGCATCGACGAGGAAGGCCCCCTCGCCGCCGACCCAGACCTTGCCGGTGGCATGGGTGGCACGGCTGTGCAGCGGATGGAGCAGGTGGGCGTGGTCCCGATCGAGCAGGGCGGCTTCGGCGTCGTTAGCCATGTCAGTCGTTCCTCCCGGTTGCGACCGCGCGTGCCCGCTCGGCCTGTTGTCCCGTGCAAGTGTGCGCGGCAGGGCAGGTTCGATCAAGTCGCGGCTGCCCGGCCGCGGCTCGGCAGCGCCTGCCGCGCGGCCCCGCAAGGGCGGCGCTTGCGCTCTCGGCGAACTTCGCAATTTAGCAGATATGGGAATGTACCGGAGATGGTATGATGCGACCGAGCAAGCTCGTTGAACAGTCGTCACGAAAGAGCGAAAAGAGTCGGTTGTCGTGGGTTGTTTCTCTGGCGTCCGGGGGGCAATGACGCCGAGCCCGCAGCGAGCGGGGCGGCGCGTCTGACCGAATGGGCACTTCCTTGAACAACGACGCTCTCGAGCTTTCGCTCGCCAATGACCTGCGGGAGATCCCAGCCGCCGCCGAGCGCATCGAGGAGTTCTGCGCGGCGCGGGAGCTCACGCCGCAGATCGCCTACGCTGCCAATCTGGCGATCGACGAGATCCTGACCAACACCATCAGCTACGGCTACGACGACGACGAGGCACACCGTATCGAGCTGACACTGCGCCTGGATGGCGACCGGCTCGTCGTGGTGATCGAGGACGACGGCAGGGAGTTCGACTCCTCGATGGAGCGGGAGCCGGAGCTGGAGACCTCGCTCGAGGAGCGCGCCCTCGGCGGGCTCGGCCTCTTTCTCGTGCATCAGATGATGGACGACGTCGCCTATCAGCGGCGCGATGGCTGCAACGTCATCACGCTCACGAAGAGCACCGCCGAAGAGCCGGATTCCTGAGCTACCCGGCGGACGAAGCCGGAGCGGCGCGGGCCGTGCGCTCCCGCGCCGTGGCGGCACCGTCCGGCTCTAGGGCATCGCCGACGATCACACCGTAATCGCGCCGCGCCGCGTCGACGGTGATGTGGCCGTCGAGGACATCCGCCAGCACCTGCTCGGGCGGGCGCAGCAGCGGATCGCCGTAGCCGCCGCCGCAGGCCGAGGTGACGACCACGCGATCGCCGGCGGCCGCCTTCATGTGGGCGAGCTTCGAGGGCAGCGCCTGTTCCGCGCCGTCCGTGCGGACCAGCGTGATCGAGCTGGGCAGTCCCTCGGCCCCGCCGTCGTGGCCCCAGGGCGGGAAGCGCTGGCCCTCGCCCTCGATCGAGAATCCGGCGTCCTCCAGCAGCTCGGTCTCGCGGATCGGCCCGATGCCGCCGCGCCAGCGCCCCGGCGCGCACACCGCGTCGCGCAGCTCGTAGCGGTGGATACGCAGCGGGAAGTGCGATTCGACATCCTCGATCGGGTTGTTCCGCGTGTTGGTGAAGAGGATGTCCATCGCGTCCATGCCGTCCTTGCCGGCGCGCCCGCCGTAGGAGCCCTCGTAGATCTCCATGTGGACCCAGTGGCTCTCGCCGCGCAGCCCGGCGTAGGCGACGACGTTGAGGTTGCCGACCCCGGCCGAGACCTGGCCCGGCACCGCCTGCGCGAGCGCCTTCATGATCGTGTTGGCGCACTCGATCCCGGGGCAGGCGCGCGCGATCGTGGGCGCCGGGAAGACGGGGTTCACCAGGGTCCCCCTGGGCGCCACGATACGGATCGGCCGCGTGAGCCCGGCGTTGAGCGGCACCCGCCCGTGCACCGCGGAGTCCAGCAGGATGGAGCGCAGCGTCATCCACACCGCGCAGTCGACGGTGCCGTGCAGCGGCATGTTGATGGGCCGGTCGTCCACCTGGCGCGCGGTGCCGGTGAAATCGACGGTGATGTCGCTGCCGGCGACGCGCACGGCGACCGCGATGGGAAGCTCCCGGCGCGCCGGCTCGTCGTCGTCCAGGTAGCCGTCGATCGCCCCCTGCGCGCCGTACTGTCCGTCCGGCAGCGCCTCGATGGCGCGGCGCATCATGCGCTCGGAATAGCCCATGAGCGCGTTGCAGGCCGCCTGGACCGTCGCGAGCCCATGGCGCTCGATCAGGGCGACGAAGGCCTCGGCGCCGATCCGCGCAGCGGCGATCTGCGCCTCCATGTCGCCCAGCACCAGGTGAGAGGCGCGGATGTTGTCGGCCAGCACCGCCCAGAGCGTCGTGTTCCTGACCCCCTTGTCGTAGACCTTGAGGCCCTTGAGCTGAATGCCCTCGGCATAGGCGTCCACCGCATCGACGATGCCGGCGCTGCCCGGCGTGTGCGCGCCGATATCGACGTGGTGGGCGGCGGTGCCGGTGAAGCCGACCAGGGTGCCTTCGTGGAATACCGGTACGCAGAACGCGACATCGGGCACGTGGCTCGCGCCGCCGTAGGCGTCGTTGTGGATGTAGACGTCGCCCGGCTCGATCGCCTCGCCGCGGCGGGCCAGCGCCGCGCGGATGCCACGCACGTAGCCCGGCAGCGGGCCGGACTGCAGCGGCGTGCTCTGCGGCGTCTCGGCGATCTGGTTGCCGGCCGCGTCCAGCACGGCGGCGCCGAAGTCCTCGGACTCGCGGATCAGGCTGGAGTGCGACATGCGCATGAGCTTGAAGCCCATCTCGACGGCGATGGTCTCCAGCGCGCCGTAGATCACGTTGGCCGTGACCGGATCGATCTCGCCCGCAGCCCGGCTCACCCGGCACCCCTCCCCCATCGAACTCGGCGTCGCTTGCCTGCCGCATCATAGCCAGTGACCGCGCCGGGCCGAACCGCTAGCCTTCGCTAGGGCATCCCGGCGGGAGGATCGGCGCATGGGCCTCGGCGACGAGATCAGGCTCAGCCTCGTACAGATGAACAGCGGGCCGGACCGCGACGCCAACGTCGCCCGCGCCGCGGAGCATATCGACCGGGCGGCCGAGACCGAGCGCGCGGACCTCGTGGTGATCCCGGAGTTCTTCAACCACCCCTACGTCTTCAACGAGCGCGACCACGAGCACCTGAAGCGGGCGGAGCCCGCGACGGGGCCGAGCATCACGGCGATGCGGGCGAAGGCGGCCGAGCACCGGATTCACCTGATCGCCACCCTCTACGAGGAGGAATCCGCCGGCCTCTACTACGACACGGCCTTCGTCATCGACCCGGAAGGCGAGATCGTCGGCAAGTACCGCAAGGTGATGCCGGGGCTCTATCTCAGCCTGGAGCGAATGTACTTCCGCTTCGGCTCGCGCTTTTCGGTTTTTCGCGTCGGCCAATGGAAGATCGGCATCATCATCTGCTACGACACCTTCTTCCCCGAGCACGCGCGCTGCTCCGCGGTCAACGGCGCCGAGCTGATCGTGGTGCCCTTCGCCGCCCCGCGCGTGGGCCCCTGGCGCGAGATGATGATCACGCGGGCCTGGGAGAACGCGGTCTACTTCGCGCCCTGCAACAAGGTGGGGCCCGAGAGCGGCTGGACCTTCGGCGGCGAGAGCATGGTGGTCGACCCGGAGGGCGAGGTGCTGGCCGCAGCCGGCAACGAGGGTGACGAGATCATCACCGCCGTGCTGGACCGCCGCCGGGTCTTCGAGGTGCGCCAGAAGAAGCCCTTCTTCCGCGACCGCCGGCCGGACCTCTACGGCGCGCTCTCCGCACAGACCGAGGACATCCACGGCTGAGCGAAGAACGCCGTCGCAATGAGGGCGGGGGCGTAATACGGTTAACTTCTGCGCGCACACAACGGGGGCGGCGATGAGCGGCCGGGTATTCGAGGAGGTGGAGCGCGAGCGGGCGCGGGAGATTTCCAGGACCGCGTTCGAGGAGCGGGCGACGCCGCTCCGGGTCGCGCTCGTCGAGGCGCAGCGCGCGCTCGCCAAGGCGGATTTTCCGGTGATCGTGCTCTTCGCGGGCGTCGACGGCGGCGGCAAGGGCGAGACGGTCAACCTGCTGACGGAATGGCTGGACCCGCGCCGGATCGAGACCCACGCCTACGACCGCCTCACCGAGGAGGAGAGCCAGCGGCCCGAGTTCTGGCGCTACTGGCGCGACCTGCCGGCGCGCGGGCGGCTCGGGCTCTTTCTCAGTGCCTGGTACTCCCGGCCGCTGGTGGACCGCGCCTACGGGCAGATCGGCAAGGGCGCGCTCGACCGGCGGCTCGCGCGCATCGCGGCCTTCGAGCGCACGCTGGCCGACGACGGCGCGCTGATCCTCAAGTTCTGGATGCATCTCGACCGGAAGTCGCAGCAGAAGCGGCTCGAATCCCTGCAGAAGCACCCGCGCGACCACTGGCGCATCTCGGAATGGGACTGGCGCAACTGGCACCGCTACGAGGAATTCACCGATGCCGCCGAGCACATGATCCGGCGCACCAGCACCGCCGAGGCGCCGTGGCTCGTGGTCGACGGCCGCCATGCCCGGTACCGCTCGCTCACCGTGCTGGGCATGCTGCAGCGGGCGCTCGAGGCGCGGCTCGCCGGCCGGCCGCCGCCGGATGCGGGATACCGGGCCCGCGCGCCGGTGGCGAGCCCGGCGGTGATCGGGGCTACGGTGCGGGAGGTCAAGCCGCTCACCACCATCGACCAGAAGCGGGTGGTCGGCCGCAAGGTCTACGAGAAGTCGCTGGCGCGTCTCAGGGGCGAGCTCTACTGGCTGGCCGCGCAGAACCTCCTGCACGGCCTGCCGGTCGTGCTCGTCTTCGAGGGCTGGGACGCCGGCGGCAAGGGCGGCGCCATCCGGCGCATGGTCTCGGCGCTGGATGCGCGCTGCTACCGCGTGCACCAGGTCGCCGCCCCCAGCGACGAAGAGCGCGCCCACCACTATCTCTGGCGCTTCTGGCGCCGCATTCCCAAGGGCGGGCGGCTCACCGTCTTCGACCGCAGCTGGTACGGCCGGGTCCTGGTGGAGCGGGTCGAATCGTTCGCGACGAAGGCGGAGTGGCAGCGCGCCTATGCCGAGATCAGGGACTTCGAGGAGCAGCTCACCAGCCACGGCACCCTGCTCATGAAGTTCTGGCTGCACATCGACAAGGACGAGCAGGAGCGGCGCTTCCTGCTGCGCCGCGAGAATCCCTACAAGGCCTGGAAGCTGACCGACGAGGACTGGCGCAACCGCGCCAAGTGGGAGGCCTACGAGGACGCCGCCAACGACATGATCGCGAGCACCAGCACCCGCGACGCGCCCTGGTCCCTGGTCGCCGGCAACTGCAAGCGGCACGCCCGCCTCGAGGTCCTGCGCTGCCTCTGCGCGGCCCTGGAGAAGCGCCTGAAGCAGCGCGCCTCGGAGTGAGGCGGCAGGCGGTCCGCCGCCCTCGCGGGATGTGTCCGCGCCGCGTGCTCGCCAGCTAGCTGGGGCGCACCCACGTCTACCCCCAACAAGGTTAAGGTCTGGCGTGGTGCGGCTATGACAGGACCTGTTGGGGCCGGTCTGACGACGCTCCGGCTAGCACTCGCATACAGGATGCGGGCACGCGAAGGGCGCAGCAGCGCTTGGTCAGGAGTAGAATCCCCAATCGAAACGAGCCAATGTCGAAACCGCACCTGGAACGTCGGCTGCAGGCGGGCCTATTGCCGCGCCGTGGTGCCGCCGTCGATGGTAAGCACGGTGCCGTTGCAGTAGGTCGCCTCGTCGGAGCCGAGATAGAGGCAGCCGTAGGCCATCTCCTCCGGCGTGCCGGGGCGCAGCATCGGAGTGAGGCGGTCCGCCATGCCCGGGTCGTCGAAGAGGTTGAGGACGGGCGCCACCATCGGCGTGTCGATGAAGCCGGGTGCCACGCAATTGGCCCGGATGTTGTCCTTGGCGTAGGACACGCAGAGCGAGCGCGTCAGGTTGATCGCAGCCCCCTTCGCCGCCGTGTAGGTGTGCGCGACCGGGAGGCCCTGGAAGCCCGAGATGCTGGCGACGTTGACGATCGCGCCGCCGCCCTGCTTCTGCATGATGGGGATCACGCCGCGGCAGAGATAGAAATAGGAATCGAGGTTGATCCCCATCACCTCCTGCCACTTCTCGGGCGTGGTGTTGACCACGTCGCCCATGGAATCCGGGCTCTTCTCCAGCCAGCTGTAGCCGACGCTCGCACAGTTCACGAGGATGTCGATGCGCCCGTAAACATCCATGGCGGCCTGGATCAGCGCCTCCGCGCCTTCGGGCCGTGCCAGGTCGTGTGCGACCACGAATCCGTCGCCGCCCGCTTCCTTCGTGAGCCGCAGCGTCTCGTCGAGGTTCGCCTGGGTACGCGAGCAGCCGACGACCTTGGCGCCCTCGCGCCCGAAGAGGACCATGCAGGCGCGCCCGACGCCCGTGCCGGCGCCCGAGATGAGCGCGATCTTGCCGTCGACCCGTCCGGTCATCGAATCCCTCCCGTCAGTCCCGCTGGGGGCGGAGCAGCACCTTGCACTCGTCGGTCGGTGCCCGCAGCTTCTCGAAGCGCTGGGCGAGATCGTCGAAGCCGATCACGTGGGTGATGAGCGGCGCCGGGTCGATCCGCCCGCTCGCGAGCAGATCGAGCACCACCTCGAAGTCCCGCGGCTTGTAGCCGAGCGCCCACTGCAGGCACACCTCCTTGGCGAGCGCGGCGAGCGGGATGAAGCTCTCCTCGTTGGTGCAGACGCCGCAGACCATGACCTTGCCCTGGTGCTTCACCAGATCGATGCAAAGCTCCAGCATGCCCGGCACGCCCACGCACTCGATGACGAGGTCGGGCGGGCCGCCGGCGAGCGCCGCATACTGCTCGGCCACATCGCCCGCATCGGGGTCGACGACCGCCGTAGCCCCCATGGCAAGCGCGCGCTCGCGCCGGTTCTCGGCGAACTCGCTCACCACCACGTGGCGGGCGCCGGAGAAGCGCGCGAAGGTGGTGCACGAGAGGCCGATGGGGCCGGCGCCGATCACCAGCACGTCGGTGCCGGGGCGCATGCCGGCCTTGTCGATCACGTGATGGCCGACGGAAAGCGGCTCCGCCGTCGCACCCTCGCGGAAGCCGAGGCCCTGCGGCAGCCTGAGCGCATTGCCGGCATCGACGCGGATGTACTCGGCGTAGGCGCCGGGCGCTCCGAAGCCGGTGATGATGTTGTTGGGGCAGTGGATGCCCATGCCAAGCCTGCACTGGCGCCCGCACTCCGCACAGGCGTTGACCGGCACGGCCGTCACGTGGTCGCCGACCTTCCAGTCCCCGCCCACGTCCGCACCCGTCTCCACGACGGTCCCGGTGAACTCGTGGCCCAGGATCTGGCCGTCCGGCACCACCAGCGCGCCGGCCTCGGTCGCGTGCAGGTCGGAGCCGCAGATGCCGCAATACTCGACCTTGATGAGCAGATCGCCGGGGCGGACGGACGGCTCATCCACCTGTTCGATCGAAAGCGGATTGCCGACTCCCTTGAATACCGCTGCTTCCATCTCTCTCCCTCCTCGGCCCGGTCTTGCGGGGTGCCTCCCTGGCTCACCGCTCGTCGTAGCTATACCAGCCCTTGCCGGCGCTCCGCCCATTGTAGCCCGCCTTGACCATCTGCTTCAGCAGCGGGCGCGGCATGAAGCGCGGGCCGTAGGCCTCGTGCAGGATCTCCTGCACGTCGAGCGTGAGATTGTTGGTGACCGCGTCCATGAGGCGGAACGGCCCGACCGGAAGTCCCATGCCGAGCTTGCAGGCAGTGTCGATATCCTCGGGCGTCGCCACCCCTTCCTCGACGAGGCGCATCGCCTCGATCCAGAAGATGTGGATCAGCCGGTTGACCGCGAAGCCCACCACATCCTTGATCGGCACCGGGGTCTTGCCCGCCTCCTCGCAGACGGCGGTGACGGTGGCGACGGTCTCGTCCGCCGTATCCAGGCCCGGAATCACCTCGACCAGCTTCATGCGCGAGACCGGCGAGAAGAAGTGGGTGCCGATGAAGAGGGGCCGGCGCCGCTCGCTCAGATAGGAAGCGAGCACGGTGATCGAGATGCTCGAGGTGTTGCTCGCGACAAGGCATTCCGGGGCCAGCACCTCGTCGAGCGCCCGATAGACGCCGGCCTTCACCGCCTCGTCCTCGAACACGGCCTCGATGACCATGTCGCAAGGCGCGAAGTCTTGCAGGTCGAGGGTGGAGCGCAGGTTGTCCTGCGCCCTCGCCTTGTCGTCTTCGCTGTAGAGGCCGCGGGCGATGCCCTTGTCCAGGATGCCGTCCAGCTTCGCCGCGGCCTTGTCGAGGAGCTCCCGGTCACGGTCGCTCAGCAGCACCGACTTGCCGGCCAGCGCCAACACCAGCGCGATCTCCGAGCCCATCATGCCGGCGCCCATCACGCCGATGGTGTTCACGGTCATCCGTCGACCCTCCAGCTCGGCGAGGCGTTAGTGCACAACGCGCTCGATCAGCATGGCGAGCCCCTGGCCGGCGCCCATGCACATGCTGACGATGGCGTTCCTCTGCCCCGTCTCGGCCAGGTGCTGCATGGCGACGAGGGTCATGCGCGCGCCGGTGGCGCCGGGCGGGTGACCCAGCGAGATGCCGCCGCCATACAGGTTGCAGCGCTCGCGCGAGACGCCGAGCTGCTTCTCGGCATGCAGGTTGACGACGGCGAAGGCCTCGTTGATCTCGTAGTAGTCGACCTCGTCCACCGACATGCCCTGCTTCTCCAGAAGCGCGCCTATGGCCGGCACGGGACCGCAGCCCATGATGCGGGGCGGCACGCCGACGATGCACCAGTCGACGATGCGGGCCTGCGGCTCCAGACCGAGCGCTTCGGCGCGGGCCCGGTCCGCCACCACCACCATCGCCGCCCCGTCGGTGACGCTGCTGGAGTTGCCGGCCGTCACCATGCCGCCGTCGCGAAACACTGGTTTCATGCCGGCGAGCTTCTCCCGCTCAACCTCAGGGCGCGGGCTCTCGTCCTGGCTCATGGTACGGGTGGCCCGCCGCTCCCGGACCTCGATCGGCGCGATGTGCCGGCCGAGGAATTCGCGCGCCGCGCCTGCCCGGCGCTGGCTCTCGACGGCATAGTCGTCCATGGCCTCGCGCCGGTACTGAAAGTCCTCGGCGAGGTTTTCCGCGGTCTCGCCCATCAGCTCCAGGCTGAAGGGGTCGCGGTAGGCCCAGTCCAGCGTGTCGACCATGGTCTGCGGCCCGCGCTTGTGCCCCCAGCGCCCGGTGGTGACGGCGAAGGGCGCGCGCGAGAAATTCTCTCCGCCGCCCGCCACCGCAACCTCGCCGTGGCCCGTCATGATCTGCTGCGCCGCCGAGATGATGGCCTGGGTGCCCGAGCCGCAGGCGCGGTTCACGTTGAGCGCCGCGCTTTCCTCCGGCAGGCCGGCCTCGATCGCGATGTAGCGGGCCGCCAGATAGCCCTCCTGGTCCACGGGCAGCACGTTGCCCCAGACCAGATGATCCACGTGCGCAGCATCGAGCCCGGCCCTCTCCAGGCAGGCCTTGGTTGCGTGGATGCCGAGCGCCGCCAGCGGGATATCCTTGAGCGACTTGCCGAAGTCGCCGAAGGGCGTGCGCATGCCGCCGGCGAGAATGATCTCCCGCGTCATGGTCGGGTTCCTCTTCGTCCGCTGGGGCGGCGCAGCGCTCGTGCGATCGCCGGGAGGGCGGAAGTCTATCGACGGAAGGGCCGCCGTCAAGGAACGCGGCCGACAGTGTCGCGTGCTAGCATCGAGCACTCATGGACGGCTTGTCCGAATGCGCAGCGTAGCGGGGGCGTCATGTCGATCCTGATTACCGGCGGGACCAAGGGCATCGGGCGCGCCATCGCGCTCGCCTTCGCGGAGCCCGGCGTGGACGTGTTTCTCAACCATGCGGGCGACGACGCGGCGGCGCGCGAGGCGCGTTCCCTGGTCGAGGCGACGGGCGCGCGCTGTCATGTGATCAAGCAGGATGTCGGCACGCCGGAGGGCGCCCGCGCGGTGCTCGACCGGGTTGCGGCGACGGTCGATACCCTCGACCAGCTGGTGCACTGCGCCGTCCGCGCGATCCCCAAGCGCGCGCTCGACTGCGATGCGCACGACTTCGCCGCTGCGGTCAACCTCAACGGCACGGCGCTGCTCTACCTCGTGCAGGCGGCCGATCCGATGCTCGTTCGCGGCAGCACGGTATTCTTCCTCACCAGCCGGGGCGGGCGCACCGTCGTGCCCAACTACGCCGCCATCGGTGTCGCCAAGGCGCTCGCGGAGTCTCTGGTGCGCTATCTCGCGAGCGAACTCGCGCCGCGCGGCGTGCGCGTCAACAGCGTCGCCCCCGGTGTGGTGCACACCGATGCGGTCAGGACGCTCTTCGGCGACCAGGCGGACGAGGTCGTGAAACATGCCGCAGACAGCAATCCCAGCGGCCGCGGCGTGCAGGACGAAGACTACACCAGCGTGATCCGCTTCCTCGCGAGCCCCGAGGCCGCATTCGTCCAGGGTCAGACGATCTTCGTCAACGGCGGGCACTACATGGCGGCGTGAGCCGCGCTCTCAGGCAAGCCGCTCGATCAGCGTCGCGTTGGCCATGCCGCCGCTCTCGCACATGGTCTGAAGGCCGAGGCGGCCGCCGCTTTCCTCCAGGCTTGCGATCAGGCTCGCCGTGAGCCGGCCGCCCGAGGCGCCCACGGGATGGCCGAAGGCGATGGCGCCTCCGTTGACGTTGACGCGGTCGAGGTCCGCCCCCAGCGTCTCCGCCCACGCTAGCACCACGGAGGCGAAGGCCTCGTTCACCTCGAAGCGGTCGATCTCGCCAAGGGACCGGCCGCTCCGCGCCAGCAGCTTTTCCGTCGCCGGGACGATCCCCGTCAGCATGAGCACGGGATCGTCGCCGCAGACTGAAAAGTGGGTGATGGCGGCGCGCGGCGCGAGGTCCAGCCGCTCCGCCGTCGCCTCCGATGCGATCAGCATGGCCGACGCGCCGTCGGAGACCTGGCTCGAATTCCCCGCCGTCACCACCCAGCCGATTTCGGGGAAGCGCCCGGCCATCCCGGCATCCACGAACGCGGGCTCCAGCGCGGCGAGCTTCTCCGCGCTCGTGTTGCGGCGGATGCCCTCGTCGTTGGCAACGCCGTCGATGGGCAGGATGTCGCGCGCGAGGAGATCCCGTTCCTCCGCCGCCGCTGCGCGGCGATGCGAGCGCAGCGCATAGGCGTCGAGGTCGGTGCGCGCCAGCCCCCAGCGGGCGGCGATCAGCTCGGCGGAGATGCCCTGGTGCACCAGGCCCTCCGCATAACGCCCGCGCAGCATCGGCCCCAGATGGTCCTTGCCGCGCCGGTTGCTGCCCATCGGCACGCGGCTCATCATCTCGACCCCGCAGGCGATGACGAGGTCGTAGGCGCCCGCCATCACGCCCTGCGCCCCGAAATCCATCGCCTGCTGCGCGGACCCGCACTTGCGGTCGATGGTGACGGCGGGCACGGTCTCGGGGAAGCCCGCGGCGAGCCAGGCTTGGCGGCCGATATTCGCCGCCTGCTCGCCGACCTGTATGACGCAGCCCGCGATCACGTCGTCCACCGCGCCGGGGTCGACGCCGGTGCGCGCGACCAGCCCCTTGAGCGTGTGGGCAAGCAGGTCGACCGGGTGAACCCCGCTCAGCGCGCCTCCCTCCCGCCCCTTGGCGAAGGGCGTGCGGACGACGTCGACGATGAGGGCGCGGGGCATTCCGACCCTAGCCGGGACGGCGCAGCGAGAGCGAGAGGTTCGCGCTCTGCACTTCCACGTACTTGGAGGTCGAGAGCGCCATGAGCCTGCGCACCTGCTCCAGCTCAGGTGTGGACAGCAGCGGGAAATCGCGCTTCACCGGACCGGCCGCCCGCATCCTGTCGAGGTCCGCCGCCGGCACCAGCGCGCGCAGGATCAGCTCGTCGTCGTCGCGGGTGTCGTGGCGCTTGCGCAGCTCTTCGATGGTGGGCTGCTCCGGCGGCTCGGCCAGCACCTCCCTGGCCCGGGGCGCGGCCATGATCCTGTCCAGCACGTCTTCGTCGATGGGCGCCACCGGCTCGCCGTAGTGCCCGCCGGCATACTGGATCACCTCGTCCGGGATCACCGAGTAGCGCTCGCCGGTGACGACGTTGAGCACCGCCAGCGTGCCGACGAGCTGGGAGAAGGGCGTCGCCATGCCGGGATAGCCGAGCTCGCGGCGCACGCGGCCGGTCTCTTCCAGCACGTCGTCGAGCCGGTCCGCCATCTCGTGCTGGACGAGCTGCGCCTTGAGCGTTCCCATCATGCCGCCCGGTATCTGATGGCGCACGGAGAAGAGGTCGTATTCCTGCGGCACGCCTGTGGGGAAGCCGGCCGCCGCGGCCACGCTCTCGAAGTGCTCCGCGATCTGCGGCAGCAGCGAGCGGTCGATGTTGTGAGTGTGGCCCAGGTGCTCGACGTTCCGCGTCATCACCTCGACCGAGGGGACCGAGGGGCCGTTCGCCATCGGCCCGCAGGCCGTGTGCAGAATCCGGATGCCGAGCTCGATCGCCTCGACGTAGGCGCGGCCGGAGGCGCCGAGCAGGTTGTTCGAGTGGAACTCGATGGGCTTTCCGCGCGCCTTCGCCATGATGGCCGGCACCAGCGTGCGCATGCGGTCGGGCTCCAGCACCCCGCCGGTGTCGTAGAGCAGGAGCGTGTCGATATCCGGCGAGGCCGAGAGCCTGTCCGCCTTGTCGGCGTAGTAGTCGTCGGTGTGCACCGGGCTCAGCGTGAACATGATGGCGCCCGCCACCTCCGCGTCGAACTCCTTGGCCACCCTGGCGAGACGGTGCGTCTTGTCGATGTTGAAGAGCACGTCGTAGATCCAGAAGCTGCGGCAGCCGTGCACGCAGAGCTGCCGCATCCAGAGGTCCATCAGAGCATCGGGCGTGACACCGAAGGTGACGCTCGCGTTGCTGCGCATGCCGCCCCGGATGGTGCTGTCGGGCATGGCCGCGACCAGGAGGTCGAGCCCCTCCCACGGGTTCTCGCGGCAGTGGCGGATCAGCACCTCGAAGAGGCTGGAGCCGGTGAGGTCCACGACGCGGTAGCCGACCCGGTCGATCACCGGGGCGATGGGGAGCGCCATGCCCGCCTGCATGCGCATGCCCCACAGGCTCTGCTGGCCGTCCCGCATGGTTTCGTCGAGGAATTCGATGTGCGCCATCGCCGCTCTCCCGGGCCTAATGCACCAGCGAGGGCATGAAGACGTCCTCCAGCCACCGCGTGTTGAGCCGGTTGGCCGCGAAGTCGGGGTGCCGCACCAGCCGCTCCTGGAAGGCCAGGTTCGTCGCGATCCCGTCGATTCGGAATTCGGCCAGCGCGCTCCCCATGCGCTCCACGGCCTCGGTGCGGCTCCCGGCCCGCACGATCAGCTTGGCGATCATGCTGTCGTAGAACGGGGGCACGAACGCGCCGGCGCGGCAATGGCTGTCGATGCGGATGCCCCGGCCCGCCGGTGGGCACCAGGCGTCGATCAGGCCGGGCGAGGGCGCGAAGCCCCGCTCCGGCGCCTCGGCGTTGATCCGGCACTCGATGGCGTGCCCGGCGAGCGCGATATCCTCCTGCGTCACGCTGAGGCCGCCGCCCTGCGCGATGCGCAGCTGCTCCTCGATCAGGTCGACGCCCGTCACCTCCTCCGTCACCGGATGCTCCACCTGGATGCGCACGTTGGCCTCGATGAAGTAGGCCTCCTCCCGCGCAACATCGTAGAGGAACTCGACCGTGCCGGCGCTGCGGTAGTCGAGGTGCCGGGCGAGGCGGCAGGCGGCATCGTGAATCGACGAGCGCGCCCGGGGCGGCAGCGCCGCCGCCGGCGCCTCCTCCACGACCTTCTGGAAGCGCCGCTGCACGGAACAATCCCGCTCGCCGTAGTGGACCACCTCGCCCGCGCCGTCGCCCATGATCTGGACTTCGACGTGGCGCGCGTCCTCGACGAAGCGCTCGGCGAAGAGAGCGCCGTCGCCGAAGGCCGCCCGCGCCTCCTCCGACGCCCGCTCGAAGCCCTCCTCGATGTCCACCTCCGCGCGCGCGACGAACATGCCGCGCCCGCCGCCGCCGGCGCTCGCCTTGATCAGCACGGGATATCCGGCCGAGCCTGCGAAAGTCAGGGCCTCGGCCGCCGAGCGGATCTCGCCCGAGCCGGGGACGATGGCCACGCCCGCCTCGCCCGCGACGGCGCGGGCGGCGAGCTTGTCGCCGAGCCGCTCGATGGTCTCGGCCCTGGGCCCCACGAACGCAATCCCCTCCCGCTCGCACAGCCTCGCCAGGACCGGGGATTCGGAGAGGAAGCCGTAGCCCGGGTGCAGTGCGTCGCACCCGGTGGCCTTCGCCGCATGCACCACCAGGTTCGTGTCGAGATAGCTGTCGCGGGCCGGCGCCGGCCCCAGCACGACCGCGCGGTCCGCAAGCGCGGCGGCGAGGCTCTCGCGGTCCGCGTCGGAGACGCCGACGACGGACTCGAGGCCGCGCGCGCGGCAGGCGCGGACGACGCGCACGGCGATCTCGCCCCGGTTGGCGACGAAGACGCGCGAGAGCGCCATCACGCCGTCTCGGCCGCCCGCGCCTCCGGCTCGACCAGGAAAAGGGGCGCGCCGAACTCCACCATCTCGCCGTCTTCGACGCAGGCCTTGGCAATCCGGCCGCTGAGGCCGGCGTGGACCGGCGTGAACAGCTTCATCACCTCGATCAGGCACACCTCGGTGGTCTCGCTGACACTCTGGCCGACCTCCACATAGGGCGGGGTTCCCGGCTTGGGCGCGCGGTAGAAGGTGCCGAGGTTGGGCGCCGTGATCGGCACCAACCCGTCCACCGCTTCCGGCGCCGGTGCCGGCGGGTCTTCGGTCGCCGAGGCTGCCGCAACCGCCGCTTCCGATCCGGCCGCCGCCGCATCCGCATCCTTGGAGAGCACCAGCTTCAAGCCGTCGGTCTCGAGCCTGAGCTCGTGCCAGTCCGACCGCTCGAAGAGGCGGATCAGCGCCTCGACCTCCTTGCGCTCGATGCTCATTCGGCTGCCTCCGCCCGCGCGGCGGCGCAGGCCGCGAGCAGCGCCGGCAGGGCATGGCGGACGACGATGAAGTCGAGACCGGCGGCAACGGCGACAGCCACACCTGCATCGCTGGCGAGCGCACCGCCGCCGGCACCCGATACCCCCTGCAACAGCTCCGGCAACTTCTCGGGATCTTCGCCGCCGGGCAGCCGGTCGAGATCGAGCGCGTCGCCGGGCGCCGTCTCGTCCGCGCGGTAGACCGCGAGCGGCGCGGCCGCGCGGGCCCAGCCCGCAATCCGGCACAGGTGCGGATCGTCCGTCTCCGCGGGGGCGCTCACCGGCAATGCGCCGTCGAACACCCGTCCCGCCTTGCCGTCCACCGTTACCTCCCTGCCTGCGAGGGCGGCACCCACGCCCGCGCCGCAGCCGACGACGCAGGGGACGCCGAGGGAGCGGCTTACCACGGCGGCATGGGAGGTCGCACCCCCGGTCTCCGTCACGACGGCGCGGGCAGCGACCATGCCGTGCACGTCGTCCGGGCTGGTGGTCGGGCGGACCAGCACCACGTCGTCGCCGGCGCCGCCGCGGGCCTCGGCCGTGTCGGCGTCCAGTACGACCGTGCCGATGCCGACGCCCGGGCTCGCACCCTCCCCCTCGACGAGAAGGGGAGCACTCTCGGCGGCGCCTTCGGACAGGCGCGGCATGAGCAGCATGCGCACCTGGTCCGCGCCGACGCGGGCCAGCGCTTCGTCGGTAGAGATCGTTCCCTCGTTCACCAGATCGACCGCGATGCGAACCGCCGCGGCGGGGGCCCGCGCGGCGGTACGGGTCTGCAACAGATAGAGCGTTCCCTCTTGTACCGAGAACTCGACGTCCTGAACATCCCGGTTCAGCGCTTCCAGCCGGCGCGCGGCCTCAATCAGGGCGGCGTGCGCCTCCGGCAGGGGCGACGCCAGCGCATCCAGCCCCTGCGGCGTCCGCCGGCCGGAGACCACGTCCTCACCCTGCGCACGGGCCAGATACTCGCCGTAAGGCTCAGCCGCGCCGGTGAGCGGGTTGCGGGTGAAGAGGACGCCGGTCCCGCTTCTCTCGCCGAGGTTGCCGAACACCATGGCCTGAACCGTGACGGCCGTGCCCGCGTCGTCCGGGAGCCCGTGGTGCCTGCGATAGCGCCGCGCGCGCCGGCCGTTCCACGAGTCGAAGACCGCACGAACGGCGCCGAGAAGCTGTTCGGCCGGCGTCTCCGGCACGCAGCCCGTAGCCCCCGCCTCGGCGACGGCCGCGCGCCATTCCTCGACGCTGCCCTCGGGCTGAAGCCGCTCGATGCCGGCCTTGAGCACGATCCGCGCGTACATCTCGTGGAAGCGCCGGCGCGTGTCGCGGGCGAAGGCGGCGTCGCCGCTTTCGACCGCGAGCGCCGCCTCGATCTCCTCGTCGATGCCGAGGTTGAGCACCGTGTCCAGCATGCCCGGCATGCTGACCGCTGCGCCGGAGCGTATGGAGAGTAGCAGCGGCTTCTCGGCTGCACCGAAGCGGCGCCCGGTTTCCGCCTCCAGAATGGCGATGCCGGCGTAAAGCTCGTCGAGGAGCCCGTCCGGCAGCGCGCCTTGCGCGAGATAGGCGCGGCAGGCCTCGGTCGTCACCACGAAGGCGGGCGGCACCGGCAGGCCCGCGTGGCGCATCGTGGCGATTCCCCACGCCTTGCCCCCGACAAGCACGCGGTCGGGCAGTGCGGCGCCGTCCAGAGAGAGGACCCAGCGGCCGATGGCGCCCATGCCTACTCCTGCCGCGTGCGGCCGAGGATGCGCAGCAGGTCCTCGTGCAGCTCGAACCACACCGTGTGGTAGGACTCGATCTTCGCGCCGCTCACCCACTCGATGGCGCCGTCCTCGGCCTTCTCCAGCGCGGCCTCGAGTTTCTCTGCGTAAATCGTGAGGCGCTGCAGCCCGGCGGCGAGTTGCTCCAGGATCGCCTCCGCCCGCTCGTGCAGGGCGCCCAGGCGGTCGATCAGGCGGTCGTCATAGTCCTTGTCGGTGTGGTCGTTCAGGATGCTCTCGCCATCGATCTCGATGGTCTGCCACGCGGTCATGAGCTGCTTCAGCTCCCGATTGATCGCTTCGAAGCGCTCGTGGGCGGCGGCGAAGGCCTCATCGGCCCGTTGTGCGGCGAACAGCCTGGAATAGGCCCCGTCGAGCGCCACGCGGGCGACGGGCGTGAGCGAATACGCCTCGCCTGCGCGCGCTGCACGGCCCTTCGCCACCGCATCGTCCAGCACGGCGCGCACCTCGTCCTCGGCGAGTCCGAGCGCGGCGGCGACGGCGGCAGCATCGGCGTACTTCTTGATGGCGAGGCCGTGGAGGACGAGATAGGTGTCGGTCATGGCTCAGGCGCTTTGCCGCTCGGCCGTCGCGTCGGCGGAGGCGATGACGCGGTCGCGCACCGCGCGGCGCAGGAGCTTGCCGGCCCCGCTCTTGGGCAGCGTGTCCCAGATCTCGACACTCTTCGGGCACTTGTAGCCGGCAAGCCGCTCCCGGCAGAAGAGCCGCACGGCCTCGGAGTCCAGGCCGGGCCGGCCGGCGATTACCGCATGGACGCGGTCGCCCCACTTCTCGTCCGGCAAGCCCACGACTGCGGCCTCGACGACGCCCTCATGGGCCAGCAACACGTCCTCGATCTCGCGCGGATAGACGTTGTAGCCGCCGCTGATGAGCATGTCGTTCTTGCGGTCGAGAATGTAGAAGAAGCCGTCCTCGTCCATGCGGCCGATGTCGCCGGTGTGGAGCCAGCCGTTGCGGAAGGCCTCGGCGGTCTCCTTGGGCCGGTTCCAGTAACGGGCCATGAGCTGGGTGCCGCGGCACACGATCTCGCCCCGTTCGCCGGCGGGCACCGGCTTGCCGTCATCGTCGAAGATTGCCACGTCCACGGTGGTATAGGGCCGCCCGCACGAGCCTACCCGGTCGTGGTTCTCCGGCCCGAGGAAGGTGATGACCATGGGGGATTCCGCCTGGCCGTAGGTCTGGGCGAAGACCGGGCCGAAGCGGGCCATGGCGCGCTCCAGCAGGCTCGGCGCGATGGGCGAGGCGCCGTAGCAGATGCGCTTGAAGCTCAGGTCGGCGGTCTCCAGCGCGGGCTCCTCCATGATCATGGCCAGCATGGTCGGCACGAGAAAAGTGTGGGTTGCAGACCCCTGCTCGGCCATCTCGACGAAACCGGCAGCGTCGAAGTGCGGCATGATCGACTGGTGAACGCCCCGCACCAGGGAGGGCAGGAAGAAGGCGCCGGACGCGTGTGCGATGGGGGCGGCGTGGAGGAACCGATCGCTCGGCTCGAGATCGGGCACCAGGTCCATGAGAAAGGCGGAAAGCTCCGACGTCTCCCCCAGTGTAGTCAGCGTGACGGCCTTGGGCGCGCCGGTGGTCCCGCCGGTGAAGCCCAGGCGATAGGGCGCCTCGAGGTCCCGGTCCATGCGGCAGGCGCCCGTTGGGCCGCCATCGATGAGGCGGCGCAGCGCCTCGCGGCCATAGACCATCGGCGCGCCGAAGCCCTCGGCATCGTCGACTTCGTCGTGGACCAGGCCGCGCGCGCCGCTCTCGCCGAGCTTGTAGCGGTGGTCCGCCGCCGTCTCGCGCACGTTGAGCGAGACCCGCACGAGGCCGCACTTGGCGAGCGCGTAGTAGGCGATCAGGCAGTCGATCCCGTTGGGCAGCAGCACGCCGACGCGGTCACCCGGCTCGAAGCCCTCCGCCAGCAGCGCGTTGCCGAGCCGGTCCGTCGCCGCGTCGAACTCGCGGAAGCTCAGCGTGTGCGCGCCCTCGGTCAGCGCCGGCGCCTCGCCGTACATGGCGCCCGCGCGCCGGATGTATTCGCCGATCTGCATGAGGCGTCGTCGCAGAGGTGCAAGGCGGGGAGGCCGCGCCGCTAGTCGCGGGGAATCGCCGCCAGCTCCGCAGTGCCGAGCGACGCCCCGCGGCCCTGGATATTACGCGCCCGCTCCTGCTCGTGCCGGTACATCTCGTCGGCGCGCGCCGTGTCGTGGTTGTACTTGAGCCAGGTCTCGTCCAGGAAACGATAGCGGTCGGACTGCGGTGCGAAGTTGCGGACCCGCCGGTTGTACTCCTCCAGCGACAGCACGCCCTGGCTCGTGCGGTAGCGGTCGGCCTTGGCCGAAAGAGTGGTGGAGCCGGGGTAGACCGGGCCGCAGGTGGGCACGTAGTCCTCGCCGTCCAGGATCGCGTAGGGGATCGGCGTGTACATGCGGGTCGGGCCGTTGCCGTGCTGCATCATGCTGTAGGACGAGAGGCGATGGCTCGGCAGCGTCAGCAGCCCCACCAGCTCGCCCAGGCAGTCGCGGCTGAACTCGTCGTTCAGCAGTGGGCGGAAGCGCTCGGCCCGTTCGTCGATCAGCATCCAGTCCTCTTGGGCGTAGACACCGGCGACGTGGGCGAGGTCCTTGCAGATGCCGAAGTAGGTGAGCGCGCCGGCATCGAGCATCTGGTCGCGGCTCCAGCCCGCGATGCGCTTCCAGAGCCGCGCCGTTGCCTCCTTGAAGAGCCCGTCCAGCGAGTGGAACGTCTCGGTCAGGGTCTCACGACTCTCCATTCCCACCGGAACGTGCCCGTCGGTGAGCGGGTCCGAGGTGTAGAGGCCGACGCCGACGATATTCTCGGCCCGGAACTCGGGCTCGGATTCGAAGCTTCCCCAGTCGTCGACCAGGTAGAAGTGGCAGTCTCTCACCAGCATCGGGACGGTGAGGTTGTTGTAGGAGATGTCGGCCGCCACGTCGTCGAGCCAGGGAAAGTCGCCTTCGCCGAGGTCCATGAACTCGCGGACGATCATCTCGTTGCCGTCGGCAAGCTTGTAGGGCCCGGTGTTGAGCAGGCTGATGCGGCTCTCGCAACTCACGAGAAAGCCGTACTGTGCCGCAGAGGCCATGAACTGGGTCGCCGCGCCGTGCAGCGGATCGCCGGCCTCGCAGCCGTAGGCGTCGGACTCGAAGACCTGGAGCCGTCGTTCGGGCAGGATTTGGCAGCGGTGGCCGAACTCCTTGTTGGTGATGTGGCCGTCGTTGCGGTGCCAGGAGAGCTGCAGGCGCTTCCAGAAGTCCATCAGGTAGACGACATCCTCGGCAGCGTCCTGCGGCCTCAGCAGGCCCATGTTGATGAGCCACTCGCGGCCGAGCAGGTAGAAGCCCGGCATCCCCCAGCCCATGGCGCTCTTGCCGGGCGGGCGCCCTTCGCGGGCACGGTCGCCGATCTCTTCCGCCGTCATCACACTCTCCACTTTCCGCAAGAGCGAGGGATAGCGATAGAAGGCGTTTAGATACGAGAGCAGCATGTAGGGCGGCACCGGAAAGAGCTTCGATTCCTGAACGGTGCGCGTGACGCAGAGCCAGTAGGTCTCGTCGGTAAAGGTCTGAAGGAGGTTGTTGGTCTCCAGCAGCTGGGCGTAGGAGAGGCGAGGCGCACCGACCATCACGACGCCTCCTGAGCCAGCTTCCAGATGTTGGCGGTCATTTCCTCGCCTTTCTGGTAGGCCTCCGCCGTCTTTGCCGCCGCGGCCGTTTCCATCTCCACCCGCTGGCCTTCCCTGATCCCGGTGATCTTGGCGTTCATGAAGCAGGGAATGCCGTATTCCCGCGACAAGATGCCGAGATGGGAGCGCACGGTGCCGCCCATGCAGATGATGCCGGCGAACTGCTCCAGGATCGGCGCCGTCAGCGTGCCGCCGGAATCGTCGATGATGGCGATGGTCTCGGGCGGGACGCCATCGGTGAGATAGCGCATGACCTGGCTGCTGGAGCGGACGTAGCGCGCGGTCCCGACCGTGCTTTCGGCGACGCGCATGACGTTGTCGCCGACGCCGCAGAGGGCGCGGCCCTCCGCGTCCGCGTCGCCGGAGGGCGCGTCGGGGTGTTCCATGGTCCAGTCGGGATCGTCGCCCAGGATGCCCTCGGCGGGCTTGTAGGCTTCGGGCCGCTCGTTCACCGAGATTACGGCGGAGAAGTCGTAGCGGTGCCCGGCGTCGAGCAGCTTCTTCTCGATCTCCGCGAAGTCGGCCGCGGTGATCAGATCGTAGGACTTGTCGAAGACGAAGCTGTTCCAGTCGACCCCGCTCTCGTCCAGGCGGCGGCGCACGAGGTCCTTGATCGCGCTGTGGAACGCCTCGACGGTGGGCGAGTTCGCCTGGTCGCCGTACTTGTCCGAGTCCACGTAGAGCTTGGCCACGCTCTCCCCCAAGGCAGGCTCGCCGGAACGGAGGCGCCAACATGCGGATCGGCCTTTAGGCTGTCAATGCCGGCACAGCATGCATTCCGCTTTCGGATTCCTGGGCTGTTCGGGAGCGTCCTTGCGCTCTGCTGGCACGGCGAAGAGACTGCCGCTCCCGCCGCGCGTGCCCGAAAGGATCCCCGCCATGGCAGCGGAGAGCGATCTCTCCCACCACCGCATCCTCGTCACCAACGACGACGGCATCCATGCCAGGGGGCTCAAGATCCTCGAGGCGATCGCCCGGAGCCTGACCGACGACGTCTGGGTCGTCGCGCCCGATCACGAGCGGAGCGGCGCGGGCCATTCGATCTCGATGCACACGCCGATCCGCCTGCGCCAGATGGGCGAGAAGCGCTACGCAGTGGACGGTACGCCCACCGACTGTGCGCTCATGGCGATCCACGAGCTGATGACCGGAAGCCCGCCCACGGTCCTGCTCTCCGGCATCAATCGCGGCGCGAACCTCGCGGAGGACATGACCTATTCAGGCACCATCGCGGCGGCAATGGAGGGAACCCTGCTCGGCATCCGCTCGATCGCGCTCAGCCAGGTGTTCACCATGGGCGGCGAGGCGCTCTGGGCCACGGCGGAAGCCTTCGCACCGGACGTGATCGAGACCCTCATGCGCCTGCCGGGCTGGCCCCCGGGCACGCTGGTCAACGTCAACTTCCCGGATACGACGCCGGAAGCGGTGAGGGGCATCCGCATCACCACCCAGGGGCAGAGGCCGCCGGGCTCCTTCACCATCGACGGGCGGATCGACACGCGCCACGTGCCCTACTTCTGGGTAGAGATCAGCTACAAGGACGGCGGCAAACACCCGGGGACCGATCTTCATGCGATCCACGAGAACGCCATATCGGTGACTCCGATCCAACTGGACATGACCAATCACGGGTGGCGCGGTCGCCTGGCGCAGGCGTTCGGCTCGTGACCGGAGCGCCGTTTGACACCATTTGGGGCGCTAACCCATACTCGGGACCGAATTTGAGTGGCTTTGCAGCGCGCACAGCGCGGAACTCAGGGAGAGGGAGATGGCATCATCGTTCGGCATAATTCGGGCAGGGCTGCTGGGTGCGGCGCTCTGTGCGGGGCTCGTGGCCGGCCCGCAACTGGCCAAGGCGGAAGACACCTTCAAGTTTGGCGGCGTCTTCACACTGTCGGGTCCGGCTTCGTTCCTGGGGCTCTTCGAGGAAGCAGCCGTGAGGCTCGCCGTCGAGCAGTTCATGAAGGGCGATTGCATCGTCGAGGCCGTACCACCGCAACCGTGCGAGGGCGGCGGGCTCAAGATCGGCGACAAGGTCATCCCCATCGAGTGGACGGCCTACGACGACGTCTCCGAGGACAAGAAGTCCATCGACGCCGTCATCCGCCTGGTCGAGCAGGACGAGGCCCGGGCGATCTGGGGGCCCCGGATGAATTCGGCGCTGCTGTCGGCCGCATCCATCCTCGATCCGCAGGGAATCATCAGCATCTGCGCGATCTGCTCGAGCCCGGCGATGACCGTGGGCCGCAAGTATGGCCACGACATCACCGACACGGGCGTGATCGAGAAGCACGCCATGGGCGAGTTCATCCATGAGACGCCCGAGAGGCTGGCGGAGCACGGCATCGATCCCGCCCTCTTCGACGGGCGCAAGAAGCTCGGCTTCATCGGCCGCAACGAGCTCTACACCGTGCACGGCTCCATCGGCTGGCAGGAAGCGGTAGAGAAGGGCGGCGGCCGGTACGAGTACCAGCACGACTGGGCGGTGCTCTATCCATTCGGCACCACCGACTTCGCGCCCCACGTTGCGAAGCTCGCGGAACAGGACCCCGACATCGTCCTGATGGACGCCTATATCTTCCCCGACATGCTCGCGATCATGAACGAGATGAAGAAGCAGGGGCTCAACTACGAGACCGGCGAGATCATCCTGCTCGGTAACGACGTGCTGATGCTCCAGATCTTCGTCGACGTGGCCAAGGATCAGGGCATCAACATGTCGTCGGGCTACGTCTGGGGCTGGCAGGAGCACAACCCGGCGCAGGACGAGGCGACACTCGCACGCGTCGAGAAGTACGTGCCCATCTACAACGCGAAGTACGGCGAGACCGAAGTCGGGAACTCGAGCCCCTTCGATCGCGGCGCCTACGACGCCGCCATTTGGTTCCTGTACGGGGTGCAGGCCTCGGGCGACCACACCGACAACGACAAGATCGTGGAAGCCTGGCGCAGCCTGAAGATCAACGGCCTGCGCGGGCCGACAAACGAGTTCTTCACCCGGCCCGATACCGGCGAGAAGACCGGCCAGCTCTTCGCGACCGAGTACATCATCGGCGTCGCGGACGACAAGGTCTGGTACACCGGCATCAACTACCGGGACGAGCTCTTCTACGGGCCCTACGTCTACGGCGACAAGCTGCCGAAGTAGGCCCGCTGCAGGGACGGCCCAGGCCGGACACCGCAGGTTGAGAAGTCGCTGGGGCGGCGCCTGCCCGCAAGGGTGCGCGCCGCCTCTCTTTTGCCCTCGATCGCCGGGCGCTGACACGCAGCCGGAGCGGCCCCGGCCGTGACCGCATTCGCCCAACAGCTCATCTACGGCGCCTCCTATGGCATGAACCTTGCCGTGGCGGCGGCGGGGCTCGCCCTGATCTTCGGCGTCTACAGGGTCATCAACCTCGCCCACGGCCAGCTCATCATGCTGGGCGGCTTCGTGGCCTATGTGGTCGCGACGCAGCTCGGCACCCATTTCTTCGTCGGCTTCTTCGCCGCCATGATCGTCATGGGGCTGCTCAGCATCGTGCTGGAGAACGCGGTCTTCCGCTTCCTCCAGCGCCGTCCGCTGACCGACCAGCTGCTGGCGTCGCTCGGCCTCTATATGGTTCTCGGCACCACGGCGCTCCGAATCTGGGGCGACTTCGAAGCGCGGCCGATCGCCATGCCGGGGGAGGACTGGGCGCTCACGGCAGGCGACATCCGTATCGACGGCGCGCGACTGGTCACCATCGCCATTACGCTCGTCCTGTTCGCATTGCTCTATTTCGTCGTCTACCGCACTCACCTCGGACGCACCATGCGCGCGACCGCCCAGGGCGAGGAGACCGCCGCCCTGATGGGCATCAAGAAGCGCCGGGTGGCGGCGATCGTGTTCTTCCTGGGCGGCGCGCTCGGCGGCGCGGCCGGCGCCATGCTCGGCGCGCTCTTCAACGTGCGCCCGGACATGGGCTTCCAACCCCTGCTCATGGCGCTGGTCATCATCATCTTCGGCGGGATGGGCAGCATCGCAGGCTCAATCGTCGCCGGCCTCATCCTCGGCATTCTCTACAACCTCACGGTCTTCTACGTCGGCTCCAAGCTCGGCGATCTGGTGCCCTTCCTGGTGCTGCTCGCGATTCTGATGATCCGCCCGCAAGGGCTCTTCGGCCTGCCGGATCGCAACGCATGACGCTCTTGCGAGCCCCGCAGCTATCGCTGCTTCGAGACCGCCGCACGCGGGCCGTGATCGGCTGGCTCATCCTGCTCGCCTTCCTCGGCATCCTCTGGGCGACGGTCGACAACAACTATCACCTGCGCCTGCTGGTGGGGGCGGGCACGGCGATGATCGCGGTCATCCCCTTCGGGCTGCTCATGGGCCACATGGGCTACCTCGCCATGGGGCAGGGCGGCTTTGTCGGCGTCGGCGCCTACGTGGTGGGCGTGCTTACGGTGCAGCAGTTCGAGTTCGACTTCTGGGCCGCGCTGCCCTGCGCCATCATCATCACCTGCGCGCTCGCTTATCTGCTGAGCTATCCGCTGTTCCGGCTGCGCGGCTACCACTTCGCCATCGGCACCCTCGCCGTCGGCCAACTGCTTTACATCATGTTCGACAGCTGGGAGTGGTTCACCGGCGGCCCGCACGGCACCGCCGGCATCGCGCGGCCCGCGCTCGGCGACTACGCCTTCGTCACCAATGCGCGCTTCCTCATCGTGGTGCTCTTCTTCCTCGTGATAGCGGCGTTCTCCTCGTGGTGGCTCGCGCGCGGCCACGTGGGGCGCGCCTTGAGCGCGATCCGCCAGGACGAGGACCTTGCGGCTGCGCGCGGCCTCGACGTCTTCCGCTACAAGCAGCTCGTCTTCGTCTTTGCCGCCGGCTTCGCCGCGCTGTCCGGCGCGCTCTACGCCTCCATGCAGATCGCCATCGACCCGAGCTCGTTCACCATCTGGAGCTCTTTCCAGTATGTGATCTACGTCATCATCGGCGGCTCCGGCACGCTGCTGGGGCCTGCCATCGGGGTCGTCTTCCTGGTGGTTCTCGATCAGTTCATCCAGGATTTCGGCAAGTGGAACCAGATCGTTCTCGGCGGCCTGATCGTGTTCACGGTGCTGTTCTTTCGCGGCGGGCTCTGGGGCGGCGCCAATCTGCTCTGGCGCTTCGTCCTCGACTCCGCCGGCATCAGGCAGAGAGTGGCCGAGGCGCTCGGCGCCGCACCGAGGGGGCAATAGCGGCCGATGGACGCCATCCTCGAGGTCCGCAACCTGAGCAAGCGCTTCGGCGGCGTCGAAGCCGTGCGCGACGTGAGCTTCGACGTGCCGCGCGGGGCGCTGGTCGGCCTGATCGGGCCCAACGGCGCCGGCAAGACCACCTTCGTCAACCTCGTGACCAAGCACGCGGCGCCCGACACGGGCACGGTGACCCTTGACTCGAAGCCGATCCACCGCCTGCCGTCCTACAGGGTCGCGCGCAGCGGCCTCAGCCGCACCTACCAGAAGAACCGTCTCTTCACGGAGGAGTCGGTGGAGGAGAACATCAGGACCGCAATGATCTGGGGTGGGCGGCACGGCGGCCGCGACCTCAGCTACCCCGGCTGCATCGGCGACGAGGACGCGCGCTGCGATGCGCTGCTTGAATTTTTCGAGCTGGAGGCCGTGCGCGGCGATCTGCCCACCGATCTCAGCCACCTGCTGCGCCGGCGCGCCGAGATTGCTCAGGCGCTGGCGCTCGGCCCCAAGGTCCTCCTGCTCGACGAGCCATTCGCCGGCTTCAGCCGGGAGGAGTCCTTCGATCTGATCGAGCACCTGCGCGAATGCCAGCGGGGCGGGCTCACCACGCTCCTGATCGACCACAACATGGAAGTGGTCATGGATGTCTGCGAATACCTGTTCGTCATGCATCACGGCGCGCTGCTGGTCTCGGGAACGCCTGACGAAATCCGCTCCAACGAGCAGGTGGTCAGCATCTATCTCGGCGGCGAGCACTGAGATGCTGGAGATCGACGACCTGACGCTGGCCTACGGGGTGAACCGCGTGGTGCGCGGTTTCAACCTTTCGGTCGGTCAGGGCGAGGTCTGCGCGCTGCTCGGCCCCAACGGGGCGGGCAAGACGTCGGTCCTGCGCGCGATCAGCGGCCTCATGCGTCCGCTCACGGGAGACATCAATTTCGAAGGGAAATCGCTCCTCAGGCGGTCGCCGGACCGGATCGTGCTGGATGGCATCGCCCACGTTCCCGAGGGGAGGCGCATCTTTCCGGAGATGAGCGTGCTCGACAATCTTCTGGTCGGCGCAACCGTTCACATCCGCGAGCGGGCGAAGACGCGGGAGCTGATCGAGCGGAACTACGCGATGTTCCCCATCCTCCAGGAGCGCGCCCGGCAGGCAGGCGGCACGCTCTCCGGCGGCGAGCAGCAGCAGCTTACGATCGCGCGCGGGCTGATGGCGCAGCCCCGGCTGCTCATGGTGGACGAGCCGACGCTCGGGCTCGCGCCCGCCATCATCAACACGCTCGTCGACACCTTCCGCGCGCTCAAGTCCCTGGGCCTCACCATCATCGTCGCCGAGCAAAATGCCGAGTTCGCACTACGGGTGGCCGATAACGGGACCGTCATCTCCGGCGGCGAGGTGAGCTTCAGCGGCACCGTGGACGCGCTCAGGGATTCGGAGCGGCTGCGCCGCGCGTATCTTGGCGCCTGATCGGATCGCGGGGTGCAAACGAGGAGGGTCGTGTCATGGGCTTCGTGAAAACGCCTGAGGAGGTGAAGCGCATCGAGGCAGTGATGAAGCGGCCACGCTTCGTCGGTGCCGAGATGCTGATGATCGATTTCCTCACGCGGCCGGAGATCGTGGCCGAGGTCCTGCCGCCGGGGCTGGAGCCCGTGGCGGAGCCGCTGGTGATCGCCATGGTGGGCCGCTGGCGCTCCAACTGCGTCGCTGACTTTACCGGCGGCGCCATCTACGTCATGGCCCGGCACGGGGAGATCGAGGCGCCCTACGTGCTCGCGATGTTCATGGATCAGGACCACGCGATCATCTTCGGGCGCGATCTCTTCGGCGAGCCCAAGAAGCAGGCCACGACGCGCCTGCAGCGCCGCGGCGATGCCATGCACGGCTATGTCGAGCGGCTCGGCACGCGCGTGATCGAGATCGAGGCGACGCTGCCGAACGAGCGCGGGCCCAGCCACGAGACGGGCGCCAACTTCAACATCAAGGCTCTGCCGTCCTGCACCGGAACAGGTCTCGAGGACGACCCCGTCCTCACGCTCGCCGAGTTCGACAACCACCTGACTGTGCGGCGGGAGGGGACCGGCACGCTCGCACTCCGCTCGACCGTCCACGATCCGCTAGCCGACATCGAGGTCTGCGAGGTGCGCGGGGCCTCCTACATCGAGGGCGACCTGCTCTCCACCTGCCGCCCGCTCGCGCGGCTCCCGGCAGATGAATTCGTGCCCTACCTCTACGGCCGGCTCGACGATTGGTCCGCGCTGGACACGGAAAACGGCTAGGCCCGAGCGCGAGGGAAACCCGCCATGGACATCGAGAGCTTCAAGCGCCACTTCAGCATGCCGCTGGGCGGCCCGATGTATGCCGCACCCCCCTATCCCTTCCGCGGCGTGCAGGACCTGATGATCCGCTACGAGGCCGACGGTGCGGCGGTGAGCGAACTGTTGCCGCCCCATGTCGAGCCCGCCGACGATCCCGCGATCTGCACCGCGTGGGCGCGCTGGATCCCCTTCTCGGCCTTCGGCCCCTATCACGAGGCCTTCGTCATGGTCGACGTTATGCTCCATGGCACGCGCTACATGTATCAGCCGTCGATCCTGGTGGATAACGACATTCCCCTCGGCGCCGGCCGCGAAATCTGGGGCTATGCCAAGAAGATCGCGGTGATCGAGCACAACTGGGGCGGCGATGACATGCCCTACATGGAGCAGCTCCTGCTCACGGTGGAGCGGCCGCGCGGGCAGCGCCTGATGACCGCCTCGATGGTATGCGACCGCAAGGCCTCGCCCGACGAGCTGGCCGAATCGCCGGTGCTCTCCTACCGCCACATCCCGAGCGCGGAGACGGCCGAGCGGCCGAGCGTCTCCGAGCTGGTGCGCCTCGATGTCACCGGCGCGCTGCGCAAGAGCGCCGACGGCAGCCCCGAGCTCTACGCGGGCCGCGCCGCGCTCACGCTCGCGAGCACCGCCGCCGACTCATGGCATCAGCTGGCGCCCGTGCGCATCCTGGGGGGCTTCTTCGCCGTCGTGGACTTCGACCTCGACTTCGGCCGCGTGGTGCACGACTACCTCAAGGACGCCGCGGTCTGGGGCTAGGCATTGCCCTCCGGGCCGATGGGGCAGCGTGTCTCTTCGAGCTGGAGCATCGCCAGCATCCGGCCGAAGCCGATGTACTGGCCGATCATCATCATGAGTTCGAGGGTCTCGGCCTGCGAGAAGTGCTGACGTAACGCGCGCATCGCCCCATCGTCGAAGCCATGGTGGTCGAGCGCCATCTGCTCCGCGAGCGCAAGCGCGGCGCGTTCCCGCGGTGAAAACTCCGAGTGGATCGAGTCGTCGACCCCGACCGCAGCCTCCTGCTCGCTCACGTCGTCCGGCGCGAGCCGAGCGGCCTTGCAGGTCTTGCAGCCGTTGAGAGTTGCGATACGCAGCCGCACCAACTCCTTGATGCGGCTATCGAGAAGGCTTCCCGGCTCGCTCGCGTGGAAGGGATAGTAGAAGGCGAGATAGCGCTCCAGGATGTCGGGGTGCGCCGCGAAGGCGCGCGCGCAATGGCGCGTCGACCAGTCCTCCGCACCAGCACCGTCGTACATGGTCTTGAGGAAGGGCGGCAGGTCTTGCGGATCGGCGAGAGGCACTCTGGACATGGCCGGCAGCTCCGATTGTCAGGCGATTGCCGTTTCGGAACAGGTATATGACCGGGGCGTACTCGGTCAACGCCGCCCGTGAACCGACGAGCTCGTCGGATGATCTCGCCCTGTCGGGGGCATTGAGCCCTGACGGGGCTCCGGAGCCTCGGAGAGGTGCGCGCACGATGCGGGCCTCGACCGTATTCCCCGATACGCTTTTCGGCCCGCTCCTGGCGGATCGAACGCCTGGGCGCGACGCAGGCCGTGACCATGGCGAGAAAGGCGGGCTAGCAGCCAAGCCCCTGCGACATCTGGGCATAGCTGGTAAGAGGGACCGCGCACATCCGGTTCCAGTCCGCCTTGTCGATGACCGTCCGGTTCAACAGCTCGATCATCTCGTCGAACTTCCGGAGCGCGGCGCAACCCACCGCCTCGGGCGCGGCTGCCCTGCGGTGTTCGGGCCAGGCCTGTTCACGCGCGTAGCGCCAGAACCCGCTGTCGTACCTGGAGCCGCAGGAATAGTGCCAGCCGACGAACAGGCCGTAGCTGAGCATGTTGTTGATGAGGAAGCGATTGACCACCGGCGCGTCGCGCTCGAGGTGCTCGGCCGAACGGTTGAGACGAATGTGAAGAATCATCCCGATCTGCAACTGGGCGGAGACGATCGCCGTTGCCTCGAGCGGCTCCATGAAGGCCGCCGCATTGCCGATGCGGGCCACCGCGCCGTCGAATATCCGGCGGCTGACGAAATTGGGAAACGGGATGACGGCGCGTTGCTCGAATTCCGATACGCCATCGGCCTCGAGGAATGCGTCGAAGTCCGATTCGATTTCGGCAAGGCTGGATACATCGCGATTGAAGATGTAGCCGTAGGACGTGTGTACCGTCAGCGGAATGACGAATATCCAACCGTGCGGACGCGCAACCGCACGGGTATAGGTGTGTTGCAGAACCGGCCCGTCATTCTCTTCCTCGATGATTGCCGGACAGCGGCGGATGACGGCCGTATTGGTGGGGATGAAGGAAATGTCGATGTGCCGGTCGGGGTGGAGTTCCCTGGGAAACCCGCGGGCATCGAAGACCAGGTCGTAGCGTTCCGGCGCCCTGCCCTCGCACTCCACCAGGGCGCCGCCTTCCACCCTGGCGATGTCGAGCACCTTCGCGTCGATGTGGCGCGCGCGCGTGCTTTCGTGCAGCAGGTCCGCCATCACGTCGGCGGACAGGTGGTAGGCGTAGGACACCTGCTGCGGCGTGAAGTAGTGGGTGAAGTCCCGGTTGCGCCGACCCCATCCTTCGAATGCAACACCGTACTTGCGCGTTCCGTTCAAGCGCCGCTGAACGGTTTCGTGGGGCAGATCGGTCAGTTTCTGCAGTTCCTGAACCAGGCTCGGCCAACTGCCTTCGCCCACGCCGATGACCGGGATGCGCGAGTCATAGATGTGGTGCAGCTCGTGGTCGCTGTCGGGGTGAAGCCGCGTGACGCTGGCGGCCGCCAGGGACCCTGCGGTTCCCCGCCCGACAACCGCGATCTTCCTCAAGGACTTGCTGCCCGGCTGTATCACGCCGCATCACCCCCGCGGGCGCCATCAGAAGCTGTACGTGAGGCCCGCGCCCAGGAAACTGTCGCGCCGCCCATCGTAGGTCAAATCCTGCGGGTCCGCGCTCAGGTTCGCGATCCCTTCCAGGCGCATCGACCAGCTACCCGACAGGCGGCGCTTCAGCTCCAGATTCAACGCACGATAGTCATGGCGGAGGTCGGCCAGGAGGCCGGCCAGGAGCTGGGTGTCCTCCACGTCGTTGAACGCGACCGATCCCGCGACAAAGAGGTCGTTCGCCCACGCGCTCGTGGAACGGCGTCCGCGGCCGTCGTAGAGCGACTCGGCGAGGAAAGTCAGGTCCGCCCGGGAGTCGAACAGCGCGTAGAAGGTGCGTTCCATGCCGAAGATGACGGCGCCGTAATTCTCCTCCTGGCCCAGGAGGTTGCGCGCGCCGCTGCGGTGAATTGCTTCCAGCTTGTAGAGCCAGGGCTCGGTCGTGAGCTGCGCGTCGATTCCGAATTGCCGGATCTGCTCGTAGTAGGGGATCAGGCGCGCGTCGCTTGTCGGCGTCGGTCCGGATTGCAGGCCGATGAGAAACGAGGGTTCTCGGCTCGTTCCGACAAAGGCACTGAGGCCGAAATCGACCAGGTCCACGGCATGGCTGTAGCGAAGCGCAAAATCCACGTGGTGCTCTTCGGCGGCACTCTCGTACTGGGCGTCCTCGTCGATCAGGAGGGCCGATCGCTGGCGCCCGGTACGCCCCGGAAACGTGCGCTTGCGATGATAGGGCAGGACAAATGCCTCAGCGATACCCCAGTCGCCGGAAATCGTCAGGTGCGCCATGGGCTGGCCCAGCTTGGGTCGATTGCGCGGGTGCTCGACCAGGTCCACCTGATTGACGATATCCACGAGGTTGTGCAGCTCGGCCACGCCCCAGAAAACGCGGTCAAATCCCAGCCGAAGCTCCCAGAAATCCTCGCCCCAGTCTCCATACGTCAACAGGTAGGCCTCGCGCAGATCCGCGTGTGTGCGCTGCGAATCGGCGCTGTCGTATCGATAGAAGGGGGTGAAGGTGAAGCTCGTTGCTTCCCCGGGCTCCCCGTAGAGCGTCGGCTGGGCGACCAGCCCGGCGGTGCCCGAACGCTGGCCCGGGAAGGCAGGCGATTCCGGATACCATCGCCCTTCGAGGCTCAGGTCGCCGGAAAATTCAAGATCCTGCGCCTGGGCACCTGCGGCGGCGATGAGCACGAGGGCCGCAATGGCGCCGCCGAATCGCATCAGCGCACGCGTCGAAGGGCCGTCTGGGTGAATTCGCCGTCTTCAAGATTGTTGCGGAACTGGAAATCGCTCCATTTGAGCACCGTGCTCGCGCCGGTCAGGTGATTCACCATCGTCTGCTCCCCTGCCCGCCAGTACCGATCCAGATATTGCCGATAGTCCGCAAGAGTGAGCGTCTTCAGGTGCGAGCCCTTGCGGTCGTAAAGCTCCATCTTCCAGGTGCGAAGCTCCGCCGCGTCTTGCCAAACGACTTTGCGGCTGTACCCGGACTTCTTGTCCAGAGGAACTTGCTCGATCACCGTACACGTGAGTTCGCCGCAGGGCTCATCGCGAAGATACTTGTAGGTGTATTCCTCCACCTCCAGAGCGCTCATGTCTTCGTATGAAAACTCGCTTCCCATGAACGATCCGGAACGCTTCGCGGCGTTGATGCGCTTCACCCTTTTCAGGGCCGGCAGATAGAGCCACTGGTCGTCCTGAGCGTTGATGTGAGCGTGGGTCAGGAGGGCGGTTCCCCGCACGTCTCTCGGCTGATCGAACACGAACAGGCTCTTGTCGCCATCCTCCGGCACTTCCAGCACCTTGAAGCGCATCTGACGGACGCTCTCCCGACCTTGCCGGTCGCGCAGCACCATGGTCATTTCAGCGGTGAAATCCCTGAACCCGTCGTCGCGGGCGCTTGCTTCAAGCGCAATTCTCAGGCCCTTGTCCTCCGGTGTTTCTTCCTGGGCAAGAGCCTGTGCAATTGGCAAGCAGAAGCACACCAGCGCCAGAACCAGGGCAGCGAACCAAACGCCCTGGAGGCATGAGAAACGCGTGGACCAGATCTGGCCGATTAACCATCTTTTGGCGATTTCGTGGTCAGGGAACATCCGCACGGGTCCCGTGATGAACATGTCGCATTGTACCGTGAGTCACCGGAAAGGGTGAAGTCCCGGACGTGCTGAACGTTTCAGAAGGGGTGCGTCTTCCGCGGAGGATTCGCGACACGATGCGGGTGATTGCCGGCGTCGATACGCCCGCACCGGGTCGTTTCCGCACTGATCGGCGGCCACGAGGCACCCGGCCGTCAAGGCGGTCGAGCTCGATATCCTGCGCCCGGCGCGCCGGCGCCGCCGGATGGAAACCCTGAGAAGGGGGCTGGATCAGAACTGCACGGCTGAAAACGGTCTCGACCGCAAGCCCTCAGCCGATGCAAAGCAAGCCAGCTTTTCCAGTACTTTGAGGACTTGACCTTTCCCGGTTGAGATTGTATCTGATTTTCTAAAGCGTTACGCAAACTGACTGAGATTTTCTTTATGCTTGCTTGATCTCTATGGGGGGCTGCGCGGTCGTGTTCAATAATCCCTTTGACTCGTTCCACAATACTGTTGCCGAAGCGAAGGAAGAACGTGAACAACTCGACCGGCTTCTGACCATTTCCACACCGCGCGAGCGGCTGCTTGTCACCGTTGTCGCCCTCTTGCTGATCGCCCTCGTGGCATGGCTCTTCCTTGGCACCGTGGCTCGTGACATTGCGGTCGACGGCATTGTGGTCGAGGCGGACGAAGGCGCGGGCGGCGACAGCCGCTCCGTGCAGGCGCTCGTCTGGGTCGAGAACGGTGTCGCGCCGGACATCGAGGCCGGGATGCCGGCGGCGATAGAACTGGCCATGACAGATGGAGCAGCAGACACGCTCGACGGCGAGATCGTGGCAACCGCCGCCGTATCTTTGTCGGAGGGGCCTGCAGCGTTCGCGTCCGCAATGTCGGTGTCCGTGCTCCGCCTCGATATCGTGCTCGATGAAAGCCATGATCTTGCTTCCCTTGCGGGAAGGAAATGCCGGATCTTCATCGAACTCGGCAGCCAGTCTCCGGTCGCATTCTTGCGAATGAGGCAATCATAAGATGCCGTCCCGCGCCTCCAAGGAGGCAAGCGACAAGGCCGCATCGGACATCTTGAAGCGCAGGGTGACCACGCCAGTTCTGTTGCAGATGCACGCATCGGAATGTGGCGCCGCCTGCCTCGGCAGCGTACTGGCCTATTTCGGGCGCTGGGTGCCGCTCACCGAATTGCGCGAAAAGTGCGAGGTCAGCCGAGACGGGAGCAGTGCCGCGAGCATCTTGCGCGCTTCCCGACATTATGGCCTCGAGTGCAGTGGACTCAGCATCCGCGCCGAGCAGCTGAAGAAGCTGCAGTTGCCTCTGATTCTGTTTTGGCAATTCAGCCATTTCGTCGTTCTCGAAGGCTACGATGGCCGCCATTTCTATCTCAATGACCCGTCTACGGGTCGACGCAGGCTTTCCGCCGAAGAGTTCAACAAGAGCTACAGCGGCATTGCGCTGCAATTCAAGCGCAGCGCCGATTTCAGCCCCGGTGGCGAGCCCCCCGGCCTGTTCAGGCAACTGGGCACCCTGGCCGTCGGATCGTGGAGCATGGTCACCTGGGTGATCGCCTGCGGGCTCATGTTGACGTTGCTGACGCTTGTCGTTCCCGTATCTCTCAGTGTCTTCGTGGACGACGTACTGGCAAACCATGGGCCCTGGGGCGGGCTGGTGGCGGCCCTTCTCGGCGGCGGTGCCCTGGTTTACATCCTGTCCTTGCTCAAGCACCGATTCCTGAAGCGGCTGGCAGTGCGGATTTCGGTGGCCGGCTTCAGTCGGGGCTTGTCGCGGCTGCTGCGGCTGCCGGTGGAGTTTTTCGAACACAGACTGGTCGGCGATCTGACCGATCGGGTCTCGTCCATCGACAGAATTGCGAAGAATCTGACGGACCAGTTTCTCGTACTCATTGTCGACATGGCAATGAGCGCCGTGCTGCTCGTCGCGATGTTTGCCTACGACGTTGTGCTCACGCTTATCGTTCTGGCTCTGGCCCTTCTGCACGGATTGCTGGCCCACTTTCTCAACGGACTCCGGGTTGTTCGCAGCCAGGCGATGAGGCGCGAGCAGGGATTGCTGATCGGCATGGGCATGCAGATGTTGAGTCATGCGGACAACCTGCGCATGACGGGATCGGATGACCGGCTCTTCTCGCGCTGGAGCGGCCAGCAGGCGCGCGAGCTGCATGCGCGTCAGCTCTATTCCGAACTGGGCTCCGTCAACAGCGCGCTTCCCGGCCTGATCGCCGCATTTCGCAGCGCGGCGATCCTGGGCTTCGGGGGCAGTCTGGTCATGAGCGGTGACATGACCCTGGGGACGCTGGTCGGATTCTTCATCCTGGCAGAGATGTTTCTGGCGCCTGTCGGGCGCTTCCTGGAGTTCGCCGACAAACGCCAGGCGCTCGAGACCGACCTGCAGCGGCTCGACGACATCTCCAAGGCCGCCGAAGACCCCGTCTTCAAGCGCCGAAATCCGGAATCGGAGTCGATCGTCACGTTCAATGGCCAGCTCCAGCTTGCAGGCCACCTCGAGCTGCGCAACGTCACCTTCGGTTTCAACAAGAGCCGGCCGCCCCTGATCAAGGACTTCAACCTCGCGATCAAGCCGGGACAGAGAGTTGCCGTGGTCGGCCCCAGCGGCTCCGGCAAGTCGACCCTGGCGCGCTTGGTTTCGGGCGTCTATCAGCCCTGGTCGGGCGAGATCCTGTTCGACGGCCATGTGCGGGACGAGATTCCCGAGGAAGTGCTGCGGCGCTCCAATTCGATGGTGGCTCAGGAGAGCGTGCTCTTCTTCGCGTCACTGCGCGACAACATCACCCTGTGGAACCCGGCCGTTCCCGACGAGGCCATCTTCGCCGCGGCACGAGATGCCGCCATTCATGACGAAATCCTGCTCAGACCGCACGGGTATTCGACCCTCGTCGAGGAAGGAGGCGCGAATTTCAGCGGCGGCCAGCGGCAACGGCTGGAAATTGCCCGTGCGCTGGTGGGCAATCCGTCATTGCTCATTCTGGACGAGGCGACCAGCGCCCTCGATGCCGCGACGGAGGAATACGTCGATGACGCCTTGCGGCGTCGCGGCGTCACCTGCCTGATCGTGGCTCACCGGCTGAGCACCGTGCGGGATTGCGACGAAATCATCGTGCTCGACAAGGGAATCGAGGTGCAGCGCGGCAGCCACGAAGAGCTGATCGCGGACCGGGACGGCACCTATTACAAGCTGGTCAAGTCAAGCTGATGCCGGACAGAAGCCCGGAATACACATCGATAGCCGAGCTTGCCGCTCGCTCCGGCACGTCCGTGCCCTGCGCCGGCAACCTGCCGGTGAAGCTCGACGACCCGGACAGCGTCTGGTTCATCGATCAGGGCGCCGTCAATCTGTTTCTGGTCGAGTTCAAGGACGGGGTGGAGCAGGTGGCGCCCCAGCATCTGTTGCGCCGCGAGGCGGGTTGGCTGCTGCCGGGTGTTGCACCGGACCGACGCGACAAGGATGCGGACACGACGCTCAGCCTGATTGCCAAGGGATCGCCGGGTACCCTCCTCAAACGCCTGCCGGCATCCCTTCTCTCCCAGGTTCATCCCGCAGAACTGGCGGAACAGACCGACACGTGGCTGACCGCCATTACCGACACGCTTTCGCGTTTTGCAAGCCACCTTCCGCGCCCGACGGCGCTGGCCGAACCCGGTCAGACGCAGACCCTGCCCCCGGGCACGCTATCCGTGCGGCGCGGCGTGGTGTGGGTGTCCGAGCCGCCACATGGCGCAAGCCTGTTCATGAACATCGTCGATCAGGCGGAGCTTGCCGGGACACGAGGTCCCCACGAAGCTCTCATTCCGCTGACGAGGACGAGCTGGCTCACCCTGTTCGACGAGGCCACTCTCTCGGGCAAGTCGAGCGAGGCACTGGCGCAGCAAGGCATGCTGCTGCCGGCGCTCGCCTCCTTTCACGCGGTTGCTCTCGCCCTGGAGCGCCTCAACCGCCAACTGGCCATGGTCGACGACGCGAATCTCGATCGCGCGCGGACGGCGAGCCGCCGCACGGCCGAAAAGGCTGCGCGGCAGCGGCTCTTCAACATCTATGACCTGCCGGTCGACCGGGATGCCAGTGTCGAGGACACGTCTCTGGCGGATGCCCTGCAGATCATCGGCCGCCACGAAGGCATCGACTTCGAGATTCCGGTGCGCTCGGGGCCTTCCGATTCTCCGATCGGCCTCGTGGACGTTCTCGATGCCTCAGGCGTGCGCGCACGGCGCGTGCGATTCAAGGCCGAGGGCAACTGGTGGCACGGCGACAGCAACGCGTTGCTGGTATTCCGTGCCGAAGACGGCCAGCCCGTGGCGCTGCTGCCGGGAATGTTCGGGCGCTACCGGGTCATCGACCCGGTCAGCAAGCGCAGCGTCCGGATTACGGCGGAGCGCGCCGGCGCGCTGGGCGACGAAGCCTGGATGTTCTATCGGCCATTGCCGTCGGGAAACGTGAAACCGGCGGACCTGCTGGGAATCGCCCTGCACGGATCGGGCGCGGACCTGGCAAGGCTGGTGATTGCCGGGCTTCCGGCCGGCATGATCAAGCTGCTGCCGGCACTCGCGCTCGGGTTCGTTGCGACTCACGTCATGGCGGGCGGAAGCGCCGGAGCGCTCTATGTCGTGGCCGCGGGACTGGCGGGGTTCGGCCTGCTCGGCGCGCTGCTGCACCTGCTTCAAAGCACGGCGATGATGCGGCTCGAGGGGCGCTCCGCGTCGCGGCTGTAGGCCGCGGTCTGGGACCGCCTCATGCGCCTTCCGCCGAGCATTCTGCACCGGCAACCGGCCGGCGACCTGGCCATGTCGGGAATGACATTCCAGAACCTTCGCGACGGCCTGCAGGGAGTCGTCGCCGACAGCCTGCTGTCGGTCATCTTTCTGCTGCCGGTCTTCGGCGTCATCTTCTTCTACGATGCCACCCTGGGCGTCATCGCCCTGGTCTTCAGCCTGGCTTCGCTGCTGGTCACGGTGGTCCTCGGGCTGCGCCAGATCTCGCCCTATGGGCGGATGATCAGCGCGGCGCGCCGCGTGGCCGGACGGCTGTTCCAGATCGTGGGCGGAATCGCCAAGCTGCGCGTGGAAAACGCGGAAGGGTCGGCTTTCGCCATCTGGGCGCGGGATTATCGCGAGCAGAAGCGTGCCGAAATCGAGCTGGGCGCTCTCGAGGGTCACTCGCGGGCATTCGGCGCCGCGCTTCCCTTGCTTGCCGGCGGGGTCCTGCTTTTCGCAGCCGTGGAGGTGGGCGAGCGGCCCGTCCCGGTCGGCGATTTTCTCGTCGTCTACATCGTCTTCATCGCTTTCCAGTCGGCCGTCGCCCGGCTCGGCGAGTCCTTCGGCACCATTGCCGCCATGCTGCCGGCGTTCGATCAGATGCGCCCGCTGCTCGCCGCAGTTCCTGAATCCGAGGTCGGAGGAGAGCCTGTCGAATATCTGGGCGGCGACATCCTGTTCGACCGCATTTCCTTCCGCTACGACCCCGACGGCCCGCTGATTCTCGACGATGTCACGATTCGGGCCGGGCCCGGCGAATTCGTTGCGATTGCCGGCGAGTCCGGTGCCGGCAAGAGCACGCTCTTCCGGCTCGCGCTCGGGATCGACCGACCAAGCGCCGGCGCGGTGTATTACGACGGACGTGATCTGCGGCACCTGAACCTGAAGCAGGTGCGCCGGAGAATCGGCGCCGTGCCGCAATCGGTTGGCCTCCATCCCCAGGATCTCTGGGACAATCTGGTCAGCCACCACGATCGAGTGGCGACCGAGGATGTATGGACGGCGGTCCGGGTCGCCGAGCTCGAAGACGAAATCAAGGGCATGCCCATGGGCATGATGACCATGGTCGGCACCAGCGGGGCTGTCCTCTCGGGCGGCGAGAGTCAGCGCGTCACGATCGCCCGATCGGTGATCGGCAGCCCGCGAATCATGCTGTTCGACGAGGCAACCAACTGGCTGGACAACGAAAGCCAGGCCAAGGTCATGCGTAATCTCACCGCCCTGACCTCCACCCGGGTCGTCATCGCCCACCGCCTGTCCACGCTGGAACAGGCCGACCGCATCTACGTGTTGCAGGCCGGAAAGGTCGTGCAAAGCGGCTCCTTCAACGAACTCATGGAGGTCGAAGGGGTATTCAGAGAACTGGTCAGGAGGCAGGTCGCCTGATCCGAAGCCACAGCCCGGGCCACCATGCATGAGCTCTGTAGAACCCGAGTCCTTGACACCGTACCGGAGCGGATCATAGTTGGCCCGCATTGTCCTCCAGTCTGAGTTGCCGCGAATGGTGTAAGCCTTGATCGACCTTGTTCCGGAGCGGGGGGTTCGGAGCACGTGGTCCAGGTCGGACTGCGCTCGGCGCAGTCGGATTCCGGGCTGCGGGTCGGTGCATTCGCTATCTGGCCCCACACTGCGGGTGCAATGAAACGTCGCACGCCACCTGCCCCCAGGGGCGTTCGCAGCTAGTGGCGCCGGCGCTGTGTTCAAGCGCGCCATAGCAGGAGAGCAGTTCGCGACCCGCTTTGCCGAGCGGGTGCTCAAGGCCCGCTGGCTGGTCATCGCGACCACCGTGTTCCTGGTTGCCGTCGCGACGGTCGGCATTACCCAGCTCGAATTCTCCGCGAACTACCGCATCTTCTTCGACGAAGACAATCCGCAGCTTCTGGCGCTGGAGGAGCTGGAGAATACCTACGGAAAGAATGAAAACATCGCGTTCCTGATTGTGCCGGACGACGGCGATGCCACCTCGCAGGATGCTCTTTCGGCCGCCGTCTGGCTTACCGAAGCCGGCTGGCAGATACCCTTTTCAAGGCGCGTCGACTCGCTCGCCAATTTTCAATACACGACCGCCGACGGCGACGATCTGTATGTGCGGGATCTCGTCGACCCGGAGGAATTGGCCCGAGCCGAAGCGCGCGCGCATATCCGCGACGTCGCTTCGTCCGACCCGCGTATCGCCGGCAGCATTCTGGGCCTGAAGGGTGATGTCAGCGTCGTAAGCGTCACCGTCGAGCTGCCGGAGGAGGGCCTGCTGGAGGCCGTGGCCGAAGTTGCCGAGTTCGCCAGGTCGGTCGCGGCGGAGGCGGAAGAGCGATTTCCCGGCATCGACCTCCGCGTCGTCGGCACGGTCATGATCAACCAGACCTTCGTGGAAGCCTCGATCAGCAGCCAGATGATCTTCCTGCCTGCGAGCCTTCTGCTCATGGCCGTGATTCTCGGCGTCCTCACCCGGCGCTGGGCGGGGGTGGCGGGGACCGGGATGGTCATCGTCTTTTCCATTTTCGTGTCGATGGGCCTGGGCGTGTGGTTCGGCCTGCCCTTCTCCCCGCCCGTCTCCCCGGCGCCGACCATCGTGCTGATGATCGTCGTGGCGAACTGCGTGCACCTGCTGGTGACGCTGCAGCAGCGCCTGCGTGCCGGGGATTCCAAGCGCGACGCCATCGTGGAATCCGTCAAGCTCAACCTGCACCCGGTGTTTCTGGCGAGCCTCACGACGACGCTCGGATTCCTGAGCATGAACTTCTCCGAGGTGCCGCCCTACCGTCATCTCGGCAATTTCGTCGCCATCGGCATCGTCGCCTCCTTCATTCTCTCCGTCACCTTCCTGCCGGCCGTGCTTTCGCTTCTCCCCATGCGTGCCCCGAAGGAACGCCGGTGGTTGCGCGGGCTCTCGATGAACGTCCTTGCGGACTTCGTGCTGCGCCACAGAAGGGCGCTCATGCTGGGATGGCTGGCGATCGTCGTCGCGATGGCCGTGGGCATCCCGCGCAACGAGCTCAACGATGTCCTGGTTCATTTCTTCGATGAGAGCGTCGAGTTTCGCCAGGATACGGACTTCATGGACGAGCACCTGAGCGGCAACACCCTGCTCGAGTACTCGCTGCACGCGCCCGCCGAGGGCGGCGTCACCGACCCCCAATTCCTCGCCGACGTTTCGAACTTCGCCGACTGGTACCGGGATCAGCCTCCCGTGCGCCACGTGGCGGTCGTCACCGATACCTTCCGCCAGCTCAACCAGAGCATGCGCGGCGACGACCCCGCCGCCTACCGGATACCGGAAAGCCAGGAGCTGGCGGCGCAATACCTGCTGCTGTACGAGCTCTCGCTTCCGCAGGGACTGAACCTGAACAACCAGATCGACAGATCCCGGTCGGCCACGCGCGTGACCGTATCGGCGGAGACACTGTCCTCGCAGGAGGTGCTCGACCTGAACGCGCATGCCGAAGCCTGGCTGAAGGAAAACGCGCCGCACGTGGCCGGCGTCAACAGCACCGGCCCCGCGGCGCTCTTCGCCTACATCGGGCAGCGCAACATCCGCGCCATGCTGATCGGAACAGCGGTCGTGCTGCTGGCCATTTCCGCCATTCTCCTCTTCGCCCTGCGATCGCTGCGGCTGGGCCTGATAAGCATCGTCCCCAATCTGATTCCCGCCGTGCTGGGCCTGGGCGTCTGGGGATTCGCGGTCGGACAGGTGAGCCTCTCGCTGTCGGTCGTCGTGGCCATGACCGTCGGCATCGTCGTGGACGACACGGTGCATTTCCTCAGCAAGTACCGTCGGGCGCGGCTTGAATACGGCAAGGACCCCGAAGAGGCGGTGCGTTACGCCTTCGAAACGTCCGGCCGGGCCCTGATCACGACGACGATCGTGCTGGTGGCCGGCTTCCTGATATTCGTGTTCTCTCCCTTCGTCCCCACCGCAGAGGTCGGGGTCCTGACCGCGGTGATCATTGCCTTTGCGCTCATCGCCGACCTGTCGCTCCTGCCGGCGCTGTTGAAGACGCTGGACCGGAAGGCTGCGAAGCGGGCCCCGCCCGCGCCCTGATCCGCGCCACCGGGCGCAAACCTGCGAACGACGTCACCGCTTTCGAGCGCCGCCGGATTGAAGCCCCAGGAAGGCCGCTCGATCGGAATTACGAGGCTGAAAGCGGCCCTGCCGCAACCCCCAAGCCGCCGGACACCCGGCCAAATGCTCCCGCGCTATAATAATTGTTTACTGCAGCCATAAGAATTTCTGTATGCTTTCAAGAGGTTGACCCTGTAATATTGCCGTGATACCGTCGGTCGTTCACGTGTCGAAGTTTCACGCGGAACGAAGGAGGATTGCCATGAGAAGTGGCGATGAAATGCTGCAGCAGATTATCGAGAAGTCCGCCCTGGATGCGGACTTCAGGCAGCAGCTTCTCGCGGATCCAAAGACGACCATCAGCGAGGAATTGGGCGTCACGATTCCCGACTCGATGACCATCAAGATCCATGAGAGCGACATGCAGACCGTGCATCTCGCGCTGCCGCCGGACCCGAACATCACCGAGGAGCAGCTCGAAGCGATCTCGGCGGGCCTCTGCTGCTGCTGGTAGAACGATGACCGGCAGTCGGCCGGTCAAGAGAAGCGGGACAGTCCGAATCCGCACTCGTGCACAGCCTGAATCGCCCCCCGCCCCCGGCCGGGGGGTGCCGTATCGTGCGTCCCTTCGAGACTGCTACTGAGGGGAAAGCGCGGCGGACAGCACCATGAACACGTAGGCCTTGGCCTTTTCAAGCCGATTTCCGGATATGACCAGCTTTATGTGGTGAATGCCACGTAACAGAACGTAGCGCCCGGACTTCGCAAAGAGCGTTGTCGGCTTCGAAACCCAGTCAGCAAGCGCCGTCAGCTTCTCGGGAACCACGAGATCCTCGTGGCCGAGGGCTTCCAGGAACGGATCCCAATCGGTCAGGCCGTCGAGCCAATAGCGTGAATCTTTCGTATATCTCTGCTTGACGATGAGCGTGAGGCCGAGCGTCGGGCCGAGCCCCTCCTCCCGCACGTCGATATTGGCCCCGGTCCTGACAATATCCGCGCGCTCCCTGAAGCGTGAGATCACGGAATCGACAGCCGATAACTGACCGGGCCAGCCCGTCTCTTCGAGATAGGAGCATAGTTCCCGCTGCGACTTGAAGCCCATGACCGCCAGGCGGATCGCCCGTGAGCGGGACGGGAATATGCCGAACGAATCCATGCGCGTGTCGTCCGGCTGCGCCAGATAAACGCGTCCGACGTTCTCCCTCTGGGCGTCACCCATCTCCCAGCCCACGCAGGAAACGAGCGCGTCAACCACCATGGCGACGTCGTTCGCCTGACCGCTGGCGCCGATAATCGGACGTTCGCCGGGCCGCAGGAACAGCCCCGGAAACGCGCTCTCGCCGCCGCGCGCCGAGCCGATGTCGTATTCCAGCATCAGCTTGCGGCCGACAATGTCGCGCAGAGGCGAGTCTTCGGCATCCAGTTGTTCGAACAGCCGCGTGATCGCTCTCGCGGCCTCATCCCTCCCGTCGGTCTGCGCGCGCTCCCGGAAAAACGCCGCCGGCCTGGTTCCGCTCGCCAGGGAGGCGCCGAAATCCGCCTCCGGCCTGCGTTCATGCAGCGGCAGCTCGAAGCCGAACGGCAGGGCACCCATGGTGATCGGAAGCGTCCCGGCGCGGTCGAGGATGCGCTCCCATTCCGGATCCCCGACAAGAACCGGCGAAACCCTGTTTCGAAATTGCCCGAGCAGATCACCCATGGTGCCGCCCTCTTCGGCGAGACGGTCCTGGGTAAGGGTGATTGCCGCGTCAATGTCCATGATGCCTCCTCACGCGACGACAGGGGCGGGATTCAGGTCGGCTTCGGCGAGAGGGTGCTTGCGGCGGCCCATGCCGACGGGCACGTCGTAGAGCCGCCCGGGCGCGAACCGTGCCCAGAAGTGGCGCATGCCCGGCACGATGACCCGCACCACGGGCATGCCGATGTCGGGCCGGGTCTGGTCCAGCACCAGGAACTCCATGCCCCTGGCTTCGACGAGCGCGCGGCAATGCTCCACGTCTTCGCGCGTGTCGGCCGTCTCGATCACCGGATACTGCGAAGCCTCGCGGGACGGCTCGTCTGCCGCCGGCGCCAGCCAGGAACAATCGGCGAGCCGGGCGGTCTTCCACCACCAGAGCGCCAGCGGGTCGTCGATCATGGGCTTGCCGTCGCTCTTCCCGGGACGCGGCAGCCAGGTCAGGCACTGGTTGAGCTCGCAAAGCGCACGCAAGGCCGCGATGCGCGGGTCGGCGTGGGCGCCGGCGCCGTAGATGATGTCCTCGGTCCGGGCGTCCGGTCTGCGTGAGAGCGCGACGAACGCGGGAACGCCGATATCGGAGGTGACGTCGAGCATCCACAGTTCCCGCTCGTAGCCGGCGTAACGGCCCGGCGCCGATGCGAGGTACGCGTCGTCGAAGCTGGAAAGATCGACCGCCGGCACGCGCAGCCGGTTGTACCACCAGATGGCGAACGCATCGCGCTCGGCCAGCTCGTAGAAGCCCTGCAGGATGGCCTCTTCCAGGGTGTTTCCCGCGGCGCAGCCGTTGGAATCGGCGATCAGGTCCGCGGGGCCGCGCTCTTCGGCGGGCATGCTGTAGAGCATCGATGTCGGCAGATAGCGATGCCGCCGCTGCGTGAGCGACCACACCGGCGTCCAGTCGATTTCGGCGCCCGCGTCGAGACGCGGCGGGACGACGTTGTACGGGTGACCCTTCGCGTTGATGGCTTTCGCGTTGTCGAGCTGATCGTCGCTGAAGAGCTGCGCATCGTTGGGGTGGATCGCCTCTTCTCCCCCGGCGAGCTCGACGAATCGCCTGCGGATACGGATCTCGTCGCCATGACAGGCGCCCGAGTGGCGCTCGACCGCCTCGCAGAGGGCGCTGACCTCGGCCTGCGTCCGCGTGCTGCCCTTGCCGGCGCTCTTGCTGCGCAGGCTGCGCCTGAGCGAGCTCAGGCTCCGGCTTCTCATGCCGAGATTGCTTCCGGCCCAATAGACATGCAGCCAGGAATCGGTCTCGTCGGTCGTGCGCGACAGCCAGGTCACGACGCCGCTGACCGGGCTCACCAGGTGGCGGTATGTCGCCAGGGTGACCTCCGGCGCCACGGCGCGCGCGCCGCCGCTGTCGCGATGGGCCTTGGGACTCGCCTTCAGGCACAGTGGAAGCGGCGGCCGGTCCGGCCGATGCAGCGCATCGTCGCCACAGGCCGGACACTGCGGCCGGCGCATGACCCGGTGCTGCGAACTCGCGAACGTGCCGACATTCATCGCGATCGCGTGCTCGTGAATCGGGGCCGCGTCCTCCAGCACCAGCCACTTGACGATCTCCGCCGCGATCAGCCCGTAGAGCGCCTCCAGCACCGCGGGCTGAACCGCGAAGGGCTTGAAGGCGGCGTCGGGGCCGGCAACGTTGCGCAGGAAGGCGTGGACCTCCCGATGGCTGCGCAGGCGGCACGCCAGGCACTCCCAGCAGGGTCCTCGCCCGTCCGCGCGAAAGACGGGGCCGAACAGCGCCTCCATGCCGCGCGGGCGCACCAGCGTCCACGGCGCTCCCGCCTCGAGCCGGCGCCGGTTCACGTCTGCAAGCGGTGCGTCGAGATAGTCGTCGCAGACGACGACCGTGAGCGCAGGCTCGCCGGCCCCCACGCCGGCGCCGTTCTCTTCCAGATACCGGATCAGCCGGCCATCGCCGCCTTCGACCGCGATGCGCGAGTCCGCCAGCCGCTGCTCGACCCAGCGTGGCGAAGCGCCCAGCGACGACCAGTAGGCCGCCCGGCATCGCTCCATGCCATGGTCGGCAGAGACGACATAGCCCCTTGTGGAGAGCGAAACGAGGGCCGCGCGAACGTCGGCCGCGGCATGGGCGCCCTCGAGAGCCGCGGCGATCTCGTCATGCGCGCGCCGGCCGTCGAGCAGCGACAGCAGATCGCAATGGAGCTTGCCGTGCAGCAGGGTGTTGAACGATTCCGAAACCAGCAGCGTCTGCTCTTCGCCGACGACGTGACATTGCAGGTGCGGGGCTAGCGCGGGAAGCGCGACGAGGCCCCGGTCCGCGGGAGTCGTCCTGGTCAATATCCCGGGCCGGGGATTCGTGTCCGTCTGCGCTGGCATGGGGGATTTCCGCGCCGGATCGGCCGGCGCCTTCATGCGCGCGAATGAAGCGTATCGATCCGGGCGGCGGCGCGGGATGCGGTCTCGGTGACCGCCGCTTCCAGCGCAGCGAAATCCTCGTGCCCGCACGCGTTCGCGACGAGAGACCTGACCTTCGGCCCGGCCGCAGCCGCGTCGAATCCTTCCTCGCCGATCAGGCGCATGATGCCCTGCAGATCCCGCCACAGGGCCGCGGCCTGCGCCAGCGGCCCGGCGCCGGCGGCATCGAGCACCGCCGCAGCGGTCGGAGCCGGATCGTCGAGGCCGACTCCGGCAGTCGTGAACTGCAGGAACCGCGCGGCCCTCTCGACATCGTCGAGCCCGCCACGCATCCGGGCGTATGCCGCCACGCCCGTTGTGACGGGGTCCCGCGCCGGCTCGCGCAACCGGGCGATGAGGGACTCGTCCACGCCATTTTCGGCCAGGACTGCGCGCCGTGCTTCGTCGAAGCGGCGGCCGATGTCGGCCTCGCCGCACGCGAACGCGCAGCGCGCCCGGGTGAGGAGGGGAACGCCGCCGGAAGCAGGAATTCCGCAATGCCCGGCCAGTTCCGAAAGCGGCAGCGCAGGAAGGGACTTCGAGCCGGGCGGAATCGGCGAGAACAGCAGGCTTTCCCGCGCCAGCTCTGTGAGGGCCTTGCGGAAACGCCGAACGAGACGCCCGTTTTCGCCGGAGCGCCCGCCCTCATGGACGAAGAGCATCTCGATCGCGACGCCGGGAAAAGCCTCCCGGCTGGCGAGATCGCCCAGGAAGATGCCACCGACCCCGCCCGCGCCGAGCGGCCCGGCGCGCTCGGTGAAATCCGCGACCCCGGCGTCGAGAACGGTGGAAATGGAGGCTTCGGCGAGATTGGAGAGCGCAGTCTTCGCCTCGGCCGGCGAGAGGTTTCCGCGCACGACGTGCATGCCGATCTGGAATGCCTTGTCGTTCGACCAGTTGCGCACGATCTCGGCGGACTCCTTCGCATCGACCGTTGGCAATTCGGCGATCCGCTCCTTCATTTCCTGAACGCCCATTTCGTGCGTCCAGTAGAGTCGCGCGAGCCCGCGCCGCGCTATCGCCTCGTATTCCTGATCCGGTCCGAAGCCCTTCGGCAGATCGAGATCGGTGAACTCCCGGTCCTGCAGGCTGTCGAGAACCTGCGAATTGCGCTCGATCCACCTGGCGAGCCGCGGGGCGGCGCCGAAGATTTCGACGATCGCCTCGAAGGCCTCGGGTCGCGCCGCGGATATCGGGCTGTCGTAGGCGCTCCAGTCATCGATTTCCGGGTAGAAATGCGCGCGCCATTGATCCACCAGCGGGTCCATCTTCGCGAACCAGCGCTTCGGCCGCAGCACGATGTTCATCATGTCGGCGTAGGTTCCCGGCAGTTCCGGCGATTCGTCGGGGCCCCACACCTGCAGCAACGGGTAGTGGCGGGATGCCACCGCATGATGATCCGCATGGCGCTGCATGTTGAAGAACATCCAGTTGCTGAACTTCCAGTCGGCGCTCCAGGAATGGCGCGGCAGCACCTTTTCCCAACGGCCGTTGGGCAGCCGCACCCGGCGCAGGCCGTAGTGCTGGAAGTAGTTGCTGATCTTCATCGAAAAGACGCAGCACAGGCCGAGGAAGGCAAAGACCAGAACCGCCCAGATTCCGCCCATCCAGAACACCACTGCATACCAGAACGCAACGGCCATGCCGTAGCGCCAGAAGGGATTGCTGTAATGCCACACAGGCAGGCGGCGACGCGCCAGCCGTTCACCGGCGACTTTCCACGAATTCGTGAGATTGCTCGCCACTTCCCTGGGGAAGTATCTCCAGAAACTTTGCCCCTTTGGCGCGGAGCCCACATCGTGCGGCGTGCCGACGTTGGCATGGTGGATATAGACATGCTCCGTCGCGTATTGGGGATAGGAGGCCGAAGAGAGAAGGAATTCGCCGAGCCGTCTTTCCCAGGTAGAGCGCCGGTGAACCAGCTCGTGACCGACGATGAATACGGCCTGTGCCTCCATCGTCAGAATGAGTCCCAGGAGCACGCCTTCCCAGATTGCGAACTGATCTGTAACAAGGATCTGCCACAGGCCGAAAACCAGCGTCGGCGGCCAGAGAAACGCCCAGCTCCAGAGCGGCAGATTATGCCAGAGAAGTCGTCGTTCCGGCGTTGCTGCCGGGTCCATGTTGCGCCCGTCGAGACCGAGCGCCCGATCGAGCGGCCCCGAGACAGCTATGAAGAGAAGCGGCGGCAGCAACCACCAGCCGCCATAGTACGCCGCGAGAACAATCAGCGGAAAAATGGCCAATGGCAGATAGTGCGGAACGGCGTTAAGTATCGACGGCTCGGTGCGCTGCGTGCCGTCCGCCTCGCGTGGGCCTGAGTCACCATCTGCGACTGCATCTTGCGGCATGGGGGCATCCCCAAATGACTGTAGCTCCCGTGCGCCGGGATTCATGTTATCACCGGTTAACGTAACCTGCAAATCAATCAGACTCGCAAGAACTCGACGAGACACTCCAGAGCTTCGATGCAAAACGCGGAGGTCACAGCTTCGGAGCCATGACCTATCTGCCCTACTGTTCCCCACTTTAGCGACTGGTCTCCAAACGCGAGAAATTCCGGCCAGCTACCGTCTTCATGTTGCGTACTTATGAGTCTTTCTGCCGCGCGTTTCGCGTCGACAGTTTCGATACTTCCAATGCTGCAAAGCGCCGATACGGCCTGAGCGGCCTGAAGAATGTTGCCGAATTCTCCCTCCCCGTCGCGCAAGGCAAGGATGCGTTCACCGAGTACAGGGCGTAATCGATCGAGGGCCGGCTGCGCCCGGCTCATGGCACGGGCAGTTGCATAGTAGATCGCGACCGTATCGGGATACCATTTGGACGAGTCCTCGACGCCGCCTTCGATAACCAGGTCTTCCAGCCAGCGTTGCGCTGGCCCGGTCTCGGGGCAGTCGCCGAGATAAGCGATGACATTCGCATTGACGACCGGGTCCGCTTCGAGACGAAAGCGCGACACGACATTGGGTTCGTCTTCCGCCAGAACCCAGGTCATGAAACGGCCTTCCTCGTCGCGATTCGCCAGGATTTGCGGGACGTTCCGCCCCAGCAGGATCCAGGGGTGCGCCCCGATGACAAGGGAGCAGAGCGTGGTGCTGTCGAGATCCTGTGGCAGATGGCGGTAGTAGCGCCACAATCCGGGGTATTCGATGGTGTCGACGAGATACGCCCTGGAGGCGTCGCACATGGCCCTGGCCCGCGCGTCATCGCAGCTTTCCAGCGCGAGAACGCAGAGAGCCGTGATAAAGGGAGGCCTTTCGTAGTGCCGGGGAATGTCGGGATCGGCCACATTGAAGCGGATGCAGTGCCAGGCCCCGTTCTCGTCGATCGTGGATTCAAGGAACGCGAGGCCGCGGCGGATGCTTTCCCTTCCCGCCCCTGCAAGTTCCTCGGCGGTAGCGGCCTTCTTTCGGGCTTCCGGCCTTTTGGGAACGGGAGGACGAAGGGGCGGCGCGGGGTCGTGGAGCGTCTTGCGGAGAAACTCGAGCGATGCCGCACCGGTTTTCGCCGCCTCCCGCTCGGCCCCGGTGCGTCTGTCACGCGGCGGAAGCACCAGATGCGTCGTGGTAGAGCTTTCCTCGTGCACCTGAATTTCATGATCCCCGGCCAGCGATGCGCCCAACTCCTTTTCGATCGTTTCTCTGGGCCTCGCGAGAAGACGTTCGCGAAACTCGCTGTCCTCTGCCGCTCTCGATACGAGGAAATTTGCTGCGTCAACGGGCTTCTTCATTGCTGTCTTCCATTCGCATCGATCCGGGGCAAGCGCGAATTCGCAGCGGTCCCGTTGACGTGAGCGTGTGACTTGTGGCGCGCCCAGTATACGCCCGGAAACGATCTCCCCGGGCAGATATCGTTGTTCGATTCGGCGCCCGCGCGGTGCGCCAGGGCGACGAGGGCGCTGCTCTGGTGTATGGTGCCGCCCCATGACGCGCAACATGGCGAACCCGGCCTTTCCGGCCATCGCGCTGCCGCAGTTCGAGAACGAGGCGCTGCCGCCGGTGATGCCGGTGGCGCTGAACCACCCCGACGTGCCGGCGCTCGACGACGTGGCCGCGGCGACCCGTGCCGCGCTCGACCGCTCGCGCCGGCTCACGGCGCTGCCGGACGGCGCGCGCGTGGCGATCACCTGCGGCAGCCGGGGCATCCGCAGCAAGCCGCAGGTGGTGAAGGCCGCCGTCGGCTGGCTCAAGGCGCGCGGGCTCGCGCCCTTCATCGTGCCGGCGATGGGCAGCCACGGCGGCGCCGTCGCCTCGGGCCAGGTGCAGCTTCTCGCCGAGCTCGGCTTCACCGAGGAGGCCATGGGCTGCCCCATCGAGGCCGGCATGGAGGTGGTGCCCCTCGGCGAGACCGGCGCCGGAGTCACCGTGCAGTTCGACCGTCGCGCCTTCGAGGCCGACGCCGTGCTGGTGGTGGGCCGGGTCAAGTCGCACACCTCATTCGACCGCGAGGTGGAGAGCGGGCTCACCAAGATGGTGGCCATCGGCCTCGGCAAGGCGGAGGGCGCGCGCTTCGTGCACAGGCTCGGCGTGCGCGGCTACATGGAGGTGCTGCCCGAGTGGGCGGCTATCGCCATCCGCGAGGCGCCGATCGCCTACGGGCTGGCCATCGTCGAGAACGCCGAGCGCGAGGCGGCGATCGTCGAGGGCGCGGAGCCCGAGGACTTCTACGGGACCGACGCCCGCCTGCTGAAGAGCGCCAAGGGCTGCGTGCCGAAGCTCCCCTTCGCACAGATCGACGTGCTGGCGGTGGAGAGGCTGGGCAAGAACATCTCCGGCACCGGCATGGACCCGGCGGTGATCGCCCGCTACGACATCCGCGGGCGCCCCGATCCGCCGGCGCCGGCGATCAACAAGCTGGTGGTGCTGGGGCTGACACCGGAGACCCACGGCAACGGCCTCGGCGTCGGCTCCGCCGACTTCATGACCCGGGAGGCGGCCGACGGGCTCGACCTCTATGCCATGTACATGAACGCCTGCACCGCGACCTTTACCGAGCGGGTGCGCATCCCGCCCGTGCTCGCCACCGACAAGGCGGCGCTGCAGGCCGCGGTCGGCACCTGCTGGCGGCTGGACGGAGCGGACGCCAGGCTCTGCATCATCCGCTCGACCCTGCACCTGGAGCGCATTCTGGTCTCGCCGCCGCTCGCGGCCGAGCTCGACGGCGCTGGCCGGGTGCTGGGCGAGGCCGAGGCGCTCCGCTTCGACGCAGAGGGCCGCCTGCTCACCCGCTGCCCGGACTGAGTCCGGCCCACGCCTGCGGACTCGCCGGCGGCAGGCCGCTATACTGCCCGGCCAGCGAAACAGCGGGGCGTCGGGACATGCAGAAGCGGAGCGTCGCACTCGACGAGGCCACCCTGGAGGCGATCAGGGAGACGCGGCGGAGCCTCGGCACCGCGCGGCACCTGCCGGGCTTCCTCTACACGGAGCCGGAGATCTTCGCATACGAGGTTGACGCCATCTTCATGAAGGAGTGGCTCTGCGTCGGCCGCGTCGAGGAGTTCGAGAACGAGGGCGATTACCGCGCCATCCGCATCGCCGGCGAGCCCCTGCTGCTCTGCCGCGACGGCTCCGGCTCGCTCAACGCCTTCAGCAACGTCTGCCAGCACCGGGGCGTCGAGGTCGCGACCGGCGAAGGCAACCTCAAGAGCTTCCGCTGCCCCTATCACGCCTGGGTCTACGACCTGGAGGGCAAGCTGCTGGGCGCGCCGCACTCCAAGGAGGTGGAGAACTTCGACTTCTCGACCTGCGCGCTTCCCAAGGTCAGCCTCGATACCTGGGGCGGCTACGTCTTCGTCAACTTCGACCCGGACTGCCCGAGCCTCGCCGAGTACCTGGACGAGGACGGGATCAGGCAGTTCGCCGCCTTCCTCCAGCCCGAGAACACGCGGACCTCGGACACCTACGTCTTCGACGTGCCCTGCAACTGGAAGTTCATCCCCGAGAACCTGATGGACATGTACCACGTGGGCGTGATCCACAAGGAATCCTTCGGCGGGCACTTCCCGGTCAACGACTTCCGCTTCAACCTGCAGAGGAACGGCTACAACGCCGCCTACGAGAGCTTCACCATGGCGCCCAAGGGGGCGACGCTCTTCGACACCATGCCCTGGCTCAGGGGCAAGGTGACGGACAAGTTCGCCTGCACCACCTGGATCAGGCCGACCATGAACATCTTCGGCCGCCACGACCTGATCCAGCCTTGGGTGGCCCATCCGATCGATCACGCCAACACCCGGATCTTCATCTACACGCAACTGCCGGGCGAGTACTTCGACGGGCCCGCCTTCGAGGAGAAGAACCAGATCTACGCCGACTTCATCCGCCTGGTGGCGAACGAGGACCGGGCGATGCTGGAGTCGCTGCAGAACGGCGTGGGCTCGCGCGCCTTCCGCCCGGGGCCGACGGTCAAGCTGGAGCGCGCCATCCACCACCTGCTCAACTACTACCTCGACAGACTGCTGAGCGAGGACGACGAGGCCCGCGCCCGGCGGCGCCGCGAAGGCGATGCGGCGCTGGAGGAGAGCGCCTCGCGCAACCAAGCGCCGCGCGACGGCGGCTACACCGCGCTGGTGAGCGCGGCGGAATAGGAGCCGGAACCATGGGTACAGGACAGGACCAGGCACGACTGACCGCGCTGTTCAGGCGCAACCTCGAGCTCTGCGAAGTGGGGCCGGGCGAGACCGTCGCCGTGCTCTCGGAAGGCGATCAGCTACGGCACTACGCCGAGGCCTCGCTGGCCGCGGCCCGCGACCTGGGCGCCGACGTCGAAGACGTGCACCTGCCTTCGGAAGGGGCGGAGGACCCCGCGGTGAGGATCGCCAACATCGGCCAGAACGCGCTGGGCAGAAACCCGCAGGCGATGCAGACCTGCCTGGACGCCGACATGGTGGTCGACCACATGCTGCTGCTCTTCTCGCACGAGCAGATCGCGATGCAGAAGGCCGGCACCCGCATCCTGCTCATCGTCGAGCCGGTGGAGATCCTCGAGCGCCTCTTCCCCACCGCCGAGATGCGCGCGCGCGTCGAGGCCGGCGAGCGGCGGCTGCGTGCGGCGCGCAGCCTGCGCTTCACCAACGCCGCCGGCACCGACGTGACCTACACCCTCGGCGACAAGCCGATCCTCACCGAATACGGCTACACCACCGAGCCCGGCCGCTGGGACCACTGGCCCGGCGGCTTCCTCGCCACGCTCGCGGCCGAAGAGGGCGTGAACGGGCGCGTGGTGATGGAGGCGGACGACATCGTCTTCCCCCTGCGCGAGTTCACCGGCGAGCGCATCGCCTTCGAGATCGAGGGCGGCAGGGTGAGGGAGATCGGCGGCGGCGCCCGCGCGGGGCACCTGCGCGACTTCATCGAGGGCTACGGGGACCCCCGCGCCTACGCCGTCTCGCACATCGGCTGGGGACTGAACCACCGCTGCATCTGGCGGCCCGATCTGCCGGGGATCGGCATGGACGGCCGCGCGCACTACGGCAACGTGCTCTTCTCGCTCGGCCCCGATACCGAGTTCGGCGGCGAGAACGACACCCCCTGCCACCTCGACCTGCCGATGCAGGGCTGCTCGCTCTGGCTCGACGACGAGCCGATCGTGCAGGACGGCGCGGTGGTGCCAGAGGACATGCGCGCGCCCGCGAACTGAGCGGGGCCGGCAGCAGTCGGATCAGCGCCAGCCTCTGAGCGCGAGCAGCTCTGCGAAGGGCGCCATCGCGCGCGCCTGCGCCGGCTCGTAGCGCGTGAGGCGCTCGCCCGCCACCTCGAAGAACGAAAGCTCCTGGCTGATGCAGCCGGCCGGGCAGTCGCCCCACGCCTTGCGGAACACCACGAGCCAGGAACGCGGCGTCGGAATTGCCTCGATGTCGGAGCCGTCGCCCAGGAGATAGTCGGGCTCGACGGAAAGGACGCCCTCGATCTTGCCGAAGACCGGCATCGCCGCCTCGACGTTCACCCGCTCGTCGAGTGTGAGGACGACGCTGTCGAGGGTGGGGAACGGCTGCACGGCGCTGAGCCCGAGCCTCGCGTTGAGGGCGTCGAACGCCGCATGGCCGGTGGGCGGCACGGCGGAGGAGGCCTCCCGGCCCCAGCGCGCGGCAACGGTATCGAGCAGCGCGCCCTTCAGCTCGAGAATCAGCGTCCCCGGCACGTACTGCGGCCGCGCCGAGATTTCCGCCATCTCCGGAACGTGGCGCCGGATCGTCGCCAGCACCCGCTTGATCTGGCGGCCCAGCACCCGCTGACGCGCCCCGTCCAGCCACAGGTCGCCGCTCTCCCTGCGCAGGACGCGGTCGGCCAGCTCGCGTGCTTCCGCCGCGGCCGATGCCCAGGGGGACGGGTACAGGGTGACTTCTTCGCCTTCCGCCGCGGCGGAGGGCGACGATACGAGCAGATCGCAGGCGAGGGCCAGCGCGCAGCCGGCGGCAAGCGCGACGCGGCGAACGCTCCCGATGGGGTCAGAACCTGGCGACGCCGACGAGGGCGAAGCCGTCCCAGCCTTCGTCGAAGTCATACTGCGTCCAGTCGAAGCGGACCCCGAAGCCGTCGCCCACGCCGATCTCGAAGCCGAGCCCATAGGCCAGCGCGTCGTCGGACGCCTCCACGGTTGCCCGGGTCCCTGCCACTGTTGCCGTGGCCTCCGCCTCGGCGGAGACGAAGCCGAGCCGGCCGTGAACGCCGATCCCATCGGCGATCGGGAACTGCACCTTGCCGTAGGCGCCGAACGCGCGGTCCACGCTGATCTCGGTGGGAATCTGCACCCCGCCGACGTTCAGGTTCACGTCCTCCGATCCGAGGCCCCAGACGATCTCGGCCTCGGCCCCCAGATAGGTCTCGAAGTCGTAGCCGCCGCGCAAGACCAGGGCGTTGTGGTCGCTGGATGGCAGCGTCACCGCAATCCCTTCGACGCTCTCCGTGACGGCATCCATCGACAGGCGCTGGAATCCTGCGTTCACGTAGGCCGTGCCGGCCTGTTGCGCATGGGCCGAGGTCCAGGCCACGGCACCGAGAGTCGCCGCGACCGCGCACACCAACAGCTTTCTCACTGGCTCACTCCCTTTCGAAGTATTGCAACCCAATGGATGCCGGGCCGAGCGCCCTTTCTCTCGCCACCGTGGAGAACAACAGGAATTGTGTCAAGTATGAACGGTCGTCATGAACGGTCGTTACTATCAATAACGGTGTAATGAGTTGATGTTGTCGTCTCATCAAGATTGGTGATATGACCTGTAATTATTGTCTCTGACGAATGTCTCGTCAATTGTCTATTCGTGCACTCCCGGTTCGGTACACCACCGCGTGGAACAGGTACGCCCATGAGGGCAATGCGGGTCGACGGGCCGGGGGTAGCGCGCTCCATTGGCTGCGCGACGGGCGCAGCGGCGGCGCGGGCGTCTCGACCGGGCGGGACGCCGCGCCCATAATCGGGGGCATCATGAGTCCACTCCCCCGGCGCCCGGCGCCGCCCCCACATGATCGCATGACCCCGTGACCCGGCGCCGATGCTAGAGAGCGCGGCCTTCTGGGGCGCGGGCTGCGCGCTCTCCTGGGGCGTCTCCGACATCGTCGCGCGCTTCGCGGGGCGCTCGGTGGGCGTGCTGGCGGCGACCTGCACCATGATGGCGGTGGGCGCCGCGATGATCGCGGTGCTCATGGCGGCGTCGGGCGAGCCCTTCGACTGGCGCCCCGAGGGGTTGCACTGGCTGTTCGGCATCGGTGCCGGGACCGTGATCGGCTCGCTCCTGTTCTATCACGCCATCACCCACGGCCCGGTCTCGCTCGCCTCGCCGGTGGTGGCGTGCTACCCGGCGATTGCGGTGCCGATCTCGGTCGCCCTCGGCGCCCGGCCCGATCCGCTCCACTGGGGCGCCATGATCGCGACCATGGCCGGGGTCTGGGTGACGGCACGCGCGGCGCCCAGGAGCGAAGGCGCGCCCGAATACGCCCCCGCCGTGGTGCGGCGCGCGATCCTCTATGCCCTGGGCGCGGCCGCGACCTTCGCCGCCTCGCTCACCGCCGCCGACAAGGCCATCGACATCTACGGCCCCTGGCAGACGGTGCTGGTGGTCCGCCTCATCGGCATGGTGGCGCTCACGATCCTGCTCGTCGCCCGGCGCGAGCGGGTGCGCTTCCCCTTCCGGGCGTGGCCGATCCTGGCGGTCTTCGGGATACTCGACACCCTCGGCCACCTGCTGCTCTACACCGGCCTCGGCCTCGAGCACGGCGAGTACGCGATCGTGGCCAGCGTGGGCTACACGGTGGTGACGGTGCTGCTGGCGCGCATCTTCCTGCGCGAGCCGGTCTCGCCCTTGCAATGGGGCGGGGTCGGGCTGGTGGTCGGCGGCGTCGGCATCCTCGCCGCCTTCGGCTAGGAGGCTCGGGCTTCTCCGAGGGCCTCGCGCAGGAAGGCGCAGAGCGGTCCGCTGACGGCCGCCGGCGCTTCGGCGAGCGCCATGTGCCGGAGGCCGGGCAGGAGCACGAGACGGGCGCCGGGGATCAGCCCCGCCATGGCCCGCGCCATGGCCGGCGTGTTACCGGGATCGTCGGCCGCGGCCATCACCAGCGTCGGGCAGGCGATCCGCTCCAGCCCGCGGGCGATCCCGGCGTCGCCCTCGGCGAGCACCCGGTAGACCTGCGCATAGACGGCAGGGTCGTTGCTCTCGATCCAGCGGCGGACCAGGGCGACCGGCTCCGGCGTGCGGGCGCGAAACGCCGGCGTGAACCAGCGCTCCAGCGCGGCTTCCGCGCCCGCCGAGGGCCCCTGCCGCACGGCCCGGCGCACACGGGCGCGGACGGCCTCGCGCTCGGCGGGGCTGCGGTCGTGCGGCGCGTTCAGGATCGCGAGCGCCGAGAGCCGATTCGGGTAATCCAGCGCGAAGCGGCGCGCGATCATGCCGCCGAGGGAGAAGCCCGCCACGCCTGCGCGCTCGATGCCGCAGTGGTCCATGAGCCGGAGCAATTGGCGCGAGAACATGGCAAGGTCGGGCGTTCCCGCCGGTGGCGCGCTCCCGCCATGCCCCAGCAAGTCGTAGGTCAGCACGCTGAAATGCGGCGTGAGCGCCGGGAGCTGCCACTGCCACATGGCGCGCTCGAGCCCGAAGCCGTGAACGAGGACGACCGGCGGGCCGCTGCCGTGCCGTGCCCAGGCCGTGCCGTCCGCGACGCCCGCGCTCATGCTCGCCATCACGCGAAGGCCGGCATCACCTCCTCGACGAAGAGCTGCAGCGAGCGCTTCTGCTCCGCCATCCCGAGGCCCAGGCTCGCGTAGTAGGTGAAGTGGTCGACGCCGAGCGCCTCGTAGGCCCGGAGCTTCGCGATCACCTCGTCCGGCGTGCCGAACATCAGGTTCTCGTGGAGCATGCGCGGGTCGTACTCGTCGCGGTTCTCCAGCTCCGACAGGTCCAGCTGGCGGGGGAAGCCGTTGGCGACGTCGCCGAGGTTCTTGAAGAGGTTCTCGAACTGGCCGAACTGGCGCATGGCGGCCTTCACCGGCACCTCCCACTCCTCCGCCCGGTCGTAGACCACGGTGTGGCGCATGGTGGCGAAGACGGGCCGCCTCTTGCCGGGGTTGTCGGCGAGCGCGGCCTCCATGCGCCCCCTGTAGGCCTCGACCTCGGACATCGGCCGCGTCAGCGGCCACGAGAGGATGTTGCACTCCTGCTTCACCGCGAAGTCGTAGGTGTCCGGCGAACGCGCCGCGATCCAGATGGGCGGATGGGGCTTCTGCAGCGGCTTCGGCACCGAGGTCGCGGTCGGAAACGACCAGAACTCGCCCTCGTGCGCGTGGTCGCCCTGCCATAGCGCCTTCACCACGGGGAGCATCTCGAACATGTACTGGAACGCATCGTTGCGCTGCAGGCCGGGATGCATGCGGTCGAACTCGCGCTGGTAGGCGCCGGAGCCGATGCCGAACTCCAGCCGCCCGCCGCTGTAGAGGTCCAGCAGCGCCGCCTCGCCCGCCGCCTTGATCGGATGCCAGTACGCCGCCACGACCACCGCCGAGCCGAGCCGGATGCGGGAGGTGTGCGCGGCCCACCAGGTCAGGATCTGGAAGGGATTGGGCGCGATGGTCATCTCCAGGGCGTGGTGCTCGGCCGCCCACGCAATGGCGAACCCGCCCGCATCGGCCATCTGCACCATCTCGAGCGTATGACGCTCGACATCGGTCATGTCGAGGTCCGGCGCGAGCCGCTCCATGTTGATGGCCAGCTGGAACTTCATGGTGTCAGGCCTCCCAGGCTTTCGCGGGGTGCGCCGGTGGTCGATCCGTGGCGGCCCGGGCGTGCGGGCGAAATGCCCCACCCGTCGCGAACGCGGTTTCGCTCGGCCCCGATGCCTTGCTTAACGCGTTATACACGATCCCGCGAAGATCAGGAGAAAGCGCTTTCGACATCAGAGCCGGCCTCCCCACTCCGGCCGACATCTTCAACCGGCAGCAGATCACGACCAACGCCCGATCGGTGCGCATTGTGAAAATGATGCAGTGCCCCTTCGTTCCGCCCCAGCAAAACCTCCGATAGAATACCCATCTCAGCGTTCAATTGAACGTCCTCCCCCATGACATAGTCTTCTTTTGCGACAGCATCCCTGAATGTTCTGAGCCTGTCCTCGTAGGACATGTCGTGGGTCTTGAAGTGTTGTTGTATGTTGGGGTGAATGTACCATGTATGAATCGTTCTGGATCTCGAAGGTGATTCCTCAAGAGGGAAAATACGCAACAGATCTACGCCGAATGTGTCCACCACCATGATAACATTGGGGTAGAGGAAATACACAGTCGATGTTATCTGCCTGTAAGGCCAACTGTCCATGTTCGGCATTAGCAATCGCATCAGATTTAACTTCTGATTAGCGACGACCATGCGAAGGTTGTTGTTGAAGCTGTCGATTGTCTGCAAGTTCCCTAGATTTTCCTTGGCTGCGGTTCTCGCATGGAGGATGTTCAAATGATAGATTTCACCGTATGAATCGATGCCTAACTTCCAATTCATCCGCGCATCGATGACTTGCCTCCCGGCAACTGGATGATCCGACAGGTTCCAATGGACCAAGTCGTCTTGAAGTCCAGCCAGACACTCGTCCTCATCGACAGGATCGCCTTGAGTCGGGCGTACCCACAAAGTCCCGTGAAGCTCCGCAGAGGGCAGTGCGATGAGTGACAGATTCATGTTCGACACGTCTCCAAAATGACTATCCTTGTATACCTTCAACAACCTGCCATCGATTCCATATGTCCATGCGTGAAAAGGGCAAGTAAAGCTCTTCTTTGAGCCGCTTCCTTCCGGGACGACCTTGCTCCCTCGATGTCTACAGACGTTCGCGTACGCCCGGAAATTGCCTCCACCGTCCCGAACCATCAGTATCGGAATACCTGTCGCATTGTCTGACCAATATGTATTGGGTTCGGGCAGTTCGGACGAAAGACCCATGCACAAGGGTGTGTGCCGAAAAAACACATCCTGCTCTTGCGCGAAGAGTTGCGGGCACGTGAAATCCGACATCGGTACACGCATGATGCCCCCGGCATCGGCAGTCGTACTGCTGGCGATGTGCTCGGTAAGGGCGTTCAAGACGCGAAGTCGTTCGGATTTATCCATGTATCCAGCCTCTGTGACATGATTCGAATGGTATCATGACTCTCCGGTCGGACATGGGGCCAGCCCATGGCTACCGCCGTGACGCGCCTCATCCCGCCGCACTCCCGACATGGGAGGCCCGAGAGCGGTGGCGGGCGCCGCCCTCCGTGGCGTTTCGAGCGCCAGGACGGCGCGCGTCGGGAGAGGGGAACATCGTCAGCAGCCGCCGGGCACGGCCTCCGCGGTCGCCGCCGCCCCCCCCTCCCCGGCATCGGACGCCCGTCGCGCCTCCCGGCGGCCCGGCCCGGAAGCGCCCTGAGCCTCCGATCATTATTGAGAATGAGTTGCATTATATGTTCAGACCGATAGAATATCGAAATGCGCATCATTCTCATGACGAGTTCGACGGACCGGACGCGCACAGCGGGAGAGGGGGGACGACATGGCCCAGATCGCGGCACAGCAGGGCGAACCAGGGCGCAAGCAGCACCGCGCGACAACGCCGGGCGTAACGATTCCCCGCCTCACCTTCGCGGAACAGCTCGTGCTCTGGTCCGCACGGCGCTTGGCCGCCGAGGGCCATGATGCGGCCGCGACGGAGTGCGAAGCCTCGGACCGGCGCCGCTCCGTGCGCGAGCGGGTGGCCGGCGAGCTCGGCGTCGCGCTGCGCCCCACCGGCGGGCCGGATGCCGGGCCCGCTGCCGCTGGGGCTCTGGCGCGGACGCTGACGACCTTCGACTGCGCGGGCGTGCGCAGCCTGCGCCTCAACCCGCTGTGCAGCCGTTTCGTCAGCAACGACGAGCGGCTCTTCCTGTCGTTCCTCGCCGCCTGCCAGGAGGGGGACTGCGCGCACGCCAGCGCCCTCCTCTCGTGGTTCCTGCCGCCTGCGGCGATGCGGCTTGCGGCCACCGACGGGGCCGCGTTCGCGGCCGCGCTGGGCGGCGCCGGCTACCGCCTGCCGCAGCGGCTCCTGCTCACGGCCGACGCGGGCTCTCCCCGGGCCCAGCCGGCGGACGCCTCGCACACCATTCACTAGACCCGCGCCGCCAATGGCCGAACGGCGACGCCCATTGCACTGCCATCCGGCCTGATCTACTATGCGGATGAGACCTGTTTGCATTCGCAGTTCGGAGCCGAAGCGCCAGGCGCGGGTGGTCTCGCAGCACCGAAAAGGAGTCACGCCATGAAGGGTATGATTGCCGCAGGAACCGCCCTCCTCGCGCTCGCCGCGCTGTCGGCCGCGGCGCAGGGAGAGAGCGACGTGTACGCGGGCTTCCCCGTCACGCTGAAGGGCTATGAGGGCTCGGCGGAGACCTCCGTCTCCTACGGCGGCCAGATCGCCCGCCAGGTCCTGCACGACTCGCTGAAGAAGCTCGCCGGCAAGGGCACCGGCGCGCCGGACCCCGAACTGAAGGCCACGATGCTGGCCTACTTCGAGGGCAAGGATGCGGGCCGCGCGATCATCGCGCCGGCCTCCAAGGGCCCCTTCGTGGTGAGCCAGACCGAGGTGGATTCCCTCAGCAAGGGCACGAACCTCGCCGGCAAGACCTACAAGGGCGCGGTGCCGGGCATGCCCAACAACATGACCGGGCCGGAGCTGGTCACCTTCTGGATCGACAAGGCGTCCGCGGCGGAGAAGGGCTTCGATGCGGCGAACGGCTACGACTATCCGCAACTCATCTCCAAGTTCCTCATCGGCGCGGTGTTCTACAACCAGGCGGCGGACAACTACCTGGACGAGAAGCTGCGCGCCGACACCAAGCCCAACGACAAGCCCTACAAGGAGGGCGCCGCCTACACCGGCAAGGAGCATTCCTGGGACGAGGCCTTCGGCTATTTCGGCACGCCGGCGCACACGCTGTCGCTCACCCCGCAGCAGGTCTACGAGATCGCCAAGCAGGGAGCCAGGTCGGAGAAGCCGAAAGACGCGCTCGCCCACGCCGACCTCAACGGCGACGGCGCCGTCGACCTGAAGAGCGAGATGGCCTTCGCGCCCGCCTACTACGCCGCCGCCTTCGACAGGTCGGGCACCGGCTATCTCCACGCCATCACCCGGGCCTTCCTCAACGGCCGCAAGGTCATCGCAGAAGCGAAGGGCGCCGCGCTCGGCGACGAACAGCGGAGCGCTCTCGAAGACTACGCGGACACCATCCGCAGCAACTGGGAGAAGGTCCTCGCCGAAGCCGTCTTCAAGTACGCGGGCTCCGTCTACAAGGACCTGGGCAAGCTCGAGGCCATCCTCGAGGCCGGCGGCGACCCGGCCAAGGCCTTCCGCGCCTACGCCAAGCACTGGGGCGAGCTCAAGGGCTTCGCGCTGGCGCTCCAGACCGGCCGCGACAACCTGGGCGAGACGGCGGTCCGGCTCAACCGCATCATCGGCTTCGGCCCGGTGCTGCCCAACCTGAGCCAGGTCATGGACATCGACAGCCAGGGCAACTACGTCAAGGACGAGTCCAAGCCGCTCGCGACCTACCAGTACGACATGCTGAAGCTGCAGGACCTCATGGTCAGCGCCTTCGGCGTCGAGGCCCGCCAGAACGACCAGCTCGCCGAGATGGAGTCCCTGCTCGAAAAGCTCGGCGACGGCGCCAGCGCCGAGAACGACTGAGGCATCGCCGCCCGTCGCGGTAGCGGGCCGCTACGGCGGGCGCGAGCGCCGTGGACACGATCGTCGTCGACTATCTCGGCGCGCTGACCGAGAGCTTCGTCGACCCGAAGAAGCGCGTCTTCGCCGGCTACCTGGTCGCGGCGCTCGCCATCGCCTGCGTCGTGATGCTGGGCGCTGCGGGCTGGAACCTGCGCGCGGGCGCGTCCGCCGGCCGCCGCCATCTCTTCTCCCGCGCGATCTGGTGGTCGCCCTCCGCCCGCGCCGACTACAAGATGCTGGCGGTCAACCAGGCGCTGATGATGGCGCTCGGGCCCCGGCTGGCGGGCCGCATGGCGCTCGCGTCCGCCCTGTTCGCCGGCCTGCATGCGGCGGTCGGCGGGCGGCCGGAGGCGGTGGCGCTGCCCGCCTGGCTCGTGGTGCTCGGCTTCACCCTCAGCCACTTCCTGCTGGACGACCTCTCGAAGTACCTGGTCCACCGCGCCCTGCACCGCTGGCCGCTGCTCTGGGCCTTTCACAAGGTGCACCACTCGGCGACCACGCTCACCCCGCTCACGGTCTACCGCACCCATCCGCTCGAGGCGGTCCTCTTCAGCCTGCGCGGCAGCGCGGTTCAGGCCGCGGTGGTCGCGCTCTTCGTCTTCTTCTTCGGCAGCGCGGTCGACCTCTTCACGGTGCTCGGTGCCAACGTCCTCCTCTTCGCCTTCAACGCGACCGGGTCCAACCTGCGCCACTCGCACGTGCGTATCAGCTACGGCAGGCGTGTGGAGAGGATCCTGATGTCCCCGGCGCAGCACCAGATCCACCACTCCGTCGAGGCGCGGCACCACGACAGGAATTTCGGCACCGCGCTCGCTCTCTGGGACTGGCTGGGCGGCACCCTCTGTCTCGCGGAGAAGGGCGACGATCTCCGTTACGGGCTGGGGCCGGGCGCGGCCGCGAACGCGAACAGCCTGACCGCGCTCTACCTGAGACCGGTCGCCGAAGCGGCAGGGGCGCTCTGCAGCGCCGCGACGCGGGCAGGCCGCCTAGCGGTGGCGATAATCGCATAATCTCCGGCGCCGCCCTGTGGTATGGTGCGCGAGTCGGCTGAACCGCCCGCAGCCGGAGGCGCTGGCTGCGTCGGGGGCGTAACGAGGCGGTGCGCTGCGTGAACGGGTCGACCATCCGATGAACAGTTTTCTTGGGTTCGAGAAGCCGATTGCGGAGATTGAGGGGAAGCTTCAGGAGCTTCGCCATCTCGGCGAGGACAGCGGCGTTAACATGCTGGACGAGGTCTCGCGGCTGGAGGGCAAGGTCGACCGCCTGCTGCGCCAGACCTACAGCCGGCTCACGCCGTGGCAGAAGACGCAGGTGGCGCGCCACCAGCTCCGGCCCCATGCCTCCGACTACATCGCGCGGCTGATCGCCGACTTCGTCCCCCTTGCGGGCGACCGCGCCTTCGGCGAGGACCGCGCCGTGGTCGGCGGCCTGGGGCGCTTTGCGGGCCACACCACCATGGTCATC
>JAJDXK010000111.1 GCA_022823305.1 Alphaproteobacteria bacterium
GCCGTCACCACCGACCACGAGCGCCAGCGCGCGGTGTTCGAGCAGGTGACGAGCCAGGGACACCGCCCGAACGCCTGGCAGGTCAAGCGCCTGCTGACCGAGGAGCGGGTGCCGGCCAACGCCGCGATGGCCCGCTTCGTCGGCGTGGACGCCTACGAGGCCGCGGGCGGCCCGGTGCTGCGCGACCTCTTCGCCGACGAGTACGAGAACGGGGTGTGGCTGGAGGACCCGAAGCTGCTCACCGAGCTCGCCACGCAGCGACTCGCCGACGCCACCGCGGAGCTCGCGACGCGCTGGAAGTGGGTCGAGGCGATGGTCGAGGTCGACTGGAGCGCGACGGCCCGTTACGGGCGCATCCGCCCCCAGCCCTCCGAGCCGACCGACGCCGAGAAGGTCGAGATCGAGCGCCTTCGCACCCGCCACGACGAGATCGCCACCATGGAAGAGCATGAGTGGACGGACGAACTCGTGGAGGAGGCCGAGGGCATCGAGATGCACCTCGACGCGATCGAGGCCGAGGTCGACGGCCGGTGCACGTTCCGCCCGGAGGACTTCGCGATCGCGGGCTGCATCGCCACCATCGGCCGCGACGGGTCGCTCCACGTCATCGAAGGGCTGGTGAAGCCGGAGGACATCCCGAAGGAGCCCGCCCCCGCCGCGAACGCGAACGGCCGGGATGCGGACACCGAGGGCGACGCCACGACCGATTCGGGCAGCCGCGTTGACGCGCCGGCCCTCTCGACGCCCATCGCATCGCCGCCCGATCCGCGTGCCAAGGCGCGCGAGGAGGCCGGCGTCGGCATCGGGCTCGCCGACGATCTGCGCGCCATCCGCACCGCGCTCATCAAGGCGCATCTCGCCGGCGACTTCGAGGCCGCGTTCGACCTTGTGGTGTTCCAGATGGTGCGCGCCGTGTTCGCGCGGGGCTACACCGCCTCGTGGCATGCCCTCGACATCGCGTTCAACGAGACCGCCGAGCGGCCGTCGACGCGGGCGAACGACGACGGCTTCGCCGCGTGGAGCCCGGGCGAGGCGATGCTCGCCGACTGGTCGCACCTGCCCTTCGAGTGGATGGAGGGCGACGACGACGCGGCCTGCTTCGCGGCCTTGCAGGCGCTCCCGCGCGCGGACAAGGAGCGGTTGTTCGCCGCCGCGGTCGCACGCACGGTCAAGGGCCAGCTCGCCTTCGAGCACGACGCCCGGCCCGAGCTCGAGGCCACCGTCGCGCGGCTCGGCATCGACTTCGCGAAGCACGTGCGCCCGACGGCGGAGATGCTGTGGTCGCGCATCACCAAGAGCCGCATCCTCGACGTCGCCCGCAAGACCTTCGGGGCGGCGTGGGCGGCGGCGCGGTCGAAGTACAAGAAGCCCGACCTCGCGAAGGCGATGGAGGACGCCTTCGCGGCCGGCCCGCCGCCGGTGGGCCTGGGCGCTTCGGCGCACGCCGCCGCGCTCGCCTGGACGATGCCGGGGTTTGCGGCGTTCGATGTCGGCGGCGGGGAGGCCGAGGATGCCGCGCCGGCGAAGGCCGGGGACCCGCCCGCGGACACCGCCGACGCCGGGGCCGATGCCGCGCCCGAGGAGCGGCCGCGCACCACCTCGGTGGTCGAGGGCATCGTGTCCCCGGCCGTCGCCGAGCAGCGTGCCGCCGCCCGCGCCGCCGCGGCCTCGAACGGCAACGGTGCGTCCGCCGGCGGCAACGGCCACGCCACTTCGGTCCACGTGGAGGGCGAGGCCGGGAACGGGAACGGCCACGCAGCTCCGGCCCACGCCGAGGGCGAGGCCGGCCCGGAGGCGGTGAGCGGCGGGGAAGGGCCGGAGGCCGCTCCCGCCAACGGCACCGGGGCCGGCGGCGAGGCGCCGGACGTCCCCGAGTTCCTGCGCCGCGTCCACTGAGCGTTCCACCCCCGTGCAGGCGCCCCGCCCGGCATCGTCCGGCGCGGGGCGCCTGCATCTTTGCATCCATCACGGAGAAATGGAATGAACGACACGCACGCACCCATCCGCGCGCGCATCCACGACAGCGCCATCAAGCGCGTCACGAGGACCTTCGCAGCGACGCTCGCGGACATCTTCACCGAGCTCCTTCAGAACGCCCGCCGGGCCGGCGCCGCGCGCGTGCGCGTCGTCACCGCCGGCCCCGGCGACGGCCCCTTCGCGGTGACCGTCACCGACGACGGGACCGGCATCGCCGACGCATCCGTCCTGCTCAGCTTCGGCGAGAACGGCTGGAGCGAGGCCCTGGTGGCGTCCGAGGACGCGGCCGGCATGGGGATGTTGAGCCTCGCCCGTCGCGGCTGCACCGTCGCGTCCCGGCCCCGCACTTGCGACGACACCACGGCCTCCGGCTGGCGGGTCGCGCTCGCGCCGGAGCACTTCCTGGGCGACGCCGCGGCGCAGGTCCTGCCCGACGACACCGCGCCCTGGCCGCACGGCACCACCGTCACGTTCGAGACCACCGGCGCCGAGAGCGCCGATGCCGTGCACAAGGCCATCGGGTCGGCGGCGTGGCACTACCCGCTGCCGGTGGTGTTCGAGCGCGAGGGCCACACCCCGCCCGCGGGCGAGCTCCTCGAACGCCGCCCCTTCCTCGAAGGCGCGCTCCACGCCGAGCGCTGGCGGGGCCTCGTCTTCGGCGTGTTCAAGGACCGCTGGAACGGCATCGGTCTCAACGACCCCGACCTGAACTTCCACGGCGCCACCGTCTCGGTGCGCCTGCCCTCGGTCGAGTCGGTGCACGGCCCGCGCTGGACGGCCGTCGCCGACGTCGTGGACGCGCCCGAGCTCGAGCTCGTGCTGCCCGCGCGCAAAGAGGCAGTCGAGACCCCGTTCCTCGACGAGATGCGCGCCGCCGCCCGGCACGCCATCTACCGCGCCATGGCCGCCGATCCGGACCCGCGCCCGGCTTATCATGACCGCAAGCGGGCGCACGAGGCCGACATCTCCATCGCCGCGCCACCGCCGGAGCTCCAGCCCTGGCGCGCCGGAATCGCCGACATCGACAACTGGCGCGAGCCGCCGGCGCTCCAGCCGGTCGGCGCCGGCGCGCTCCTGGTGGCGTGCGACCCCGAGCCGCCCGAGGCGCAAGTCTTCGCGAGAGCCGCCGGGCGCAACGCCGTCGCCGGGCGCCTGTTCGAGCCCGACCGCCGCCTCGAAGGCTACGCCTGGTACGACGCGATCGAGCGCGTGGTGAACCTCCACACGGAAGTCACCGTGGACGGACGCACCTGCGCGCTCGACGCATATCCGGTGCCGGAGCGCTGGGGCGCGCCCGATACGCCGCGGCCGCCGCGCCCCGGTGCGATCTGCGTCAGCCTCGCCGTCCGCCCGGCCGAGGGACCGGGACGCATCCTCGACTTGCCCACCGACCTCGCCTTCGCGGGCGACACGGGGTCCTGGGTGCACGATGTCCTGCCGCTGGTCGCCGCGGACAGCACGCTCGAGCCCTGGACGCTCGCCGAGCTCCTGCGCGCCGGCTTCTTCTCGCCCAGCGACGACGCCGACGCCGACTCGTGGGAGCGCCAGCGCGACGACTTCGACTCCGAGGCCCTGCACATCGCGACCC
>JAJDXK010000031.1 GCA_022823305.1 Alphaproteobacteria bacterium
GCGCGGCTCGGTCCCGCCGACCGTGGGGCGGATGCCCAGGTTGGCGGCGCCGTCCCGCCAGGTCTCCTCTTCCTCGATCCGGACCCGGACGGCGTAGACGCCGAGCGCCGGCACGACATCCGAATCCAGCGGCAGGTTGGCGGTCGGGAAGCCGATGGTGCGGCCGCGCCGGTCGCCGGCCACCACGTGCCCGTCGATCTCCCAGAAGCGGCCGAGCAGGGCAGGCAGCGCGGCGACCTCGCCGGCCGCGAGCAGCCGCCGCGCCTGGCTCGCGGAATAGATGCCGCCCTCCGCGCCGGCCGCCTCGATGCTGGTCACACCGACTCCGCAGCGGGCGCCGACCTCCTCGAGCAGCGCGACGGTGCCGGCGCGGCCGCGGCCGAAGGCGAAATCGTGGCCCACCACCACGTGGCGCGCGCCGATGCCGGCGGCGACCACGTCGGCGACGAAGGAGGCCGGCTCGCGCGCGGCGAAGGCGCGGTCGAAACGCGCGACGTGGAGGATCTCGACGCCGAGCGCGGCGAGGTGCCGCGCCTTGAGGCGGAAGGGCGTGAGCCGGAAGGGCCCGGCCGGGGGGGCCAGAACCTGGCGCGGGTGCGGCTCGAAGGTGAGCACGGCAAGCGGCGCGCCGAGGGTCCGCGCGATGCGCGCGCCTTCCTCGACGACCGCACGGTGGCCGAGATGGACCCCGTCGAAATTGCCGATGGCGACGACCGCGCCCCGCGCGTCCGCGGGCGTGGCCTGCCAGTGCCTTACGATGCGCATGGACGCGCCGTCTCCCTCATCCGGGCGCGCGGGAGAATATGCGCTCGACCCCGCCTTGGCCAGCGTCGCGCAAGTGAAATTCGAGCGCCCCGTCGCAGCCGGAGAGGCACCCGCCTCCCCCTGTCCCCCCCTGGGGCGGAGAGGGCCGGGGTGAGGTGGGGGAATTGCTCCCTGCCGCGCCGACTCGCCTCACCAGATGCGCAGGCCGACCAGCAGGATGTGCTCGGTGATGTTGCTGTAGTCGTTGAGGTCGCTCGAGCGCAGGAAGCGGTAGCCGACGTGCCAGCCCTCGAAGTGCGCGCCGGCGCCGAGCTGGTAGGCGGTCTCGGTATCGGTGCCGCCGGCGTCGGAGCTCAGCGCGTCGCCCGCGCGAGAGACGATGTTGTGGCTGGTCTTCGCGAAGAGCAGGCCGGCGCCGCCGCCGAGGTAGGCCGCCCAGGACGTGCTGGTGCCGATGTCGAACCAGCCGTTCACCATCGTGCCGTAGGTGCGGACGTCGGCGGAGACCGAGGCGCTGTGCCCCGTCCCCTCGTGCCGGCTGGCCGATGCCGTGTCGATGTCGAAGAAGAGCTCGCCCTCGGCCCGGAAGTTCTCCGCAAGGCCGAGGCCCACGACGCCGCTCAGGCGGATATTGATGTCGTCGTAGCTGGGCGAGCCGATGTTGTCGCACCGGCCGCCGCCGCAGCCCTGCAACTCTCCGGCCTTGCCCGGGAGCTCGAAATCGAAGATGCCGAGGTCGGCGCCGAAGTAGAGGCCCGCCTCCTCGGCGCGGCCGTCGGTGCTGGCAACAGCAAGGGCCAGGAGCGCGGCCCCGGTCACGGCAGATAGCAGAATTCTCATGCCGGTACCCCCCGTGCAGCGGGCCGAGTCATCGCGACTCGGCGCAGGAACGCGCGCCGACGTTCCACAGGCACGGGCGGCGCGTCAACACCGCCGTCCGGCGTGACGCCCGAGAGAGGTGGAGAGAGAAAGGGGAGGGGGCGCGGGCTGCGCCCCCTCCGGGATCCGGATCAGTCGCCCGGATAGGCCGCCGGCTTGGAGGCCCACTGCATGTAGGCCTCGCGCTGCGCATCGACGCCCACCTTCTCGGTGAGATCGTCCCATGCTTCGGCGACGCCGTCGAGCTCGGTCTGCGGATCGGCACCGCCCATCACCGCCTGAAGCCCGATCGCCAGCGCGTCCTCGTAGGCGAAGGTGTTGATGATCGAGAGATCGAGCAGGCCGGAGACCGCGCCCGCCTGCAGCGCATCGAGGTACTCCTTCGCATCCGGCCAGAGCGACTGGTACTCCGGAGACGAGAAGTGCGACTTGCGGAAGGGATCGCGCAGCGTGTAGGGGAGCTGCACCCGCTGGCCGCTGATGTCGATGCTGTTGATCCACTGGATGTAGAGATAGGCCGCGTCCTTGTTCTTGCTGTCGGACGAGACCGCCATCGAGAACCCGGCCGCAAGCTGCGGGTGGCCTCCCGGCGGCAGCGCATAGCCCACCTTGCCCGAGACCACCGAGGGCGGCACCCACTGCATGGCGATGTCGTCGGTGCCGTAGCCCGCCGACCAGCGGCCCACCGGCGGCCACCACTGGGTCATGGCGATCTGGCCGGCGTTGAAGGCGGCCAGCGATTCGATCGCGCCCCACTGCTCGACGCCGGGCGGCATGGTGGTGTTGTCCTTGACCATGCCGGCGAGCGCCGTGACGCAGCCGGGGCCGTTGATCGTCGCCTTCATGGACTCGGCGTCGAAGAACTTGCAGCCCTCGTTGCGCGCACGCTCCTGGTAGAAGTAGTGCAGCAGGCCGCGCACCCGCATGAAGCCGGCGCCGTACACGTCCGGCGCCATGGCGTCGGTGATCGCCTTGCTGACCTCGTAGAACTCGTCCCACGTGGTCGGCACCGAGAGGCCCATCTCCTCGAAGATGTCCTTGCGGTAGTAGAGGATCAGCACGTCGCCATCGTCCGGGAAGCCGTAGATGGTGTCGCCGATCCGCATCTGGTTCTCGCGGTAGACGTCGCCGATGTCCTCGAGTTCTTCGCGGTAGCCGTACTTGTCGACGTACGCGTCGAGCGGCTCGACGGCGCCGGCGCGCACCATGTCGCCCATCCAGGCCGGCACCACGCTCAGCACGTCATAGGCGCCCGTGCCCGCCCGATGCTCCTGCAGCATCTTCGGGAACATCTCGTTGACCTGGGATTCGATCACGTTGACCTTGATCCCCGTGAGCTCTTCCCACATCGGGCCGGAGAAGTTCTGCGGGCCGAGCGACTGCAGCCCGGCCTCCCAGATCACGTTGATCTCGGTGCCGGCATACTGCTTGGCCTCGCGCACCGCGATCTCGGCCGCACTCTCCGCCCAGGCGGTGGCCGAGCCAGCGCCTAGCATCGCGAGCACGGCGAGCCCGCCGATCGTGGATCGCATCGATCTCATCGCCATTGATGGCCTCCCTTCGTTCGGCGCGGCGCGGCCGCACCCTCCTCCATACTAGCGGCTGCCGCCCGTGCCCGCACGCGGACCGCGGCAGGCCTTGCGCAAGCGGGCGATGCCCTCCGCAAGTCCACGCCGCAGCAGCCAGCTGTCGCCCGAACAGCATAGAAAATCGAAACCGGTCTCGTGAAGGGCCAAGCCGCCCTCCGTGTCGTCGTAGATGCGGCCGAGCGACTTGCCGTGGCGGGCGCATGCCGCGGCGACGCACTGCATCGCCTCCAGGAAGCGGGGATGGTCGAACTTCGCGGGGATCCCCATGGCGACCGAGAGGTCGAAGTGGCCGATCCAGATGCCGTCCACGCCGTCCAGCGCGGCGATCGCGTCGATCTCCTCGATGCCCTGGGGCGTCTCGATCTTGGGAAAGAACACAACGTCGCGGTTGGCGGCGCGCAGCTTGGGCGCCGGCGCGCCCTGCACGTAGCGGTCGTGGGCGATGCCGACGGCGACGCCCCGCGCGCCCCTGGGCGCGTAGCGGACGTGATCGAGAATGGCGCGGGCCTCCGCCGCGCTGCCGACCTTGGCCGGCTGGATCCCGTCCGCCCCCATGTCGAGCGCGCGCGCCACCATGTCGTAGTCGCCGCCGACGGTGGACACGATCACCGGCAGGTCGGCGGACTGGCAGTAGCGCAGCATCCGCTTGAGCTGGTCGTAGCCGAAGCCCGAATGCTCCATGTCGAGCAGCGCGTACTGGCAGCCGGCGGCCTTGAGGATCTGCCCCATGCCGGGCGAGTCGAACTCGATCACGAAGGAGCCGAACTTGGGCTCGGCCGTGCCCGTCATCGCGCGCAGCGCGGCGCTCGGCATGGTCTGCTCCTATCTCCCCCGGCCGGCGGCGAGCGCGGTCTTCAGATCGGCGATACCGCGCGCGAGCGTGTCCCGCAGCAGCCAGACGTCGCCGGAGTAGCAGATGAAGTCGTAGCCCCGGTGCCAGGCGGCGATGCCGCCCTCGACATCCATGACGAGGCAGCCGAAGGACTTCCTGTGCCTCGCGCAGGCGCGGGCGACCCGGGCCTCGGCCGCGCGCAGGTCCGCGTGGTCGAAGCGGCCGGGAACGCCGAGCGAGGCGCTGAGGTCGAAATGGCCGATCCAGACGCCGTCGATCCCCTCGGTCGCGGCGATGCCGTCGGCGTTCTCCACGCCCTCCCGGGTCTCGACGATGGCGAAGACGGCGACCCGGCGGTTGGCGGCGCGCATCTTGGTGGCAGGCGCGCCCGGCGCGTAGCGGTCGTGGGCGACGCCCAGCGCGACGCCGCGGTGGCCGAGCGGCGGGTACTTCGCGTGGGCCACGATGCGCCGGGCCTCCTCGGCCGTGCCCACCATCGGCAGCATGATCCCCTCGGCGCCCATGTCGAGCGCGCGGGCGATGTGGTGGTAGTGGCGCGAGGGCGGCCGCACGATCGCCGGCAGCTCCGCCGCCTCCATGTAGCGCAGCAGCCGCTTCACCGTGTCGAAGCCGAAGCCCGAATGCTCCATGTCGACGAAGACGTACTGGGCGCCGGCGGACTTGAGGATGTGGCCGACGCCGGGCGAGGCGAGCTCGATCAGGAACGTGCCGAACTTCGCGCGGCGCGTCGCCGCCATCTCCTTCAGCGTGGTCAGCGCCACTCAAGCCCTCCCGCCGGGTTCGCGGCCGGATGTTAGCAGCAACGACGCATACCGACCAATCGGACCGCAGCCGCGCGGGAATGGAGTTCTTGCCGCCCGATCGGGGGTGATGCACGCTTCGGGAACGCCGAGTCGATTCCGCCTGCGAGGGGGGCAGCGACCATGGGAATCGTGACCGACGTCGTCCTTCCGATCATCCTCGCGTTCATCATGCTCTCGCTCGGGCTGGGGCTCACGCTCGGCGACTTCGCCCGGGTGGCCACGCGCCCGCGCGACTTCCTCGTCGGCGCCGTGTCGCAGGTGGTGCTGCTCCCCGCGATAGCGTTCGGTCTGGTCAGCGCATGGTCCCTCGCGCCGGAGCTCGCGCTCGGCGTCATGATCATCGCCGCGGCGCCGGGCGGCGTGACCTCGAACCTGCTGACCGCCTTCGGGCGCGGCGACGTGGCGCTCTCCATCTCGCTCACCGCCGTCATCAGCCTGCTCAGCGTCGTCACGATCCCCTTCATCGTGGTGTTGGCGCACGGCCATTTCATGGGCGCCGACGCGGGCGACGTCTCGGTCGTCGAGACGGCGCTGGGCGTCTTCCTGATCGTCGCCCTGCCGACGCTGATCGGGCTCGCGATCCGGCGCTGGGCCGAAGGCTTCGCCACGCGCGTCCAGCCGATCGCGCAGCGCATCTCCGGGCTGCTCTTCCTTCTGGTCCTGGCAGCCGCCATCTACCAGGAGCACGAGAACGCCCTCGACTACCTGGACCAGGCAGGCCCCGTCACGGTGGTGCTCAACGTCGTGATGATGGCCGTCGCCTACCTCCTCGCGCGGCTCTTCGCGTCGGGCCCGCGCCAGCGCGTGACCATCGCCCTCGAGTGCGGGGTCCAGAACGGCACCGTCGCCATCGCCGTGGCGACGCTGCTCTTCGGCGGCGGCCTCGTCACCGTGCCGGCGGCGACCTACAGCATCCTCATGTTCGGCACCGCGCTTGTCTTCGTCGCCGCACTCAGGCGCCAGATCCCGGCAGAGTGAGGGCGGCGGCGGAAGTCCGGGGCGGTCGGCCGCCCGCGCTCTTGCATCTGCCGATGTTCTTGTTATATTCTTCCGACCGAGTCGCGGTGATTCACGCGGAATGGTTGGAGGGTGGCCCATGTGCTGGACCGGATTGACCCAATGGTAGAGTCGCCAGCAAACGATCTGAGAGCGTACCTGGGCGATGAGAAGTTCGGGACGATCCTCGCCGATCCGCCTTGGCGCTTCACCAACCGGACAGGGAAGGTCGCGCCTGAGCATCGGCGCCTGAGCCGTTACGGCACTCTTTCACTCGAAGAGATCGCTGCGCTCCCGGTCGCCGACCATGCCGCCGATCGTGCGCATTGTTATCTTTGGGTCCCGAATGCGCTGCTGCCCGAGGGCTTGCATGTTCTCAGTTCTTGGGGGTTTCAATACAAGACCAACCTGATCTGGCACAAGGTGCGCAAGGATGGCGGTTCCGACGGGCGCGGGGTTGGCTTTTACTTCCGCAATGTGACAGAGGTCATACTTTTCGGCGTGCGAGGTAAAGAGGCGCGCACGCTCCCGCCCGGACGCAGTCAGGTGAATTTCATCGCCAGTCGCAAGCGCGAGCATTCCCGAAAGCCCGACGAGCAGTACGACCTGATCGAGCGGTGTAGCTGGGGGCCGTATCTCGAACTGTTCGGACGGGGCGCTCGCGACAAATGGAGGGTATGGGGCAATCAGGCGGACGCCGACTACGAGCCCGACTGGCCGACCTACAGCAACCATTCCGCGGCCGTGTCGCCTTGAGCCTGCCCGATCTGGAAAGAGCGGGCTTCGATGTCCGGACCGTCAACCATGCGCGCGCCGTCCTTGCCGAAGATTTTCCCGAGCCGCTGCGCGAGCTGTGCGATGTCCTGCTGGAGTGGCGGGTCAGCGATGTGGAACTGATCCGGGGCGGGGGCGGAGAGGCGATCTCCACGCAGAGGCTGCGGCGCTCCCTGACCGAGCGCAACTGGGTCAAGCAAAACATCGTCATCAGAAAGACGGTCGACGGCGTTGAACGGGCTGCGATCTCGCATGAGATCGACCATGTGCGACGAAGCGACAACGGCGCCATCGCCCTAGAAATCGAATGGAACAACAAGGACCCGTTCTTCGACCGCGATCTGGAGAACTTTCAGAGACTCCACAGCGAAGGCGCCATCAGCGCCGGCGTCATCGTGACGCGCGGCCAATCGCTGCAAGCGAATTTGGTTCGGATCGTCGCGGATTGTGCGGCCGACCATGCCGTGACGGGCTTCGACGATCTCGCCCAATTCGGCGTCACGCCGACGGATCGCCAGCGCGGCATGGTCAGGGCGGAGGGCGACGGCTTCGTGGAAGAATGGGCTCGCCGATTCGTCCAGGACAAGTTCGGCAGTGCGACGACCCATTGGAGCAAGCTGCAGGAACAGATCGAGCGGGGCGTCGGCAACCCGTGCCCCCTGTTGTTGATCGGGATACCGTCAGGCTCGATTGACCGGGACAGGCTTCCGTGATTGCGAAACCCCGGTGAGGCGAGCCGCGATCACCCCGCGCGATCCAGGGCGGCGAGGGCCTCGCCCGCGGTCATCACGTCGCCGAACTGCTGGATGACGGTCTCCAGTGCGTTGCGGTGCTCCTCGTCGGTGAGCGCGGCGCAGCAGTCGGAGAGCATCACCGTCTTGAAGTCGAGCATCATGGCGTCGCGCGCGGTCGATTCGCAGCAGACGTCGGTCTTGGTGCCGCCGATCAGCAGCGTGTCGATGCCGCGCCCGCGCACCATGGTCTCCAGCGAGGACGAGCCGGCGATCAGCGCGCTGTAGCGGTTCTTGAAGAGCACCGTGTCCTCGTCTGCGACCTCCAGCTCGGGCCAGAGCTGCTGCCCCTCGGCGTTGGGGCTGAGGCCGGCCATGGTGCGCTCGCGCGCCTCGTCGGCGACGAAGTGGTCGAAGAAGCCCGGCCAGTCCGAGGCGCCGTCGCGGCTCGTGTTGGCGTGGGCGATCCAGTAGATGCCCACGCCGAGCGCCCTGAGCCTCGCGTTGAGCGCGTTGATCTGCGGCACGATGGCGCGCGCCGTCGGCACCTCCACCGGCGCGCCCGGCGCGAGGAAGGTCACCTGCATGTCGATGTAGACCGCGGCGGTCCGGGCCGGATCGAGGCGCTCGAAGAGGCGCAGCCGCCCGCGCCGCGTCACCACGCGCTCCACGATCTCCGGCCGGATGGCGATGTCGTGCACGGGGCGGCCTACCCGTCGGACTTGCTTGGGGGCTCGTCGGTGCTCCGCATTTCCCTTTCCCGAATCCGACTTACGCCCAACTCTCGACCTCCAGCCCCTGGAACGCACGGAAATGGCCCATGTTCGATGTGGCCAGGGTCAAGCCGTTGACGCAGGCAATCGCCGCAATCTGGCTATCGACGAAGGGCGGAGTCCTGCCGCCCGCGCTCAACCTTGCCCGCTCTTTCGCATGCCAGTCGGCGGCCTCGCGGTCGTAGTCGAGCACGGGAAAACTGTTCCTCACGACATCCTCGATATAGCGCTCGATCGCATCCCGCCGCCGCGACCGTGGCAGCCGGGCGCATCCGAAACGCAGCTCATGCCAGACCGGCGAGGGAATCGCGATCTCTCCGTCATGCTCTCGCAGTCCTCGCATGATGCCAGCGGCCGGTCGGGGGCGCAGCGGCTCAGACACGACGTTGGTGTCGAGCAGATAACGCACTGTCGTTACAACCGAACGTCGCGCCCGCCCACGTCCTCGCGTATGCCACCGAAAAGCTCGCCCGGATCGAGCGCGAGCGTCGCAAGGTCGAATTCCTCCGTGAAGCCCCGATACGCCGCGGCGAAGCCTCGACGGCCCGGCGCGGACGGCTCGACAGCGTCGTGACCGGTCGAGTCGGCCTGCCCGTCCCGCTCGGATTCGACGGCCTCAGCCTGCGATCGCCGCATGCCCATCGTTCCCTCCACGCAGTGAAAGAGGTTCGTTAGCCTACACCTTCACGATGTCGGTGAGGAAGGGGTCGCCCGCCAGCGCGCACTCGGTGTCGAGCAGGGCGCCGCAGCCGGGGCAGAGGAAGCGCCGCAGCAGCACCCGCTCGGCGTTGCTGTAGGGCGCGCCGCCGGCGCCCTGCATCGGACGCTCGTCGAGCCGGGCCGCGTCCTTCCAGGGCCCGCCCGCCGGCCCCAGCGCATAGCCGCAGGCGGCGCAGGCGATGGCGCGGTTCTCGTCGATCACCAGGGTGGCCGAGATGCGTGTTCCACTCATTCCGCCGACTCTTTCATGATCCCTCAGGCGCCGGGCGTTCGCTCCGCTCGCTTGGCTCTCGCGCCTTCGGCGCGCCGGCGCAGTCGCGCCGGCCGGGCCTGCGGCCCGGCGTCAGTACTCTCAATTTTCGGATTTTCGCTCATTCCGCCGCCATCGGCGTGGCGAGCCGGGCCTCGCGCAGGGCCTTGCGGCGCTCTCGCGTCGCCGTCTCGTCCACCGCGCCCGCCGCCGTCACCACGCCGTAGACCGAGGCCGCAACGCCCTCCGAGACCATGCCCGCCTCGATGTCGGCCAGCACCCGCGCGGGCTCGCGCTCGAGCGGGTCGCCGAAGCCGCCGCCGCCGTCGGAACGGACGTAGAGCGCGTCCTCGCCCTTGAGCGGGAAGACTCCCCACGAGATGGTCTCCGCCTCGCCGGTCATCGCGTCCAGCGAGGTGGGGTAGGGGTTGACGTTGCGCCCGGCCTCGCGGGCCGCGTTGTTGTGCACCCAGCGGTAGGCGCAGGGCGCGCCGGCGTAGCCGCCGCCCAGTCCCTCGCTCATGGAGAACTCGGTGCCCTTGCCGGAGACCACGTAGTTGATGCCGCCCTCGGGCGAATCGTGCTGCACCAGGGCGAACTCGATGCCGTTGCCGCCGCGCCAGCGCCCCGGCCCGCCGGTGTCGGGCGTCGCCCGGCGGAAGAGATAGCGCACCGGGAAGGTCGCCTCGGTGGTCTCGACGTTGGCCATGCGGCCGATGGGGTTGGGGATCTCGCCGCCGACGTCGATGCCGTCGGCCCAGGTGCGCGCGCCGCCGGCGCCGCCGAAGGTCTCGGTGAGGATGCCGATGGCCTCCTGCCGGCGCTGGTTGAGGCCGAACATGAAGATGGCGAAGTGGCTGCCGTGCCACACCGCCGTCGCCTCCTTCGCATAACTCTCGCTGGCAGACAGCATCTTGGCGATGCAGGTGCAGGCGGCGTTGTTGACCGACTGGATGGCGCCGACGGTGGCGAGCGAGACCGGCGCGGGCCGGGTGCAGTTCACCACGGAGCCCTCCGGCGCGATCATCCTGATCGGCCTGAGCACACCGTCGTTCCAGGTGATGTCGTAGCAGAGCAGCGGGAAGAGGGGGGCGAAGAAGCCGCCCCACGAGGCCCAGTAGGTGCAGTTGATGCCGTGGTGCGACTGCGGGCTGGAGCCGGTGAAGTCGAAGGTGAGCGCGTCGCCCTCCTTGGTCATGGCGAGCAGCACCTTGCAGGTCTCGCCCTCGATGTCGAAGTACTGCCGCGACTCCCAGCGGCCGTCGGGCAGCTCGCGCAGCCGCTTGCGAAAGAGGGTCTCCGACTGGTCCACCAGCGCGGCGCAGGCCCGGTCCACGGGGTCGGCGCCGTACTTCTCGATCAGCGCCACCATGCGCTCGCGCGCGACGTTGTTGGCGGCGATCATCGATGAGAGGTCGAGCGCCACCATCTCCGGCGCGCGCACCATGTTGAGCAGCGTGTCCATCACGTCGCGGCGCATGGTCCCGCCCTCGACCAGCCTGATGCCGGGGGACGAGAAGCCCTCGGTGAAGATGTCGCGCGACTCCGGGCTGAAGCCGCCGGGCACCATGGCGCCGATGTCGTAGACGTGGACGAAGCAGGCGCTCCACGCCACCAGCCGGCCCTCGTGGTGGATCGGCGCCACCAGATAGATGTCGGAGGTGTGCAGCGCCGCGGTGTAGGGGCAGTTGGTGAGGAACACGTCGCCCTCGCCGATGTCGCCCTCGAAGCGGCGGATCACCGCCTTGCAGGCCTCCGCCGCGCTGGTGAGGTGGTGCAGGAAGCCCACGCCCCCCATCAGCAGCGAGCCGTCGGCGCGGTAGAGGGAGACCATGAGGTCGTGGCCCTCGTTGGTGATCGCGCTGCCCGAGACGTGCTTGAGCGTGATGACCGCCTCGTCGATGACGCGGAAGAGGCGGTGGCGGATGATGGAGAAGGTGATCGGGTCCATGGCGGGCCTCAATCCAGCTCGACGATGACGTTGCGGTAGGCGTCCATGCGGCCGGACTGGCCGGCCTGGACGACGATGGTGGTGATCGGCGTGTGGATCACCGCAGGGCCGGCGACGACGTTGCCGGGCGCGAGCCGCTCGAAGTCGTAGATGTCGGCGGGCGCGAGCCCTTGCGCCGCCTCCACGAAGATCTCGCGGCGGCCGATGTGCGCGGGCGCGGGGTCGGCATCGGCGAGCGCCGCCCGCTCGATGCGGGGACGCTCCACCAGGCCGCGCGCGCTGAGCCGGAACATGGTCATCTCCATGCTGGCGGCGCGGTAGGCCGAGCCCTTGCCGAACTTGCGCTCGTAGAGCGCCTCGAAGTCGGCCACGAGGCGGGCGACGCCGTCGTCCGTCATCGGCCCGCCGCCCGCGACCTGTGTCGTCACCTCGTGCACCTGGCGGCCGTAGCGCAGGTCGACGGACCAGTCCAGCGCGGTCGCATCCCCGGCGAAGCCCTCGGCGGCGAGCTGGTCGCGGGCGCGCTCCAGCATGGGTGCGTAGATCGCGTTGATCTCGTCGGCCGGGCTCGGTGCCGGCAGGGTCTTGGTGACGCTGTACTCGTGCACGATGTCGGCGGAGAGCAGGCCGAAGGCGGCGTTCACCGAGGCGGTGTAGGGAACGACGATGCGCTTCACGCCGAGCTCGGCGCCGAAGACGCCGCAGAGCAGGCCGCAGGAGCCGCCGAAGGCGTGGAGCACGAAGTCGCGCGGGTCGAGCCCGCGCTCGACCGTGATCTCGTGGATGAGGTCGGTGATCTGCGCCGCGGCGATGCGGTAGATGCCGATGGCCGCCTCCTCGGCGCTCATGCCGAGCGGCGCCGCGATCTTCTCGGCGAAGACCCGCCGCGCGGCCTCGGCATCGAGGGTGATGGTGCCGCCGAGAAAGGTGCCGGGGTCCATGTAGCCCACCAGCAGCATCACGTCGGTGAGCGTCGGCTCCTCGCCGCCGAGGCCGTAGCAGACCGGCCCCGGCCTTGCGCCGGCGCTTGCCGGCCCCACGCCGGGCACGCCGCTGGCAGGGTCGAGCGCCACGATGCTGCCGCCGCCCGCGCCGATGGAGACCACCTCGATCTTGGGCGCCACGTAGTGGTAGCGGTCGACCATGGGCTCGCGGGCGTAGTCGATGGCGCCGCCCTGGATCACCCCCACCTTGAAGGTGGTGCCGCCCATGTCGCAGGCGATGATGTCCTCGTCCTCCATGAGCCGGCCGAGGTGGCGGCTGCCGATGACGCCGGCGGCGGGGCCGCATTCGAGCATGCCCACCGCGCGCCCGGCCGCCTCGTCGGCCGGCAGCAGGCCGCCGTAGCCCTGCATCACCAGCAGCGGGCCGCCGTAGCCCCGGCCCCGCAGCAAGCCCTGCAGGCTGGTGACGTAGTCGCGCGCGATGCGCCCGGCATAGGCGTTGATGACCGCGGTCGAGGTGCGCTCGTACTCGCCCGGCACCGGCGCGATCTCGCTCGACAGCGTCACGTAGACCGAGGGCGCGATCTCGCGGATCAGCTCTCCCACCCGCCGCTCGTGGCCGTCGTTGTAGAAGGACCAGAGGAAGGCCACGGCCAGCGCATCGACGCCGGCGTCATCCACCAGCGCGCGGATCGCCTCGCGCGCGGCGTCCTCGTCGAGCGGGCGCAGCACCGCGCCCTTGTAGTCCACCCGCTCCGGCACGCCCCGGGTACGCGCGCCCGGCACCAGCGGCGGCGCGCGGTCGGTCGCCACCGGGTGCTTGATGCCGTCCTCGGTCAGCCCGGCCCAGCGGCCGTAGGCGCCGCGCGTCATGGTCAGCGTGTCCTCGAAGCCCTCCGTGGCGATGAGGCCGGTCTTCGCCCCGCTGCGCGTGAGCAGGGTGTTGTCCACCACCGTCGAGCCGTGAACGAAGAGCGCCGTCTCGGCCAGCAGGGCGTCGGTGCCGAGGCCGATGCTGTCTGCCGCGACGGCGACCGCCGCCAGCACGCCGTCCGCGAAGTCGGGCGGGGTGGAGAGCGCCTTGCCGAGCCGCACCGGCTCGCCGGCGGCGAAGAGCACCGCGTCGGTGCAGGTGCCGCCGACATCGGTCGCGACCACGTAGCGCCCGCCGCCTCCCGCGCTCATCCCTTGCCCTTCCCTTGCCGGCGGTCATCTTGCCGCCCGCGCGGGCGAACGCAAGCCGCGACACACCCTCGATCCCGGCTCAGCGGACGCGACGGCCGGGTTGGTGTATCAACTGTGTATGTCACGCACTAACGTGGACATCAACGACGCGGCCTGTGCGGAGATCATGCGCCGCTATCGTCTGGCGACGAAGCGCGAGGCGATCAACCACGCGCTTCGCACCCTCGCGGCGGAGCCCTTGGCCGTTGAGGACGCCCGGCGGCTGCGCGGCTCGGGTTGGGAGGGCGATCTCGACGAGTTGCGGGCCGGCCGCTCCTCGTGATCCTGATCGACACCTCCGCCTGGGTCGAGTTCCTGCGCGACACCGGGTCTGCGACCTGCAGCCGCGTCGACGCGCTGCTCGGCGGCGAGATCGCCACCTGCGATGCGGTGCGCATGGAGGTGCTGTGCGGCGCGCGCGACGAGCGGCACCTGCACGGCCTCCGTCGGCTGCTCGCCCGCGCGGTCACGCTCCCCACGGAGCCCGCCGACTACGACGAGGCCGCGGCGCTCTATCGCCTCTGCCGCCGCGCGGGCGAGACCGTGCGCAGGCCCATCGACTGCCTCATCGCCGCCGTTGCCATCCGGGCCGGCGCCGCCGTCCTCCACGACGACGCCGACTTCGACGCGCTCGGCCGTCACGCGGGCTTCGAGATCGATCCCGGAACGTAAGCTCAGCCGCCGCCCAGGGTCTCGATCCGCTCCCGCCAGGGTGAGCGGCGGACCTTGGCGGCAAAAGCCCGATCGGCCGTCACCAGCCGCGTCCCTTCGCGCTCGGCGAGCGCGAGGTATTGGCAATCGTAGACGGGGTGAGCGAGCGCGCAGGCCATCTCGAATGCGTCGGTATGCAGACGTGCCGACGGAGCGAGGGAGTCGAACCACCGGGGGAGGGCGGCGAGGAAGGCTTCCGCCTGCGCACGCGGAATCGTCCCCGCCGACACCCTGCGCCATGCCGCGCTCGCGCATTCGACCAGGATCATGTCGGGCGCGACGAAAGCCTCGCCCCTGTCCGCCAGCGCTCGCGCATCGGACGAGAGCGGCTCCTCGAAGAACCACTTGCAGGCGACGCTGGCGTCGATCACCAGGGTCATCGACTGTCGCGATCCAGGCGCAGGAGAGAGACGCTGTCCTCCAGCGGGCCGGCCGTCATGGCCCGGATTCGATCGGCCTCGGCGATCAGGTCGCCACGCCCCGGCTCCGCCGCGCGCCTGAGAATCGCTCTCAGTTCCTGCTCCAGGGAGTGGCCGTTGTGTTTCGCCCTGCGCTTCAGCGCGGCGACGACCTCCATATCCAGGTTGCGCACGATGACTTGCGAACGCCGGCGGTCGGGGGGGCGATCCGCAGTCGTGGGGCCGTCGTGGACGCGAGCGAAGAGCACCCGCTCCTCTTCGAGCCGGAGGTCCGTGACTTTCCGGGACGTGTCCAGCCAGCTCCGCGCCTGTACGTGTGTTCTGTCGTTGCCCCACCACCGCCGGTTCTTTCTCGCGCCGGGGGGGAGGGGCGCAGCGATGATGGTTTCGATTTCGGCAAACGTCAGCATGCAGCCGGCTTCCGGGTAGGCCGACAGATGACGTTCCAGCGGATCGTACTTCGCCATGGCGGTCTCCAAAAAAGGGGCTCGGAGAGGGATGATATCATTCGTCCCTTTTCGGGGAAAGCGCGGATTGTCGCCGCGAGCCATTTGGCCATGGCGGCAGGGGGCGGGGGAGAGTAGGATTCGCGCAGGCAACGAGACCCGCATAACGGGGCAGGGGAGGGCGAGCGATGAAGAGACGGGGATGGATGGCGGCTGCGGCTGCGGCCGTGATGGGGTTGGTGGTGTTCGCCGGCTCGGACGGCGTGAGCGCGCAGGAGGACCACTCCGCGGCCGTCAAGGCACGCATGGCCCAAATGCAGCTCAACGGCTTCTACATGAGCCAGCTCGCGGCGATCGCCAAGGGGCAGGTCGCGTACGATGCCGCGAAGGCGACGGCGATCGCCGGGAGCCTGCTGGCGCTCAACACCATGGACGCGAGCGCGATGTGGCCGCCCGGCTCCGACAACGGGGCGCTTCCGGGCAAGACCCGGGCCAAGGCCGAGATCTGGACCACCTTCCCGGCGGTCATGGAGAAGGCCGACGCGCTTACCACGGCGCTGGAGGCCATGGTCGTGGCGGCGGGCACCGACCTCGCCAGCCTGCAGAGCGCCTTCGGCCCCGTCGGCGCCGGCTGCGGCGGCTGCCACCGCCCCTTCCGCGCCGAGAAGTTCTGATTTAGCGCCCCTCGGGCATTCGGCGACAGACGAGGCGTCGGGAGTCGGGGAGCCGGGCCGTCAGGCCCGCCCGGCGCGACTGCGCCGGCGCGCCGAAGGCGCGAGAGCCAAGCGAGCGGAGCGAGCGCCCGGCGATTGAGGGAGACAAAAGAGCGCGAGCGCCCGCGCCGTCGAGGGAGAACTAAAAGCTCCTAGAAGTTCACCGAATCGCCGCCCTTGAGGCCGAGCATCTCGCGCGCCTCGGCCGGTGTCGCCACCTCGAGCGAGAGCTCCTCGACGATGCGCCTTGCCTTGGCCACCTGGGCGGCGTTGGACGGCGCCAGCTCGCCCTTGCCGATGTAGAGGCTGTCCTCCAGGCCGACGCGGATGTTGCCGCCCATCATCGCGCCCATGGTGACGAAGCTCATCTGGTGGCGGCCGGCGGCCAGGATCGACCAGCGGTAATCGTCGCCGAAGAGCTTGTTGGCGATGCGGCGCATGTGCATCAGGTTCTCGTGGTCGGCGCCGATGCCGCCCAGGATGCCGAAGATCGTCTGCACGAAGAGCGGCGGCCTGACCAGGCCGCGGTCGAGGAAGTGGGCCAGGTTGTAGAGGTGCCCGACGTCGTAGCACTCGAACTCGAAGCGCACCCCGTGCCCTTCACCCAAATCCTTCATGATGTACTCGATATCCTTGAAGGTATTGCGAAAGATGAAGTCGCGCGAGCCTTCCAGATGGGCCCGCTCCCACTCGTGCCGGAAGCTCTCGTAGCGCCCCAGCATGGGGTAGATGCCGAAGTTCATCGAGCCCATGTTGAGCGAGGTCATCTCCGGGCTGGCGCGGCGCGGCGCGGCGAGGCGCTCGTCCAGCGACATGCCGAGGCCGCCGCCGGTGGTGATGTTGATGACCGCGTCGGACTGCTGCTTGATGCGCGGCAGGAAGGCCATGAACACGTCCGGGTCCGGCGTCGGGCGGCCGTCGTTCGGGTCGCGCGCGTGCAGGTGCAGGATCGAGGCGCCGGCCTCGGCCGCGGCCACCCCGTCGGCCGCGATCTCGTCCGGCGTGATCGGCAGGTGCGGCGACATGGTGGGGGTGTGGATCGACCCCGTGACCGCGCAGGTGATGATGACTTTGCTCATGGCCCGTGGCCTCCCCTTCCGATGTCGCACGACGCCGCGCCGGCGGTTGCAGGGGTTCTACCCGTCCGCCGCACGCCTCGACAAGCGCGGCGGCGCTCAGAGCAGGTCTTGCAGCAGGGCGTGGAGCGTCGCCTTGCGCTCGAAGCCCGCGCCCGGCGCATCGCTTAAGCCGACGCGGCCGTCCTCCACCGGCGTGTCGTCGGCGAAGCCGCCGAAGGGCTGGAACACGTCGGGATAAGACTCGCAGCCGCCGAGGGAGAGCCCGCCGGCGCAGGCGAGCGCGGCCAGGTTGCCGCCGTGGGGCAGGAAGCGGCGGGGCGACCAGCCTTCCTCCTTCATCATGGCGACGATGTCGACGGTCTCGCCGAGGCCGTAGGCCAGCGCGGGGTCGAACTGCACGAAATCGGTCCCGGGCCGCATCCCGCCGAAGCGCAGCAGGTTGCGCGCGTCCTGCAGCGAGAGCAGGTTCTCGCCGGTGGCGATCGGCGCGGGACAGGCCGCCGCCACCGCGGCGTTGAGGGAGAAGTCGAGGGGGTCGCCCGGCTCCTCGTACCAGGCGAGGCCGTAAGCGCCCATCGCCTCGGCGTAAGCCAGCGCGGTCTCCCGGTCGAAGCGGCCGTTCGCATCCACCGCGAGCCTGGCGCCGTCGCCGTCCAGCAGGTCGAGCACGGCCTCGATCCGGGCGCGGTCCTCGTCGAGGGTGGCGCCGCCGATCTTCATCTTGACCTGGACATAGCCCCGATCGAGATAGCCCTGCATCTCGGCAACGAGGCCCTCCGCGCCCTTCTCCGGGTCGTAGTAGCCGCCGGCGGCGTAGACCGGCACGCTCCGCTCCGGCGCCGGGTTGCCGGCGTGCTCGGCGAGCATGGCCCAGAGCGGCATGTCGCGCAGCTTCGCGGCGGCGTCCCAGACGGCGATGTCGAGCGCCGCCACCGCCACCGCCCGCTCACCGTGGCCGCCGGGCTTCTCGTTCAGCATCATCAGGCGGCGGATGGCGCGGGGGTCGAGGGAGCTGCCGTCGGCGCTCGCGTGCTCCTCCGGCGTCTCCAGCACGCGGGGCGCGAGGCGCTCGCGAATCAGCGCGCCCTGCGCGTAGCGGCCGTTGGCGTTGAAGCCGAAACCCACGACAGGCTCGCCGCCCCGCACCGCGTCCGTCACCACGGCGACCGCGCTCACGGTCATCCTGCTGAAGTCGATCACCGCGTTCCGCATCGGCGCGCCCATGGGCACGGCGGTCTCGCGCACCTCGACGATCCTCACGGCCGTCGTCCCGCCCTCAGGAGACGAGCGACTCCGCCGTGCAGAGCGCGGCGATGCGGCGGCGCCCGGCCTGGGCGTCTTCCACCGAGACCTGGCGGAAGCGATAGGTCTCGTTGGGCCGCGACTGGCCGAGCTTGGGCCAGGCGCAGGTGGGCACCGTGTAGGGGTTGATGAAGCCGCCCAGCGTCAGCGTGTCCACCATCAGGATGATGGGGGTCTGGCCGCAGAGGTTGATGGCGCCGATGGGATAGCCGTGGTCGATCACGTTGGAGGGGTGCTCGCCGTTCTCCGGCGCCTTGTCGGTGGCCTTGGGCGCGAAGGTCCAGTCCGGCCCCTCGAGGCGAAATCCCACCCGGTTGCTCTTGGGCGAGAGGCGCCAGTCGCTCTCCAGGAAGCGCCGCCGCCCGGCCTCGTCGATCCAGTCGTCGTTGGGGCCGGCCACCACCTCGATCTCCCAGGCGCCGTCCTCGAGCGCCGGCGGGCGCGCGCCGTCCCTCAGCCTGCGGCCCGGTGCAGCGTCGCCCTGTCCGAGCGGGACGCTCTGCCCCTCCTTCAGCGCCGTCCCGTCGAGCCCGCCGCAGGCGCCGATGACGAAGGTGGCGCGGGAGCCGAGGAAGAGCGGCACGTCGATGCCGCCGGCGAAGGCGACATAGGTGCGGGCGCCGGTGATGGCGGAGCGTAAACGCAATGTTTGTCCCGCACTTACGCCGATACTCTCCCACAAGGGTAGAGGTTCACCGTCGAGCGTCGCCTGCATGTCCGCGCCGGTAAGCGCGACCGCCGTATCACGCTCGAAGCGCAGCGTCGGCCCGATGAAGGCGCACTCCAGCGCGGCCGCGCCCGGCGCGTTGCCCACCAGCAGGTTGGCGAGGCGGAAGGACCAGTGGTCGATCGGCCCCGACGGCGGGAAGCCCATGCCGAAGGCGCCCTTGCGGCCGGGCCAGTCCTGCACCGTGGTCTCGAGCCCGCCCTTGACGACCGTGACTGACATTATTTTGCTCCGCGCGCGTTCCGCGCGACCTCAGAACCGTTCGTTCGCATCGAGGCCGGCGGCCCAGGCCTTGTAGGCGCGCACCGAGAAACGCTGGTAGCCGGTCACGTTGAAGGCGTACGTGCCCTCCGCCACGCGGGCCTCGATGTACTCGAACTCGTCGCGCTCGACGGGCACGAACTTGACCCGGTCGGCGGCGTCCAGCAGCACCACGCGGTCGCGGTAGGCGGGCAGGCCCGCCTCGGTGTCCCAGAGCGGCACCGGGGTGCGGCCGATCAGGTTGTAGCCGCCCGGCCCCGGCGTGGTGTAGATCGAGGTGGAGAGGCCGCCGACGCCGATCGCGCCCAGCGTGGTCCAGGTGCGCGGCGGGTTGTACTTGGGCGAGGTGATGGCGCAACGCGGATCCAGCGCCACCATCAGCGGCAGCCCCGGCGTCGAGCAGACGGCGACAACCCAGTGCTCGGTCCCCGAATGCACACGTGCGAGCTGAGCGGCGTCCTCCAGCCCGTTGATACGGGCCACGAATTCGGGGTCGCCGTCGCGCGGCGCGATGCGCCGGGCATAGTCCTCGACGCAGGCCCTGGTCCAGGGGTCGTTGTACATGACCGGCAGGTAGGCGAGGCGGCTCTCCAGCTCCAGCTCCTCGACCGAGCCGAGGCCCTCGATCAGCCGGCGCAGCTCCCGCTCCAGGTCGTCAATGGCGATCAGGTCGGGGTCGTACTCGACCACCACCGAGTTGTAGGAGGGGTTGGTGTCGATGACGCCCCCGGTGCGATCCTCGCGCAGCGCGGCGGTGAGCCCGAGCGCCATGAAGTTGAGGTCGATCCGCGCGTCGTCGCCGAACTGCACCAGCACGAAGGTGTCGCCGCCCGGCAGGAAGCGCGGCTCGTCGTAGATCACGAGCCGCCTCCCGAGCGACGGACACGCCCCCACCTCACCCCGGCCCTCTCCTCCCCGCGGGGGAGGAGA
>JAJDXK010000024.1 GCA_022823305.1 Alphaproteobacteria bacterium
CCTGAGGCCGAGTTCGGACAACTCGGGGAGCGGTGTCATCGGGGCCTCCGTTCTGACAGCCGAATACACTGTCAGAACAATACCCGAAAACGACCGCAGACCACACACTTCGTTCAAATCTCACAATCTCGACGTACACCCTCGAGCAGGCCGCGGCTTGCGTGCCACTCCTCCAGCGACCGGTCGGGATACTCGGGGAAGTGCGGGTCGCGCCTGCCGGAGGGGATCCTGACCCAGCCGGGCGCGAAGTCGACCATGATGTGGCAGCGCTCGGGCGGGGCCGGCAGCGGCGTGTCGATGGCCGACGCGAAGGGATGGATCAGTTCGGGCCAGCGCGGGTCCCAGACCCAGAGCGCGCTGCCGCAGCGTCCGCAGAAGCGGCGCTCGGCCGGGCTCTCGCTCCCGTCCTCCAGCCGCGCCCGATAGAGCCTGAGATGGCGCCTGCCCTGGACGCTCAGCGTCTCCGCCGCGCCGCCGAGGTTGATGGCGTAGCCGCCGCCGCCTGCCGTCTTGCGGCAGATCGAGCAGTAGCAGTGCATGTAGGGGCGCGGCGTCCTCGAACGAAGCGAGAAGCGCACCGCGCGGCAGTGGCACGAGCCTTCGAGCAGCATGGGTCCCCCGCACGGTTGTCCGGCGTCGCCCGCATTTGAGCACGGCGCCGCCCGCCTGCGGAAACCGCCGCCTACGCCTCGGAGGGGTCGGGCCCGGGCTGGCTGCCGTAGGTCTTCATGATCTCCAGGACCTCGGCCATCTTGCGCTGGGAGATGACCCTGGGATCGGCGCCGATGGCGTCGCCCACGCTCAGCGCGCGGCAGTAGAGCGCCGCCAGGTACTCGACCTCGACCAGCAGCCCGACGCAGGCCTCCGGCGTCTCGCCCAGCACCACGGCGCCGTGGTTCTGCAGCAGGCAGGCCCTGCGCCCCGCGAGCGCCTCCACGGCGACGTCTGAGAGCGCCTGGGTCGTGGGCGTGCGGTAGGGCGCGCAGCGGATGGTGGTGCCGCCTGCGACGGCGACCATGTAGTGGACCGCCGGGATCTCCAGCCCGTGCACGGCGAGCGCGGTGCAGTGGAGCGAGTGGCTGTGCAGCACCGCGTCCACCTCCGGCCTGGTGGCGAGGATATCGCGGTGCAGCCGCCATTCGCTGGTGGGCCGGCGGCGGCCGTCGTGGTTGCCGTCGAAATCCATCTCGACGATGTCGGCGGGCGTCATCGCGTCGTAGTCGAGGCCGGAGGGGGTGACGAGGAAGCGCCCGCCCGCGCGGAAGCCGATGTTGCCCGAGGTGCCCTGATTGAGGCCGAGCGCGTTCATCCGCCGCGCAGCCTCGATGACGGCGCGCCGCGCCCGGAGGTGCCTCGGTCTCTTCGCGGGCATGGGAGCGGATGCGGCGGGCTGCGGGAGCCGCTAGGCCCGAAGGGCGGCGACGATGTCCGCCGTGATGGCCTCGATCCCGCCGGAGCCGTCGACCCGGGCGAAGCGCCCGGAGCCCTCGTAGTGGGGGATGATCGGCGCAGTCTGCTCGCGGTAGGCGGCGAGGCGGGCCGTCATGGTCTCGCGGTTGTCGTCCGCGCGGCGCGTGAAGTTCGTGCTGCCGCACTGGTCGCAGACGCCCTCGACGGCAGGCCGCTTGAAGCTGTCGTGATAGCCGGCGCCGCAGTCCGCGCAGGAGAAGCGGCCGACGATGCGCTCGATCAGCGCCTCCTCGTCCACCTCCATGGCGACCACCCTGTCGAGCGCGAGGCTGCGCGCCGCCAGCATCTCGTCCAGCGCCTCGGCCTGGGCCACGGTACGCGGGAAGCCGTCGAGGATGAAGCCGTTGGCGCAGTCGGGCTGCTCGATCCGCTCGGCGATCAGCGCGACCATCAGCTCGTCCGGCACCAGCTCGCCGACCTCCATGATCGCCTTCGCCTGGGTGCCGAGCGCGGTGCCCGCCTTGACCGCCGCGCGCAGCATGTCGCCGGTGGAGATCTGGACGATCCCGAAGCGCTCGACCAGCCGCTGCGCCTGTGTGCCCTTGCCCGCGCCCGGTGGGCCGAGAAGGATCAGGTTCAACGCCGGCTCCCCCTGAGCTTCGCCTTCTTGATCAGCCCTTCGTACTGGTGGGCGAGCAGGTGGGACTGGATCTGCCCCACGGTGTCCATGGTGACGGTCACGACGATGAGCAGGCTCGTGCCGCCGAAGTAGAAGGGCACCGCGTACTGCGAGATCAGGAGCTCGGGCAGCAGGCTCACGGCGGCGAGGTACATCGAGCCCCAGAAGGTGAGCCGGGTCAGAACGTAGTCGAGATACTCCGCCGTGTTCTTGCCCGGACGGACTCCGGGTATGAAGCCGCCGTTCTTCTTCAGGTTATCGGCCGTGTCCTCCGGGTTGAAGACGACGGAGGTGTAGAAGAAGGTGAAGAAGATGATCGCCGCCGCGTAGATGATCATGTAGACCGGCTGGCCGCGCCCGAGATAGCTGGTCAGCGCGATCATCCAGTCGGGGCCGGTGCCGGCGTTGATGCTGAGCGCGGTGATCGGCAGCAGCAGGATGGAGCTGGCGAAGATCGGCGGGATCACGCCGGCGGTGTTGACCTTGAGCGGCAGATGGGTCTGCTCGCCGCCGAACATGCGCCGGCCCACCTGTCGCTTGGGGTACTGCACCACGATGCGGCGCTGCGCCCGCTCCATGAAGACGATGAAGCCGATCACGGCGACCGCCATGACGAAGAGCGCGACCAGCACGACCGCAGACAGCGCGCCCGTGCGGCCGAGCTCCAGCGTGCTCGCGAGCGCGCCCGGCAGCTCCGCCACGATGCCGGCGAAGATGATGAGCGAGATGCCGTTGCCGACCCCGCGGGCGGTGATCTGCTCGCCCAGCCACATCAGGAAGATGGTGCCGCCGGTGAGCGTCACCACGGTGGTGAGCTTGAAGAAGCCGCCGGGATCCAGCACCAGCGGGCCGCTCTGGCCGGTGTAGCCCTCGAGCCCCGACGAGATGCCGAAGGCCTGCAGCGCGGCGAGCAGGACGGTGCCGTAGCGGGTGTACTGGTTGATCTTCTTGCGCCCGGCCTCGCCCTCTTTCTTGAGCTGGGCGAGGTGCGGCGAGACCGTCGTCATCAGCTGGATGATGATGGCCGCCGAGATATACGGCATGATGTTGAGCGCGAAGATGGTCATGCGTCCGAGCGCGCCGCCGGCGAACATGTTGAACATGCCGAGGATGCCGCCGGCCTGCTGCTGGAACACCTCGTCCAGCACCACCGGGTCGATGCCGGGAATCGGGATGTAGGTGCCGAGGCGATAGATGATCAGCGCGCCGAGCGTGAAGAGCAGGCGCTTCTGAAGCTCCTTCGCCTTGACAAAGGCGCCGAAGTTGAGGTTCGCAGCGAGTTGTTCGGCCGCTGAAGCCACGGTCGTCAGGCGTCCTCGGTTTCGGCCTTCGTCTCAGCCTTCGTTTCGGCCTTCGCCGGCCCGCTGAGCGCGACCGAGCCGCCAGCCGCCTCGACCGCGGCGATGGCCGCCTTCGACGCGCCGGTGACCTCGATCCCGACCGCGCTCTCGATCCGGCCCTTGGCGAGCAGGCGCACGCCGTGCTTGCCGCGCACGAGCCCGGCCGCGGCCAGCGCTGCCTCGGTCACGGGTGCGCCCGCGTCGACCTTGCCGCGCTCGATCGCCTGCTGCAGGCGGCCGATGTTGACGGTCTCGAAGGTCTTGCGGAAGCGGGCGTTGGTGAAGCCCCGCTTGGGCAGGCGCCGGTAGAGCGGCATCTGGCCGCCCTCGAAGCCCTTGAGGGAGACGCCGGCCCGCGACTTCTGGCCCTTGTGACCGCGGCCCGAGGTCTTGCCCCGGCCGGAGCCGATGCCGCGGCCGAGTCTCTGGGCCTTCTTGGCCGCGCCGGCGCGGTCCGCGAGCTCGTTCAGCCTCATCACCTGGTCTCCGCGTCCACCGGCTCGGCCCGCACGAGGTGCCGGATCTTCTCGATCATGCCGCGCACGGCAGGGGTGTCCTCCAGCACGCGGCTCCTGTGCATCTTGTTGAGCCCGAGGCCGACCAGGGTGGCGCGCTGCCTGGCCGGCCGGCCGATCGGGCTGCCGATCTGGGTGACCCGCACCCTGGCGCCTGCCTCAGGCCCAGCCATCCGCCTACTCCTGCTCCTTGGCCGCAGCGGCCGGTGCCTCGTCCTGGCCGAGGATCTGGCTCACGGTGCGGTTGCGCTTGGCGGCGACGGCGCGGGGCGAGTGACAGCGGCCGAGCGCGTCGAAGGTCGCCTTGACCATGTTCTGCGGGTTGGAGGTGCCCACCGACTTCGCGACCACGTCCTTGACCCCCAGCATCTCGAACACCGCGCGCATCGGCCCGCCGGCGATGATGCCGGTGCCGGGCGGGGCCGCGCGGACGATCACCTTGCCGGCGCCGAAGCGCCCCTGGACGTCGTGGTGGAGCGTGCGCCCCTCGCGCAGCGGCACGCGGATCATGCGCCGCCTGGCCTGCTCGGTCGCCTTGCGGATCGCCTCCGGCACCTCGCGCGCCTTGCCCGAGCCGCCGCCGACGCGGCCGCGCTGGTCGCCGACGACGACGAGCGCGGAGAAGCCGAAGCGCCGGCCGCCCTTCACCACCTTGGCGACGCGGTTGATGCTGACCAGCTTGTCGAGGAGCTCGGGCTCGTCGCGATCGCGATCGCGATCCCGCCCGCGGCCGCCGCGATCCCGATCCATGGATGGTCGTGCCATATCCGGACCTTCCCCCTAGAAAGTGAGGCCGCCTTCGCGGGCCGCCTCGGCGAGCGCCTTGACGCGCCCGTGATACCGGTAGCCGCCGCGGTCGAACACGACCTCCTTGTGGCCGGCCGCGAGCGCACGCTCGGCGATCAGCGCGCCCACGCGCCCGGCGGCGGCGCGGTCGGCCCCCTTCTGGCCGCGCAGCGCACTCTCCACCGTCGACGCGGAGGCGACGGTCTCGCCCGCACGGTCGTCGATGACCTGGGCGTAAATATGGCGGTTGGAGCGGAAGACCGAAAGCCGGGGCCGGCTGCCGCCGGCAGCGCGCAGCCGAAAGCGCACCCTCTGCTTCCGCTTGTCGAATTCGCTTCTGCTCATCGCTACTTCTTCTTGCCCTCCTTGCGCCGGACGTACTCGCCGACGTAGCGGATGCCCTTGCCCTTGTAGGGCTCGGGCTTGCGGAAGGCGCGAATCTCCGCGGCCACCTGACCGACCGCCTGGCGGTCGGCGCCGGCGACCCTGATCGCGGTCGGCCGCTCGCAGGTGATCTCGATGCCTTCGGGGATCGGGTAGTTGATCCGGTGGCTGAAGCCGAGATCGAGCGTCAGCGTGCGCCCCTGGACCGCGGCGCGGTAGCCGACGCCCTCGATCTGCAGGTCCTTGTGGAAGCCCTGGCTCACGCCCACCACCATGTTGTTGATGATGGTCCGGGTCAGCCCCCACATCTGCCGCGCGCGCTTGCTCTCGCCGAGCGGCGTGACCACCACCTTGCCCTCGTCGAGCGCCGCGCTCACCTCCGGCGCAATGCTGGCGCCGAGCGTGCCGAGCTTGCCGCTGACCGAGACGGCGGCGCCGTCGATCGTCACCTCGACGCCCTCGGGCACGGGAACGGGATTCATGCCGACGCGGGACATCTCAGAACACCCGGCAGAGCACTTCGCCGCCGACGTTCTGCTTGCGCGCCTCGATGTCGGAGAGCACGCCGCGCGGCGTCGACAAGACGGAGATGCCGAGCCCGCCATAGTGGCGCGGCAGGTCCTTGATCCCCGAATAGACCCGGCGGCCCGGCTTCGAGACGCGTCGCAGCTCGGCGATCACCGGGCGGCCCTCGTGGTACTTCAGCTCGATCGAGAAGGCGGGCTTGCCGGTGTCGGTCTCCGCCGCCTCGTAGCCGCGGATGTAGCCTTCGCGCTTGAGCACGTCGAGCACGGCGCCGCGCAGCTTCGACGCCGGCGAGAGGACGGCGGTCTTGCGCGCCCGCTGCCCGTTGCGAATGCGGGTGAGCATGTCCGCGAGCGGATCGGTCATCATGGCCCTGGCCTCACCAGCTCGACTTCACCATGCCGGGCACCTGCCCCGAAGAGGCAAGCTCCCTGAGCGCGATGCGGGACAGCCCGAACTTGCGGTAGGTGCCGCGCGGCCGGCCGGTCAGCCCGCAGCGGTTGCGCACCCGCACCTGGGCCCCGTTGCGCGGCAGCTTGGCGAGCTTGAGCTGCGCCGCGAAGCGCTCCTCCGCCGGGCGCGAGCGGTCGCGCACGATGGCGCGCAGCGCCGCCCGCTTGTTGGCGTCGCGCTTCGCCATGCGCTGACGCCTGTTGTTTTTCTCGATCGTGCTCTTCTTCGCCATCTCTGTGCCGGGTCCCTCTCCGCGGTCACTGGCCGACGAACGGCATCTGGAAGCCCGCGAGCAGCGCGCGGCCCTCGTCGTCGCTGCGCGCCGTCGTGCAGATGACGACGTTCATGCCGCGCACCTGGTCCACCTTGTCGTAGTCGATCTCGGGAAAGACGATCTGCTCCTTGAGCCCGAGCGAATAGTTGCCGCGGCCGTCGAAGGCTCCCGCGGGCAGCCCGCGGAAGTCGCGCACCCGGGGCAGCGCGATCGTGACCAGCCGGTCCAGAAACTCGTACATGCGCTCGCGCCGGAGCGTCACCTTGCAGCCCACCAGCATGCCGGTGCGCACCTTGAACGCGGCGACCGACTTGCGCGCCTTGGTGATGATCGGCTTCTGGCCGGCGATCAGGGTCATGTCCTGGACCGCGGCCTCGATCTTCTTGTTGTCGGCAGCACCCTCGCCCACGCCCATGTTGAGCACGATCTTCTCGAGCCGGGGCGCCTGCAGGGTGTTGGTGTAGCCGAAGCGCTCCACCAGCTGCGGCCGGATCTCGCTCTCGTAGAGCAGCCGCAGCCGGCTGTGGCCGTTGGCCTGGCCGTTCGCCGCGCCCTTTGCCTCAGACATCGATCACTTCTCCGGAGCGGGCCGCGACGCGCACCTTGCGCCCGTCCTCGAGCGTCTTGTAGCGCACCCGGGTGGGGCGGTCGCTCTCGGGGTCGATCAGGGCCACGTTCGAGATGTGGATCGGCGCCTCGCGCTCGACGATGCCGCCCCGGGGGTCGGCCTGGGTCGGCTTGACGTGGCGCTTGGTCACGTTGACGCCCTCGACCAGCACGCGGTCGGTCCTGGTGATGATGCGAAGCACGGCGCCGCGCTTGCCCTTGTCGCGCCCGGTGAGCACGACCACCTCGTCATCCTTGCGTATCTTTCGCTTGCGCATGGCCGCTCACAGCACCTCGGGCGCGAGGGAGATGATCTTCATGTACTGGCGCTGGCGAAGCTCGCGGGTCACCGGCCCGAAGATGCGGGTGCCGATGGGCTCGCCCTGCGCCGTGATGAGCACGGCGGCGTTGCGGTCGAAGCGGATCGCGCTGCCGTCGGGCCGGCGGATCTCCTTGGCGGTGCGCACGATGACGGCGCGGTGCAGCTCGCCCTTGCGCACCTTGCCGCGCGGGATCGCCTCCTTGACGGTGACGACGATGGTGTCGCCCACAGATGCGGTCTTGCGCTTCGACCCGCCCAGCACCTTGACGCACTGCACGCGGCGGGCGCCGGAGTTGTCGGCGACGTCCAGATTCGTCTGCATCTGAATCATGGCACCCGGCCCTTCCGCTGCCCGCCCGGCCGCTCAGCCCTGACCGGCGCCGGCATCGTCGAGCACGATCCAGCGCTTGCGCTTGGAGATGGGCGCGCACTCGCGGATCTGCACGATGTCGCCGACCTTGTGCGTGTTGCCGTCGTCGTGCGCGGCGTAGCGCTTGGAGCGCCGCACCACCTTCTTGTAGAGCGGGTGCATGACACGGCGGTCGACGCGGACGATCACGGTCTTGTCCGCCTTGTCGCCGACCACGGTGCCCCGCATCACACGGCGCGGCATGCGTCCACTCCCTTACTCATCGCTCTCGCCCCTTCCGGCCTGCGCGCGCCGGCGCTCGGCGGCGATCGTCTTGATGCGGGCCACGTCCCGCTTGACGGCGCGCATGCGCGCGGTGTTCTCGAGCTGCCCCGACGCCTGCTGGAAGCGCAGGTTGAACGCCTCCTTCTTCAGCGCGAGCAGCATGGTCTTCAGCTCGTCGTCGGTCTTGAGGCGGATCTCGACGCCGTCCATCACGAGGCTTCCTCGCCCAGCCGCGCGATCACCTTGGTCTGCACCCGGAACTTGGCAGAGGCGCGGCGGAACGCTTCTTCCGCGACCGCGCGCGGCACGCCGTCGACCTCGAACATGATGCGACCTGGCTTGACCCGCGCCACCCAGTACTCCGGCGTGCCCTTGCCCTTGCCCATGCGCACCTCGGCGGGCTTGGTGGAGACGGGCACGTCGGGGAAGACGCGGATCCAGATCTTGCCGGTGCGCTTCATGTGGCGCGTGATGGCGCGGCGCCCGGCCTCGATCTCGCGCGCGGTGATGCGGCCCGGCGTCACCGCCTTGAGCCCGTAGGCGCCGAAGTTGAGCTGCGTGCCGCCCTTGGCCTTGCCATGGATGCGGCCCTTGTGCGCCTTGCGGTACTTGGTGGACTTGGGCTGCTGCATGGTCCGCCCCTAGCGCGGCGTCGCCTGCTCCATGGCGCGCTTGTCCTGCGCCATGGGGTCGTGCGCCATGATCTCGCCCTTGAACACCCAGACCTTGACGCCGCAGGTGCCATAGGCCGTGCGTGCGGTGGCGAGCCCGAAGTCCACGTCGGCGCGGAGCGTGTGCAGCGGCACCCGGCCCTCGCGATACCACTCGGTCCGCGCGATCTCCGCGCCGCCGAGGCGGCCGCCGCAGTTGATGCGGATGCCCTGGGCGCCGAGCCTGATCGCCGACTGCACCGCCCGCTTCATGGCGCGGCGGAAGGCCACGCGGCGCACCAGCTGCTGGGCGATGTTCTCGGCCACCAGCTTGGCCTCGATCTCGGGCTTGCGAATCTCGACGATGTTCAGGTGCACGTCGCTCCCGGTCATCTTGGCGATGTCGACGCGCAGCCGCTCGATGTCCGCGCCCTTCTTGCCGATGACGACGCCGGGGCGCGCGGTGTGGATGGTGATGCGCGCCTTCTTGGCCGGGCGCTCGATGACGATGCGCCCGATCCCCGCCTGGCTCAGCCGCCTGAACAGGAAGCCGCGGATCTGCAGGTCCTCGTGCAGCAGCGAGGCGTACTCGTCGTCCGCATACCAGCGCGAATCCCAGGTGCGGTTGATGCCGAGGCGCAGCCCGACGGGATTGACCTTCTGACCCATCAGGCCCCCTTGGCGCGTTCGCGCACGACGATGGTGAGATGGCTGAAGGGCTTCATGATGCGCCCGACGCGGCCGCGCGCGCGCGGCTTCCAGCGCTTCATCACCAGGCCCTTGCCGACCGTGGCCTCCGCGACGACGAGGCGGTCCACGTCGAGCTCGTGGTTGTTCTCGGCGTTGGCGATCGCCGACTGCAGGCACTTGCGCACGTCGCCGGCGATGCGGCGGCGCGAGTGCGCCAGCGTGAGCAGTGCCTCGCCCACCGGCCGGCCGCGGATGGTGGCGGCGACCAGGCCGAGCTTCTGCGGGCTGATCCGCAGGTTGCGGATCCTGGCCTGGGCCTCGGCCTCGCCGAGCCGCCGGGGGCGCGAGTCCTTGCCCATGCTCAGACGCGCCTCGCCCTCTTGTCGCCGGCATGGCCGTGGAAGACGCGCGTCGGCGAGAACTCGCCGAACTTGTGGCCGACCATGTTCTCGTTGACCAGCACGGGCAGGAACTTGCGCCCGTTGTAGACCCCGAAGGTGAGGCCGACGAACTGCGGCAGGATCGTGGACCGCCTGGACCAGGTGCGGATGATGTCCTTGCGCCCGCTTGCCCGCGCCTCCTCGGCCTTCTTCAGCAGATAGCCGTCGACGAAGGGGCCCTTCCACACGGAACGTGCCATCGTTAAGTCCCCCGCCCTACTTCTTGCCCCGGCGCCGCGTGATGAAGCGGTCCGTGCGCTTGTTGCTGCGCGTGCGCTTGCCCTTGGTCGGCACGCCCCAGGGGGTGACCGGATGCCGCCCGCCCGAGGACTTGCCCTCGCCGCCGCCGTGGGGATGGTCCACCGGGTTCATGGCGACGCCGCGCACCGAGGGCCGGCGGCCCTTCCAGCGCATGCGGCCGGCCTTGCCCTGGTTGGTGTTCTGGTTGTCCGGGTTGGACACCGCGCCGATGGTGGCCATGCAGCGCGCGTGCACGATGCGCTGCTCGCCGGAGGGCAGCCGGAGCTGCGCATAGCCCTGGTCCTTGCCGACGAGCTGCACGTAGTTGCCGGCGGAGCGCGCGATCTGGCCGCCCTTGCCGGGCTTCATCTCGACGTTGTGGATGATGGTGCCGACCGGGATGTTGGCCATCGGCATGGCGTTGCCGGGCCTGATGTCGCAGCGCTCGCCCGAGACCACGCGGTCGCCGGGCGAAACCCGCTGCGGCGCCAGGATGTAGGCCTGCTCGCCGTCCTCGTAGCGGACCAGTGCGATGAAGGCCGAGCGGTTGGGGTCGTACTCCAGCCGCTCCACCGTCGCCGGCACGTCGAACTTGCGCCGCTTGAAGTCGATCACCCGGTAGCGCCGCTTGTGGCCGCCGCCGCGGTGGCGCATGGTGATGCGGCCGGCGTTGTTGCGCCCGCCCTTCTGGCTGAGCCCCTCGGTCAGCTTCTTGACCGGCTTGCCCTTCCACAGGTCGGAGCGGTCCACCAGGATGAGCTGGCGGCGCCCCGGCGTGGTCGGCTTGTAGTGCTTGAGAGCCATCGCCTAGAGCCCGCCCATCACGTCGATGGTGTCGCCCTCGCCCAGCGAGACCGTCGCCTTCTTCCAGTCCGCGCGCCGGCCCTGGCGGCCCTGACGGGTGCGCTTGACCTTGCCCTTGACCCTGATGGTGTTGACCTTCCTCACCTTGACCTCGAACAGCCCTTCCACGGCCTCCTTGATCTCCGGCTTGGTGGCGTCGGTGCGCACCTTGAAGGTGACCTGGTTGTACTCGGAGCCCTGGGTCGACTTCTCGGTCACCACGGGGCCGAGGATGATGTCGTACCAGCGCTCCTTGGGCTCGGTGCTCATGTGAGCCGCGCCTCGAGGTTCTCCACCGCCTTGCGGGTCAGCACCAGCTGATCGCGGCGGAGGATGTCGTAGACGTTGGCGCCCTGCTGCGGCAGCACCTGGACCTCGACCAGGTTGCGCGCGGCCTGGGCGAAGCCGGCATCGACCTCGTCGCCGTCGATCACCAGCGCCGACGACCAGCCGAGCTTGCCGAGCCGCTGGGCCAGCACGCGGGTGCGGGCCGAGCCGAGGTCGAGGGAGTCGACGACCGCGAGCTTGCCGTCCGCCTGCTTGGCCGAGAGCGCCGACTTGAGCGCCAGCTTGCGCACCTTCTTGGGCAGCTTGTGCGCGTGGTCGCGCAGCACGGGGCCGAACATGGCCACCCCGCCCCGGTGCTGCGGCGCCCGGCGCGTGCCGACGCGGGCGCGGCCCGTGCCCTTCTGCTTGAAGGGCTTGCGCGTGGACCCCCTGATCTCGCTCACCGCCTTGGTCTTGTGCGTGCCGGCGCGGCGCTTGGCGAGCTGCCAGCGCACGGTGCGGTGCATCAGGTCGGGCCGCACGGGCACGCCGAACACCTCGTCGGCGAGCTCGATCTCGCCGACCTTCTTGGCCGTGAGGTCGATGACGGCGACCTTCACGAGGTCTCCTCCCCGTCGCTCTCCGCCGCGTTCACGGCGGCATCGTCCTCGACTGCAGCCTCGTCGCCGGCCTCGGCGGTCTCGGAATCTTCGGCGGCGGTGTGGTCGGCCGCGGCCGCCACGACGGGGGCCGCGGCCGCGGCCGCCGCGGGGGGCGCGGCGGGCGCGTCCGCCGC
>JAJDXK010000043.1 GCA_022823305.1 Alphaproteobacteria bacterium
CTTACAGTACGCTTACACCGGCCTGTTCGCGACTTGTGCGTTCCGGGCCGGGATCATGCCACAACGTATTGAAAAGACATCAGATTATTCCGCCACTGGAGGCAGATTCCGGATAGGTGTAGATATAGGCGGCACCTTCACCGATATCGTTCTGCTCGCGGACGACGGCAGGGTCGCGACGCGCAAGGTCTCCTCCAGCACGGGCGACTACGCCCGCGCCATCATGGAGGGGATCGCCGACCTCCTCGCCGAGCACGGGATCGGCGGCGCCGAGATTGCCGAGATCGTCCACGGCACCACGGTGGCCAGCAACGCCCTGCTCGAGCGCAAGGGCGCCCGCACCGGGCTGATCGGCACCAGGGGCTTCCGCGACATCCTGGAGATCCGCAACTTGCGGATGCCGCGACTCTACGATCTCGCCTGGGAGAAACCGCCGCCGCTGGTGGAGCGCTACCTGCGCGCAGTGGTCGACGAGCGGATCGACACGCAGGGCCGGGTGCAGACGGCGCTCGACGAGCCGGGCGCGCGCGCGGCGGTCGACCGGCTGCTGGCCGAAGGCGTGGACGCCATCGCCGTCTGCCTCATCAACGCCTTCGCCAACCCGGTGCACGAGCGCGCGCTGGAGGCGATCGTCAGGGAGCGCGCGCCGGGCTGCACCGTCTGCGTCAGCTACGACGTGCTGCCCGAGATCAAGGAGTACGAGCGCACCTCCACCACGGTCATCAACACCTACATCAGCCCCATCGTGCGCACCTACCTGGAGCGCCTGCGCGGAGCGATCGGCGAGCGCTGCCCGGGCGCACACCTGCTCATCATGCAGTCCAACGGCGGGCTCACCTCGGCCGACGAGGCGTCGCGCCGCCCGGTCAACATCGTCGAGTCCGGGCCGGCCGGCGGCGTGGTCGGCGCGCTCGCCATGGCCGCCGACATCGGCCAGGACGACCTCGTCACCTTCGACATGGGCGGGACCACGGCGAAGGCGGCGCTGATCGAGGGCGGCGTCATCAGCCGTTCCGCCGAGTTCCAGGTAGGCGGCGGCATCCTCACCGGCTCCCGGCTCATGACCGGCGCCGGCTACCTGGTGCGGATGCCGGCCATCGACCTCGCCGAGGTCGGCGCCGGCGGCGGCTCGCTCATCGCCATCGACGCCGGCGGCTCCATGGCCGTGGGGCCCGAGAGCGCAGGCGCCGATCCCGGCCCCGTCTGCTACGACATGGGCGGGACCGCGCCCACCATCACCGACGCCAACGTCGCGCTCGGCTACCTCAACCCGCACCACCTGGTCGGCGGCGCGCTGCCCATCGACGCCGCCAGGGCCATCGACGCGCTCAAGCGACAGATCGCGCAGCCCCTGGGCGTCTCGGTGGAGGAGGCGGCCTACGGTGCGCACCGCATCGTCGCCTCCAACATGATCCGTGCCATCCGCGCGGTCTCGACCGAGCGCGGCCGCGACCCGCGCGGCTATACCCTGGTCGCCTTCGGCGGCAACGGCCCGGTGTTCGGCGCCGCGATGGCGCGCGCGCTCGACATCCGTCGCGTGGTGGTGCCGCCGGCGCCAGGGCTCTTCTCCTCCTTCGGCCTGCTCACGGCGGACGTCGAGCATCACCTCTCGCGCACCTTCCGCGCGCTGCTCAGGGGCCTCGACAAGGCGGCGCTCAACCGGGCCTGGAACGCGCTGGTCGCCGAGGCCCGGCGCCGGCTCGCCGCCGACGACTACGGCGGGGAGGCGGCGCGGATCGAGCGGCACGCGAGCCTCCACTACCAGGGCCAGACCTACGAGCTCACCGTGCCGGTCCCCGACGGCCCGCTCGACGATGCCGCGCTGGCCGCGCTGGAGGAGGCCTTCGGCGCCGAGCACGAGCGCACCTACGGCCACCGCGCAGGCCCGGAGGAGCCGGTGGAGCTGGTCACGCTGCGCGTGCTCGGCCGGGGTGTGCGCCCCGCCGCCCCGCCGCCCCGCATCGACCACGCGGCCGGCATGGCACCAGGGACGGCCACACGCCGCGCCTACTTCGGGCCGGAGAGCGGCTGGTGCGAGGCCGCCGTCATCGGCCGCGCCGACTTGGCGCAGGCGCGCACTGGCCCGCTGATCGTGGAGGAGTACGACGCCACCTGCGTCGTGCCCCCCGGCGTGCGCGCCGCGCTCAACGAGGCCGGCTGCATCGTCCTCGAGGTGGGCGGGACGGGAGCGGCCTAAAGCGCGGCGAGGGCGTCGGCGACGGGTGTATCGCCGTCGATCATCTCGAAGGTCTTTTCGACGGTGTTGTCGAGCGCGAGGCAGTCCACCAGGACTCGGGCCACGTTCTCGCGGCTCACCGAATGGCTCTCCTTGGCGATGGGGCCGAGGTCCTCGCCCGTGGCGATGGCGCCCGAGCCCGGCTCGTTGGTGAGGAAGCCGGGGCGCACGATGGTGTAGTCGAGGCCACTCGCCTGCAGGTGCCGGTCGGCGATGGCCTTGGCCCTGAAATAGTGATGCAGGCTCTCGGGCCCCCGTTCCGGCACATCGACCGCGATGGAACTCAGCATGACGAAGCGGCGCACGTTCATGCGGGAGCAGGTGTCGATCATGTGCATCGCGCCGTTCTGGTCCACGTCGATGGTCTTCTCCGGCCCGGTCTTGGAGCCGGAGCCGGCGGCGAAGATGGCGGCGCGGCAGTCGCGCACGGCATAGCCCACCGGCTTCTCCAGGTCGCCGACGCGGCATTCCGCGCCGAGCGCCTCCAGCGCCTCGTGCTGGGCGAAGTCGCGGATCATGGCGACGGGCTGGTGCCCGGCCTCCTTCAGCAGCCTGAGCACGATGCGCCCGGTCAGCCCGTTCGCGCCTGCAACCACCACCCGCATCGTCACCTCCCTGAATTCATGGTCGGCGGGATCATGGCAGAGGCCGCGCGCTCTTCCTATCCCTTGCCCGTATCCCTTGCCCGCCCTATCAAGGGCCGCCGGTGCCGAGGGGAGAGGGGCCGAGAATGGGCGCGATCACGGACATCCGGGCGCGGGAGATACTCGACAGCCGCGGCAACCCCACGGTCGAGGTCGATGTCGTGCTGGAGAGCGGCGTGGAAGGCCGCGCCTCGGTGCCCTCCGGCGCGTCGACCGGCGCGCACGAGGCGGTGGAGCGGCGCGACGGCGGCGCCCGCTTCGGCGGCAAGGGCGTGCTGGAGGCGGTGCGAGCCGTCAACGACGAGATCTTTCCGGCGCTGAGCGGCATGGAGTCGGCGGAACAGGCCCGCATCGACGCCGCTCTCATCGCCCTCGACGGCACCGAGAACAAGAGCCGGCTCGGCGCCAACGCGGTCCTGGGCGTGAGCCTCGCCGCCGCGCACGCGTCCGCCATCGAGCTCGACCAGCCCCTCTTCCGCTACATCGGCGGCGTGGACGCGCGCCTCCTGCCGGTACCGATGATGAACATCCTCAACGGCGGCGCGCACGCCGACAACGCCATCGACCTGCAGGAGTTCATGGTCATGCCGGTCGCCGCCGAAGGCGCGGCGGACGCGGTGCGCGTCGGTGCCGAGATCTTCCACAGCCTGGGCGCGCGGCTCTCGGAGGCGGGGCTCGCCACCAACGTCGGCGACGAGGGCGGCTTCGCGCCGGCGCTGAACGGCACGGAGGACGCGCTCGGGCACGTGATGAAGGCGATCGAGGCGGCGGGCTGCCGGCCCGGCGAGGACGTCCACCTCGCCATCGATGCCGCGGCGAGCGAGCTCTACGAGGACGGCGCCTACCGGCTCGCGGGCGAGGGGCGCACGCTGGATGCGGGCGACATGGTCGCCTGGTACGAGGACCTCGCCGGCCGCTATCCCATCGCCTCCATCGAGGACGGCCTCGCCGAGGACGACTGGGAGGGCTGGCGCGCGCTCACCGCGGCGCTGGGCGCACGCATCCGGCTGGTGGGCGACGACCTCTTCGTCACCAGCGCGGCGCGCCTCGGGCGCGGCATCGCAGACGGCGCGGGCAACGCCGTCCTGGTCAAGCTCAACCAGGTCGGCACGCTCACCGAGACGCTGGAGACGGTCTCGCTCGCGCACGATCACGGCTTCGCCGCGGTCATCTCGCACCGCTCGGGCGAGACCGAGGACACTACCATCGCCGACCTCGCGGTCGCCACCGGCTGCGGCCAGATCAAGACCGGCGCGCCGTCCCGCACCGACCGCACCGCCAAGTACAACCGGCTCATCCGCATCGAGGAGAGCCTGGACGAGACCGCGCGCTACGCCGGCCGCTCGGTCCTGCGCACCGCCTGAGCGGGCCGGCAGGCGGTCCCTGCGCCACTGCACGTGCCCGCACCCCCGTCTTGACAGCGCCCGGCGCCGGGGGTGAGGTCTCCCCGCCATGGCCGACCGATTCGCCCGGGTCCGGTACCGGACAGTGATCGTGCTGCTCACCTGCGCGCTCGGGCTGCTCTACGTGGGCTATCAGACCGTGCAGGGCGAGCGCGGGGTGCTGGGCCTGGTGGAGCGCTCCGCCGAGGTGAAGCGCGCGCGGGCCGAGGTGGCGACGCTCGCCGCCGAGCGGCAGACGCTGGAGCGGCGCGTCTCCCAGCTCCGCAACGACAACCTCGACCTCGACCTGCTCGACCAGGAGGCGCGCCGCCTGCTCAACCTGGGCCACCCGGACGAGGAGGTGCTGTTCCACGAGGCCCCGGCACGACCGGCCCCCCAGGCCGGGGAGTAGCTGCCCGGCCCGCCGCGGGGGCGACTTCCTTGCCATGGCAAGGAAGGGCCGCGCTGCCCTTGTCAGCCCGCCGCGTATGACTTACCTCTATCCTGCCGGCCGACGCCGCGTCGGGCGGCACGGAGGGCGGCAACGGGGGAAAGATGGCGACCGCCAGGAAGAAGGCCCGAAGCGCGGCCTCGGCCAGCCGCGAGAGCGCGGTGGAGCCCGAGACGCTCGACCGCTGGTTCCGCGACATGCTGCTGCTGCGGCGCTTCGAGGAGAAGGCCAGCCAGCTCTACGGCATGGGGCTGATCGGCGGCTTCTGCCACCTCTACATCGGTCAGGAGGCGGTGGTGACCGGCGTCCAGCACGCGCTCGAGCCCGGCGATTCCGTCATCACCGGCTATCGCTGCCACGCCCACATGCTGATCGCGGGCGTGCCTCCCAGGGAGGTGATGGCGGAGCTCACCGGGCGCGCCGCCGGCGCGTCGCAGGGCAAGGGCGGCTCCATGCACCTGTTCGCGCCGGAGCGCGGCTTCTACGGCGGCCACGGCATCGTCGGCGCCCAGGTGCCGCTCGGCGTCGGCCTCGGCTTCGCCCACAAGTACCGCGATTCGGACCAGGTCTCGGTCACCTATTTCGGCGACGGCGCGGCCAACCAGGGTCAGGTCTTCGAGGCCTTCAACATGGCCGCGCTGTGGCAGCTCCCGGTGCTCTTCGTGATCGAGAACAACCAGTACGCCATGGGCACCTCGGTGGAGCGCTCGGCGGCGGTGCATGAGCTGCACGAGCGCGGCCGGGCCTTCGGCATTCCGGGCGGCCGGGTCGACGGCATGGACGTCGCCGCCGTCTTCCGGGCGACGGAGGACGCGCTCGCGGACTGCCGCGCGGGCAAGGGGCCGTTCCTGCTGGAGGCGATGACATACCGCTATCGCGGCCACTCGATGTCCGATCCGGCGAAGTACCGCAGCCGCGAGGAAGTCAGCAAGGTGCGCGAGGAGCGCGATCCCATCGAGCAGGCGCGCCAGGTCCTGATCGAGGGCGGCCACGCCGACGAGGACGCGCTCAAGGAAATCGACAGGGAGATCAGGGCCACCGTGAACGACGCCGCCGACTTCGCCCGCGAGGCGCCGGAGCCCGAGGCCGAGGCACTCGGGGCGCACGTCCTGGCCGGCGCCTGAGGGCCGCAGGGAAAGCCGGCGAGCCATGGTCCAGCAGACCGTTCGGGAGGCGCTCCGCGACGCGATGGCGGAGGAGATGCGGGCCGACCCCGACGTCTTCCTCATGGGCGAGGAGGTGGCCGAGTACCAGGGCGCCTACAAGGTGAGCCAGGGCCTGCTCGACGAGTTCGGCGCCGGCCGCGTCATCGACACGCCGATCACCGAGGCGGGCTTCGCCGGCATCGGCGTCGGCGCGGCCATGGGCGGACTCAAGCCCATCGTCGAGTTCATGACCTTCAACTTCGCCATGCAGGCGATGGACCACCTCATCAACTCGGCGGCGAAGACGCTCTACATGTCGGGCGGCCTGCTGCCGGTGCCGGTGGTCTTCCGCGGGCCCAACGGCGCAGCCGCGCGGGTCGCAGCCCAGCACTCCCAGTGCTACGCGAGCTGGTTCGCCCACGTGCCCGGCTGGCGCGTGATCGCGCCCTATTCCGCGGCCGATGCCAAGGGGCTGCTGAAGGCCGCGATCCGCGACCCGAACCCGGTGGTCTTCCTGGAGAACGAGCTGCTCTACGGCCAGAGCTTCGAGGTGCCGGAGGACGGCGACCACCTGGTGCCCATCGGCAAGGCGGCGGTCGTGCGACCGGGGAGCGACGCCACCGTGGCCGCCTTCTCGATCATGGTGGGCAAGGCGCTGGAGGCGGCGGACGCGCTCGCCGCCGACGGCATCGAGGTGGAGGTCGTCGACCTGCGCTCGCTCAGGCCGCTCGACGGCGACGCCGTGCTGGCCTCGGTGGAGAAGACCAACCGCCTGGTCACGGTGGAGGAAGGCTGGCCCGTCGCCGGCATCGGCGCCGAGCTTGCCGCACTGGTCATGGAGAGGGGCTTCGACCAGCTCGATGCGCCGGTGGTCCGGGTCACCGGCGCCGACGTGCCGATGCCCTACGCGGCCGCACTCGAGGCCGTGAGCCTGCCGTCGGCCGCCACCATCGCCGACGCCGTCCGCCGTGTCTGCTACAGGAGCTAGGGAGACGACATGCCGATCCAGATCCTGATGCCGGCCCTCTCGCCGACGATGACCGAAGGCAACGTCGCGAGCTGGTTCAAGGACGAGGGAGATTCCGTCCAGGCCGGCGACATCCTGTGCGAGATCGAGACCGACAAGGCGACCATGGAGGTGGAGGCGACCGACGAGGGCACCCTCGGGCGGATCGTCGCGCCTGCCGGCTCCGAGAACGTGCCGGTGAACGCCGTCATCGGGCTGATCCTGGAAGAGGGCGAGGATTCGTCGGCGCTGGAGCGAGCCGCGGCCGCCGCGCCTGCGCCGGCCCCATCCGCCCCGCCTGCCGAAGCTCCGGCCGAGCCCGCGCCGGCGGCGGCACCCGTCGGCGGCAACGGCG
>JAJDXK010000068.1 GCA_022823305.1 Alphaproteobacteria bacterium
CCGGCTCGTCCGTGCCCCACTGGTTCACCACCTTGATGGGTTCACCGAGCTGGAGGAGGATCGCCTGCTGGTCCTCCCGCACCTTGTAGGTGGAGACCAGGATCAGGATGATCGCCACGAGGATGACCGCGGCGCCGATGATGAATTTGAGGCGGGTACTCATCTATTGCGTGTCCGTCGTGCCTTGGCGGCGCTGAAGCTCGGGTAGCGGCAGGTAGGGCACGACGCCGCTGCCACCTTGCGCCGAATCGATGATGATCTTGTCGATCCCGCCGAGCACCTCCTCCATCGTCTCCAGATACATGCGCCGGCGGACGACATCCATGTTCTGCGCGTACTCGCTGTAGACCGAGAGGAAGCGCGCCGCCTCACCTTGCGCCCTGGCCACCACCTCCTCCTTGTACGCCGTGCCTTCCTGCACGAGCCGCTCGGCGGCGCCGCGCGCACGCGGGATGATGTCGTTGCGGTAGGCCTCGGCCTCGTTCTTGGCTCGCTCCTGGTCCGCGCGCGCGGCCTGCACGTCGCGGAAGGAGGCGATCACGGCCTCGGGCGGGGCGATGTCCTGCGGCTCCACCTGCGTGATCTCGATGCCGGCACCGTAGTCGTCGAGGACCTGCTGCGTGAGCGAGTGGGTCTGCTGCGCCAGCAGCAGCCGTTCCTCGGCCAGCGCCGACTGCAGGCGGGACTTGCCGATCACCTCGCGCATGGCGCTCTCGGCCGCGTCCTTCACGGTACGGTCCGGGGCCTGGATGTTGAAGAGGTACTGGCCGGCGTCGCGGATGCGCCAGAAGACGGTGAACTTCACGTCGATGATGTTCTCGTCGCCGGTCAGCATCAGGCTCTCGTCCGGCACCGGCCGGGTGACCGCCCCGCGATTCGAATCGATCAGGGTGCGGTAGCCGATCTCGGCCCGGTTGATCTTGGTCACCTTGGGCCGGATCACCGTCTCGAAGGGCCAGGGCAGGTGGTAGTTGAGGCCCGGCTGGGTGGTCTTGGTCCACTCGCCCCAGCGCAGCACCACGCCCTGCTCGTCCGGCTCGACCCGGTAGAACCCGGTGAGCAGCCAGATGCCGATCACCACCAGCAGGAGCAGGATGAGCCCGCGCCCGCCGCGCAGCCCGGGCATCCAGCGGCGGAAGCGGTCCTGGCCCCGCCGCAGCATCTCCTCGAGATCGGGCGGCGGGGGCTGCCCGCCGCCGCCACGGCGGCCGCCGCCCGGCGAGCGGCCCCAGGGGCCGCTGTTGCCGCCTCCGCCGCTCTGCCAGCCGCCTCCGCCGCCCTGACTAGACCAGGGCATGGAAGGGCCTTTCCCCCAAGGCTTTGCAAGCCGCCATGGGCGCCTTATAAGTCATGCGCCTGCCGCACGCAACGGCGCGCAGGCAAAGTTTGAGTGCGGCACGTTCCGGCGCGGCCGCCGGGGGCGGAGCGGAACCATGGCGTCGGTCACCAAGGATCAGGTTCTGGCGGCGCTGGCCGATGTCGCGGATCCCGACAGCGGGCAGAGCGTCGTCGCGGCGGGGCTCGTCAGCGGCGTCGTGGTGCGGGACGGCAACGTCGGCTTCGCGCTCGAGGTCGACCCCGACCGGGGCGCCGCCATGGAGCCGCTGCGCAAGGCCTGCGAGAGCGCGGTGGAGCGCCTGCCCGGCGTGCTCTCGGTGACCGCGGTGCTGACCGCCGAGCGGCCGGCGCAGGGTCGTGCGCAGGATCAAGGCCATGGCCATGGACATGGTCACGGACAAGGCCATGCGCAAGGCCGGCAGGCGCAGGCCGCGCAGCAGCAGCCGAGCGAGCTGCTGCCGGGGGTGAAGAGCGTCATCGCCGTCGCCTCCGGCAAGGGGGGCGTCGGCAAGTCCACGACGGCGGTGAACATCGCTGCCGCCATGGCCGCGCAGCAGGTGCGAGTCGGCCTGCTCGACTGCGACATCTACGGCCCCTCCATCCCGCGCATGCTCAACCTGAGCGGCCAGCCGGAGATGGCGGGCGAGCGCACGCTCCGCCCCATGGCCAACTACGGCATCAAGTGCATGTCCATCGGCTTCCTGGTGGCCGAGGACACCGCCATGATCTGGCGCGGGCCGATGGTGATGCAGGCGCTGGAGCAGATGATGCGGGACGTGGACTGGGGCGCGCTCGACGTGCTGATCTGCGACCTGCCGCCCGGCACCGGCGACACCCAGCTCACCATGGCGCAGCGGGTGCCGCTCACCGGCGCGGTGATCGTGTCCACCCCGCAGGACATCGCGCTGCTCGACGTGACCCGCGGCATCAGCATGTTCCAGCAGGTGGACGTGCCGATCTTCGGCGTGGTCGAGAACATGAGCTACTACGTGTGCCCGGCGTGCGGCCACCGCGCCGACATCTTCCACCACGGCGGCGCGCGCGAGACCGCGCAGAGGCTGGGCGTGGACTTCCTGGGCGAGATCCCGCTCGACCTGGAGATCAGGACGACCTCCGACTCCGGCCGGCCCATCGCGGTCACCCGGCCGGATTCTCCCCACGCCGCGTCCTATCAGCACATCGCCCGCAGCCTCGTCGACAAGGCGACCTCGGCGACGAGCGGCGCAGGCCGCGCGCAGCCCCGTATCGTCATGATGTGAGGGGCCCGGGCCGATGGCGCTGAGGAAGCTCGACGAGGTTCTCCCGGCGCTTTCGGCTCGTCTGGGGCGGCGCAGATGGATCGGCGCGGGCCTCGTCGCCATCGTCCTCGCGGCGCTGCTCGCCGGCTGCGGGCCCTCGGTGCCGGAGCGCCAGCAGGACCTCTGCGAGGTCTTCGACCAGCACCCGGACTGGTACGACTACGCGCGCGCGGCAGCCGACGAATGGGGCACGCCGATCCCCATCCTGATGTCCTTCGTGCACCACGAATCGAGCTTCCGGCACGACGCCAGGCCGCCCCGCAAGTACATCCTCTGGTTCATTCCCTGGGGCCGGGTTTCGTCGGCCAAGGGCTACGCCCAGGCGCAGGACGCGGCCTGGTCCGACTACACGCGGGAGCGCGGCTCGTGGTTTCGCAGCCGCGGCGACATGGAGGACGCGCTGGACTTCATCGGCTGGTACAACCACGGCACCGCGCGCGAGCTGGGCATCGCCAAGAACGACCCCTACCGGCTCTACCTGGCCTATCACGAGGGTCGCGGCGGCTACAGGAGCGGCGCCTGGAAGGAGAAGCCGGCGCTGCTGCGCGTCGCGAAGCGGGTGACCGAAACGGCGCAGCGCTACCAGACGCAGCTCAGGCGCTGCGAGGAGGAATTCCGCTGCGATGCCTGGTATCAGGTCTGGCCGCTCTGCAGTTAGGCGGCCCGATCATGGCCCGCATGCCGGCCACCGGTAGAGGGAGGAAGCGAGCATGAAGCGTGAGGCCGACCGCCCCGAGGCCCGCGACCTGAGCAGCCTGCTGGAAAGGCTCGCGGCCGAGTCCTGCGAGGTCGCCCACGTCGGTCTCTTCGATCTCAACGCCACCTTCCGCGAGCGCCGCGTCAGGGTCGGCGATCTCGCCAGGGTGTTCGGCCCGGGCGGCTCCTTCGCGAACGTCCTGCACCAGTGGGACACCGGCGAGCGGGTCTTCGGTGCCGGCCCCTTCGTCAGCGAGCCGGTCGCGATCGATCCCGCATCGTTCAGGCCCTACCCCTTCGAGGCGGGCGCCTGCGCCCTCGTCGCCGACTACACCGGCCCCTCGGCCGAGACCTCGCCGCGACGGCTGCTGGAGCGGCTGGTAGCGAGGGCCCACGAGCGGGGCCTCGGGGTGCGCGCCGCCTTCGAGTTCGAGTTCCTGGTGTTCGACGAGGACGCCGAGTCGCTGCGGGACTCGGGGTTCTCGACGCTGAGGACCTTCGCCCAGGACAACCGCTGCTGGGCCGGCGAGAGCGCGGCCGCCGCCGCCGATCTCGTGGCGGCGCTGGAGCAGGTGCTCGTCCGGGGCGACGTCGGCCCGCTGGCGCTCGGCCTCGAGCTCGGGCCCGGATGCTTCGAGGCGACGCTCGACCACACCGAGCCCCTGCGTGCCGCCGACAACGCGGCCTTCTTCAAGCTGCTCACGAAGGCGTTCTGCCGGCGGCAGGGCAAGACGGCCTCGTTCATGGCGCAGGTGGGCAGCGACTTTCAGGGCCTCTCCGGCCACGTCCACCTGTCGCTGAGCGACCGCGAGACGGGCGACGACCTGTTCCCCGACCCGGCCGACGAGAAGGGCATGAGCCGCACCTTCCGCTCCTTCGTGGCGGGGCTGGTCGCGCTCGCGCCGGAGGCGATGCCGCTCACCCACCACACCGCCAACGCCTACCGCCGCCACGCGCCGGAGAACTGGGCGCCGAAGTCGGCCTCCTGGGCAGTGCAGAACTACGCCGCGGCGGTGCGCGTGGTGCCGCAGCCGCCGGAGAAATGCCGGCTCGAGTACCGGCTGCCCGGCTCCGACATCAATCCCTTCCTCGCGCTCGCGTTCGTGCTGGGCGCGGGTCTCTGGGGCCTGGAGACCGAGGCCGCGCTCCCGCCCGAATTGACCGGCGGCGGACCCGGCCTTACCGTGCCCGGAGGGGAGGCGCTGCCGCACGATCTCTACGAGGCGACCGGGCGCCTCGCCGGCTCCGAACGCGCGCACGACATCTGGGGAGCGACCTTCGTGCAGCATTTCGTCGAAGCCTGCCGCCGCGAGGAGGCCGCGCTGCGCCGCGAAACCAGCGCCGCCGAGCGCGCCAGATACCTCGAAGTCGTCTAGGGCTCGCACCAGCGATGAGTGACCTGCAGGACTACCTGAACGGACCCGGCCGTGACGAACTGGTCGCCGAGGTCCGCAAGAGAATCGACGCGCTCGAGATCGACGCCATCTACTACCAGTACATCTCGATCACCGGCCGCATCATGGGCAAGGTGGTCCCGGCCAAGCACTGGGAGCGCGTGGCCGGCGAAGGGATGCAGACGTGGATCGGCGGCATCACCAACGCCCTGCCCGACCGGGACGGAAACCTGATCGGCTACCCCCCCAACGCATCCGAGCTTCTCGCCCTCCCCGACCCCGAGACCTTCTGCCAGCTGCCCTGGAACAGGCGCATCGCCAGGGTCTTCTGCACGCTCTTCCACATCCGGGAGGATCCAGACCATCCGGAAGAGTTCCTCGATTCGGATTCGCGCGGGAACCTGCGGCGCATCCACGACGCCTTCCAGAGGGAGCACGACGGCCTGCATCTGAGGGTCGGCTGCGAGCCCGAGATGCTGTGGCTCAAGCCGGGCGACGGGGAGAAGCCCTACTACGAGACGACCAAGCCCTACGCCTACCACATCGACCAGTTCGAGCAGCTCACGGACGTGTGGCTGAAGATCTGCGAGTACGGCACGGCGATGGGCCTCGACATGATCCAGGGGGACCACGAGGACGCCCCCGGCATGATCGAGATGAACTTCCAGTACGACGACGCGCTGCGCACCAGCGACCGGCTCACCACCTACCGCCAGCTCTGCGCGCAGGTGGCGCGCGAGTGCGGGCTCATTGCCGTGTTCATGTCCAAGCCCTACATGGGCCTTTCGGCCAACGGCTGCCACCACAACCTCTCGCTCTGGCGGGGCGGCGAGGACCGGGTCGAGGCGATCGGCCGGCAGGGCCAGCCGGCGATGGACGAGGTCTTCAGCTACCGCAAGGGCGGCAGCAACGAGATCGACAATCCCGACCACGCGTGGATGCCCTCGGAGCTGGGCCGGCACGCGCTGGGCGGCATGCTCGCGCACCTCAACGCGCTGGTCGCCATCGGCTCGTCCACCGTGAACTCCTACCGGCGGCTGAACGACACGGGCTTCTGGGCGCCGGTCGGCGCGGGCTGGGGGCTGCAGAACAGGTCCTGCGCCATCCGCGTCTCGAGCCCCGACCGCTTCGAGTTCCGCTGCGTCGACAGCATGGTCAACCCCTACCTGATGCAGGCGGCGCTGCTGAAGGCCATGGACGACGGCATCGGGAAGCGGCTCGATCCCGGGGAGCCCGAGGACCGGAACTTCGTCGACCTGCTGAGCGCGGGCGAGGGCATCGAGCGGATCCCCACCACCCTGCGCGATGCGCTCGACGCGCTGGCCGAGGACGAGGTGGTCAGGTCCGCCCTGCCGGGGGACCTCTACCGGGTCTACGACGTGTACAAGCGCGACGAGTGGGAAAAGTTCATCTGGCAAGTCTCCGACTGGGATGTGACCATGTATCTCGACTGCCTGCCCTGACCGGACAGGGGAGAAGCGGCGATGCCTTTCGAACTCACGCCCGCACAGATCAAGCGGTTCAACGAGGACGGCTTCCTGATCGTCGACAGTCTGATCGACGACGAGACGGTGGACGCGATCGGCGCGCGCTACGAAGACCTCTTTCGCGGCGAATTCGAGACAGGAACGCTGCCGGACGAGGTCAACTGGCAGGAGGGCGAGAGCGACCCCTCGCTGACGCGGCAGCTCTGCAACGCATGGAAGGCGGACCGCACCATCGCGTCGGTGGTCATGCGGGCCGATCTGGCCAAGGCGATCGCCACGCTCGGCGATTGGCCCGGCGCGCGCCTGATGGTCGACAACGTGCTGTGGAAGCCGCCCGGCACGCGGCCGCTGGCGTTTCACCAGGACTGCGCGTATCTGGAGTGGTTCCGGCCGACCGAGCTGCTGAGCTGCTGGATGGCCCTCGACGACACCACGGCCGAGGGCGGGACCCTCGAGTTCGTGCGCGGCTCGCACCGCTGGCACCACTCGCAGCCCGCAGGCGAGTTCCACGGCCCCAGGGACTACCGGAAGCACATGGAGCAGGCCGCCGCCAGGGAAGGCGTCGAGCCGGAGATCGTCCATGTGGAGGTGCCGAGGGGGGGCGGCTCCTTCCATCACGGCTGGATGTGGCACGGCTCGGGCGACAACAGCGCGACGGTCCCCCGCCGCTCCCTGGTGCTGCACGCGATGCGCAGCGACACGCGCTACGTTCCCGACCGCCTGGGCCAGGGTGTCGGCTCGATCTACAGCCGCTACAAGCGCTTCGGCGACGATACCATCGACGAGAACTACTTCCCGATTCTCTGGACCCGCGACGGCTACCGCACGCCGGGCATCGACGCCTACGCGAACGCCGCGCGCCACTGACCGGCCGCCGCCGCGCGCCCTCCGGGCTCGCTTGCCTCCCGATTCGAAGCCCCTTAATCTGCCGCAGCGAATGAACGCCGCACGCCGGTCCGTGGAGGGAGCGCAGCGATGGCACGAGACCCCAAGTACGACATCCTCTTCGAGCCCATCCAGTTCGGCCCGAAGACCATGAAGAACCGCTTCTACCAGGTGCCGCACTGCAACGGCGCGGGCTCGGAGCGGCCGGGCACGCAGGCCGCGTTCCGCGGCACGAAGGCCGAAGGCGGCTGGGGCGGCATCTGCACCGAGGCCTGCTCCATCGACTACGAGGCCGACACCGCGCCGAGCGTGCTGGCCAGCCTCTGGGACGAGGGCGACATCATCAACCTGCGGCACCTGTGCGACTCCCTGCACAAGTGGGACGCGCTCGCCGGCGTCGAGCTCTGGCACATGGGCTCGGCGGTGGCGAACCTCGACACCCGGACCGCGCCGTCGTCTCCCACGCAGTCGACCTCCGACTGGTCGATCGGCACCTATTCGCACGAGCCCGACGAGGCCGAGATCATCGAGCTGCAGGAGATGTACGTGGAATCCGCGAAGCGGGCCGTGCAGTGCGGCTTCGACATCGTCTACGTCTACGGCTCGCACGGCGTCCTGCCGGTGCAGTTCCTCTCGCGCTTCTACAACAAGCGGACGGACAAGTACGGCGGCTCCTTCGAGAACCGCGCGCGCTTCTGGCTCGAGACCATTGAGAAGGTGAAGGAGGCCGTCGGCCACGAGTGCGCCATCGCCGTGCGCATCTCGGTCGACCAGATCATGGGGCCGGAGGGCGTGCAGGCCGAGGACGACGGCATCGGCTTCATCGAGCTCGCCACCCGGCGGGGGCTGGTGGACCTGTGGGACGTGAACGTCTCCACCTTCAGCGAGTGGGGCGAGGACGCCGGCCCCTCGCGCTTCTACAAGGCCAACCACCAGGCGCCCTTCACCAGGCACGTGAAGAGCGTCGCCAAGGTGCCGGTGATCAACGTAGGCCGCTTCACCAGCCCGGACGACATGGTTCATGTGATCAACTCCGGGCAGGCCGACATCATCGGCGGCGCGCGCCCCTCCATCTCCGATCCCTTCCTGCCGAAGAAGGTCGAGGAAGGGCGGCTCGAGGACATCCGCGAGTGCATCGGCTGCAACATCTGCGTCTCGCGCTGGGAGCGAGGCGCGCCGCTGGTCTGCACCCAGAACCCGGTCGCCAACGAGGAGTACCGGCGCGGCTGGCACCCGGAGGAGTTCGACCAGGTCGAGGACGCGGGCTCGGTCCTCGTGGTCGGCGCAGGCCCGGCGGGCTCCGAGTGCGCGCGCGTGCTCGGGCGGCGCGGCTACGACGTGCACCTCGTCGAGGCGGAGGCCGAGATCGGCGGGCACGTGCGCGACGTGATGCGCTATCCCGGCATGGCCGAGTGGAGCCGCATCACCAGCTACCGGCAGGCCCAGCTCGACAAGCTCGGGAACGTCGAGGTGCACACCAACGCGCGCCTGGACGCCGAAGCCGTGCTGACCTACGGCGCCGACAAGGTGGTGCTCTGCACCGGCTCGCGCTGGGCCGCCGACGGCTTCAGCCACATCACCATGGCGGGCATCCCGGGGATCGACGCGGCCGCGCCGCACTTCGCGACGCCCGATCAGGTCATGGCGGGCAAGGATATCGGCGAGCGCGTCGTCATTCTCGATGCCGACGGCTACTTCACCGGCGTCAGCATGGCCGAGATGCTGGCCGACCAGGGCAAGCAGGTCTCGATCGTGACGCAGTTCGCGGACGCCGCGCCGCTGATGGAATACACCCTGGAGGCCCCCAACCTGCACCGCATGATGCACGAGAAGGGGATCGCCCAGTACGGCGGCACCTGGGTCGAGGAATGCGAGCCCGGCAACGTGGTGAAGGTGAGGCTCTTCAATCTCTCCCGCGACGGCTACAAGCGCACCGTGGAGCCCAGGCCCGGCGAGCCCGTGCGCAAGGCCGGCAGCGAGACCACGACCATCGACGCCGACAGCGTGATCCTGGTGACGGCGCGGCTCTCCAACAACGCGCTCTACCGCTCGCTCTGGGAGCGTCGCGAGAGATGGGCGGAGGAGGAGATCGCCGGTATCTACCAGGCCGGCGACTGCTACGCGCCGAGGCTCACGGGCGACGCGATCTTCGACGGGCACCGCATCGCCCGCGAGTTCGAATCGAAGAACCCGCAGCGGCCCCTGCCCTACCGCCGCGAGCGCATGATCTGGGGCAGGGACGAAGAGCCCCTGGCCGCGAACTAGCCGTGGCCCTGTTTCCGCAAGTGGTCGGGGCGCGCAGGTGCCGTCTGACGCCACGCACCGAGCGGACCGCAAAGGACCGGGTGCAGGCGGCGCCTGATCGGTTACAATCCCATGCAAGGGTTGCGGGAGTGCTCGTCGCGGAATGGGCGACCCGCAACGCCGCGCAGCGTGTCAAGCACCAGTAACCACGGGAGGTTTCGTTCCATGAAATCGAGCATCACACGACGCAAGTTCATGGCGGCAACGGGTGGCGTTGCCGCGGGCCTGACGGCACTCGGCGCGACGCCGTCGAAGGTCTTCGCCGGGGAGAAGACGGTCAAGATCGGCTTCCTCGCGGCGCTCACCGGCGATGCCGCGGGCTGGGGCCTCCCCGGCCTCTACGGGGTCGAGATCTGGGCGGAGCAGATCAACGCCGCCGGCGGCCTCGAGATGGGCGGCGAGAAGTACATGGTCGAGATCATCTCCTACGACGACGAGTTCGACGCCGTGAAGGCGACGGTCGGCGCCAAGAAGCTGCTCTTCGAGGACGAGGTCTCGATCGTGCTGATGCTCGGCGTCACGCCGGTGCTGGCGGTCAAGGACTTCATGACCCGCAATAAGATGCTGACGACGACGCTGGTGCCGACCGACATCAGCGCCGACGCGCCCTATCTCTTCGCGCCGGTCGAGGTCCATCCCTTCTACAACGTGACCGCCGTGGACTACATCGCGCGCAACATGCCGCACATCAAGACGGCGGCGATCGCGACCCAGAACGACGAGCTTGGCCTCAGCTCGCTCGCGACCTACCGGGCCGCGTTCGAGGTGGCCGGCATCGAGATCATCGAGGAGAACCTGTTCGGCTTCGAGGTGACCGACTTCGCGCCGGTGGTGTCGAAGCTGATCGCAGCGAACCCCGACGTGATCACCTGGGACACGGCCTATCCCGACTACGTCAACCTGCTGACCGAGCAGGCCTTCCTGCAGGGCTACAAGGGTCAGTTCGTGAACTGCACGCTCGACCAGTACGACCATATCCTGAGCAAGACCAGCGTGGAGTTCCTGGAGGGATTCCTCTGGCAGTTCCCGGATCTCGACGACCCGATCATGCAGGGTCCCGACACCCATTTCGACAACGCGGCCGCGTTCTACAAGACCTACGCCGAGCGCTATCCCGGTGCCTGGACGGCGGTCTCGTGGGAGTATGCCGCGGCGCTCGAGATGTGGCGCGCCGCCGTGGCCGCCGCGGGCACCTTCGATCCGCCGACGGTGGCCGAGCAACTCCGCACGCTGAGCCCGGTGCCGCACGCATTCGGCGACGCCGAGTGGTGGGGCGAGCAGTTCTTCGGCGTGAACAGCGCGGCGCTCGGCAAGTGGCCCGTCGTTCAGATGCAGAACGGCAAGGCCGTCATCGTCGAGATGGGCGATGTCAGGGCCTGGTGCGACCAGCACCTGGACGTTCTGAAGAAGCACTTCGTCGAGCTCGGCGTTCCGCTCGCCGGCTAGGCGAACCTGAAAGGTTGTGCCCCGCTCCGGCGGGGCACAACCTCTCCTCTCACATGCCCTGGCGATCGGCCGGAAGGGACCCTAGCGCGACATGACGGATCTGGAACTCATCCTTCAGACCGTCCTGAACTCGCTGATCGCAAGCAGCTTCACCGCGATTTTCGCAGTCGGCCTGGTGCTGATCTTCGGCATCATGCAGATCGTGAATTTCGCCCACGGCGCCCTCTACATGGTGGGCGCCTACGCCACCTGGTACCTCTACGCCGAGGTGGGCCTGCCCTTCTTCGCCTCCATCGTGCTGGCGACGCTGCTCACGATGGCCATCGGCCTCCTGATGGAACGCGCGCTGTTCCGCCCGATGCGCGGCAACCTGTTCGGCGGCCTCATCGTCTCCGTCGGCATGATGTTCGTCCTCGAGGTTCTCGTCGTCTATCTGTTCGGCCAGGGACTCATGAAAAACATGACGCCCTACTTTAAGGAGTCGTGGCACGCCTTCGGCATCGAGAGCGTCACGATCTCCCATTCGCGGCTCTTCGTCTTCGCCATCGCGGCCTTCATCCTCGTCACCTTCTGGCTCTTCATGAGCCGCACCAGGCTCGGCTGGGCGATGCGGGCCTGCGCCCAGAACCCCGAGGCGGCGGCGCTGCAGGGCATCGGCATCGGCAAGATCTCCATGCTGGCGATGGCGATCAGCGCGGCGATGGCCGGCATGGGCGGCGCTGTCATGTCGCCGCTCGTGCGCATCACGCCGCAGATGGGCCACCCGGTGCTCGTCACCGCCTTCATCGTCATGATCGTCGGCGGCATGGGCAGCATCGAGGGCGCGCTCATCGCGGCCGTCGCCTACAGCTTCTTCCACACCTTCGTCACCACCTACATCGGCGGCGAGATCGCGACGATCCTGGGTCTGGCGCTGATGCTGCTGGTCTTGATCGTCAAGCCGACCGGGATCATGGGGGCACGCGAGAGTGTCTAGGCGGACCTGCCTGAACGCCGCCGGGATCGCCGTCGTGCTCGCGGTGATCTGCGTCCTGCCCTTCGTCGTCAGGCCCTATCAGCTCGACTTCCTGATCTTCCTGTTCATCAACGTCATTCTGGTGGTGAGCTACCGCCTGATCGCGATCACCGGCGAGTTCTCGCTGGCCCACGCCGTGATCATGGGTGTGGGTGCCTATGCGAGCGCGCTGCTCGCAAGCCTGCCCATCTCGCCCTGGATATCCATGCCGCTCGGCGGGGTGGCCGCGGCCGTGATCGCCTACATCCTGAGCTTCCCGCTCTTCCGCATGAAGGGGTTCTACTTCCTCATCGGCTCCTTCGCCGCGGCGGAGGCGATCCGCCTCTGCTGGGTGCAGTTCAACGACCCCTTCGGCGGCTTTCGCGGCCTGCGCGGCATCCCGGTCCTGGAAATCGACCTGGGCGATCTGCTCTATCTCGATCTCGGCGCGCCGGTTCCCTACTACTTCTTCGCGATGATCGTGGGGCTGATCTTCCTGACCGTCATGTACCGCATCGAGCATTCCCGCTTCGGCTTCGTCTTCCACGCGGTGCACCACAAGGACACGCTGGCGCAGTCGGTCGGCGTCGACGTGCGCCGCTACCGCACCATCGCCTTCGTCACCGGCGGCTTCTTCGCAGGGATCGCGGGCGCGATGCTGGCGCACTACGTCACCGCGATCAATCCGGGCCTCTTCGGCCTGAAGCAGATGCTCTTCGTCCTGGTCTGGGTGCTGGTGGGCGGCCTCGGCCACTTCGCCGGCCCGATCATCGGGGTCACGGTGCTCTCGATCATCGACGAATCCCTGCGCGGGCTCGACGAGCTCAGACCCGGCTTCTACGGCCTGGTGCTGATCGCGACCATGCTCTTCCTGCCCGACGGCTTGGTCAGCCTGCCCCGCAAGGTCATGCAGTGGCTGGTCTGGCTGCGGAAGCGCGGAGAGGGCGCTCTCGCGAGGCGGGAGTAGGGCGTCTCAGGCGCCCGCCCGGCGGCAGGGCGGCGCGAGGTAGACCGCCGCCGTCAGCTTTCGGGTATCGGTCATCTTCGGCCGGCGCTGCCTGCGGAAGTACTCGATCCCGGCGTGGAAGGGATCGGCGTCGATCTCCCGCGCCCGCGCCCGCTGCTCTTCCGCCTCGCCCGCGCGCCCGGCCTCGTCCAGCAGGTCCGCGAGGTTGTCGCAGATCACCGCCACCCCGGCCTCGCGGTGGCTCACGGATTTCTCGCGCATCTCCCGCGCGCGCCGGTAGAGCGGCTCCGCCTCGCGCGTGCGCCCGGTCGCGTGGAGGAGCTCGGCGAGGTTGCCCAGCGCCGCGGCGAGGCCGCCTTCGGCAAGCGTGGCGTTGATGCTGCGCTTGAGCCTGCTCAGCTCCTCCGTCCGCTTCATCTCGAGGCGGATGTGCATCGAGGCGCTGCGGGCGGTGAAGTCCACGCCCATCTGCGCGACCCACTCCGGCACCCGCTCCCAGGCGGCGACGGCCTCGCGATAGCGCGCCTCGGCACCCGCCATGTCGCCCGCCTCCCGCGCGCTCGCCGCGAGGCAGTGCAGGCTCGCCGCGCGGCGCGGGTCCGCCTCGTCGAAGGCCCGGCTGAGGCGCGCGCCGGTCTGCCACAGCGGGGCGACCGCGTCACCGCTCTCCAGGCGGGTGCAGGCCTCCTCGGCGAACTGCTCCCAGAGGACGTCGACGAGCAGGCAGGGCCGCATGGGCGCGCTTGGTCCGGCGTCGGCGCGGAGGTTCAGGCGCCGAGGTAGGCGTGGCGAACGTGGTCGTCCTCGTGCAGCTCGTTCGCCTTGCCTTCGAGCGCGATGCGGCCGGTCTCCAGCACGTAGCCGTAGCTCGCGAGCGCGAGGGCCAGCTCGGCGTTCTGCTCGACCAGGATCACCGGCACGCCGCGCGCGTTGATGTCGCGGACGATCCGCGCCACCTCCTGCACCATCACCGGCGAAAGCCCGAGCGAGGGCTCGTCCATCAGGATCAGGCGCGGGCTGGACATGAGCGCGCGGCCGATGGCCACCATCTGCTGCTCGCCGCCGCTCAGCGTCTTGGCCCTCTGGTTGCGCCGCTCCCTGAGCACGGGGAAGCGCTCGTGCACGTCCGCGAGGTCGCGCGCGATGCCCTGCTTGTCCTTGCGCAGGTAGGCGCCGGTGTGGAGGTTCTCGTTGACGCTGAGGTCGGGGAAAACCTGCCGCCCTTCGGGCACGTGGGCGATGCCCATGCGGACGATCCTCTCCGGCGCCAGGTGGTCGATGCGCTGGCCGTCGAACCAGATGCCGCCCGCGGTGGCGCGCTTCAGCCCCGATATGGTGCGCAGCGTGGTGCTCTTGCCGGCGCCGTTGGCGCCGATCAGGGTGATGATCTGGCCCTCGTCGATCCCGATGGAGATGTCCGAGACCGCCTCGACGCTCCCGTAGTGGACGGTGATGTCCTTAACTTCGAGCAGCATTGAGGTCGGTTCCCAGGTAGGCCTCGATCACGTCCTTGTTGTTCTTGATCTCGTCCGGCGCGCCCTCCATCAGAAGCTGGCCGAAGTTGACCACCGTGATGCGCTCGCAGAGCCCCATCACCGCCTGCATGTCGTGCTCGACCAGCAGGATGGTGATGCCGCTCTCGCGCACCTTCTGGATCAGGTCCATCATGTTGCGCGTCTCTTCCGGGTTCATCCCGGCGAAGGGCTCGTCCAGCAGCAGCAGCTTGGGCTGCGCCGTCAGCGCCACGGCGACGCCGAGCGCGCGCTGCAGGCCGTGCGGCAGGTTCGAGGCCAGCTCGTCCCTGCGCTCGGCCAGGCCGAGAAACTCCAGCACCTCGAGGGTGCGCGCGTCGCTGGCCCGCTCGCTCGCGCGCTGGGTGCCGAAGAGGGCCGAGATCATGCTGCTCCTGGTGTGGAGGTAGCACCCCATCAGGGCGTTCTCGAAGGTGGTGAACTCCTGGAAGAGCGTCGTCTCCTGGAAGGTGCGGACCAGCCCCTTGGCGACGATCTGGTGCGGCTGCAGGCCGCCGATGGACTCGCCCCGGTAGAAGATCCTGCCCGCGGTCGGCTTGTAGAAGCCGCTGATCACGTTGAAGACGGTGGTCTTGCCCGCTCCGTTCGGGCCGATGAGCCCGTGAATGGACCCTTCTCTCAGCTCGAAGCTGAGCCCGTCGATGGCGGCCAGCCCACCGAAGCGCTTTTGCAGGTTCTCGGCCCTGAAGAACGCCTGCTCGCTCATCGGGAAGGGCTCGGGCCTGGTTGCTGTGTGTCGATTCTCGCCTCCCTGCGCCCGCCGCCGAGACGCGCGGCGACGGCCGTTTCTGTATAGTGACCTTCGCCATCGAGCACAATTGCCCGCACCTCGACGGTCCCGCCCGCCGACGCCATCGACAACTCGCTGGAGCACCTTGAGAAATGCCCGCGCACGTACTGGAAGACGCCGCCGCGCTCGACCCCGCGACCTTCACCGACTGGGGGGACGTCGCCGCGCCCATCGGCGAGCCGGTCTCCCGCGCGAGCGGCCTGGTCCTGTTCCGCAACGCGGACGGGTCGTCGGAGACGGGGCTCTGGCAATGCACGCCCGGGCGCTGGCGCTGCGAGGTCGAGCGCGACGAGTTCTTCCACGTGCTGGCGGGCCGCGCGGTCTACACCGAGGACGACGGCACGGTGACCGAAATCCGCCCCGGCACGACCTGCGCCTTCCCCGCCGGCTGGGCGGGCGCGTGCGAGGTCGTCGAGACCGTGCGCAAGGTCTACATGGTGCGCTAGGAGTCGCGCTCCAGCAGCTGCATCAGCTCGCGCCACTCGCGCCCGGAAAGCCCGCTCTTCGCCTGGTCGACCTCTTCGCCCGCCAGCCTGCGCCTCACGACGTCGAGCGCGCCGGCCGAGAGCGAGGCCGCCTTCATCGTGTAGTCCTGGAAGGCCTCGTAGGTCCCCGGCACCCAGCGCGCGACCACCCTGTCGAGGATCACCTCGGCATAGGCGCGGATCTCGTACTGGGCGTGGGCGTCCGCCCGGAGCGAGAGGAAGTGCAGCAGGTTGTGCAGGTCGATCTTCCAGTAGAACTGGGTGTAGTAGTTGACCGGCAGCGCGGCGCGGGCGAGCTCGCGGGCGAGCCCGGCGCGCTCGGGATCCTTCGCCTCACCGCTCTCGTCCTCGTTGAGCAGGTTCTCGTAGACGCCGTAGGCATTCTTTGACACCCAGTTGATGCGCGAGAGCGCCTCGCGCGCCTCCGCGTCGCTCAGCTCGGGGGCCCGGCCCTGCTTGTTGGTGGCGGACTGTGCAAACAACTCTCGACGTTTCTCACCCGCCTCGCGCCAGCCGAAGAGGTCGTCCATGCCGCTGCTGCTGGCGCGCTGGCGCTCGATCTGCTCCTCCAGCACCGACTGCAGGTGCGCCGCGTCCGGCACGTAGAACTCCCGGTCGAGCCGGGAATAGCGCGCGGAGTACTCGTTGACGCTCGCGGTGCGGTGGCGCAGCCACTGGCGCGCGACGAAGATCGGCGTCTTGATGTGCAGCTTGATCTCGCACATCTCGAAGGGCGTGGTGTGGCGGTGGCGCAGGAGGTAGCGGATCAGCGCGCGGTCCTCCCGCACCTTGCGCGTGCCCGCGCCGTAGGAGACCCGCGCCGCCTGGACGATGGCCCCGTCGTCGCCCATGTAGTCGATGACCCGCACGAAGCCGTGGTCGAGCACGTCGAAACGCTCGTAGAGCACGGCCTCCAGCGCCGGCACGGTGACGCGCCTGGTCTCGTGCGCCACCGCCCGCTGGGCCTCGATCTCCGCCCGCTTGTGGTCGTCGATCGGCATGGCAAGGGTCATCCCTGGTGAGCGTGCGCCGCGGCCGGCGCCGACTCCCGCCGCGGGCGCGCGGAATCTGGACGCCGCCGCTTCCCAAGCGGGCGGCGGCAAACTATATTAGCGGGGTCGGCGGGAGACCGTCGACTATGGCGATAAACGCCGCTCGGAATAAGCGTTGCGGACCCGGGGGCAGTACCCGGCGCCTCCACCACTCCCTTGGCCTGCGGGCAGGGTTGCGGGGGCGAACCAGGATCGACGTGCGTGGTAAAGGTGTGGTTTTCGCCCGGCATGGTACCGCCGTTATCGGGCCAAACCTTAAGTGCGAACGACAATGAGGTCGCACTCGCTGCCTAGCCTGGCTGGGTAAGCGCGGCTCGGGGGGCGCCGGGCAACAGAAGCCCCCCACTTCGATGCCGCGCGCGAGACGCCTCGCGCTCGCGCGACACGCGAAGCCGGGCGGACGGGAGGCATGGGCAAGGACCTGATCGGCTACAACGCTCTCGTCGAGACCGGGCTGCGCGCCGTGGTCCGCGAGACGCTGAGCCGCGTTGCCCGCGAGGGCTGGCCGGGCTCCCACCACGCCTACGTCACCTTCAGGACCGATACCCCGGGCGTCGAGATCCCCGACGTGCTGCGCGGGCGTTACCCGGACGAGCTCACCATCGTGCTGCAGCACCAGTTCTGGGACCTCGACGTGGGCGAGACCTCGTTCTCCGTGACGCTGAGCTTCAACAAGGTGAGCCAGCGCATCACCGTGCCCTTCGCCGCGCTCACCAGCTATGCCGACCCCTGGGTGAAGTTCGGCCTGCAGTTCGGGCCGGGTCGGAAGGCGGCGGCGGGGGCCGCGTCCGGACCGCGCCCGCTGGCGGGCGCAGCCGCCGAGGCGGAAGCGCGGGAGGCGGGCACCGCGGAGGCGCCGGCGGAGGAGGACGCAGAGGTCGCGGCGGAGGCGGGGGCGGAAAAGGTCGTGACGCTCGACCGCTTCCGCAAGAAGTAGGCGGCTGGAACGCCGCCCTACTCCTCCCACTCCAGGTTGCCGCACACCCCGATCAGCTGCCCCGTGACGTTGCGCGCGGCGTCGGAGGCCAGCCAGAACGCGGCGTCGGCGACCTCCTCGCAGGAGACGAGCGAGCGCGTCGAGATGAAGCCCGTGTAGCGCTCGTGCGCCTCGGCGACAGTCTGCCCCCGCTCCTCCGCCAGCCGCGTGATGAGGCGGCGCCCGCGCGGGTTGTCGATGATCCCCGGCAGGATCGCGTTGCAGCGGATGCCGAAGGGGCCGAGCTCGCGCGCGAGGTTGCGGGTCATCCCGTCCACCGCCCACTTCGACGTGATGTAGGAGGTGCGGAGCGGCATCCCGACGCGGGTGGACGCGGTGGATATGTTGATGATCGTGCCCTGCCCTTGCGCCTTCATCACCGGTACGGCGCGCTTGATACAGTGGAACATGCCGTGGAGGTTGACCTCGATCACCCGGTACCAGTCCTCGTCCTCGATCTCCTCGACCGGCGCCCTGGGGCCGCTGATGCCGGCGTTGTTCACCAGCGCGTCGAGCCCGCCGAGCGCCGCCAGCCCCTCCGCGAACCAGCGTGCGACCTCATCCGCCGCGCCCACGTCGGCGATCCCGCCGGACATGCCGGGGTTGGCGGCGAGCGCGTCCTCCAGGCTCCCGCGCGTGAGGCAGCAGATGTGGACGCGCGCGCCTGCGGCATGGAAGCGCTCGGCCACGGCCCGGCCGATGGAACGGCCGCCGCCCGTCACCATCACCGCCAGGGGGCGTTCGCTCGGACGCTCGGACGACATGGCGCGCTCTCGGGTCTCATGCGACGAGGCCGCGAGGATAGAGCGACGGCACGCCGGCGCCAAACCCGCGAGCCCCGCCCCCGGCGCTGCCTGCGTAGCGGTTCTTGCCGCAGGGTGGCCGCCGTGGCACACCTCCGCCGTGAGCGCCGGCGGCGGGGAGCACCGTGATGCGCGTCGCGATGATAGGGGCAGGTTACGTCGGCCTGGTGTCGGCCGCCTGCTTCTCGGAGTTCGGCCACAGCGTGACCTGCGTCGATGCCGCGCCGGAGCGGATCGCGGCGCTCCGGGCAGGCCGGGTGCCGCTCTACGAGCCGGGGCTGGAGGCGCTGGTCGCGGCCAACGCCGCGGCCGGCCGCCTCTCCTTCAGCGGCGACATCGCGGATGCCGTGCCGGGGGCCGACGTGGTGATGCTGGCGGTGGGCACGCCGAGCAGGCGCGGCGACGGCCACGCCGACCTCTCCTACGTGCGTGAGGCCGCCCGCCAGGTGGCCGATGCGCTGGAGGGCTACACCGTGGTCGCGACCAAGTCGACGGTGCCCGTCGGCTCCGGGCGCGAGATCGCGCGCATCGTCCGCGAGCGGCAGCCCGAGGCCGACGTCGACATCGTCTCCAACCCGGAGTTCCTGCGCGAGGGCTCGGCCATCGGCGACTTCATGCGCCCCGACCGGGTCATCGTGGGCGTGGACAGCGACCGGGCGCGCGAGGTCATGCGGGCGCTCTACCGCCCGCTCTTCCTGATCGAGACGCCGGTGCTCTTCACCACGCTGGAGACGGCGGAGCTCATCAAGTACGCGGCCAACGGCTTCCTCGCGACCAAGATCGCCTTCATCAACGAGATCGCGGACCTGTGCGAGCGGCTCGGCGCCGACGTGCAGGACGTCGCCAGGGGGATCGGCCTCGACAACCGCATCGGGCGCTACTTCCTTCACGCAGGGCCGGGATTCGGCGGCTCGTGCTTTCCCAAGGACCTGGCGGCCCTCACCCGCATCGCGGAGGAAGCCGGCGCGCCATCCGGCATCGTCGAGACGGTGCTGCGCAGCAACGCCGCGCGCAAGGCCGCGATGGTGGAGAAGATCGTCCACGCCATGGACGGCACGGTCGCGGGCCGGACCGTGGCGGTGCTCGGCGTCACCTTCAAGCCGAACACCGACGACGTGCGCGAGAGCCCGAGCCTCACCATCCTGCCGGGGCTGATGGAACGGGGGGCTGTGGTGCGCGCCTTCGACCCCGCCGGCATGGAGGAGGCGCGCGCCCAGCTCGACGGGGTCGTCTGGTGCCGCGACGCCTACGACGCCATGGAAGGCGCGGACGCGCTGGTCATCCTCACCGAGTGGAACGAGTTCCGGGCGCTCGACCTGGAGCGCGTGAAGGGCCTGCTGCGGACGCCGCTGATCGTCGACCTGCGCAACGTCTACGAGCCGCGCGAGGCGGCCGCCGCCGGCTTTCGCTACGTCAGCGTCGGCCGCGCGGAGGCGGGGGCGGGAGCGGAATCGTGAAGGAGCGCGCCGGCGGCCCGGGGTCGCCGGCAACCTGAGGGGACACGGCCATGAGCAGCACAGGGGCGGAGACGCGGCGCGAGACGGACTCGATCGGTGCGATCGAGGTGCCCGCCAGCGCCTACTGGGGCGCCCAGACCCAGCGCAGCCTGCAGAACTTCAGGATCGGCGGGGAGCGCATGCCGGCGCCGCTGATCCGCGCGCTCGGCATCGTCAAGCAGGCCGCCGCCAGGGTGAACGTGGAAGCCGGGCTGCTCGAGCCGGATATCGGCGCGGCCATCGACGAGGCCGCCGGCGAGGTGATCGCGGGCACGCTGGACGACCACTTCCCCCTGGTCGTCTGGCAGACCGGCTCCGGCACCCAAAGCAACATGAACGCGAACGAGGTGATCGCCAACCGCGCCTGCGAGATCCTGGGCCGACCCATGGGGCAGAAGACGCCGGTCCACCCCAACGACCACGTCAACCGCAGCCAGTCGTCGAACGACACCTTCCCCACCGCGATGCACATCGCCGCGGTCGAGCAGTGCCACCACCTGCTGCTGCCGGCGCTCGAGCACCTGCAGGCCGCGCTCGCCGCCAAGGCGGAGGCCTTCGCGGATATCGTGAAGATCGGCCGCACCCACCTGCAGGACGCGACGCCGCTGACGCTCGGCCAGGAGTTCTCCGGCTACGCGACCCAGGCCGGCTACGGCATCGAGCGCGTGAAGGCCGCGCTGCCCCGGCTCTCGGCACTGGCCCAGGGCGGCACCGCCGTCGGCACCGGGCTCAACACCAGGGCGGGCTTCGATGCGCGCTTCGCGGCCGAGGTGGCGGCGCTTACCGGCCTCCCCTTCACCACCGCCGAGAACAAGTTCGAGGCCATCGCCGCCAACGACGCCGTGGTGGAGATGTCGGGCGCGCTCAACACCGTCGCCGCGAGCCTGATGAAGATCGCGAACGACATCCGGCTGCTGGGCTCGGGCCCGCGCTGCGGCCTCGGCGAGCTGGAGCTGCCGGCCAACGAGCCCGGCTCCTCGATCATGCCGGGCAAGGTCAATCCGACCCAGGCGGAGGCGCTCACCATGGTGGCGGCCCAGGTGATGGGCAACCACGTCGCCGTCTCGGTCGCGGGCGCGAGCGGGCACTTCGAGCTCAACGTCTTCAAGCCGGTGATGATCTACAACCTGCTGCAGTCGATCCGGCTGATCGGCGACGGCGCCCGCAGCTTCACCGACAACTGCGTCGCCGGCATCGAGCCCAACCGCGCGCGCATCGACCGGCTGCTGCACGAATCGCTGATGCTGGTGACCGCGCTGAACCCCCACATCGGCTACGACAACGCCGCGAAGGTGGCGAAGAAGGCCCACGCCGAGGGCACCACGCTCAAGGAGGCGGCGCTCGCGCTCGGCGTCGTCAGCGAGGCCGACTTCGAACGCTGGATCGACCCCGCCAGGATGACCGGGCCTGCGCCTTAGAGCGCGTCCGTCTTTGACGGACGCGCGACAGGCCGCGACTGCGGCCCGCCCGCGCAGGCGCCGGCCGTAGGCCGGCTGCCGTGAGCGACAAATAGCTAGGGCGTTTCCGTGTGAAACGGATACGCCCTAGTCGCCGAGGGGGGCGGTGGCGGCGCCGAGCCAGGCCAGCGTCTCGGCATCGTCGGCGAGCAGGGGCGCGAGCGTCTCGCCCACGCGCGCGTGGTAAGCGTCGAGCCAGGCGCGCTCGACCGCCGTCAGCATGGCAGGGTCGATGAGCGCGCGGTCGATGGGCGCGAGGGTCAGCGTCTCGAAGCCGAGGAAGCCGCCCCCGCCGCGGTCATCCGCTTCCGTCACCGCCACCAAGTTCTCGATGCGGATGCCGTAGGCGCCGGTCTCGTAGTAGCCGGGCTCGTTGGAGACCACCATGCCGGGCGCGAGCGCTGCCCCGCTGCCCAGGCGCGAGATGCGCTGCGGTCCCTCGTGCACGTTGAGGTAATGGCCGACGCCGTGGCCCGTGCCGTGGTCGTAGTCGAGGCCCGCCTGCCACAGGAACTGGCGCGCCAGCGCATCGAGCTGCGCGCCCGTGGTGCCGCGCGGGAAGCGCGCCGTCGCCAGCGCGATGTGGCCGCGCAGCACACGGGTGAAGCGGTCGCGGTGCTCCGGCAGAGGCCGGCCGATCGCCACCGTGCGGGTCACGTCGGTGGTGCCGTCCAGGTACTGCCCGCCGGAATCGACCAGGTAGAGCGAGCCCGGCTCAAGCGTGCGGTTGCTCTCCGCCGTGACGCGGTAGTGGACGATGGCGCCGTTGGCGCCGGCGCCCGAGATCGTGTCGAAGCTCGGGCCGCGGTAGTGCGCGCCGCCCTGCCGCATCGCCGCCAGCCGTGCCACCGCGTCGAGCTCGCTGACCGAGCCCGGCGGGGCGGCCGCGAGCCAGGCGAGGAAGCGCGTCAGCGCTGCGCCGTCGCGGCGATGCGCGGCGCGGATGCCCTCGAGCTCGACCGCGTTCTTGCAGGCCTTCGGCAGCGCACAGGGATCGGCGCCGCGGATCACCCTGGCGCCGCCCTCCGTCAGCCGGTCGACCATCCAGACCGGCGTCGCCGCCTCGTCGACCAGCACCGCGCTGCCGGCCTCGGCCAGACCGTCGAGCACGCCGGCAAGCGCGGCGGGCACCTGCACCCTGACCGCGTTGCCGAGATGGGCCGGCACCTCGGGCAGCAGCTTGCGCGCGTCCACGAACCAGTCCACCTCGGCCCCGCCGTGCGAGCCCGCGCCGTGCACGGTGGCGCCGTGCATGATGGCGAAGGAGTGCGGCAGCGGGCTGTTGGCGACGTCGGCGCCGCGCACGTTGAGCAGCCAGGCGATGGAATCGGGCGCGCTCAGCACGGCCGCCTCCGCGCCCCTCTCCGCCAGCCGGGCGGCGACGGCCTCGCGCTTCTCGCCCGAGTCCGCACCGGCGAAGCGCGCGGGGTGCGGGGCGATGGGACCCAGCGGCGGTGGCGGCTGGTCGTCCCAGATCGCGTCGATGGGGTTCTCCTCGCACGCCACCAGGCGCGCGCCGGCGGCCTCGCAGGGTTTGGCCAGCCGGTCGCGCTCGCGCGCCCCGTGCAGGCGCGGGTCGTAGCCGAGCGCCGCCCCCTCGCCGAGATGCTCCCTGAGCCACGCGTCCGCCGGCGCGTCCGTGACGTGGCGATGCTCGTAGAGGGCGCCGTCCACCTGCGCCGCCGCCTGCAGGGTGTAGCGCCCGTCGACGAAGAGCGCGGCGTGCTTCGCCAGCACGATCGCCATGCCGGCCGAGCCGGTGAAGCCGGTGAGCCAGGCGAGGCGCTGCGAGCGGCGCGCCACGTACTCACCCTGGTGCTCGTCGCTCAGCGGCACCACGAAGCCCGCGAGGCCGCGCCTTGCCAGCTCGGCCCGGAGCGCCGCAAGGCGTGCCGCTGCCTGCGGGGTATCGATGCCGTCGGGCGCCGCGGCGTAAGCCCGGCGGAGCGTATCCAGCCGCTCGCCCAGCCGGGCGTCGGCCTCGGCTCGGGGGTGGATCAGGCGCAGCCAGTCCCGGTCCCGCGCGTCGGCCGCGGCGATGCCGCGCAGCAGCGCCCCCACCGCGTCTGCGGGCGTCTCCACCCCGGCCTCGGCGAGCGCGCGGGCGAGCGCGGCGCGGCGGTCGATATCCGTGGCGCTTTCCGGCATGACGGGTTTCTGCCAGCACGCCGCTTACCGCGTCAATATCAGCGTGACCCACGGCCCCAGGGGGAAGCGGCGCCTGAGGCGGAAGCGGGCGGCGCGGAAGACCGCGAGCACGAAGCGCTCCTCGCGCGCGACGAGGCCCGAGAGCACCAGCGCGCCGCCCGCCCCGAGGTGCCGGGCGAAGGCCGGCGCCATCGCCGCGATGGGCCGGGCACGGATGTTGGCCACGATCAGGTCGGCCCGACCCGGCCCCGCGCCCGGGGCGACACGGAGGCCCGTGCCCCGCAGCAGCGTCACCCGGCGGCCGAGCGCGTTCTGCCGCAGCGTCGCACGCGCCGCGGCGAGGGCCGCAGGATCGTTGTCCACGGCGACGACCCGGGCCGGCCAGAGGCGCGCCACCGCCACTGCGAGGATGCCGGAGCCCGTGCCGACATCGAACGCGACCCGCACCCGCCGGCGCCGCGCCAGCCAGTCGAGCGCGAGCAGACAGCCCTGCGTCGTCTCGTGACGGCCGGAGCCGAAGGCGGCGCCGGCATCGACGCGGAGCGCGAAGCGCCGGCCGGTTGCCGCCTCGTGCGCGCCGACGACGGTGAAGCGGCCGACCGGGAGAAGCGGGAAGGACTCGCGCGAGCGTGCGGCCCAGTCGGCAGCAGCCAGCGGCTCCGGCGCTGCGGTCTCCGCCCCCACGCCCGCCTCCCTCAGGAGCGCTTGCACCCGCGCGGGTCGCGGGTCGTCCGCCGCCGGGCCCGTGCCGAAGAGGGTGACGCGCAGCGTGTCCTCCGGCACGTCCCGCTCGGGGTGCGCCTCCGCGACGGTCTGGGCGACCACGGCCTCGGCATGCGCGGCGAGCGCGTCCTCCAGTGTCTGGAAGGCGGCCCGGCCCAGCGTGAGCGTGAGCCGCCAGCCTCCCGCCTCATGGCGATCGGCGCTCATCGCCGCCCGATTCCGGCTATGATGGGGGCGTCCCGACGCAGCGGCGGAGAGAGACGATGGCCGAGATGCCGGACTGGCAGCGCTTCCTCAGCGCGGACGACAGGGAGACCATCGCGCGCGGCCGCTGGGCCCGGCGCGTCGGCTTCGGCGCACGCCCTGCCGTCATCCTCATCGACGTGCAGAACTACATGGTGGGCGAGGAGGGCAACCACGACCTCGCCGCCTACCCCTACAGCTGCGCCAGCGGCTGGGCCGCGGTGCGGCAGACGAAGCGCATCGTCGCCGCCGCCCGCGCGGCCGCTGCGCCGGTGATCTACACCCGCTTCGCCATCGACCGCAGGGTGGGCGACGCCGGGCTCTTCGATGCAAAGATCGGCGCCGAGGCGGGCGAGAACGTCTACTTCGAGGGCACCCACGGCGGCGAGATCGTGGCCGAGGTGGCGCCCGAGCCGGGCGACCTGGTCTTCACCAAGAAGAAGCCCAGCTCCTTCCACGGCACGCCCCTCCTGCCCTATCTGATCGACCGCAGCATCGACACGCTGATCGTCACCGGCGGCGCCACCTGCAACTGCGTTCGCGCCACGGTGTTTGACGCGTTCTCGTACAACTATCGCACGATCGTGCCGGCGGACGCGGTGTTCGACCGCCTGCCTATCAGCCACGCGATCAACCTCTTCGACATGAACCGCTGCTCGGCCGACGTGAGCGACACCGAGGCCGTGCTCGCCCACCTCGCCGAGCTCGCCCAGCGCGCGGCCTAGAGACGCGCGCTGAAACCGGCGCCGGCGATGCCGATGCCCGAACGGCTCACCACCACCCTTTCGACGAAGGGGCGAGTCGTCCTGCCCAAGGCGATCCGCCGCGCACTGCGCTGGGAGGCGGGGACGCGGCTGGTCGTGGAAAACACGCCCGAGGGCGTGCTGCTGAAGCCCTTGCCGGCCTTCGCCGAGACCCGCCCCGAGGACGTGTTCGGGCGCCTCGCCCGCGACGGCGCACCGAAGTCTCTGGCCGACATGGACGCGGGCGTTCTGGCGGAAGCGAAGCGGCGCTCACGCAGGCTTGATGGATAGGCACGAAGCGCCGGCCGCTGATGCCGGCACCCGCGCCACCTGCTATAGTGCCGGCGGGAGGTCGGCGACGGACGGCTTACTCGCCAACCCGGTCAGGTCCGGAAGGAAGCAGCCGTAACGAGCTTCAAGCCGGGTCGTCCGCCGGCCTCCTGCCGCAACCCGACGCGCCGCCCGCCGCGCACCCGCTGCGCATTGTGGGGCCCGAGGACGACAATGCGCCGATGAGCGAGGACGCCGCCGCCTATCGCGTGCTTGCGCGCAAGTACAGGCCGGCGAGCTTCGCCGGCCTGATCGGCCAGGACGCCCTGGTGCGCACGCTCCGCAACGCTATCGAGATGGACCGCCTGGCGCACGCCTGGCTGCTGACGGGCGTGCGCGGCGTGGGCAAGACCTCGGCGGCAAGGATCATCGCCCGTGCGCTCAACTGCATCGGCGCGGACGGCACGGGCGGCCCCACGCCCGAGCCCTGCGGCGTCTGCGAGCACTGCGTCGCCATCGCCGAGGACCGCCACGTCGACGTGATCGAGATGGACGCGGCCTCGCGCACCGGGGTCGACGACGTGCGCGAGCTGATCGAGGGCGTGCGCTACCGCCCGGTCTCGGCGCGCTACAAGGTCTACATCATCGACGAAGTGCACATGATGTCGAAGAACGCCTTCAACGCGCTGTTGAAGACGCTCGAGGAGCCGCCGCCCCACGTCAAGTTCGTGTTCGCGACCACCGAGGTCCGCAAGCTGCCGGTGACGGTGCTCTCGCGCTGCCAGCGCTTCGACCTGCGCCGGGTCGAGATGGAGACCCTGGTCGCGCATTTCTCCGACATCGCGGCCAGGGAGAACGTCGAGGCCGAGCCCGCGGCGCTGGCGCTGATCGCCCGGGCCGCCGACGGCTCGGTGCGGGACGGCCTCTCGGTGCTCGACCAGGCCATGGCCCACGAGGGCACGCGCATCACCGAAGAGGCGGTCCGCGCCATGCTGGGGCTTGCCGACAGGACCCGGCTCTTCGACCTCTTCGACATGCTGATGCGGGGCGCGATCAAGGACGCGCTCGACTGCTTCGCGGAGCTGCACGATGCCGGCGCCGAGCCGCAGGCCCTGCTGCAGGACCTGCTGGAGCTCTGCCACTGGCTGACGCGACTGAAGCTCGTGCCGAGCGCGGCGGACGACCCCGCGGTGCCCGAGGCGGAGCGAACGCGCGGGCGCACCATGGCCGAGGCGCTGGCTGTCCCCTCGCTCGCCCAGACCTGGCAGATGCTGCTCAGGGGGCTGGAGGAGGTGGGCCAGGCGACGCGGCCTGCGCTCGCGGCCGAGATGACCCTGGTGCGCATCGCCTATGCCGCCGATCTGCCGAGCCCGGCGGACGCGATCCGCGCCATCGGCTCGGGCCGGGAGCCCGCGGCGGAGAAGCCGCAGGAGGTGCCGGCGACACCGGCGCCAGCGCCCGCGCCCGGCGGCAGCGTGGCCACGAGTGCCAGGGCGGAGCCGGCAGCGG
>JAJDXK010000081.1 GCA_022823305.1 Alphaproteobacteria bacterium
GTGGTTTTCGTCGCGCCGCGCGAGCTTCGATTCCTCCAGCCACGCGATCGCGGTGCGCACCCGGTCGTCGTCGGTCGCGCTGTCGCGCGCGAACTCACCGTCATCGTCTTCGAGAAGAATCTCTCCCGCGGTCGCGATGACCGAATCCTCGGTGTCGGCGTGGTGGCGCCGGCGGCGCGAGTCAAGGCGGCGAATCGCCCGCAGCACCGCCTGGATGTCGCGCCGCTCAAGGCGCGAACGCGCGGTGAGCGAGAATTGCTGCTCGGCGTCTCCGGGCTCGAACAGCAGCAGACAATGCGCGGGGGCGCCGTCTCTCCCCGCCCGGCCGGCTTCCTGAAGATAGCTCTCCAGCGAGCCCGGAATCTCGGCGTGCACGACCGCGCGAACGTCGGGCTTGTCGATGCCCATGCCGAACGCGTTCGTGGCGACCACAACGTCAATCTCGCCCTCGTGGAAGCCGCGCTGTATCTCGCGTTTGCGCTCCGGCGACAGGCCGGAGTGAAAGTGCTGGGCGGAGAGCCCACGGTCGGCGAGCGCCTGGGCAGTCTCCTCGGTGCTGCGCTTGGTCGTGCAGTAGACGATGGCCCCGCCCGAGCCCGCGCGCCCGAGCGCGTCCTCGACCGCACCATGGATGTGCTCGATCCGCTGCGATGCCGAAGTCGGCATGACGACGAACTCCAGGTTCCGGCGTTCCGCCCCGCCGTCGATGACCTCGAGCCGCGCCTGAAGGGTCTGCTCGAAGTGCTGGCGGATGTCTTCGATGACATCGTGCTTTGCGGTCGCGGTGAGGCACAGGATCGGCGCGGAGTCCACCCCATGATGCTCGGCGATGTAGCGCGCGACGTAGCGGTAGTCGGGACGGAAGTCGTGCCCCCACTTCGAGAGGCAGTGCGCCTCGTCCACGACCCAGGCGCCGATCCGGCGTCCCGCGATCGCCTTTCGGAAGGAACGGTTGCGGAGCTGCTCGGGAGCGACCAGCACGATCCCCGCGTCGCCGAGTCGGATGTGGGCCAGCGCTTCGGCCCGTTCCGGCATCGAGATGAGGCCGTTGATGGTGATGGCGCACGTGATGCGCTGGCGTCGCATGGCCGCGACCTGATCGGCCATCAGCGCCACCAACGGCGAAATGACAACGGTGATCGCCCCTGTCGCCTCGTAGCGCATCAACGCCGGGAGCTGATAGCACAGGGACTTGCCGGTCCCGGTGGGAAGGATCCCGAGGACATGCTCACGGGCAAGGTGTTTCTCGACGATTGAGCGCTGAAGGCTCTCGCCGTCCTGGCTCCGGGGCTGTTCCCGGAAATCCGGGAACCCGAACCGACGCTTGAGCGCCTTCACGGCGTCGAGATGCTCCGAGCACCATGAGCAGTCGCGGTTGCCGCAATGGGCGTCGCGGAGCTTCGTTGCGAGCACCCCGGGTGCGAACCGGTGCTCGACGTAGGGAGGGATGATGGAGTTGCCTCCAGCCGCTGGCAGCCACGCCAGCAGATAGGTGAGCGCGAGGGGATTGGAGAGCGCCTCGCGGGCGAGGCGAGCCGCCTGGTTCGGACACCCGCGCGCCCCGAGGCGCTTCACGATCGCGGGAATCGAGTCCTCGACAAGCGGCGTCACTTCGGCGCCCCGGACCGTGCGAAAGAGATGGTCGAAGCCGTGTCCCTTGACGCCCGTGGCGAGCAGTGCGTGCCAGGCCAGCAGCAGGTCCGCGTCCTTTGATCGCAGTGCATCGGCGACATCGGCGAGGAGCTCGAGCGTCAGCGCTGCGTCCAGCAGGGGATCGCTGACCTGCACTCTCGCGAGCGCCGGTTCCTGATACTGCTTGACGAGGCGATGGTAGGGGTTTTCCGGAAACGCCAGCGGGCTCAGGTACAGCGTGTCGATGGCGGGCAGGTCGAGCAGCTTCAGATTCGGCGCGTGGCGGGCGAGGAGTTCGAGGTCGTGCTCGATGATGTTGTGGCCGACCAGATACGAGGCGCCTGCGGCGAATTCATCGAGGGCCGCAAGGGCCGCGCGCAATCCACCGCTGCGTCCGCGCCAAGTGAAGACGCTCGAGCGGTCCGTGCGTATCGCTCCGATCGCGCCGATGCTCTCCTTGCCCTCGACGTCGATCGACAGAAGGCCGGCAAGGCCATGCGCCGCCAGACGCTTCCCTACACCCTCCTCATCACGCCAGCGCTCGATTGCCATCGGTGATCTTGATCTGCCTGCCGGAAACCACGGTCGGATTGGGCCGCAGCGACCGAGCCCATTATCGCGGGCGCCGAGGGCAAGCGCGAGATACGCCCGCGTATGTACCCACGGAAATTGCGGCTTCGCGCGGTCTGGACCGAATTGCGATTGCGCACCGTCGCGCCCGCCTCGCCAACTGCCGATGGCGCGGAGGGTGTGCCTCCTTGTGATCCGCGCAGACTCCTGCGAACGCCGCGGCCGGCGCCACGGGCGTGGTTGCGTCGACGGGGCTCGGGTGCGGCTCGACACGCACACCGCCTGTCACTCCCCGGCCGGAGGTCCGGAGCAATTGCCGCGAAACGGGAAGTGACAGGCGGCCGAAGCGGCGGCCTCCGGGCGAGCCGCCGGCGCGTTCACTCGCGGCCTTCGAGCCATCGCTGCATTTCGTCAATGTCGTCCACGCACTGGACGATGACGCGGCCGGCCTCGGGAGGGACTTCGTCCTCGAGGGCGCCGAGGCGGACGCTGATGTCGATGCACCGCATGATGGCTCTCTCGATGATGTGCGGCTGCGGGTTCATGTCGTTCTCCTGTGTGAGTTCCGGAGCTCTCTCTCCGTACTGTCCCGACGGTCGGGCGCGCGCAGCGGGTCAAGGGCGGAGTCGGCGCTTGCGCCGATTGGCCTGGCGGGTGTCGGCCAGGCCAACCCTTGACGCGCGAGCACGTCTGACAGGGGTGGGACAGGGAGGGGAGAGAGCGGGTCGTGTCCGTATCGCCGGAGACGAACAGGGGCGACGGAGATCCGCGCGAGTCGGGGCCGCTCTCGGCCGGGGATGACGCGGTTGGCGCCTGTCACTGCCCGCCCGGCGGGAGGGGGTGGATTGGGGCGAGCGGGTAGTGACAGGCGCCAAAATCGGCCTTCGGGCCAATGGCGGCAAGGAGATTGCTAACAGAAATCTTCGTGCGGCTCTCGTGACGGGGTGGTATGGTGCCGCCATCCACAGAGCTGCCACCGGCAGCGTGGTCGGCTGAAGCCGACGTGGGCGCCGCAAGGCGCAATCAGGTGCCGTATCGCGATCCATCGCGATGTCGCGCGGGCAGACGCCCCGCCCCAGGCACGACGGGCCACTCCGAAGCGGAGGCGGGCTCGCTCAAACCAAACGGCGAGGCGGCTGCCGCGTGGATTCTTGTGGCCACGCGGCGACCGGGGAAACCCCCGGTAGTCATGAAGCCTCCGAGCCGTGGCGCGTGGCGTTGCAAGCGGGGCCGGGGGACATTCTCTGGCCGTGCGGATGAAGCGCAACGCTGGCAAGCGCGGCGCGCCGAAACCGTGCTCGCGGCCACTGCTGGACCACCGGCACGCCGCAGCCGCCGCCTGGGTCGGCAGCGTAAGGCGTCAAAGGGCACTCTCGCAGCACTTGCTGCGGCTCCGCCCGTCTCGCGTAGCGAGGCAGCGGATCGCCCATCACCACTCAGCTACCCCACGCCCGCCCCGGGGGCCGCGTGATGCGGACCCCGGGGCGCGGTTGATTGCATCGCGCCCCCGCGGAGCGGCGGCGCGAACCCGGTTGCGGCGCGATCCGTCACCCGACGTATGCCGCCCAGTCGTTCATCAGCACCCTGCGCCGGTCGAACAGGTCGCTGCGCCGGTAGGCCGCTTCCACGCGATCGCTGTTGACGTGCGCAAGCGCGAGCTCGCAGACCTCACGCGGCGCGTCGGTGCACTCCGCCGCCCAGTCCCGGAACGACGAGCGGAACCCGTGCGGGACCGCACCGATCGCGAGCTCGCGCAGCAGGACCGCCATCAGGGAGTGATTCGGGACCCGCCCGGTGAGCGACGGGAAGACGAGGCCGCCGCTGCCGGCCAGCCGCCCGGCCGCCTCGTCGAGGACTTCGAGCGCGCGGGGCGAGAGCGGCACGCGGTGCTCGCGGCCCGCCTTCATCCGCTCGCCGGGCACCGTCCACACCGCCCCGGCGCGGTCGATCTCCGTCCACCGCGCGTTGCGCACCTCGCCCGAGCGCGCGGCGGTGAGCACCAGGAACTCGAACGACAGCACGGTGCCGGGGTACGCGCCGGAGCCGCGCACCCGCGCGAGCGCCGCGCCGACCTCGGCGTGGGGCAGCGCCCGCTGGTGCGTCGCGGCGATCCGGTTGCTCGGCAGCGCGGCGGAGATCACGTCGCCCGCCGGGTTGTCCTCCCGGTAGCCTTGCGCGACCGCCCACTTCATCACCGCGCCGATGCGCTGGCGCACCCGGCGCGCGGTCTGGCGCTTCGTCGACCAGATCGGGCGCAGGACCGCCATGACGTCGGCGGTGTCGATGGCGTCGACGCGCCGGGCGGCGAGGCTCGGCATGGCGTACTCGCGCAGGCTCGCCCGCCACTCGCGCTCGTTCCGGCCGCCCCTCCAGCTCTCGGCGTGGATGGCGATGACGGTCTCGCACGCCTGGGCGAAGGTCGGCACGCGCCGGGTGCGGCGGCGGGGGTCGCGGCCCTCGGCGACGGCGCGGGCGTTGTCGAGCGCCTTCTCGCGGGCCGCGGCGAGGGTCACGACGGGGTAGGCGCCGAGGCCGATGCTGGTGGTTCTGCCGTTGGGGCGGATGGCCTGCGCCCACGACTTCGAGACGCCACCGTGGGCGGCGGGCTTGACGAGGAGGCTCAGGCCGTGGCCGCCGTAGCCGTCCCCGTACCGGCCGGGCAGGTTGATGGTTCGGACAAAGGTGGCGGAGAGCCGCCGGGGTCGTTTTCTGTGGCTGGATTGCATGTTCGGGTACTCGCGTCGTTACGTGGTTTGTGCTGTGATGCAGCGTATCGACGCGACACCGGGAGAAGCAATTACCACATGTTTATCAATGTGTTAAGTGGACTCTGTGAGTCCTCCCGGCACACTGAAAAACCCCGGAAACGCCTCCACCGCGTCCGCGTGGTAGCCCTCGGGCCGCCCGCGCTTCAAGCCCCGCAGCACCCGCGCGGTGAGCCAGATCCCGCCGCACGCGGCAAGGGCCCCTGCGCCGATCCCGAGCACGGCGTGCCCCGCGAGCGCGGCCGCCGCCGCGCCCGCGGGGACGAAGAGCGCGAGGTTCGCGAGGCCCGCGAGCCGCAGCTCCCCGTCGGTCAGCCCGAGGAACACCGCCGGGGCCCGGTTCAGCCGGTCGGGCAGGAATGCCACCTCGCGGTCCACGCTCAGGCGAGCACCGTCGCCGACTGCGTGGCGAGGAAGATGACGATGACGAGCAGCACCACGCCGACCGCCCCGTGCATCCCGACCTCGCCCCAGGTCGCGCGCCCGTCGGCCACCATCGAGTACTTGGTGATGACGTTCTTCGCGACCACGAGGAGCGCGATGGCCGAGAGCCCCAGGCCCCCGAGCACCACGATGTCGAGCCCGTACGCCTGGAGCATGCCGATGAAGTCGCCGCTCGTGACCGCGCCCGTGGACGGGTCCGCCACGTCCGGCAGGCCCGCGCGCGCTGGCCCCGCCACCATCGCGGCCAGTCCCGCCGCCACCGCGGCGGCCGAGCGCCGCCGCCACTCTCCGATTCGTTCTCTCACGTCCGCCTCCGTCGTCTTCACCAGGTGACGACCGCGAGCACCACGACCGTCACGAGCACGGCGCGAAGCGCGTGCCCCGCGGCTTCCGCGAGCGCCGCCGCGCCGCCGCTCCAGCTCTTGTAGGCGTGGAGCACGACCCACGCGCACCACGCGATCACGAGCGCACACACCATTCCGGCGCAGAGCGCGAGCAGGTCCGCCTCGGTCACCGCCGCGCCCGGGTTCGCGCCCCGGAACGCCGCCTGCTGCGCAGGGTCCACTCGCGTCCCCCCTCACAGGTACTTCTTGAACGACGCGGCGACCACGCACACCGCCGCGCCGAAGAGCGCCGCCCCGGGCACGATCACCGCGCTCGGGTGCACCGCGAAAGGGATCGCGAGGTAGACGAACGCGGCCCCGGCAAGCACCCGCGGCGCCCCGCGCTTGGCCATGTGGTAGACGCCCCCGAACTCGCGCCCCGCCGACCAGCGGCGGATGTCGCGGAGCGTCAACCCGCCCGCGAGCCCGACCACGCCGAAGAGCAGGAACGCGGGCGCGGAGAAGACGAGGAGCACCACGCGCACTATCAGCACCTGGACGGTTATGAGCCCGGCGCGGACGTACTCGCCGAGGTGGACCGTGCCCCCGAGCCGGTGCAGCCCGGCGCCGAGCCCGGTCCACTCGAAGAGCCAGAAGTAGCCCCGCTCCGCGGCCCCGAGGATGGGGCCTGCGCTCGCGCGGAAGTCGGCGTTCAAGTACCCCGCCTCGCGCCGGAGCACCCGTGCGGCGTGCTCCGCCCCCTCGTCCGGCCACCACCAGGTCATGCCCGCCCACTCGACCGCGACCGAGGCGAGCGC
>JAJDXK010000008.1 GCA_022823305.1 Alphaproteobacteria bacterium
GTCGCGCCTCCTCGTAAAGCGCAAAACCCGTCGAATCCGGACCCCGGTGCTGACAACCGTCAAGCATGTCAATCAACGCACGGCCCGCTGACAACCCGCTCCCACCATGCTTGAACATCACACCCGCTATCCCGCACATGCGCGCATTCCCGCTCGGTCGTTCCGTATGCCCGGACCATAGCACAAAAGCCGGAATCACGCCCCCGGCGGCGGCGCAAGCCGGGATTTCGGCAGGGCGCTTCGCGCTTAATCGAGCGCCGGCTCCGGGCTACAAGGGGACCCTCGGCGACGGCGGCCGGGCGGCGAAGGACGGGCGTGGAACACGCGATGGCGGCGTCACACAGCGACCCGCGAATTCCGGCGGCGGACAGGTGCGTGGCCCGCTACCTGCTGGACAGGCTGGCGGCGGCGACCCCGGACAAGACCTTCTGCGTCTTCGAGGACGGCACGGAGTGGAGCTACGCCCGCACCCGGGCGGAGGTGATCCGCACCGCCATCGGCCTGCAGGCGCTCGGCGTGCGCCAGGGCGAGCACGTGCTCTCGTGGCTGCCCAACGGCGCGGATGCGCTCCGCGTCTTCCTCGGGGCCAACTACATGGGCGCCGTCTACGTGCCGATCAACACGGCCTACAAGGGCCGGCTGCTGGAGCACGTGGTGGCGCGCTCCGACGCCCGCGTCATCGTCGCCCACGCGGCGCTCGCGCCCCGGCTCGCAAGTGTCGGCCTCGCCGGCCTCGAGACCATGGTGGCGGTAGGCGGCGCGCTGCCCGCCATCGACGGTCTGAGCGCCCTGCCCGGGACGGCGCTCCAGCCCGATGGCGGGTCGCTCGCCCCGCTGGAGCGCCCGATCGAGCCGTGGGACACCCAGTCGATCATCTTCACCTCCGGCACCACGGGCCCGTCCAAGGCGGTGCTCAGCTCCTACTGCCACGCCTTCTCGAACTTCGGCCCGGACACCTGGACGTTCATCGCGCCGGAAGACCGCTACCTCATCAGCCTGCCGCTCTTCCACCTGGGCGGCGCCACCATCGCCTACGGCATGCTCTGCCAGCACGCCTCGATCACCCTGGTCGAGTACTTCAAGACGCAGGCCTTCTGGGACACCGTGCGCCGCACCGGGGTCACGTCGGTGTTCATGCTGGGGGTGATGGCGTCGTTCCTGGAGAAGGAGCCGCCCCGGCCGGACGACCGCGACCACCCGCTGCGCACGGTGGGCATGGTGCCGCTGGTGAACGACGTGGATGCGTTCATGGAGCGCTTCGGCGTCGAGGTCTATTCGATCTACAACATGACCGAGCTGTGCTGCCCGGTGATGACGACCGTGCCCATGACCGTGCCGGGGAGCGCAGGCCGCGCGCGGCCGGGCTGCGAGCTCAGGATCGTCGATGCCAACGACTGCGAGGTGCCCACGGGCGCGGTCGGCGAGATCGTGGTGCGCGCCGACGTGCCCTGGGCCATCAACCACGGCTACTACCGCGAGCCCGAGGCGACGGCGCGGGCCTGGCGCAACGGCTGGTTCCACACCGGCGACGCCGGGCGCGTGGACGAGGACGGCAACCTCTACTTCGTCGACCGCCTGAAGGACACGATCCGCCGGCGCGGCGAGAACATCTCCTCGCTCGAGGTGGAGACCGAGGTCGCGGCGCACCCGGCGGTGCGCGAGGCCGCGGTGGTTCCGGTGCCGAGCGAGCTCGGCGAGGACGAGGTGATGGCGGTGATCGCGCTGCAGCCGGGCCACGAGCTGGAGCCTGCGGCGCTGCTCGCGTTTCTCGAGCCGCGGCTCGCCCACTTCATGATCCCGCGCTACGTGCGGATCGTGGACGCGCTGCCCAAGACGCCGACCGAGAAGATCGAGAAGCACCGGCTGCGGGCGGAGGGAATCACCGCGGAGAGCTGGGACCGCGAGGCCGCCGGCGTGCATGTCAGGCGCGAGCGGCTGGGGCGTCAGGCGTGAGCGCGCCGCTTCCCGACACCGCGGCCGAGACCGCGCGGGAGGCCGCGCCGGCGGCGGACGCCGGCGAGAGCCGCCACCGCTACCCGCCGCGCGCGGTGCTGCTCGACTACCTCTATGCCGGCGGCGGCCTCGTCTTCACCCTCGGCCCGCTCGCGGGCGCGGCCCCTTCGGGGCCTGCGGCGTGGGTCTTCGGCGGGCTCGCCGCCCTCTTCGCCGCCTACGGCGCCCGCACCCTGCTCCGGCATCGCACCTGGATCGGGGTGGGCGAGGACGGCCTCACCGTGCACGGCCTGATCCGCCGCCGCCTGCCGTGGGCGGGGCTCACCCGCTGCACGCTCGGCTACTACTCGACCCGGCGCAATCGCGAGGGCGGGTGGATGCAGCTCACCCTCGCCTGCGGGGGCCGGCGCCTCAAGATCGATTCGCAGATCGAGGGCTTCGAGCCGATCCTGCGCCGGGTTGCCCGCGCCGCAGAAGAGCGCGGCATCACCCTCGACCGCACCACGGCGGAGAACCTTCGCGCGCTGGGGATCACCGCAGGCGCCTCCGACAACAGTTAGAGAGTTCCCATGCAGCAGCCCAGAACCGGCCCGCTGGTCGGCCTCAAGGTGCTCGACATGAGCCGCATTCTCGCCGGCCCCTGGGCGGGCCAGCTCCTCGCCGACTTCGGCGCCGACGTCGTCAAGGTGGAGCGGCCCGGCAGCGGCGACGACACGCGCGCCTGGGGGCCGCCCTTCCTGCGCGATGCGGAGGGAAGCGAGACCACCGATGCCGCCTATTACATGTCGGCCAACCGGGGCAAGCGCTCGATCACCATCGACCTCGCCGCGGCGGAGGGGCAGGCGGTGGTGAGGCGGCTCGCGGCGCGCGCGGACGTGCTCATCGAGAACTACAAGGTGGGCGGCCTCGCCAGGTACGGCCTCGACTACGCTGCGCTCCGGGAAGTCAATCCGCGCCTCGTCTACTGCTCGATCACCGGCTTCGGCCAGACCGGGCCCTATGCGCGGCGCACGGGCTACGACCTGATCGCGCAGGCCATGGGCGGCATCATGAGCATCACCGGCGAGCGCGACGACCTGCCCGGCGGGGGCCCGCAGAAGGTGGGGGTCGCCGCCGCCGACCTGATGACCGGCATGTACGCGTCGAGCGCGATCCTCGCCGCGCTCGCGAGCCGCGAGCGCACCGGGCGCGGCCAGCACATCGACCTCGCCCTGCTGGACACGCAGGTGGCCTGGCTCGCCAACCAGGCCATGAACTACCTGATCGGCGGCGAGGCGCCGGCCCGCGCCGGCAACGAGCACCAGAACATCGTGCCCTACGGCGTCTTTACCGCACGCGACGGGTACTTCGCGCTCGCCATCGGCAACAACAGCCAGCTTCGCAAGTTCAGCGAGGTGGCCGGCCGCCCGGAGATCGCCGACGACCCGCGCTTCGCCACCAACGTCGCGCGGCTGCAGAACCGCGTGGCGCTGATCGCGCTGCTGAACGACATCACCCGCGAGCGGACCATGGACGAGTGGAGCGCCCTGCTGGAGCCGGTGGGCGTGCCCTGCGGGCCGATCAACACGCTCGACCGGGTCTTCGACAACCCGCAGGTCCAGGCGCGGGGCATGAAGGTGAGCATCCCCCACGGCCTCGGCGTCGAGGTGGACTACCCCGCCAACCCGATCAGGTTCTCGGAGACTCCGGTGGACTATCCGCGCGCAGCCCCGATGCTGGGCGAGGGTTCCGAGGGGGTGCTGCGCGACTGGCTCGATCTCGACGAGGCGGCCGTCCAGGCACTGCGCGAGAGCGGCAGCGGCATCGACTGAGGCCGGGCGGGCACTCTCAGGCCGCGCCGCCCAGCGCATCGTGGAGGAAGAGGCCGCCGATCTGCAGGCCGTCCGGCGCGATGCCGTGGCCGATGCCGCGGCTCACGTGCCACTGCACCGGAACATCGCAGGCGCCCAGTGTGATTGCGGCCTCGAAGAGCGCGCCCACCGGCACCATCTCGTCGGCATCGCCGTGGATCAGCAGCGCCGGCGGCCGGGCGCGGAGCTCGCCCGCCAGGCGCTCGCCGTCCACCAGCCGGCCCGAGAAGCCCAGCACGCCGGCGCAGGGCGCGGGGCGGCGGTAGGCGACGTGCAGCGACATCATCGTGCCCTGGCTGAAGCCCACCAGCACGAGGTCGCGCTCCTGCAGCCCCAGCGCCTCCAGCCGGGCGTCGATATCGGCGTTGAGCGCGTCCGCGGCGCTGGCGACGCCGGCCGCCATGGTCTCGGGCGAGCGGTCGGCGAGGCTGAACCACTGCCGGCCCATGGGCGCCATGTCGCAGGGCTCGGGCGCGTCGGGCGCGGCGAAATGGGCGTGGGGCACGAGCTGCCCCCAGGGCTCGGCCAGGCCGATCAGGTCGCCGCCGTCGGCGCCCAGCCCGTGCAGCAGGAGGACGAGCTTGCGCGCAGCACCGCCGCTCGCAGGCGGCCGTTCCGGTCCCGACAAGGCGCTCACGCCGCTCTCCCGCTGCCCGTGGTGTGATGCGCGGCGATCATGGCCGCGGCTCCCGCCCCGCACAAGGCGTGGGCAGTGCCGGCGCGACGCGCTATAACCCGTGGAGGGCCGCGCCTGCGCCGGCCCAGGGGCCGCGGGGGCCGCCATGTGGGCCGAGATTCTCGAAATCGCCGTCTACGTCCTGATGGGCGCGGTCGTCGTGGTCCTCGTGCTGGGGCTCGGCGCGATGTACGCCGGCGGCAAGAAGAGCAAGAGCAACCTCTTCATGCGCTGGCGGGTCGGGCTGCAGTTCGCCGCGATCGCGCTGCTCGCGCTGTTGGTCTTCGTCGTCCAGAAGTAGCCGCGCGTGGTCAGGCTCACCAGGATCTACACGCGGGGCGGGGACGCGGGCGAGACCTCGCTCGGCGGCGGCGCCCGGGTGAAGAAGCACCACGCCCGGGTGGAAGCCTACGGCACGGTCGACGAGGCGAACGCCGCCATCGGCCTCGCCCGGCTCGAGACCGGGGGCGAGGCGGACGCCATGCTGGCGCGCATCCAGAACGACCTCTTCGACCTCGGCGCCGACCTCTGCCGGCCGGGCGCGCTCGACGAGGGCCTGCGCATCGCCCAGTCCCAGATCGACCGGCTGGAGGGCGAGATCGACGCGCTCAACGAGCGTCTCAAGCCGCTCGAATCCTTCGTCCTGCCGGGGGGGAGCCGGGCCGCGGCGGCGCTGCACCTCGCGCGCACGGCGGTGCGTCGGGCCGAGCGGCTGATCACGCTGCTCGCCGACTCCGAGCCGGTCAACCCGCTGGCGGTGGTCTACGCCAATCGCCTCTCCGACCACCTCTTCGTGCTGGCCCGCTACCTCAACGAGGACGGCGCCACCGACACCCTCTGGGTCCCCGGCGCCAACCGGTAGGGAGCCGGCGGGCCTTTTGCCCGCTTCCCCTACTCCGCGGCTTCCTGGTAGCTCTCCAGCGGCGGGCAGGCGCAGATCAGGTTGCGGTCGCCGTGCACCTGGTCGATCCGGTTCACCGGCGGCCAGTACTTGGCCTGCCTCAGGCCCTCGGCGGGGAACACCGCCTCGGCCCGGCTGTAGCCGCGCGCCCACGCGGCATCGGCGATGTCGTCCATGGTATGGGGCGCGTTCTTGAGCGGGTTGTCGGCGGCGTCGGCGCGGCCCTCCTCGATCGCCGCGATCTCCCGGCGGATCGCGATCATCGCGTCGCAGAAGCGGTCCAGCTCCTCCTTCGACTCGCTCTCGGTCGGCTCGATCATCAGCGTGCCGGCCACGGGGAAGGACATGGTGGGCGCGTGAAAGCCGTAGTCCATCAGCCTCTTGGCCACGTCGTCCACCTCGATGCCCGCGCTCTTCTTGAGGTGGCGCATCTCGATGATGCACTCGTGCGCCACCAGCCCGCCCGGCGCGGTGTAGAGCACCGGGTAGTGGTCGGCGAGCCGCCGCGCGATGTAGTTGGCGCTGAGGATCGCCACCTGGCTCGCGCGCGTGAGCCCCGAGCGCCCCATCATCGCGATGTAGGCCCAGGAGATCGGCAGGATGCCGGCGGACCCCCAGGGCGCCGCCGAGACCGGGCCGATCCCGCCCTCCGGCCCTGCTTCCGGCACCAGCGGGTGGCCCGGCAGGAAGGGCGCGAGGTGCGCCGCAACCCCGATCGGGCCCACCCCCGGCCCACCGCCGCCGTGGGGGATGCAGAAGGTCTTGTGCAGGTTGAGGTGCGCCACGTCCGGCCCGAATTGCCCCGGCAGGCTGAGCCCCAGCAGGGCGTTGAGGTTGGCGCCGTCCATGTAGACCTGGCCGCCCTTGCCGTGGATCGTCTCGCAGATCTCGACGATGGATTCCTCGAAGACGCCGTGCGTGGACGGGTAGGTGATCATCAGCGCCGCGAGGTCGTCGGCGTGCTCCCCGGCCTTGGTCTTGAGGTCGGCGAGGTCGACGTTGCCGTCCTCGTCGCAGGCGACCACCCGCACGCTCATCCCCGCCATCACCGCGCTCGCCGGGTTGGTGCCGTGGGCCGAGCTCGGGATCAGGCAGACGTTGCGCCGGCCCTCGCCGCGGCTCTCGTGGTAGCGGCGGATCACCAGCAGGCCCGCGTACTCGCCCTGGCTGCCGGCGTTGGGCTGCAGCGAGACCGCGGCGAAGCCCGTGACCTGGCTCAGCATCCGCTCCAGGCCCGCGACCAGCGCGCGGTAGCCCGCCGTCTGCCCGGCCGGCGCGAAGGGGTGGATGGCGCCGAAGCCGGGCCAGGTGATCGGCATCATCTCGGCGGTCGCGTTGAGCTTCATGGTGCAGGAGCCGAGCGGGATCATGGCCTGGTTCAGCGTCAGGTCGCGGCCCTCGAGGCGGCGCATGTAGCGCAGCAGCTCGGTCTCGGCGTGGTAGCTGTTGAACACCGGGTGCTCGAGGAAGGGGGTCTCGCGCACCAGCGCCGCCGGCAGGCCGTCCGCCGCCTCGCCGTCGAGGGCGCCCGCGTCGAAGCCGGGCGCGGCGCCCTCGGCGAAGGCGCGCCAGAGCGCCTCGATGTCCTCGCGGCCGGTGGTCTCGTCGCAGGCGATGCCGAGGCGGTCGCCGTCGATCGGCCGGAGGTTGTAGCCCGCGTCCTCCACCCGCTTCAGGATCGCGCACGCCGCCCCCGGCGCGTTCACCGTGAGCGTGTCGAACCAGCTCTCGTTCTCGACCGTGAAGCCGAGGCGGGCGAGCCCCGCCGCAAGGATGGCGGTGAGCCGATGGACGCGGTGCGCGATCCGCGCGAGCCCCTCCGGCCCGTGGTAGACCGCGTACATGCCGGCGATGACGCCGAGCAGCACCTGCGCCGTGCAGATGTTGCTGGTCGCCTTCTCGCGCCGGATGTGCTGCTCGCGGGTCTGCAGCGCGAGCCTGAGCGCCTGGCGCCCGCGGCTGTCCACCGAGACGCCGACGATGCGCCCCGGCATGGCGCGGCGATACTTCTCGTGGGTGGCGAAGTAGGCCGCGTGCGGCCCGCCGTAGCCGAGGGGGACGCCGAAGCGCTGCGAGCTGCCGACCGCGATGTCGGCGCCGAACTCGCCGGGCGGCGTCAGCAGGACCAGGCTCAGCAGGTCGGCCGCGACCGTGACCACGGCGCCTCGCGCGTGCGCCTCCTCCACGATGCCGCGGTAGTCCGGCACGGCGCCGCCGGTCTCGGGGTACTGCAGCAGGACGCCGAAGAAGGGCCCTTCCGGCAGGCCTGCGCGGTGGTCGCCCACCTCCACCTCGATGCCGATGGCGTCTGCGCGGGTCTGCACCACGGCAATGGTCTGCGGCAGGCAGGCGTCGGAGACGAAGAAGCGGTCGCTGCCCCCCTTCGCGATGCCGTGGCTCATGTGCATGGCCTCGGCCGCCGCGGTCCCCTCGTCCAGCAGCGAGGCGTTGGCGCAGGACAGCCCGGTGAGGTCCATCACCATGGTCTGGAAGTTGAGCAGCGCCTCCAGCCTCCCTTGCGATATCTCCGGCTGATAGGGGGTGTAGGCGGTGTACCAGCCCGGGTTTTCCAGGATGTTGCGCTGGATGACCGGCGGCGTGACGGTGTCGTGGTAGCCGAGCCCGATCATGGAGCGCGCGACCCGGTTGCGCCCGGCGAGCGCGGCCAGCGCCGCCAGCACGTCCCGCTCGGTGCGGCTTTCCGGAAAGTCCTCGGGAATCCCGGCGCGGATCGAGGCCGGCACCGCGGCATCGACGAGGGCCTCCAGGGACCCGTGGCCGACGGTCTCCAGCATGGCCGCAACGTCGTCCTCGCGCGGGCCGATGTGGCGGCCGACGAAGGCGTCCGCCTGCTCCAGAGACGTCAAAGGTACATCGCTTTCCGTCATTGCGCCCGTTCCCTCCCTGTCAGCGGACGTAGGCTTGTGGCCGCCGGTTCGCCCGGCGCGCCTAGTCCTCGCCGAGGCCGGCGACGTAGTCGGCGTAAGCCGCCTCGTCCATCAGCCCGTCGAGCTCGCCGGGCGCGCTCATCCTGAGCTTGAGGAACCAGCCCGCGCCGGTGGGCTCGCCGTTGACCAGCGCGGGCTCGTCCTCCAGCGCCTGGTTGACCTCGACGACCTCGCCGGAGACCGGCGCATAGACCTCGCTCGCGGCCTTGACCGATTCGACCACCGCCGCCTCTTCCGACTGGGCGACCGTGCGGCCCACCTCCGGCAGCTCGACGTAGACCACGTCGCCGAGCTGCTCCTGCGCGTAGTCGGAGATGCCGACGGTGGCGACGTCGCCTTCCGTCCGCACCCATTCATGGTCCTTGCTGTACTTTAGTCCGCTCACGGCATCCTCTCGCTCATGGCCTGTGATAGGTGTGGGGGACGAAGGGCAGCTTGACGATGGTCGCCGGCCGGGGCCTGCCGCGCACGAGCAGCGAGACCGGCCTGCCGACCTCGGCGGCCTCGGCCGCGACGTAGCCCATGGCGACCGGCCCGCCGGCGGTGGGCCCGAAGCCGCCGCTGGTGATCGTCCCGATCTCTTCGCCCTTCGTATTCAGCACGGTCGTGCCCTCGCGGGCCGGCGCCCGGCCGTCGGGGCGGATGCCGACGCGCCGGCGCTGCGGTCCCTCGGCCAGCTCGCTCTGGATCCGCTCGGCGCCGGGGAAGCCGCCCTCGCGCCTCCGCCGCTTGCCGATCGACCACGCGAGCCCCGCCTCCACCGGCGAGGTGGTCTCGTCGATGTCGTGGCCGTAGAGGCAGAGCCCGGCCTCCAGGCGCAGCGAATCCCGGGCGCCGAGCCCGGCGGGCTCGACATCGGGATCGGCGGCGAGCCGGCGCCAGAGCGCGGGCGCAGCCTCGTCCGGCAGGGAGACCTCGAAGCCGTCCTCGCCCGTGTAGCCAGAGCGCGAGACCAGCGCGTCCGCGCCCTCGATCGCGAAGAAGCCGGTGGTCATGAAGGGGAGGCGTGCGCAGCCGGGCGCGATGCGGTCGAGCACGGCCGCCGCCTTCGGCCCCTGCAGCGCGATCAGCGCGCGCTCGGCCAGGACCGTGAGGACCACGTCTCCCTCGAGCTTCTCCCCAAGGTGGGCGATGTCCGCGTCCTTGCAGGCCGCGTTGACCACGAGGACCAGCCCGTCCTCGGTGCGGGTCGCGATCAGGTCGTCGAGGATGCCGCCGTCGTCGTTGGTGAACTGGGTGTAGCGCATGGCCGCCGGCGCGAGGCCGGCGATGTCCCCCGGCACGAGGCGCTCGAGCGCGGCGACGGCACCCGCGCCGTCGAGCCGGAGCTGGCCCATGTGGGAGACGTCGAAGAGCCCGGCGGCGCTGCGCGTGCGCGTATGCTCCGCCATGATGCCCGGTTCGTAGCGCACCGGCATGGCGTAGCCGGCGAAGCCGACCAGGGTGGCGCCGAGCGCGCGGTGCTCGTCGTAGAGCGGGGTCCGGGCGAGGTCGGCGGCGCTCTCTTCGCTCATGGTGTCTCCCAGGCACGCACAGACTCGGGGCAACGATCCCGTGCGGGATCGTCCGGTGCCCCCTCTGTCTCGGTACCTGAGAGATTATCCGGGCGGTCGCTGGCCTGCCGCCGGCTTACCCCTTCGGTGAGGCGGCGTGGCGTTCGCCGCCTGCTTTCCAGAGTTGCATCCCCCCGCGGTCCCTGTTGCCTGAGAGTTTCCGGGACGCTTGCTCCTTCGGCGCCGCGCGGCCAGGCCGCACGAACTCTCCCGCGGGGTTCACCTGCAAGACCGGGTGCGGCAATACTACTGACTGAGCCGCGCCGGTCAACCGCCCCGCCGGGCCGCTGCCTGAGGCGGCCCGGGAGCCTCCCGCCGATGTTCAGCCGATCGCGCCGCCGTCGTCGCGGGTGATCGCCACCACGGCGGAGCGGGGCGCGGCGTCGCCGCCTTCGGGGAAGTGGCTGTCACCCTTCTCGCCGGGATGCTGGATGCCGACGAAGAGGGTGGTGCGGTCGGCGCTCCAGGTGATCCCGGTCACCTCGCATTCCCGGGGGCCGACGAGGAAGCGCCGGATCTCGCCGCTGGCCGGGTCGCCCACCAGCATCATGTTGTTGCCCTGGCCGGCGAAGTCGCCCTCGTCGGAGTACTTGCCGTCGGTCTGGATCCAGAGCCGGCCCTGGCTGTCGAAGGCGATGCCGTCCGGCGAGTTGAACATGTTGTCCGCGCTCACGTTGGCCGAGCCGGCGCGGTCGTCCCGGTGAACCGTCGGGTTGCCGGCGACCACGTAGAGGTCCCAGGCGAAGGCGTCCGCGGCGTGGTCGCCATCCGCCGGCCTCCAGCGCACGATCTGGCCGTACTTGTTCTTCTCCCTGGGGTTGGGTCCGCCGACCGGCGTGGCGTCGCCGCCCGCGTTGGGCTTGACGCCCCGGTTCTTGTTGTTGGTGAGGCAGCAGTACGCCTCGGCCGCGTGCGGGTTGACCGCCACCCACTCGGGCCGGTCCATGGTGGTGGCGCCGACCGCCGACGCCGCCTGGCGGGTGTGGATGCAGACCTCTGCCGCCGACGCCATGCCGGTGGCCTCGGGCGTGAGCGCGATCCAGGCGCCGCTGCCGTCGTCGGCGAACCTGGCGACGGAGAGCGTGCCGCTCTCCAGCAGGTCGGCGTTGTCGCCGCCCTCCGTGTAGCGGCCGTCGCTGACGAAGCGGTAGAGGAACTCGCCCCGCTCGTCGTCGCCGAGGTAGACCACGACGCGGCCGTCGGCGGCCAGCGTCACCTCCGCGTTCTCGTGCTTGAAGCGGCCGAGCGCGGTGCGCTTCTTCGGCACCGATGCGGGGTCCAGCGGGTCGATCTCCACCACGTAGCCCGCGCGGTGCGGCTCGTTGGGGTGCCTGGAGATGTCGAAGCGCTCGTCGGTCATGGCCCAGCCGTAGCCCCGGTCCTCGTGCTTGATGCCGTAGCGCGCGAAGCCGGCCGGCAGCGCGAGGTCGGGATCGCTCGACGAGAAGTAGCCGTTGAAGTTCTCCTCGCAGGCGAGGTAGGTGCCCCACGGCGTGCGCCCGTTGCCGCAGTTGTTCCAGGTGCCGAGCGCCGTCGCACCCTCCGGGTCGGCGGCGGTCCTCATCATGGCGTGGCCGCGCGCCGGCCCGGTGATCGCCATCGGCGTGTCCGGGGTGATGCGGCGGTTGAAGGGCGAATCCTGGACGATCCCCCAGGCGCCGTCGGCGCGCGCGATCTCGAAGACGGAGACGCCGTGCGTGGCCTTGCTCTTGCGCACGTCGTCCTCGGTCTCCGGCTTGCCGGAGTCCCGGTTGGCGAAGGCGATCTTCAGGTTGGTGTACTCGTTGTTGACGGCGAGCACGCTGCGGCCCTCGTGGGCGAAGAGCGCCATGCCGTCGCAGTTGTCGCCGAAGGCCCTCTCCTGGCTCGCAGCCGTCCCGCGCGACGCATGGTCGAAGGGCGCCCCGTCGGACCAGAGCGGGTCGCCCCAGCGCGCCACCACCTGCCAGCCGAAGCCCTCGGGCAGGGTGACGGTGTCGAGGCCGTTGGCGGCGACCGGCGTGAAGTCGAGGCTCGCCGCGGCGGCCTTCGCCGGGTGCAGCGCCGCGCCCGCGCCCAGCACGAAGGCGCTCGCGCCGAAGGCCGCGCTGCCCTTCAGGAAGCCCCGCCTGGAGATCGCCAGCTCGGCAAGCCGCTCGAAATCGGTGGGCACGTCATGCCGGTCGTTGCCCGCGCAGGCCATGTCCCGTGAGGCCGCATCGCGTGCGGCAACCGCGTTCTCGCGCATGTCCATCTCCCGTGGTCGCGTGGCGCATCGTCGCGAAGCCCGCGCCGCCGCGCCGGCGGCCCGGGCGCGAGCAGGGATAACGCCGCCCGGTTACGGTCCGTCGGCGGTCATGTGACGGTCTTGCGACAATGCACGCCACATGCGCGAGAAGCCCAGCTTGGAACACAAAGTGTCGTTGCCCTTGAGCCCGACGTTGTTCGCCAATCTTCCGAAATGTTGACCGTGCGGTAAGCGCAATACAAAACGCGCTTTAGTTCGATTCAGGATTTGAGGATTGGTCGACTAGCACCAATGGTGTAGCGTATTCATTCTTCTCCAAGTACGCAGCGCCTACGTTAGAGAGTTTGATTTCTGCTGTATGTCTGCGCTTCAATGAAAATTCCTCATCATAGTAGATCGGCTGTCCGTTCAAGAAGACTCCTCCTACGAGATATGTAATTGGCTCCCTCTCATCGTTGTTTAGGATCAGGATAATCTCAGATTCTGCCAAATCGATTGATTGATGGAATTCGTCATCCACGCGCTCATTTAGAACCCTAAATTTGCCTGAATTGTTTGCGACAGTTACTAGGATGTCGCCATCATCTTGGGCTTCCGCCAATATCCCGAACAGAGAACTCGATTGACGCCACGACTTCTCACTCCCCAACAAGGGAACTTGAGTGTCGGAGAGGAGATAAGAGGTCATTCCATCTCTTTCGCAAGTCTTCGGTGTAAACTCCAAAAGAATTCCTCGCATTATCTCTATCAGCTTCTCAGAATATTCGTCGCACTTGTCCATCGAAGGAATTTGGATTGCAATTGTTGCGGGTGTAGTTAGACCTTCAGTGTTGTTCGTTGCAACATCGCGCAAATCGGAGACATACACATCCGATGTGATGTCCAGTTCACACCCGGCAACGACAATCAGTGCGCCCGCTATCGCCGACAAAGAGAACAGACTCCTCATGACCTTGCCCTTGCACAAGTGAAGTTGAGCGATCGTGAAGAACATTCCGCTTAGCTAGGGAGCGCTAACCCTCAGCCCCCGGCTTGCGCCTTCTCATCGAGGGCGCGGAGCACGACCTCGGGCGTCACCGGGATCTCGGTGATGCGCACGTCGAGCGCGTTGTTGATGGCGTTGACGATGGCCGGGATCGGGCTGTTGGTGACCATCTCGCCCACGCCCTTGCCGCCGTAGGGGCCGCTCGCCGCCGGGAACTCCAGCACCTCGCAGGTGATCTCGGGCGTCTCCGCCGCGCCGGGCTGCAGGTAGTTCTGAAAATCCACCGGCGCCGGGTCGATCGCCGGATAGCCTGGAGCGGTGGTTTCGTAGAGCGTGTGGCCGATGCCCATCCAGGCGCCGCCCACGATCTGGCCCTTCACCAGGTCCGGGTTCACCTGCTGGCCCACCTCGTAGACGCTCTTCACGTCGATCACCTCCACCGCGCCGGTCTCGGTGTCGACCTCCACCTCGACCACGGTGCAGGCATGGGCCTGGGTAGAATCCGGGTCGCACGCGCCGGTCTCCGGGTCCATCGGGCTCGGCGGCTTGAGGTAGGCGCCGCGCCCGGCGATGCTCTTGCCGTGGGCGAAGTGGGCGGCGCCCGCGACCTCGCCGACCGGGACCGACTTGCCCGCCACGCCCTTGATGTGGATGTTGCCCTCACCGTCGGTCTCGAGGTCGTCGGGGCTGGCTTCCAGCAGCTCGCCGGCCACCTCCAGCATCGCCTTGCGCGCCTCCTCGGCCGCCATCACCACGGCGTTGCCGGCGCGGTGGGTGGTGCGGCTCGCGAAGGTGCCGGTGCAGTGGGGGCCGGTGTCGGTGTCGGCGGTCTCCACCACGACGCTCTCGTAGGGAACCCCCAGGGTCTCGGCGGCGATCTGCGCCAGCACCGTGCGCAGGCCCTGGCCGAGGTCGACGCTCGCCATGGTGACGACGACGTCGCCGGCCGGCGTCATGTGGATCAGCGACTGGGTGGGGTCGCCGCCGAGGTGCATGCCCGTCGGATAGTTCACGGCCGCGAAGCCGGTGCCCCTGACCTTGGCCATCAGCCTGCCTTTCTGTCCCAGGAGGTCATCGCCTGATACGCGGCCGGCAGCTCCTTGCCGGCGAGCCTTGCCGCGGCCTGGATGGTCTCCACCATGGCCCCGTCCTCGACCTCCTTGCGGTGCGCCTTCATGTCGTCGTTGCGGTAGGCGTTGAGCAGCCTGAGCTGCCACGGGTCCATGCCGATGGTCTTCGCCACCTTGTCCATCTGCACCTCGATGGCGAAGGAGGCCGCCATCACACCGAAGCCGCGCATGGCGCTGGACGGCGGCCGGTTGGTGAAGACCACGTGCGCATCGACCCACACGTTGGGGATGGTGTAGGGCCCCGGCATGTGGCCCGCGTGCTTCATCGAGCCATAGGAGCTGAAGCGCAGGTAGGCGCCGGAGTCCTGGTAGGAGGTGATCTTGCGGGCGGTGATGCGCCCGTCGTTCATCACCCCGTCCTTGACGTAGAGGCGCCAGGCGGAGCGGGTGGACGAGACCTGCATCTCCTCCTCCCGCGTGTACTTGAACTTGACCGGGCGCCCGGTGCGCATGGCGGCCAGCACCGAGATCGGCTCCACCGCCACGTCCACCTTGCCGCCGAAGCCGCCGCCCACGGTGCCGCCGAGGAAGCGCAGCCTGCCCGGCGCGATGTCCAGGATCGCCGCGGTGTTGTCGCGGGCGAAGTGCACGGCCTGGGTGTTGGTGTGCACCGTGATGCGCCCGTCGCCGCCGGGCCTGGCGATGCAGCCGTTGGTCTCCATCGGCGCCTGCTCGATGGGGCTGGTCTGATACTTGTCCTCGACGATGTGGTCGGCCTCGGCGAAGGCCTTCTCCACGTCGCCGAAGCGGATCTGCGCGGCCGCGTGGTCGTCGGGGTAGATGTAGTGGTTGCGCGGCCAGTGGGCGGTGAGCGCCGGTGCGGCGCCCGCGATCGCCTCCTCCACGTCGAAGACGCCGGGCAGCGGGTCGTACTCGACCTTCACCTTCGCCGCGCCGGCGCGGGCGGCCTCCGCGCTCTCGCCCACCACGGCGACGATCGGCTCGCCGCGCCAGCGCACCTTGTCGAAGGCGAGGATCGGCTCGTCCTCCGGTCCCACGCCGACCGCGGCGAGGCCGTTCCACACCTTCTTGCCGGGCAGGTCCTCGTGCGTGAGCACGCAGACCACGCCGGGGCTGGCCTCGGCCGCGCTGGTGTCGACGCTCACGATGCGGGCGTGCGGCTCCGCGCTGCGGTGCATCTTGAGGTGCAGCATGCGCGGGTAGTGCACGTCCTCGTAGTAGGCCGTCTGGCCCCTCGCGTGGCTTTCCAGGTCGCGCTGGCCGACGCTGCGGCCGACCACGCCGAGATCCTTCATCGACATCAGCTTGCCTCCTCCCCCGAAAGCGCCCGGGCGGCCTGCTCCACCGCGCGCACGATCGGCGCGAAGCCGGTACAGCGGCAGAGATTGCCCGAGAGCCCCTCGACGATCTCGTCGCGGCTCGGCGCCGGGTTGCGGTCGAGCAGCGCCTTCGCCGCCATCACCATGCCGGCGGTGCAGTAGCCGCACTGGGCCGCGTAGTTCTCGACGAAGGCCTGCTGCAGCGGCACGATGGCGTTGGTCTCGTTGAGGCCCTCGAGGGTGGTGATCTCCGCGCCCTCGACCCGCTCCGCCAGCGTCAGGCAGGAGAGGCGGAGCTCGCCGTCCACCAGCACCGAGCAGCTGCCGCAGCCGCCCTGGCCGCAGCCGCTCTTGACCGCGGTGAGCTCCAGCGAATCCCGCAGCACGTCCTGCAGCGTCGCCAGCGGGTCCGCCACCACGGCTTCCTCGCGGCCGTTGACCGTGAGGCGTATCAGCTTGGATTCCATGCCCTTCTCCCGCTCCCGGCCCTCAGGCGAGCTGCGCCAGCACCCGGCGCACGAAGACGCCGGCCATGCGCCGGCGGTACCAGTCGGTGGCGACCGGATCGGTCGCGGGCGTCACCGCCGCCTCGGCCGCGGCTGCTGCCGCCGCCATCGCCGCATCGTCGAGGGCGGAGCCGATCACCGCCCGCTCCGCCGCGCCGCAGCGGAAGGGCGCGGCACTCGCGCCGCTCAGCGCGACCCGGGCGGCGCTCACCGTGCCGCCGTCGGTCTCCACACAGGCGGCGACGGTGACCACCGAGGGGGTCGAATAGCGGCGTCTGGCGCACTTGAGGTAGGCGGAAGCGCCCGCAGGCTCGTCCAGCTCGATGCGAATCAGCAGGCCCGCGCGGGGTGGGGCGCCGTCGCTCCAGGCGGCGTAGAACGCATCGATCGGCTGCGTCGCCTCGCCGTCGGCGCTCGCGAACACCAGGTCCGCGCCGAGGGCGAGCAGCGCAGGCGCCAGATCGCCGAAGGGCGCGCGGGCGAAGAGGTTGCCGCCCACCGTCGCCATGTTCTGCACCGCCGGCCCGCCGATCTCGCGGGTCGCGGCCTGCAGCGCCGGGATCGGCACGGCCTCGCGCAGCGCGCGGAGCGGCACCGCGGCGCCGATGGACCAGCCGCCGTCCCGCGCCTCGACGCGGTCGAGGCCGAGGCCGTCCACGGCGATGAGGTAGCCCGCGTCCGAGGGCCAGATCTCGCGCAGCAGGCTGGTGCCGCCGGCGAGCACCGCCGCCGCGGCGCCGTGGCTCCCGATCAGGCCGGCCGCCTCGTCGACCGATCCGGGCCGAAGCAATTCGGGCATGGACGTCCTCCCCTCCGTCCGTTGCATGTGCGCCCGCGCCGGCGCGGGCGGTGCGGATATTAGCCCGGAACTCCTGCCGCGGTCACGGTCCGCATCTCCTGTCCTTGCGGCGGCGGGCGCAGCGCGGCTATCGTCCGGCGCGCAACCGATGGCGAGGCGTGCCATGGCCACCAGAGCCGACGCGAGCGGCCGGAATTTCGACCTGCAGAGCGCCGTCCGTGACGTGACGGCGCTCTACGTGCAGGCCAATCCGCACAGCCGGGCGCAGTACGAGCGGGCGCAGGCCAGCATGCCCGGCGGCAACACCCGCACCGGCATGTTCTACACGCCCTTCCCGCTCGCGATCGAGCGGGCGGCCGGTGCGACGCTCACCGACGTCGACGGCCACACCTACACCGACTTCGTGGGCGACTTCTCGGCCGGCCTCTACGGCCACTCGCACCCGGTGATCCGCGAGGCGCTGCAGGCGGCCCTCGACGACGGCATGGCCTACGGCTCCGCCAGCCCCTACGAGGAGCGGCTGGCCGCGCTGGTCTGCGCGCGCATCCCGTCGGTCGAGCAGGTGCGCTTCACCAACTCGGGCACCGAGGCCAACACCATGGCGCTGGTCACCGCGCGCGCGGTGAGCGGCAAGGACACCGTCATGGTGTTCGAGGGCGGCTACCACGGCGGCACCATCTACTTCGGGCGCAAGAGCGCGCCGATCAACATGCCCTTCCCCTTCCTCATCGCGCCCTACAACGACGCCGGGGAGGCCACCCGCCTGATCGCCGGGAACGCGCAGCGCCTCGCCGCCGTGCTGGTGGAGCCGATGCAGGGGGCCTCCGGCGCGATCCCGGGATCGGCGGAGTTTCTGAAGGCGCTGCGCGAGGCCTGCACGGCCCACGGCGTGCTGCTGATCTTCGACGAGGTGATGACCTCGCGGGTCGCGCGCGAGGGGCGCCAGGGGCAGCTCGGGATCACGCCCGACATGACCACCCTCGGCAAGTACATCGGCGGGGGCATCTCCTGCGGCGCCTTCGGCGGCCCGGCCGGGATCATGGCGCGCTACGACCCCTCGAAGCCCGGCGCCTACGTCCACCACGGCACCTTCAACAACAACGTGCTCATGCTGCGCGCCGGCGCCGCGGGGCTGGAGAAGGTCTTCACGCCGCCGGTGCAGGCCGCGCTCAACGACGAGGGCATCGCCCTGCGCGAGGCGCTGAACGGGCTCGGCGCCCGCCACGGGGCGCCCTTCCAGGTCACCGGCCTCGGCTCGATCATGACGATGCACTTCCAGCGCGAGCCGCTCCGCTCGATCCGCGACATCCGGCCGAGGGACGAGCGCCTGCGCCAGCTCCTGCACCTCCACCTGATCGACCGGGGCTTCTTCACCACGCGGCGCGGCTACATGGCGCTCTCGCTCGTCGTCGGCGCGGACGACCGGGCCGGGCTGGTGGACGCGATCGACGAGTTCCTGGGCCATCACGGGCACCTTCTCGACAGCGCGCCCGAAGGATCGCCCATCGACGACTGGCCGGCGTCCGCCGGCGTCACCTGCACGGACTGAGGGAGAGACCATGACCGACGACGAACGCCGCAACCTCGCGGTGATTACCGAGTGCTGCGAGGCCTACAACCGCCACGACGTGGAGGGCGTCCTCAGCTACTTCGCCGAGGACGGCGAGTGGCTCCTCTCGCGCGGCGTGCCGCCGGATGGCGGGCGCGTGCGCGGCACCGAGGCGCTCCGCGCCATGCTCAAGCAGCGCTTCCGCACCATCCCCGACATGGCCTGGGAGATTCACAGCCACTGGATCGGCGGCAACCGGGGCTGCTCGGAATGGACGGTCACCGGCACCGAGATCAACGGCAACCGGATCAACTGGCTCGGCATCGACGTGTGGGAGCTCGACGACGACGGCAAGATCGTGAAGAAGGACACCTACTGGAAGTTCGCGGGCGAGGAGCCGCCGGAATAGGCGCGGTCCAGCCCTGCGGCCGTGACATTGGTGAGAAATACGGGCTAAAAGAGCGTGGCCGCGACGGCGCGGGGACGCCGCCGGAGGGATGGCCGAGTGGTCGAAGGCGGCGGTTTGCTAAACCGTTGTACGGTGACAAGCCGTACCGTGGGTTCGAATCCCACTCCCTCCGCCACACCCCCTTCCAGACAGTGCCTGTGAATGCCACGAAAACCCCGAATTTCCGGAGTTTTCCTCCATACGCTGCCCGGCGCACCCAAGGGGAGCATGGCGGGCTTCCGGAGCCAGGCATGCGGCTTGGCATGAAGGCTTCCGGAAGGCGCATCGGCGTTGCCCGTGTGTTCGTTGGCGTGGCGGGAGGAGCGGTTTCATGCCACTCTCGACGTCGCGGGATGTTCACGATCCGGGGAGGCGGATATGCCTGATCCCTTGTTGCGGAGGGTGGAGCCGGACGCCATGGGTGACTGGCTGCGAGACGCCTATCGGCAGAGCCGCGCGCTGCAGGAGAGCAAGGGCGGCGATGCGACCTTCTACGAGATCGGCGCCAATGCACCTCACATGCTCGAATGGTACTTCAAGAGTTTCTACGCGGGCGTCTTCTACGGCGGCCGGGTCGAAGTCAGGATCAAGGAGCTGCTGCGCTATCGGCTTTCGATGACCCACGGCTGCGCCTTCTGCAACAAGGGGAACGTCGAGGCCGCGCGCCGGGCCGGAGTCGGCGACGCCCAGCTCGACGCCATCATGAACGAGGAGAACGACGCCTTTTCCGCGAAGGAGCGCGCGGTGCTGCGCCTCGCCGCCGAGATGGCGCTCCCCAACATGGAGGGGCAGCTCACGCCCGCCCTCTACGCCGATCTCTCGGCGCATTTCGACGACGGCGAGGTATTCGAGCTTGGCATGGTGGCGGCCGTGCTCGCCGGAATCGCAAAGTTCCTCTTCGTTTACGACCTCGTCGAGCGCGAGGCGCACTGCCCCTTCGGGTTGCACGCTGCGGCGTGAGAGCGCGGAGTCGACGGGAACGCGCATCGCTACGACGAGAACCCGAACACCGGGGACCGAAGGCGGACGACCCGTCACAGCCCCAGGACGCCGGGACTCACGAGGTTCTTCGGATCGAGTGTCCGTTTCAGCGACTCGATGAGCCGCCGCTGGCCCGGATCGATGCGATCGAGATAGGGATAGCAGGTGCCGATCTGGTAGTGGGTCGCGCCGTGGGCGGCGAGCACCTCGACCAGGGCCGCGCGCAAGGCGTGCGCCCGCGACCGCGCCTCCTCGTCGGGGGGCCGATCCGCGTACTGCGTTCGCTGCGCGTCGGTGACGGCGCGCAGATGAAAGGGCGAGAGCGCATCCGGCCAGAAGAACTGCGGCTCCAGCAGCAGCCGGTCGCCGACCATGGTCGTGAGCCGCGTGACGCGGATGCCGAGCTCCCGCATCCCGTCCTCGTGGGCCGCGAGGCAGTCTTCCACCGCCTGCAAGCCGGCCCTTGCACGGGAGAGCGGCAGCAGGCCGTGCATCGGCAGCCACGCCTCGCCCTCCGGCCCCAGCAACGCCTTGAGCGGGCGGAAAGGCCGCGAGCGGGTGATGCGCGGGATCGTGTCGGGGATCTCGGTGCCGCCGTGGCGGCCGGCACAGGCGGCGATCCCGTCGCGAGCCTCCGCCACTGCCGCCTCGCTCGCGCCCTCGATCACGAGGTGAAGCGAGTTGCGCGTCTCGCCCACGGCGCGGCGCACGCCCGTCGCGGTCCTCACCGCCGCCGCGATGCCGCCGGTCCGCCCGCCCCCGGTCCGGGCGACGTCACGCAGCGCCGCCGCGCCCTCGCCGATGCTGAAGCCCGCGCGGCGCAGGTTCTCGTGGGTCTCGGCGTCGAAGCCGTAGCTCTCCGCGATCGCGTCCATGCCCGCGAGCGCGATCTGCGCGTCGATCGCGGCCCCAAAACTCTCGAACGCGAAGGAGGCGAAGCAGAGTGCGGCGGGCACGGGAACGAGCCTCATGGCGATGCGCACCTTGACGCCGAGGGCGCCGCTGTCGCCCAGGAAGAGCCCCACGGCATCGGGCCCGAAGTCCCGCGCGAACCCCGTATCGCCGACGCTCCCGAGCCGCATCAGGGAGCCGTCCGCCGTCACCACGTCGAGGCCGAGCACGGTCCGGGACATCGGGCCGTGCCGCGCGGAGCCGAAGAACGCGGCGTTCTGCGACGCGGCGCCGCCGACCGTCGCCACGATGCCGGAGAGCGGGCCGAAGAAGGGAGTCCGGCGCCCTGTCGCCGCAAGCGCCTCGTGCAGCGTGCGCCAGGTACAGCCGGCCTCGGCGAGCACCCAGCCGTCGGCCTCGTCGATCTCGGCCACCCGGTCGAGCGCGCTCATGTCGAGGATCACCGTGCCCGGCCGCGTGGGCCCGTAGCCCCCGGTGTAGGAATGGCCTCCCCCCCGTACGGTGAGCGCATGGCCCGCGCCGGTGATCGCCGCGACGCTGGCGACGGTGGCGTCCACGCTCGGCGGGCGCACGACGAGGTGCGCCGGGTGCGGCGCCGGGCCTGCGATGTCGTGGGCGTAGTAGGCGCATTCCGCCGCGTCGTCGATGACGTTCGCCGCGCCGACCAGATCGGCGAGTCGCGCTGCGAGGCCGCCGCTCACTCTCGCTCCGTCGCCGCTTCGATCGCGTCCGCGTAGCCCCGCGCGTCGGGGACGGCACGGGTGACCGGAGCCGAGGCGCCTGCGGCGAGCGCCGCCTGTTCCGCCGCGTCCGGCATGCCTTCGCCGGTGACCACCGCGACCCTGCCCTCCAGCGGCGCGAGCAGAGCCGGCCACGGCTCTCCACACAGCGCGCGGAGCGTCCGAGGCAAGGCCTCGCCGGCGATGACCGTGTCGACGAAGCGCCGGTGCAGGAGGTCCACGTCGAGCCCGATCTCCACCGGCATCCGGGTTGCCGCCGTGGGCACGAACCAGGGCCGGTAGAGCAGGGATTCGCGCGCGAGATGCCAGGCGGTGAGCAGGTGGGCGCCGCTCCAGACGGGCGCGAGCGCGCTTGCCGGCAGGCATTCGGCAAGGGCTGCGGGGTCGGGCGGCGGGTCGATCAGCACCAGGTGGGCGCAATCGGCTCCGAGCCGCGCGGCGAGGCGCGCGGCCCGGCAGGCGCCCACGTTGATGCCGGCGACATCGACCTGCCCGAGCCCCAGCGACGCCAGCGCGCGGGCCATGAGCTCGACGCCGCCGTCGGCCATGCCGGCCGGAGCGGGGGAGGAGAGGCCGTGACCGGGGGGATCGATGGCGACGACCCGGCGCTTCCTGGCCAGATGGGCGGCGACGGGGTCGAGTCCTCGCGTGGACCCCGGCAGATCGGCCACGAGCAGCAGAGGCCGCGCGTCGTCCTCGCCCCACTGGCGAACCAGCAGCGACGCGCCGTCTGCCTGAACGAAGCGCCGCGCGCCCGTCTCCTCCGGCGCAGGCGGTGCCGGCGGCAGTCCGGCGGCGCAGGCGCCCATCAGGGTGCCGATCACGGTCGCGCGCTCCGCATCCGTCATCCGGTGGATCTGCGCGCCGTCCGGTAGCGAATGAAGGCGGTCGAGGTGGGGGAAGAGAACGTCGGTCTCGGTCGCCATGTAGTGGGCGGGCACGCGCGCGGCCGCCGCTGCCGCGGCGCCGTCGTAGCGGAACGCCGCCTCGTAGGCGATGCGGTAGCCGTCGCCCGCCAGCAGGAGGTCCGTCGCGATCCGGTTCAGGATCGAGGGCCGGGGCATGTCGATGGCGAGCCGTGAGGCGGGCCCCTGGCGGTTCCAGGGAAAGAAGCCGAACTGATCGCGGATGCGGGACCAGAGCCAGGCGACGTGGCTGCCGCTCCAGTCCGGGCGGAAGGGCGGCAGGTAGCTCGCCACGAGCTCCTCCATCTCTTCCGGCGTGAAGGCCGGGCAGCCGTCGAGCACGACGCCGCTGACGCGCTCGGGATGGAGGTTCGCGAACTCGATCGCGATGGCGGCCCCGGTGTGGCGGCCGAAGACGGCCGCGCGCTCCAGGCCGAGGGCGTCGACCACTTCCTTGAGCGCATCGGCGTAGTCGGGGATCTGCGGCCGGTGCAGGGCCAGCGGGTCGGAGCCGCCATAGCCCGGCGTGTCGGGCGCGATCACGGTGAAGCGCTCGGCCAGCGACCCGATCAGGGGCACGAATGCGGCCGACGAGACCGGCGATTCGTGGAGCAGCAGGACCGGCGGGCCGCCCCCGGCGCGGCGCACCATGACCCGGCGTGCGCCGCAAGTGACGAAGCGATGCTCGATCACGTCGCCCCCGCGCCCTGTTCCCTGAGCACGCGCTTCAGCACCTTGCCGCCGGGGTTGCGCGGCAGCGCGTCGATGAAGTCGACCTCCTTGGGGACCTTGAAGGCGGCGAGGCTCTCCTTCCCGTAGGCGATCAGCTCGTCGGGCGAAGGCCGCGCGTCCGGCTGCGGCACGACGAACGCCTTGATCCGCTCGCCCCAGTATTCGTCCGGCACGCCGACCACGGCCACCTCGCGCACCGCCGGATGCCGCGAGAGCGCGTCCTCCACCTCGCGCGGATAGACGTTGACCCCGCCGGAGATGATCATGTCCTTCCTGCGGTCGACGATGTAGACGTAGCCCTCCTCGTCGCGCCGCGCCATGTCGCCGGCCGAGACCCCGCCGCCCCGCATCGTGGCCGCGGTCTCCTCGGGCCTGTTCCAGTAGCCGTTGAAGAGATAGGGCGAGGTGCTGAAGAGCTCGCCCACTTCGCCGGGCGCGGCCTCGTTGCCCTCGTCGTCGAGCAGGCGGACGCGGTTGCCGACGAAGGGGAGGCCCACGCAGCTCTTCTTGCGGAGCTGATCGGGCGGGCGCAGGTTGGTGACGATGCCGGCCTCGGTCGAGCCGTAGGTCTCGTGGAGCACGCCCGCGCCGAACTGGGCGACGATCCTCTCCTTGGTGACTTGCGGCAGCGGCGCCGCGTTGGAGACCAGCGCCGTGAGCCCGTGGTCGCGGTAGCGCGAAAGGACGCCCTCGCCCAGGTTGAGGATGGCGTGGAAATGCGTCGGCACCATGAAGGTGCCGGTGAAGCGGCCGTCGCAGAGCCGTTGCATCACCAGCTCCGGGTCGAAGCGGGGCAGAAGCTCGCAATGGCCGCCGAAGAAGACGGCGGCCAGCGCGAAGACGAAGCCGCCGCCGTGGAAGAGCGGCGCGAAGGCGAGGTGGGTATCGTCCGGCCCGTAGCAGCCGTACTCCGCTGCCATGCCGAAGCAGGAGAGGACCCGCGAGCGGTGGGAGAGCACGATGCCCTTGGCCGTGCCCGTGGTGCCCGAGGTGTAGGAGATGGCGAAGGGCTGCCATTCCTCCGGCGTCTCGTCCGGCTCCTGCGGCGCTGCGCGGGCGAGCCATTCGTCGTAGCTCCCGCCCAGCACCAGCGTGCGCTCGATCCCTTCGAGCGACGCGCTCCGCACCTGCTCCTCGCAGGCCGGGTCGACCACCAGAACGCGGGGACTGCAATCCTGGCAGATCGCTTCCAGTTCCTTCGCGGAGAGCCGGGTGTTGATCGTGGCGACCGCCGCGCCCATGGCCGAGAACCCGGCAACGACCTCGATGTACTCGAGGCGGTTCAGCGCGAGCAGCATCACCCGGTCGCCGGGGACGAGGCCGAGATCGTGCCGGGCGCCGGCGCTCACCCGGTCGATCCGCTCGACCAATTGCCGATACGTGAGCGCGCGCTCCCCCTCGCGGAGCGCGACCTTGTCGGGCGTGCGTTGCGCCGCCGTGCGGATTCCCGCCGCGATGGTCGCGGAGCGGTAGGTCGCGGGCCGGCCGCCGGCGCGCTCGGTCATGGTGTGGCCTCAGCCACCGTCCGCCGCGACCTGCGGCAGCCTGAAGACGCGGAGCGCGTTCTCCCGCATCAGCGCCTTGTAGGCCTCCGGGCGGAGGTCGAGCTCGGCGATCTCGACCACGGCGCGCTCGGGGTCGATCACCGGCCAGTCGGTGCCGAACAGCACCTTCCGGCGGCCGTAGGTGTTCAGGTAATGGACGAGCTGCGGCGGCCAGTAGCGTGGCGCGTAGGCATCGACGCCGATGTAGACGTGCTCGTGCTTCCACGCCATCGAGATCATCTCGTCGGTCCAGGGGACGCCGATGTGGATGCCGAGCAGCTTGAGTTCGGGGAAGTCGCAGGCCACCTGGTCGAGGCAGATGGGGCGCCCCACGCTCCGCATGCGGCGCTCGCGCTGATACACCAGGCTGTGACCCACCTGCATCATGATCGGCACGTCGAGCTCGCAGCACTTGGCGTAGTAGGGGTAGTACTTGGCGTCGTCGGGCGCGAGCTCGAACCAGTGCGGATAGAGGTGGGCGCCGACGAAGCCCAGCTCGTTGACCGCGTATTCCAGGTCGCGCAGGCCCTGCATGCCGCGGTAGGGGTCCACGCCCGCGAGGCCGGCGAAGCGGGTCGGGTGGCTCCGGCACATCTCGTGGACCCGCTCGTAGGAAATCTCGAACGAGCCCGCGAGCCGCATGTCCCCGGCGCGCACCGCGATCATCAACGAGAGTTCGATATCGGCGCGGTCCATCTTCGCGACGTAGTCGTCCACGGTGACGCCGCCGCGCATCTCCGCCGGCATCCTGATCTGGTCCTGAAAGACCGCGTCGATGCCTGTCTGTCCGTTCTCCACTTCCTGCGGCGTGTACGGGTTGACGACGATATCGATTGCCTTCATCGCATTTGTCCCTGCACTTGCTGTTCTCGGTCGATCCTAGCCCGGAAGCTCGCCTGCCACAGCACGCCAGCAGCGCACCGAGCGGCCGGCCGAGACCTCCTCGAGCGCCTGCGGCATGGCGCGGCAGCGCTCCACCTGATTCGGGCAACGACCATACAGGTAGCAGCCCTCCGGCAGCGAGACCGGGCTCGGGATCTCGCCCTTGAGCGTCACGCGCTCGGGCCTGTCGACCCGCCGGTCCGCGATGTCGGGGAAGAGGTGCGAGGCCAGCAGCACCCGCGAGTAGGGGTGGAGCGGCGCCCGGAACACCTCCGCGCGCGTGCCGGTCTCGACCACCTGCCCGAGGTACATCACCACGACGCGGTCGCAGACGCGCTCGATCGTGGTCAGATCGTGGGAGATGAAGAGATAGGCGATGTCGAGCTCGCGCGAGAGCCGGATCAGCAGCTCGATGATCTCGGCGCGGGTCTCCGGGCTCAGCGCCGAGGTCGGCTCGTCGAGCACGATGAAGGCGGGCTCGGTGGCGAGCGCGCGGGCGATGGCGATGCGCTGCTGGCGGCCGGCGCCGAGCTGGCGCGGCTTGACCTCGCGCACGGCCGGGTCGATCCCCACCATCCTCATCAGCGTCGTCACGCGCTTGCGCTTCTCGGCCGCGGAGAGCGTCGTATGGAGATCCAGCGGCTCCGTCAGGACCTGCTCGACGCTCCAGCGCGGGTTCATCGAATCCGTCGGGTCCTGGAAGACGATCTGCATGTCGTTGCGGAAGGGCGTGAATTCCCGCTGCGTGAGGTCGCTGACCATCTCGTCCCGATAGCGGACCGTGCCCCGGGTCGGCTCCTCCAGCCGCACGATGCAGCGGCCCACCGTGGTCTTGCCCGAGCCGCTCTCGCCCACGAGGCCGATCGCCTCGCCGCGATGGATCAGGAAGGAGACATCGTCGGCGGCGTGGACCTTGTCCTTGGAGCCGCGGATGTCGAAGTCCTTGCTCAGGCCCTCAACCAGGATCAGCGGCTCGGCGGCCGCGCGCTCCGTCTCCGGCGCGCCCGCCACGCTGGCCGCGCTCTCCCGCTGCAGGGAGAGGATGCGCCGGCTGTAGTCGTGCGCGGGCGCGGCGAAGAAGTCCCGCACGGCGCTGGCCTCGACGATTTCGCCGTGCTCCATGATGACCACGCGGTCGCAATAGTTGGCGACGATGCCGAGGTCCTGCGTCACCACCAGCACGGCAGACCCGGTGCGGTTCGCCGCCTCCCACATCTGGTCGAGGAACTGCGCCTGGATCGTCACGTCGAGGCCGCTGGTGGGCTCGTCCGCGATCAGGAGCTTGGGGCCGGAGCTCATGGCCATGGCGATCAGCACGCGCTGGGTCATGCCCGTGGAGAGTTCGTGGGGATAGGACTTCACCCGTCGCTCGGGGTCGTTGATCCCGACGAGCTGCAGCATCTCGATGGCCCTGGCGTGCGCGGCCCTGCGGCTCACGCGGTTGTGCGCCCGGTAGACGTTCTCGATCTGCCGGCCCACCGTCAGCATGGGGTGGAGCGAGGTGCGCGGGCTCTGCACGATCAGCCCGATGTCCTTGCCGCGGATCGCATCGAGCTCCGCGTCGCTCATGGCCAGCAGGTCGCGGCCCAGATAGTGCACCTCGCCCGAGACGATGCGGCCGGGCGGGCGCACCAGGCCCATCATCGCGATCGCCGCCGTCGACTTGCCGCAGCCGGGCTCGCCCATGACGCCGACGAACTCGCCGGCGCCGATGGTGAGCGAAAAGTCCTTCACCGCGACGTGCTCGGCGCCTTCGCTCCCGGCGAACGCCACCGTGAGGCCGCGCACCGAGAGAATCTCTTCGGCGCCGGCGGCGGCGACGTGCGGGGCCCGGGCGCTCATGTCTCGCGGAACTCGGCTTCGATGGTGTGGCCGACGAAGGCGTAGCCAAGCACCGTGAGCGAGATGGCGACGCCGGGGAAGACCGAAGGCCACCACTCGCCCAGGATCAGCTGCTGCGCGCCTATCGAGATCATGCTGCCCCATTCGGGCGTCGGCGGGCGGACGCCCGCGCCGACGAAGCTCAGCCCGGCCGTCAGGATGATCGCGAACCCGACGGTGACCGACATCTGCACCAGCGAGGGCACGAGCGAGTTGGGCAGCACGTGCTTGATCGCGATGGTCCAGCGCGAGTTGCCGACCGCGAGCGCCGCCTGCACGTAGCCGCGCGAGCTCTGCGCCATCACCTCGGCACGGGTGAGACGGACGAAGATCGGCGTGTAGACCAGCGCCAGGGCCAGCACCAGATTCCCGGTCTGGCGGCCCGAAAGGGCGACCAGGATCATCGCGGTGATGAAGACCGGGAAGGACTGCAGCACGTCCGAGATTCGCATCATGAACTCGGTCGCCCAGTTGCGATAGAAACCCGCGAGCAGCCCGAGGAAGGTGCCGATTACCAGCGAGATGAGCGCGCCGCCGAGCGCGATGGTCATGTCCGCGCGCGGTGCCGAGATGACCCGGGAAAAGACATCGAGGCCGGACTGGTCCGTGCCGAACCAATGCGGCGGGGCCTCGCGCTGCCCGCTCACCGTCTCGTAGAGGAGGCGCGGCCAGGTCTCGATGGGCGGCGGTGGCGTCGAGATCTCGCCGGTGGAGCGTAGCGGGTCGTAGGGGCTGATGAGCGGGCCGAAGGCCGCGAGAAAGAGCGAGAGGAAGACGATCACGACGCCCACGAGGAAGAAGCGGTCGCTCCGCAGCCGGGCGAGGAGGCCGCGCCGATCCACCGCCGGCAGTGCCGCGCCCGGTGCGCCCGTGAGATCGGTCATGCCGCGTCCGCCCCTCTCAATACTTCACCCGGGGATCGAGGTAGGCGTGGATGATGTCGAGCAGCAGATAGATGAGCAGAGACACCAGCGCGACGATCAGCACCACGCCCTGGATCGCCGGATAGTCGAAGGAGAGGATGGAGCGGATCGCGTACTCGCCGATCCCGCCCAGCGAGAACACGAGCTCCACGGTGACGGCGGCGCTCAGCAGCACCCCATAGAAGATGCCGACCAGCGTGACCGCAGGCGTCAGCGCGGCGCGGAGCGCGTAGCGCCCGACCGCCCGCCTGGAGAGGCCGCAGCAGCGGGCATAGAGGATGTAGTCCGACTGCAGCGCGCGGATCATGTTCTGCCGCACCATTTTGGTGATGGCGCCGGAGACCACGAACACCTGGGTCAGAATTGGCAGCATCAGGTGATGGAGGGCCGAGACGAAGGTATCGAGGCGCCCCTGCAGCAGCGAATCGACGGTGAGGAATCCCGTGATCACGCTCGGCTCGATGAGCAGCGGATCGATGCGGCCGAGCGGCGGCGGCGCGATGCCGAGAATGAAGAAGAAGAGGAAGACGAAGAGCAGGCCCCACCAGTAGTCCGGCTGGGCGCCGGCGAAGAGGCCCCAGACGAAGGCGATGCGGTCGGCGATGCCGCCGGGCCTGGTCGCGCTCGCCATGCCGAGCGGGATGGCGATCAGGAACGAGATCAGGAGCGCCAGCGTGACCAGCTCCAGCGTCACCGGCAGGAAGCGCCCGATTTCGAGGAACACCGGATCGCCCGTGACCCAGGAGAGGCCGAGGCTGCCGTCGGCCAGTCCGTCTGCGCCCCTGTCGGAGGAAAGGCCGAGGAAGCTCAGCAGCTGATCGACGACGGGCCGGTCGAGGCCGAGGGTGCGCTCGGCCTGGGCATACGCCTCCTCGCTGGCGTTGAGCCCCACCAGCCGGGCGACGGGATCGGCCGGCAGCAGCCTGATGAGGAAGAAGACGGCGAGCGCCACGCCGAGCAGCTGAAGGACGGCGATCCCGAGGCGGCGGAGGACGAAGCGGCCGATCATGGGTGGGCAGACCGGCGCGGGGCCCCCACCTCACCCCGACCCTCTCCTCTCCCCCAAGGGAGGAGAGGGGGAGCCTCGCGGCGCGGTTTACGTCCCCTCTCCTCCCGGGAGGAGGGGGACAGGGGGAGGTGGGCTCTGGATCGAGTCACCGCGCGGATGCCGGGAACGGTCCGCCGTCGCACGCCGATCGCCACCGCATGGCCGCCGGCTGCCGGCGGGCCGCCGGCCGCTCGCTCACCGGTTGCCCTGACCCCAGACGCTGATCACGTCGTCGGTGTCGACGATCTTGGCGAACACCCAGGCCATGCCGGCAAGCGCGCCGTCGTAGCGGAGCTGCTCGAGCTCGCCGGTCGCATCCTTCGGCACGAAGACCTTGTAGTCGCGCTGGCTCGCGTCGCGCACCGTGGTCTCGACGCAGATGTTGGTGGTCACGCCGCAGACGACGAGGCTGTCGACGCCGAGGCCGTTCAGCAGCGGCTCGATGTTGGTGGCGTAGAAGGCGCTCGGCCGGTTCTTGTCGATCACCGTCTCGCCGTCGACCGGCGCGAGCTCGTCGACGATCTCGATGTCCGGCGTGCCTGCGGCGAGCGAGTCCACCTCGCGAAGCTGCGGCATGATGTAGTTCACCAGGATGCCGCCGTCGGCGTAATCCGGCCGGTAGACGTAGCGGGTGTGAATCACCGGCACCCCCGCCTGCCGGGCCGACGCGAGGAGCCGCTTGCAGCCCTCGAGCGCAGCCTTCAGCCCCGTGATGTCGATTCCCGCCTTCGCCAGCGAGCCCTCGTCCTCGAGGAAGGCCCGCTGCATGTCGATGACGACGAGCGCCGTGCGCTCCCTGGTGAGCTCCATCTCCACCGTCATGCCTCCCGCTCGGTGCCCTACTCGGCCGGGCGGAAATCGTAGTAGTGGAGCGCGTTGTCAGGGTGCCAGACGACTCCGGTGACGTCCGCCGACGTCGCCCAGTGGGTCTTGTATTCGAGGATCGGCACCATCGCGAGCTCCTCCATCAGCGTCTCCTGAATGTCGACGAGCGTCGCCGTGCGCTTGGCATCGTCGGCCTCGTTCAGGGTGGCGAAGAGCGCGTTGTCCACCGCCTCGTTGCTGTAGTTCATGGCGTTCATGATCCCGCCCTTGGCCGCCGTCACGTAGCTGAGCAGGATGCCGTAGGCGGCGTCGACGCCGATCGGCTTCACGTGGTCGGTGAGCCCGAGCGGCATGTCCTTCTTGACCAGCTCGCGCTCGCCGTACTGGGTCTGCGGGATGGGATCGAGCTCCATCGGGATGCCCACGTCGCGGAGCGCCGTCTGCAGCACGGTCGCCGTGGGGCCGAGGGCCGATTCCTTCTCGGCGATGTAGGTGATCCTGAGCGCATCGGGGAAGGCCTCCAGGCCCTGGCCCTCCGGATAGCCCGCTTCGGCGAGGTAGGCACGGGCCTTCTCCGCATCCTCGGCGTACTGCACCGAGGCCTCGTGGTAGCCCGGATAGGTCGTCGGGATCATCCCCGGCCACTTGCGCGCCTTGCCGAAGTAGCTGGTCGAGATGATCTTGTCGTAGGGCACCGCATGGGCCAGCGCCTTGCGCATTGCCAGATTGTCGTAGGGCGGCACCTGGTAGTTCACGTAGAGGAAGAGGTTCTCGTTGCCGTAGGCGCTGACGACCTTGACGCCGTCCATCTTGCTCAGGCTGTCGTATTCCTTCGGCGTCAGCCGCTCGGCGATCTGCGCCCGGCCCGACTGCAGGATGGCGACGCGGTTCGCGCTCTGCGGCACCTTCCTCAGCACCACCCGGTCGTAGGCCGGCGCGCCGAGGTAGTAGTCCGGGTTCGCCTTCACGGTGAAGCCCGCGCCCTTGTCCCAGTCGTCGAGGCACCAGGGGCCGAAGCCCGGCGCATTGACGTTGTTGTTGTAGGTGTGGCTCCAGGGGTCCTCCTCGGTCGCGTTGGCCTCCATGGTCTCCTTGTCGTAGATGTAGAGGCCGAAGATCGTGAGCACGCGGAGGAAGAGCTGGTTCGGTCCCGACTGGCGGATCTGGACCGTGTAGTCGTCGATCTTCCTGACCTCGTCGCCGAGAGTCCGCGCCGCAGCGCCCGACTCGTCCTGCGCGAAGACGGCGGGTGTGAAGCCATCTATCGAGCCGACGTTGGAGAGGAACCAGCCGATCGGCGCGGCCCCGCTCACCGACTTGGCGCGGGCGAAGGTGTAGACCACGTCGTCGGCGTTGAAGGTGGCGCCGTTGCAGCCCTTGACGCCCTGGCGCAGCGTGAAGGTCCAGGTGAAGGTTTCGGGGTCGTAGGTCCAGGATTCCGCGAGCCTGCCCTCGAACTTGTCGAAGTCGAGAAGCTGCACGCCCTCCTCGTTCACCTCGCCGGGTGCGTAATAGACCAGCGGCTCCAGCAGGTTCGCGATGCCGCCGTATGTCGGGATCAGAGAGGCCGTCGGCCCGTCGTAGTCGAGACCGGCGGGAATGTCGTCCGCCAGGACCAACAGGTCCTTGGCCTGCGCCGCACCGGCCATGCCGATGGCAGCCACGAACGCAACGAGCAGGCGATGCAGCCATGAGATGTGCATTGTCGGTCCCTCCCTGCGCGACAGTCCTCCTCCGTTGTCCACGGGGCGCGCCGCTCTCGACGATCCTCCCCCGACTGCCGCACGGGAAGCTTGCCGTCAGCCGGCGTGGCGGCGCAAGGGTGTTTCGCCGCCGCACACCGTCGTACGGACCATGACCGTGGTGGGAAATGCGGGTTAATGTCTTGATTGCCGGAGGCGCAGGCGCGGTCGCGGCGGCGGCCTGCCGCTTCGCTGCAAGTCGATGAGAGGGGGTGGGGACGTGGCCGCTGAACGCCGGATCAGGTGGGGCGTCCTCTTCAACGGCGACAACCTGTCGCTGGACGAGATTCTCCGCTACGCCCGCATGGCCGAGGAGGCCGGCGCCGACAGTCTCTGGTCGAGCGATCTGGGACGCGATGCCTTCACGCCGCTCGCTGCCATGGCCGGTGTGGTCAAGTCGGTGCGATTGGGAACCGCCGTCGCCACCTTCGCGCGCCCGCCGATGCACACTGAGACCGCGGCCATGACCATGGCCGAGCTCACCGGCCGGAAATTCGTGCTGGGCCTCGGTACCGCGCCCCGGGAGTGGAACAGGGACTGGCACGGGCTCGCCGACTACAGGCCGGTGACGCGCATGCGCGAGTACGTCGAATGCATCCGCAAGATGTGGACCGCGACTCCGACGGAAGCCGTCGACCATGACGGCCGCTTCGTCAGCGTTCGCGGCTACCGGCGCTTCATTCCCGCGCCCTGCCCGGCGGTGCCGATCTACCTCGCCGCCGTACGGGAAGGGATGCTGGAACTGGCCGGCGAGGTCGGCGATGGCCTGCTCGCCAACACGTTGAACACGCCAGCCTATTTCCGCGACATCGTGCGGCCGCGAATCGCCGCCGGCATGGCGAAGGCCGGGCGCTCGGGCGCGCCCTTCGAGATCGTGACGCTCAAGGCCTGTGCAGTGCACGAGGACCGCGCACGGGCCCGTGCCCTCGCGAAGCGCGCGATCGCCTTCTACGCGACGCTGGATTACTTCGACATCGTTCTCGATCCGGCGGGCTTTGCCGAGCAGAAGGCGCGCATTCGCGCGGCCCATGCGCGAAGCGACTTTCCCGCCATGCTGGACGCGGTAACGGAGGACATGATCGACGCGCTGGTGCTGGCGGGAACGGCCGCCGAGGTGCGCGCGCAGCTCGCGCCCTTCGCGGGTCTGATCGACACCGTGATCCTGGCCTGCCCCATTCTGGCGGCCGACCCGGAGGAAACGCGCGCCAACCACGAAGCGATGATCGCCGCCTTCGCCCGATGATCGCCGGATGATCGTCGCGTCGGACAACGCGTTCGCCTATATTGGGGCGGACTGCGGGGCCACCGGCCCCGCACCGCTCATCAAGGGAGACCACCATGACGAATTCGACGGGCAATCGCTGGTCGCTGGACCGGCGCACCTTCCTCAAGGGCACGACCGCGGCGGCCGCAGCGGCTGCGGTGCCGGGCGCGATCGCAGGCCGCGGCGCCCTGGCGCAGGATCGGGCATCGACGCTGGCGATCGCCGCGCCGGCGACGCCGCAGAGCCTCGACAGCGAGTATGACGTGAGCCTGGGGACCTTCGAGACGGTTGCCGCATGCTACGATTCGCTCGTCGAGTTCGAGAAGATCGTCGATCCCGGCGATCCGGATGCGCTGCGCGAGGACATCAAGGATTACCCGAATAACCCCGGCCGCGTGAACATGAAGGGCAAGCTCGCCGAAAGCTGGGAGGTCGACCCCGACAGCCAGTGGGTTCGCTTCAAGCTGCGCGAAGGCGTCAAGAGCAACTGGGGCAACGAGCTCACCGCCGAGGACGTGGTCTGGACCTGGCACCGCAAGCTGGAGCTGGGCGCGATCGGAGGCTTCTTCGCCAACACCATCAGCCTCAAGCGGAAGGAGCAGATCAAGGCGGAGGGTTCGCACGTCGTCTCCTTCAACCTCGATCACCCGAACCCGCTGCTGCTGAAGCTGCAGCCGAACCTCTACAACCCGATCTACGATTCCACGCAGTGCAAGGCGGCCGGCGGTACGGACGACCCCTGGGCCAAGGAGTTCCTGAAGAACGAGACGGCGGGCTTCGGCCCCTACCGCATCGAGCAGCTCACGCGGGGCGCCCAGGCGGTCTACAAGGCGCGCGACGACTACTACGGCGGCAAGCCCGCGATGGACACGGTGATCCTGCGCGAGGTGCCGACCTCGGCCAACCGGGCACAGCTTCTGCAGGGCGGTGCGGTCGATATCGCGCAGTACCTGCAGCCGCTGGAGCTGGTGCAGCTCGCGAACGCGCCCGGCGTGAGCGTCGATACGATCCCCGCGACCTTCATGCTCTGGATCGAGCTCAACGCCAAGATCCCGCCCTTCGACAGCATCGACGTGCGCCGGGCGATGAACTTCGCCTTCCCGCAGGAGCAGGTCATCTCCACCGTGTTCCAGAACCTGGCAAGCCCGCTCACCGGCTGCATGCCCGACATCTATCCGGGCTTCAATGCGGCCTACTGGGAATACGGCACCCAGGACCTCGACCATGCGCGTGAGCTGCTGAAGGGGGCCGGTTACGGCGACGGCTTCGAGACCACTCTCGGCTACAACGCCGCGGACGCGACGCAGGAGACCACGGCGATCCTCTTCCAGAGCGCGCTCAGGGAGATCGGGGTCAACCTGCAGCTCAAGAAGATCCCGGCGGCGACGTTCTACAACAACGTCTCCGAGCGCAAGCAGCCGATGATCTTCTACTACGATTCGCCGTGGTGCCCGGATCCCGGCTACTCGATGAACCTCTACTTCCACTCCAAGTCGTTCATCAACTACTCGAATTACGTGAACCTGCGGGTGGACGAGCTGATCGACGGCGCGGCGCAGACCGGCGACATGGACGCCCGCCTCGCTGCCATGGACGAGGTGCAGCAGATCGTGATGCGCGAGGCGCCCTGGGTCTTCGGCGTCTTCACCAACTACTCGATGGCGCGCCGCTCCGACGTGCGCGGCTGGACCTACTACACGTCCAACAACATCCGCTTCCAGGACTTCAGTCGGGAGGCGTAAGGGGGGTCATCCGGGCCGCGTCGCCACCCGCGGCGGCGCGGCCCGCCCGCATCCCGAAATTTCTGAGCGAAACCTTGCCCACGCCATGAGCGTGTCGCACCAGCGATGACAGACATCACCGCCGGGCATTCCGAGCGCAGCCGTTGGGAAGCCTTCCTCCACGCGCTCCGCTTTCTGCTGGCCGTGCTGCGGGCGCGGCCCCTCTTCGCGCTCGGCTACGTCATCGTTCTGCTCGTGATCGTGCTCGCCATCTTCGCGCCGCTGATCGCGCCCTACGAGCCCGAGGTCGCGAACCCGACCGACTTCCTGCAGGGCCCGAGCTGGCGGCACCTCTTCGGCACCGATGCGACCGGCATGGACATCTTCAGCCGCATCGTCTACGCGCCCCGCATCGACCTCACCATCGCCATCGCCGGCACGATGATCTCTGCCGTCGTCGGCTCCTTCATCGGCGCGGTCGTCGGCTACTACCAGGAAGGCGGCGGCTTCGGCTCCTTCGGCGCGGGCTTCGTCATGCGCGCGGCCGACGTGCTGCAGGCCTTCCCCGTCTTCGTCTTCGCCATCGCCCTGGTGGCGATCTTCGGCCAGAGCCTGGAGAGCATCATCGCCGCCATCGCCTTCGTGAACGCGCCGATCTACCTGCGCCTCATGCGCAGCCAGGTGCTCGCGATCCGCAACATGCGCTACGTCGAGGCCTCCTACGTTTCCGGCGCCTCCGACCTGATGATCATGCTGCGCCACATCATCCCCAACTCGATGGCGCCGATCCTGGCCCAGCTCTCGGTCAACATCGGCTGGTCGATCCTGCTCACGGCGGCCTTGAGCTTCGTCGGCGCCGGCGTGGTCGCGCCCACGCCCGAATGGGGCAGCATGATCGCCATGGGCTTCCAGAACATCATCACCGGCCAGTGGTGGCCCTCGGTGTTCCCCGGCATCGCGCTGGCGGTCACCGTCTTCGGCTTCGCGCTCGTCGGCGCGAGCGTGGAGGTGCTGGCGGACCCGGCGCGCAGGCGCGCCCTCGCCGGCACGCTGCGCGAGCGGAAGAAGGCGGCGTAGGGCCTGCCGATGCGTATCCTCCGCTACATCGGCCGCCGCTCCCTCTTCATCGGGCCGCAGCTCTTCGGCATCATCCTGGTGAGCTTCCTGCTGGTGAAGCTGATCCCCGGCGATCCCGCGGTGATGATGCTGGGCCCCTTCGCGACCGAAGAGCAGCTCGCCATGCTCAACGAGGAGATGGGGCTCGATGGCACGATCATCGACCAGTTCTGGATCTACCTGCAGAACCTGGTGCAGGGCGACCTCGGCACCTCGTGGCAGACCACGAAGCCGGTCTTCGACGACCTCGCCATCCGCTTCCCGGCGACGCTGGAGCTCATCACCCTCTCGCTCCTGCTGGCGCTGCTGATCGGCATTCCGCTCGGCGTCGCCGCCGCCTACTTCAAGCGCTCGATCGTCAAGAAGTTCTCCGACTACTACGGCCTGCTCGCCGGCTCGCTGCCCGACTTCTGGCTGGGGCTGATCCTGATCTACCTCTTCTACACGATCATGCAGGTGGCCCCGGCGCCGCTCGGGCGCATCGACTTCGCGGTGCTGCCGCCGGCGCCGGTCACGAACTTCCTCATCATCGACAGCCTCATCGCCGGCAACTGGCAGGCGCTCTGGTCGACCCTCGGGCACCTGGTGCTGCCGGTGGTGACACTCGCCGTCATCAACGCCGGGCCGATCCTCAAGATGACCCAGGCGACCATGGAGCGGATGCTGGAATCCGACCTGATCCGCTACGCCGAGATGTGCGGCCTGCCCAAGAGCGTCGTGATCCGCAAGGCCTTCCGCAATTCGCTGCCTTCGGTGGTCACCATCGTCAGCGTGCTCTACGGCTTCCTCATCGGCGGCGCGGTGCTGGTGGAGATCGTCTTCAGCTGGGGCGGCGCCGGGCAGTACGCCGTGCAGGGCGTGCTCAATGCCGACATCAACCCGGTGCTGGGCTTCGTGCTCTTCTCGGCGATCCTCTCGCTCATCATCTACCTGCTGGTCGATCTGATCTACTTCGCCATCGACCCGCGGATCAGGGGCTGAGGATGGCCGCCGTCGCCAAGACGAGCGGGAGCGCGCGGGCCGGGGAGCCCGAGACCACGATGTCGGGTGACGCGCCTTCCGGCGCGATGCTGGAGATCGCCGGGCTCAACGTCTCCTATCCGGTGTACGAAGAGGAGCCGGTGCACGCCGTGCGCGACCTCGACCTCAGCGTGCGCAGCGGCGAGATCGTGGGGCTGGTGGGCGAATCGGGCTCGGGCAAGACGACGCTGGCCCGTGCCGTGATGGGGCTGCTCACCCAGCCGGGCCGCATCGACAGCGGCTCGATCCGCTTCGATGCCAAGGACATGCGGGCGCTGTCGGAGAACCAGCTCAGGGCGATCCGCGGCAGGGACATCGCCATGGTGATCCCCAACCCGCGCAGCGAGCTCGACCCGCTGATCCCGGTTGGCAAGCAGATCGCCGCGGTCGCGCGCGCCCACCTCGACATCGGCCGCGCCGAGGCCGACGCGATGGCGCTCGACATGCTGAAGGCGGTGCACATTCCCGATCCTGCGCGGCGCTTCCGCGCCTTTCCGCACGAGCTGAGCGGCGGCATGGCGCAGCGGGTGGTGATGGCGATCTCGCTGGTCTGCTCGCCCAAGTTCGTGATCTCGGACGATGCCACCAGCGGCCTCGACGTGACGGTGCAGGCCCAGGTGCTCGACCTGCTGCGCACGCTGGTGCGCGAGCACGACACCTCGATGCTCTTCATCACCCGCGATGTCGGCATCACCGCCCACTTCTGCGACCGGGTCGCCGTGATCTACCGCGGCGAGATCGTGGAGTTCGCGAGGACCGCCGACTTCTTCGAGAACCCGCAGCACCCCTACAGCGTGATGCTGCTCGCCGCCTTCGCCCACAACCCTGCGCTCAGGAACAAGTGGCACAAGCCTCTGGCCTCGACCGAGGCGGAGGCAGGCAGGGCCTGTCTCTACGCGCCCCGTTGCGTCCATCGCGAGGACGAGTGCGACGCGCGTCATCCCGACCTGCGTGAGCTTGGTGCCCGCCATCTCGTGCGCTGCCACTTCCCGGTGGAGCGGGTGGCATGAGCGCCGTCCTCACCGTCGACGGATTGGTCAAGCACTTCCCCATCGCGGGCTCGCGCTCGGTGGTGCAGGCGGTGAACGGGGTGAGCTTCAGCGTGGCGAAGGGCGAAACGCTCTCGCTGGTGGGCGAGTCCGGCTCCGGCAAGACCACCGTCGGCCGCTGTGTCCTCGGCCTCATCAAGTCGACGGACGGCGCCATCGGCTTTCACGGCAGGCCCATCGACCGGCGGCGCAACATCCGCTCGCGCGAATTGCGCGGCAAGCTGCAGCTGGTCTTCCAGGAGCCCGCCGAATCTCTCGACCCGCAGGTGCGGATCGGCAACACCATCGCCGAGCCGCTGCGCTCCATGGGAGTCTCCCGCCCCGACCAGCGCCGGCGGGTGCGCGAGGTCGCGCGCCGGGTGGGCTTGCGCGATTCGACGCTGGAGCAGTTCCCGGCCGAGCTCAGCGCGGGCCAGCAGCAGCGGGTGGGCATCGCCCGCGCCATCGTCACCGACCCCGAGCTGATCGTGCTGGACGAGCCCACCTCGGCGCTCGACCCCACGGCGCGAGCCGAGATCATCGACCTCCTGATCCGCCTTCAACAGGAGCTGGAGACCGCCTACCTCTTTATCAGCCACGACCTGAGCACGGTGCGCTACCTGAGCCACCGCGTCGCGGTGATGTATCTCGGCATGATCGTGGAGCTCGGCACCGCCAAGGAGCTCTTCAGCCACCCGCGCCATCCCTACAGCGTCGGCCTTCTCTCCTCCGTCCTGCTGCCCAACCCGAACCTCAAGCGGGAAAGCGCCGTCGATCTCGCGGGCGAGATCCCCAGCCCCATCGACCTGCCGACCGGCTGCTACCTCGCCGGGCGCTGCCCCTTCGCCGACGATCGGTGCCGCAGCGAGATGCCCGGGGCCGATACGGTTGCCGAGGGGCACACCGTCAACTGCTTCAAGCATCGCGACGCGCTGCGCGGTCACGAGGCGCTGGACTACTTCGACGACTTTCAGGTGGAGGCGGAAAAGCTGCTCGGCGCCGGCCGCCGCTGAGGATCGAGCTGCCCATGCGGGCACTTCGCACGCGGCCATGAACGGCGAAAGCCTGCATGTCGCCGGACGCCTGCTTGGGCATCGCCGAGCGTCTACCACAAACCGATATGTCCATCTCGACGACGCCACCTTGAGCCAGGCCGCCGAAAGGGTGGCGGTGGCAATCGACCTCTTGATTAAGCGCGAAGCGTATCTGAAACTTGATCATCGGCAAGCTATCCTATAGGCATCGATCCATGCTCATCGAGAAGAAGGCGCCAGCCCTATGTATTCTCATTCTTCTATTGCTGGATTTTAGCATTTTGTACGCAAAGGAGACCGCATTATGCCCAAAGAATAATAGAGTGGTCATGCAGCAGTCGGACGAAGACCTCAAAATCAGGTATGAGGGGTTCGTATACTACAGAATCGGGGCTAGGGATGATGATATAAATGGTCAGTGCATATTGCATGTGGACAATGGTTATGAAATTGAAAAAATAGAGTTCGAGGACTTTAATAGGATTGATAAAGACGAGTACCGGCACTGTGACAGTTTTCGCTCAAGTATTTGGGTAGCAAGAAACGCTAATAATACTGATCGTATAACTCCTCCCAGGAAATTTCCTTTTGCCGATGATGTCATAGAAGATTTCATCAGAAAGCGGCTAGATATCGAAGCGAACTATCGGGATCGCGAAAGAGTCAAAGATGAATATGTGGAACTATACCTGAGGCGACTCAGCGCAACAGCTGAGATACATTGGAATCTGGACTCGACGTTCCGGTGCTACTTTCGTGGGATCAAGCTTAAATGCGATACCGAAGGAGCAAGGCTTTGCAAACACCTTATCGTAAGTCTAAAAAGGCAACGGTGCACGCAAGAAACCTTGCATGATGCGATTGCCTGTAGAGATATCTCGTCAGTTAAAGATCACCTCAATAGAGGTGGCGACCCCAACGAGCTAGATAAGCAAGCCCAATCCCCTTTACACGTTGCTATAAGACCGTTAGTCAATGAAGGCATAGTGCGGGAATTATTGATGAAGGGGGCTGACCCAAATTATGGAGCTTATATACCTGACGGAACGACCTCGCCACCATCCCCGCTCACGACCACCAGATGTAGTAGCTAGAGCATTTTTCGATCTTATAGAATCTTTAGAATTTCCAATCGCTTGTAGATGTGATTCAAGATGCAGGCTGGTGAAGGAGGCCAGCCTGCATGACGCGACCTCTTTCGAATGATCTACGTCGCCGGGTGGTGAGGG
>JAJDXK010000136.1 GCA_022823305.1 Alphaproteobacteria bacterium
AAGGGTCGCGAGTTGGCGTTTTTCGGGCAGGTTCGAGGGTGCCACAGGACGCCAAGATCACTTATGATAATACATGTTTGTATATGTAAACAGGTCGTGGTTAGTTAGATTGCCTCGATCCCCTGTTAAGGGTAGGCGGGTGGTGGATTGAGCGGTTGAGAGGTCGTCGGCGGCCTGCGAGACGTTGCGGCGGACTCGAGTCAGGCTTGGGAAGCGCCGGCGGGGCGGCGATGAGGTCGACGGATGTGCCCGGGGACGGGCTACCGGCGACGGCGGCCTTCGGCAAGGGCGAACGCATCTGCGCCGCGGAGCGGCGAACAGCAGGGATCGGTCAGGACGCCAACGTGGACGGCGGGGCGCGCGCCTCCAGGGACACCATCGCCTGGTACAGCCAGTCGAGCCGGAAGTTCGTCTTCGCGGAAGCGCACGTACAGCGTAAGCGTTGCGCCTACGCCACCTGGGTTTCAGTGTGAGGTTGGGGTAAAGGCCCAGGGCAGCAGCTGGTCGATGTCGGCGGCGGGATGTCCGGAGGCGATGGCCTCGAGGGTGGCCTTGAGGTAGGCGTGGGGATCGATGCCGTTCATCTTCGCCGTCTCGATGAGCGACGCGATACGGGCCCACGCGGCGGCGCCTTCGTCGTGACCGGCGAACAGGGCGTTCTTGCGGTTCAGCGCCAGCGGCCGGATGGTGTTCTCGACGGCGTTGGAGTCCATCTCCACGCGTCCGTCGGCCAGGAACACCTGCAGCCCGTCCCAGTGGTTGCCGATGTAGGCCAGCTTCTCGCCGAGCCGCGATCGCGGCGACACCCGGGCACGCTGCTCGCGCAGCCAGACGCCGAAGTCCGCCACCAGCGGTGCGCTGCGCGCCTGGCGAACCGTACGGCGCTCGTCGGCTGCCGCGCCGCGGATCTCCGACTCGATGGCGTACAGCGCCGCGATGCGCCGCAGACCCTCTTCCGCGACCGGGGATCGATGGCTCTCGTGGACCTCCAGCAGCTTGCGCCTGGCGTGTGCCCAGCAGAACGCGAGCGTCGCAGACCCGCGCGGCACGGCCACCCGCCGGTAGCCGGCGTAACCGTCCACCTGCAGGATGCCGCTGAAGCCGTTGAGGATGCGCTCGGCATGGCGACCGCCGCGCCCCGGTGCGTAGTGATACACCACCCCAGGGGGATCCGGCCCCGACCAGCCGCGGTCGTCGCGCGCCAGTGCCCAGAAATACCCGCTGCGGGTCCGGCCCCGACCCGGGTCGAGAACCGGAGCCCGCGTCTCGTCCATGAACAGCTTGCCCGAGCGCAGCAGCAGTTCCCCGAGCCGGTCTGCCAGCGGCGTCAGGTGAAACGACGCCTTGCCCACCCAGCCCGCCAGCGTGGATCGATGCAGATCCACGCCCTGGCGGGCGTAGATCTGTGACTGGCGGTACAGCGGACAGTGATCGGCGTACTTGGCGATCAGCACCTGCGCCAGCGCGCCCTCGGTCGGCAGCCCGCCCTCGACGAGGTGCGCTGGCGCGGGCGCCTGCACGACGCCCTCCTCACAGGTCCGGCACGCGTACTTCGGGCGCACCGTGACCAGCACCCGCAGCTGCGCCGGAACGATGTCCAGCCGTTCGCTACGATCTTCACCGATGCGCACCATCGGTCCGTGACCGCACGCACACCGTGTGCTGTCGGGCTCGATGGTCCGCTCGATACGCGGCAGGTGCTCGGGCAGGTGCCCCAGGTTGCGCTGCGCGGCCGGGCGCTTCCGGCCCGACGCTGCGCGCGGCGGGGCGGCTTCCGTCGCGGCTTCCGCCACCGCGGTTACCGCGCCCTCGAGATCCTCGAACCCCAACTGGCGTTCGTCGACAGCCAGCTTCTCGGACTTCTTGCCGTAGATGAAGCGCTGCAGCTCGCTGACCAGGTGTTCCAGGCGCCGGTTGCTCTCGGTGAGCGTATCGACCCTGGCGCGCAGCGCATCGTTGACCTCCTGCTGCTCCACAAAAGCCGCCCGGTAGGCGGCTGGCAGGGGGCTGAGATCGACCGCTTCGGCGCGCGACTCCATACGCGCAATAATACCATGGAATCAGTCTCTTAGACCTCGCAAAAGAGGCCCGATGACCGGCTCGGATACTACGCCGCCGTACGCGGCCGGCGCACCTTCGCCGCCCACGTCCGACGCCAGTCCAGACCCTCGAACAACGCCTCGAACTGCGCCCGCGACAGGCGCATCACCCCATCGTGAACGCCCGGCCACGCGAAGCGGCCCTGCTCCAGGCGCTTGTAACCCAGCACCAGACCCGTACCGTCCCACCACAGTACCTTCAGCCGGTCGCCGCGCCGCGACCGGAACACGAACGCCACCCCGGAATACGGATCCAGCCCCAGATCGTTCTGCACCACCGCAGCCAGACTGTCATGCCCCTTGCGGAAGTCCACCGGCCGCGTCGCCACCACGATCCGCGCAGCAGACATCGACGCCATCACCGCGACCCCGCCAGCGCCACCGCGATCGCCGCGATCCCCGCCGCGTCGATCTCTCCCGCCAACCGAACCGTCACGCCGCGACCTTCGATCGTCGCCTCCGCCGGCCCGACCGACTCCTGCACCGACACCGGAACGTAGGCCGCCGCCGACCTCAGCTCGCCGCGCCGCGCCCGGCTGCGCCGCCTCGACAACTGGCTGGCCGATACCCCGTGCCGCCGCGCCACCTCGCGCACCGCCAGCTCCGACGTGAAACTCTCCTCCACAATCCGGTCCCACTCTTCCGCCGTGCGCCGCCGTAGCGCACTGCCAGCGCCGACGCCCGGGCCACCGGCACCCAGCGAATCACCGTCCAACATCCACATGCCCTCTGCTCGACCAAACGGGCATCCAACTTCAACCGCAAC
>JAJDXK010000152.1 GCA_022823305.1 Alphaproteobacteria bacterium
CCTCCGCCTCCGAGGCCTCCATGATGGCGCGCTGCACCGGAAAGACGAACCTCCAGAACGTCGAGCCCGAAGACCTCCGCGCACTCACGATCGCAACCGCAAACGCTACAAACATCCCTCTCGCCGGAACAAGGTAGGGGGTGGCGGCGCGACCATGCGCGTGCATCTGAACTACGGCCGGGGCCGGCAGGCGGTCGACCTGCCCGACGCGCTCGACGTCACGGTGATCGCCAAGCAGGCGATGCCGCTGCTCGCCGACCCGGCCTGCGCCATGGCGCAGGCGCTCGCCCGGCCCGAGGGCTGCCCGCCGCTGGCGGAGGAGGCGGCGCGTGCGCGGCGCGCCTGCATCCTCATCTGCGACTTCACGCGCCCGGTGCCGAACGGCGTGATCCTGCCGCCGCTCGTCCGCACCCTGCTGGGTGCCGGGATGGAGCCGGCGCAGATCACGGTGCTGGTCGCGACCGGGCTGCATCGGCCCAACGAGGGCGACGAGCTCGCCGCCCTGGTCGGCGATCCCTGGGTGCTGGAGACGGTGCGCGTCGAGAACCACTTCGCCCGGGCGGACGCCGATCACGTGCTGCTCGGCACCACGGGGCGCGGCACGGTGGTGCGGCTCGACCGGCGCTTCGCGGACGCCGACCTTCGCATCGCGACCGGCCTGGTGGAGCCGCACTTCATGGCCGGCTGGTCGGGCGGGCGCAAGGTGATCGCGCCCGGAGTCGCCCATGCGGAGACCATCACCACCTTCCACAGCGCGCGCTTCATGGAGCATCCCAACTGCACCAACTGCGTGCTGGAAGGCAATCCGCTGCACGAGGAACAGCTGGAGATCATGGCGATGCTGGGCGGCGCGCGGGCCGTCAACAGCGTGATCGACGACGAGCGCCGCATCGCCTTCCTCAACTACGGCGAAGTCGTGGCCAGCCACGCGTCCGCAGTCCGCTTCGCGGAGGGGTACTGCACCGTTTCCGTGGACCGGCGATTCAACACGGTGCTGACCAGCGCCGCCGGCTATCCCCTGGATGCCACCTACTACCAGACGGTCAAGGGCATGGTGGGGCCGCTGGATATCCTGGCGCCGGGCGGCGATCTCATCGTCGCATCGGCATGTTCGGAAGGGTTCGGCTCGGCCCACTTCGCCGATGCGCAGCGCCGGCTGGTGGCCGATGGGCCGGATCGCTTCCTTGAGGAGATCAGCGGCAAGAGCCATGCCGCCATCGACGAGTGGCAGACCGAGATGCAGCTCCGCCCCATGCGGGCGGGCACCGTTCACCTCTTCACCGAGGGGCTGGCGCCGGAGGAGCGCGCGCTTACCGGCGTCCGCATGACCGAATCGCTCGGCGACGCGGTGACGAAAAGCGCCGCGCGACACGGCGATCCACGGGTCGCCGTGATTCCCGAAGGCCCCTACGTGGTGCCCGTCCACCGTCCCGCCGCGTAACGCGCGGCCGCGCTCTCTCTCCGCCCGCTCTCTCGGCGAGTCTTGGCGAACAAGGCGCCGGGAGGTAACGTTCCCGCCGCGGGCCCGGCCCGGCCGATCGACAGAGCGGAGGACGTCATGGGATGGCAAGGCAGACTGTTACGCGTCGACCTCACCGTCGGCACCTGTGCGGAGGAGGCGCTCAACATGGAGTGGGCGCAGTCCTATCTGGGCAGCAGGGGCCTTGCCACCAAGTACCTCGTCGAGGAGATGGACCCGAAGGCGGATCCGCTCTCGCCCGACAACAAGCTGATCTTCGCCACCGGTCCGCTGACCGGGACCACGGCGCCCACCGGGGGGCGCTACACGGTGGTGACCAAGGGGGCGCTGACCAACGCCATCGCCTGCTCCAACTCGGGCGGCTACTTCGGCGGCGAGCTCAAGCTCGCGGGCTGGGACATGGTGATCTGCGAGGGCCGCTCGCCACACCCCGTCTACCTCTACATCAAGGACGACCGCGCCGAGCTGGTGAACGCTGAAGGCTTCGTCTGGGGCAAGTCGGTGTGGGACACCGAGCCTGCGATCAAGGCGCGTCACCAGGACGGCGCCATCAAGATCGCCTCCATCGGCCGGGCCGGCGAGACCCTCTGCCGCTACGCCTGCGTCATGAACGACCTCGACCGTGCGGCCGGGCGCTCGGGCGTCGGCGCCGTGATGGGGTCCAAGAACCTCAAGGCCATCGCCGTGCGGGGCACGCGGGGCGTGACGGTGGACGACGATGCCGCCTTCGCCAGAGCCACCGGCGAGGCGAACGCCGCGCTCCTCGCGAGCCAGACCCGCGCCGACCTCGCGCGCACGGGCACGCTCTCGATGATCGACGTGACCCAGGCCTTCGGCAGCTTGCCGACCCGCAACAACCAGGACGTGCAGTTCGAGGGCACCGGCAACCTCGGCCCCGACGCGATGACCAAGGTGCGCCGCTCCGACGGCGCCGCCAACCTGGTCGCGAACCGGGCCTGCTTCGCCTGCACCATCGGCTGCCAGCGGGCCTCCAAGATGGACCCGACGCATTTCGCCGCCCGGGGCGAGGGCAGGGAGCGCTACAGGAAGGTGAGCGGCGGTCTGGAGTACGAATCGGCCTATTCGCTCGGCCCCATGGTGGGCGTCGACGATATCGAGGCCGCGACCTTCGCCAACTTCGTCTGCAACGAGGACGGGATGGACCCGATCTCCTTCGGCGCCACCGTCGCCGCCGCCATGGAGCTCTACGAGGAAGGCGCGATCGGCGATGCCGAGACCGGCGGCGTCGCCTACACCTTCGGCTCGGCCGAGGCGCTCTGCCATGCAGCGGAGCAGGCCGGCACGGGCACCGGCTTCGGCGAGGATCTCGGGCTCGGCGCCAGGCGGCTCTGCGAGAAGTACGGCCGCCCCGAGCTCGCCATGGTCGCCAAGGGGCAGGAATTCCCGGGCTACGACGGCCGCTCGATGCAGGGCATGGGCCTCGCCTACGCCACCAGCAACCGCGGCGCCTGCCACCTGCGCGCCGATCCCTACGAGGACGACTTCTCCGGGGGCAAGCTGGAGGGCAAGGCCAGGATCGTGAAGGACACGCAGGATTCCAACGCGGCCATCGATTCCGTCGGCATCTGCGCCTTCCCGATGATGATCTGGGGCCTCGACGAGGTGGCCAGCATGGTCGATGCCGCCTGCGCCGGAACATGGACCGTGGACCGGCTCAACGAGACCGGCGAGCGCATCTGGAACATGGAGCGCCAATTCAACCTCGACGCCGGCCTGACCGCGGCCGACGACACGCTGCCCCAGCGCATCCTCAAGGAGGCGGTGAAGAGCGGCTCGGGCAAGGGCAAGGTCTGCGAGCTCGACACCATGCTGCCGCAGTACTACGACCTGCGCGGCTGGACCGCGGACGGACGGCCCACGGCGGAGACCATGCAGCGCCTCGGTCTCTCATGAGCCTCACATGAAGGTGAGGGTGGAGCTCGTCGCCATCGAGCTCCCGGCATTCGGCGGCGCCAAGAGCCGTGACCTCGACCTCGCGGCGGACGCCAACCTTCAGGATGCGATGTCCCAGCTCGGGGCAGACGGCGATCCGGCGATGCTTGCCATGCTGAACGGGGAGGCCGTACCCCGCGACCGGTGGACCGAGACGGCGCTCTCGGCGGGCGACACGATCAGCCTTTTTCGCCCCTTCAAGGGGGGCTGCTGACCCGGCGCGCCGCAATTTTCTCAGCCAAATTCTTCGCCTGCCGTCAACGGCCTGAGACGGTCACTTGTCTCCGGAGTCGAGGGTTCTCGCCGCCTCCAGCACCTTCTCCACGTGGCCGGCGACCTTCACCTTGCGCCAGACCCTGGCGACGGTCCCCTCCGCGTCGATGAGGAAGGTCGCCCGCTCGATGCCCATGTAGGTCTTGCCGTAGTTCTTCTTCTCCACCCAGACGCCGTAGCGCTCGCAGATGTCGCTCTCGGCATCGGAGACGAGGGTGAAGGGGAGGCCGTACTTCGCCCTGAACCTGTCGTGCTTGGCGGCGCTGTCCTTGGAGACGCCCACGATCTCCACCCCGGCCGCCGCGAATGCGGGCAGCGCCTCGGTGAACTCCTGGGCCTCCCGCGTGCAGCCGGGGGTGTCGTCGCGCGGGTAGAAGTAGAGGACCACCGCCCTGCCGCGCAGGCTGTCCAGGCTCAGCGAGCCGCCGTCGTTGGTGGGCGCCGTGAACGAGGGCGCGGTGCTGCCGGCTTCGATCACCGAGGTCATATCCGATCTCCTCTCACTCATGCTTGAGTGCCGCCGCAGGCTCCGCGATCAGGCGGCCATAGGTGGCGCGAACGCGATCCTGAACGGCAATGACCTTCTCCTCAAGCGCAGCGAAGTTCTCGATCCCCATCGCGCGCGCCAGGGTCTCGCGCACGCCGGGGGTGAAGCGCCCGACATCCCGGTTGGTGCCGACCGTGAGCCTGAGCAGGCCCTGGAGGCGCTGGAGAAAGGTCACGTTGCCGGCGAGCCCTGCCGCGTCATCGGCGTCGAGCACGCCGGCCTCGCCAAGCCGCCGGAACATCGATCCGGTCGATTGCACCAGGATCGACGGGTGCTCCGCGGCATGACGCAGCAGGTGGTACTGGGCGATGAATTCGAGGTCGAGCAGGCCGCCGCGCACGTGCTTGAGACGCCACCTGTTGTCGGTCCCGCGTTCATCCCAGACGCGCTCGCGCATGTCGGCCACGTCGATGAGAAGTGCGTCGGGGTCGCGCGGTGTGCACAGGACCTTCCGGATCCCTTCCATCACCGATGCGGAAAGCACCGCGTCGCCCGCCACGGGCCTTGCGCGGGTCAGTGCCATGTGCTCCCAGGTCCAAGCATCCTGCTCGTGGTAGCGGCGGAAGGCGGCGGCCTCCGTGGCAAGCGGCCCCGCGTCTCCCGAAGGCCGGAGCCGCATGTCGATCTCGTAGAGACGTCCCTCGTTGGTGAGCGCGCTCACGGCACTCGAGAGACGCTGGCTGAAGCGGGCGTAATAGTGACTCGTCGCGAGGCCCTGGGCGCCGTCGGACACGGCGTCGACTTCGGCGGAAGCGCCGTAGACGAAGACGACGTCGAGGTCGCTGTCGAAGGTCATTTCGCGGCTGCCGAGCTTGCCCAGACCGAGCACGGCGAAGGTTGCCCCCGGCACCTGGCCGTGGCGCCGGGCAAATTCCCCCTGCACGCGCGGCAGGAGCCCCGCGATCACCGTGTCGGCGATGTCCGAGAGGGCACCCGACAGCCGGTCGGCCGCCACGTCTCCGCGCAGGATCTGCATCCCGACCTGGAATTCGCGCTCGTGCTGCCAGCGCCTTACGGCGTCCAGCGTGTCCCGATGGTCGTCCACGGGGGCAAGCACCCGGTCCAGATCGCCCATCAGGTCGTCCCGCCCCGGCAGACGCCGATGAAGATCGCCGCTGATCAGCCCTTCGAGCAGGTCGGGGCTGCGGCTCAGGTGCTCGGCGATGCGCGGTGCGCTGCCCAGGATTTCAGCCAGCCGCGCGAGCAGGACTGGATTGTCGTGGAGCAGCAGGAAGGGCTGGACACCGGACGGCAGCCTGGTGAGGAACTCGTCGAGCTTTCGAAAGGCCGAGTCGGGATCGGCGGTATTGGTCAGCGCGCGCAGCAGGTCCGGCATGAGCTCGGTCAGAAGCTCGCGAGCGCGCGTGCTGCGGGTGGCCTGGATACGCCCATGATGCCAGCGTCGCACCGTGGCCGAGACGGAAGGAGCATCGACGAAGCCCATTCGCTGGAGGCTCGTCAGGGTGTCGGGATCGTCCTCGGTGCCGGTGAACACCAGGTTGCCGCCCTCGTCGCCCAATCCCGGCTCGCCCTCGAAAAGCGCGGAATAGTGCCTTTCGACGGTGAGCAGATGCCCGACGAGCGCATCGGCGAACGCGGCCTCGCTGGCAAAGCACATCAGGCGGGAGATGGCGGCCTGGCCATCCGCATCGTCAGGGATACGGCAAGTCGGTTCGCCGGCGATCAACTGCAGGCGTTGCTCGACCCGTCGGAGGAAGCGGTAGGACTCGATGAGCTCATCCACCGCCTCTCCGCTCGTGCGGCCGGCCGCGGCCAGGGCACGCAGGGCGTCACAGGTGGCGCGCGAACGCAAGGTAGGGTCACGTCCGCCCCAGATGAGTTGTTGCGTCTGCGCATAGAGTTCGATGTTGCGGATACCGCCCTGGCCGCGCTCGATATCGTGGCCCGGGACATCGAGCCGGTCGTGTCCCGGCTCGGCACTGATCTGGCGCTTGATCGACTGGATGTCCTGGATGGCCGCAAAATCGAGATACTTGCGCCAGATGAAGGGCTTCAACCGCTCCAGCATGTCGCCGCCCACGGTTGCGTCGCCGGCCACCGGGCGCGCCTTTATCATCGCGGCACGCTCCCAGTTCTGCCCGTGACTCTCGTAGTATTGCTCGGCGGCCAACGTGGACAGTGCAAGCGGCGTTCCTCCCGTGTCGGGCCTGAGCCTGAAATCGGTCGGATAGACGCAGCCGTCGTCCCTTCGCTCGCTCAGCAGGGCAGCGAGGTCGCGCACCAGGCGGTGCAGGGTTTCCGTGGGCTCGCCCCGACCGTGGTAGCGCACGCGTTCGGGGTCGAACAGGACGATGAGGGGAAGCGCGCCCGCGTACGCAAGCTCTCCCGCGCCGAGCCGCCCGATGCCGAGGATCGTCAGTCCGCACGCCGCCGCGGGTTCATCCTGGTCCGGGAGCGCCAGCACGCCGCGCGCCGCGCTGGCGCGGAGCAGATGGTCGAGTGCGGCGGCAAGAACTGTGTCCGCGGATCGAGTGAGGGCGCTCGCAACCGTCTCGAGCGGCCAGGCGCCGGCGATGTCGGCGAGCGCGGTGACGAGCGAGGCCCGTTGCTTGGCTTCGCGCAGCCGGGTGGCAACGGCGCGGCTGCCGCCATCGCGGCGGGCAGCCTCCCCGACTTCGACAAGCGCATCCTCGAACGCGGCATCGGGACCCTGCTCGGCCATGATGCGAAGCTGAACGGGGTCGCGGACAAGCGCCTGCGCGAGAGCGGGACAGTTGCCGACCACGCCGTCGAGGAAGTCGCGAGCGCGCGACTCGCCGACGAGAGCTGCGGCAAACGACTCATCGGTGCCGCCGCGCGTGCTGGCTGCCGCCAGCCATGCTTCCCTGCCGGCGCGCGCCCGCCCGGCCGAGGCCGGTTCGGGAAGGACCGCTTCGTCATCGAGGAATGGTAGCAGCGACACCGCGCGCCGATTGTATTACAAGGATTGTCATGGGGAAGAGCTAAAGGGGGCGCAAGGGCGCGGTAGAAGCGGCCGCCTCCGGTTCATCGACATGCGATCGACGGCCCGCATCGCTCTCCAGGTGCTCGGTGCCCTGTTCGCCGTGCTCGCAGTACTTTTCGGCCTTGCGGCGTGGCGGCTTTCCAGCGGCCCGCTATCGGTCGGGTTCCTCTCACCCTACGTCGAGGAAGCGCTTCAGGGTGACGATCTCGCCTACCGCATCAAGTTCGAGGACACCGTCCTCGTCTGGGCCGGCTGGAGCCACCCGCTCGAAATCCAGGTTACGGAGGTCCACGTCGAGGATCCGAGCGGCACGACCCTGGCGCAGGTTCCGGCGGCCTCGCTGGGCATAAGCGGCGCATCCCTGTTGCGCGGGGTCATCGCTCCCACCTCGATCGCGCTCCACGGGCTGCGTCTCGGCCTCGTGCGCGATGCCGACGGACAGATGCATGTCGCTGGCGCCGGCCAGGAGGAGACTGCGGAGGAGGGCGCCGCCGACGCCCTGGTGGCGGACCTGCTCGATCCGCCACGCGAGGAGGATCACCCGCTGGCGCAACTCAGGCGGGTTAGCCTCCGCGACGCGTCTCTCGCACTTCATGACGACGTATCGGGACTGACGTGGGAAGCGCCGAAGGCCGACCTTACTCTCGACATGGACGAGGCCGCGATCGTCGGCCGCCTGTCGATGGACTTGCAGGTGCGGGACGTCGAGACCCGCCTCCATGTCCAGCTCTTCCACCACCGCGAGAGCAAGATGGGCAGCGCCGCGGTCGAGTTCGCCGGACTGAACCCGGCGCAACTTGCCTCCGCAGCGCAGGAGCTCGAGGATTTTGCAGGCCTCCGGGTCCCGCTCTCCGGCACGGTGGCGCTGGATCTGGCGCCCGGGGGAGCATTCGCGGGAGCAGACTTCGAAATCGTCGGCGAGGCCGGCGAAGTGTCCATGCCGGACGTCTTTCCCGCGCCCGTTTCGGTCCGCCGGCTCACCGCCGCAGGCTCCGTCGACGACACGCTGTCGCGGCTCGATCTCGACTCGTTTGTCATGGAGACCGACCGCCCCAGATTTTCCCTGAAGGGCCGGTTCTGGCGCGACGATGCGGGCATCGGGATGCGCGGACAATTCGGGGCGCGCGACATGCCCTTCGATTCCCTTGGCGACTACTGGCCGGAATCGCTCATCGGGCATGGCCGTGCATGGATCGTGGAGAACGTTAGCGATGGCACGATCACCCGCTTCGACGCCACTCTCGATCTCGAACCCGGTGCGCTGGAGCATGGCCGCTTCTCCGCCGATTCCGCGTTCGGCACTCTCGCCTTCGAGAATGCGAGCGTCCATTACCTGCGGCCGATGCCGGCCGTGGAGGGTGTCGACGGAACCGGGCGCTTCACCACCGATTCGCTGGAGCTTTCGATGAGCGGCGGCAGCATCGCAGGCATCACGGCTTCGCGCGGAACTGCCTTGCTGAGCGACATCCAGGGGGACGACCCCCACATGTCGACGATGATCGAGGCGGAGGGAGCGGCGACGGACGCCCTGCGGCTGCTGGATCATCCGCGCCTTGGCCTGGTCGGCAAGGCCGGGCTGCGGCCGGAGCAGGTCGGCGGCACCGTAAGCACCCTGTTCTCGGTCGACCTGCCGCTGGACAGGTCGATCGAGCCCGAGCAGGTCAGCGTCTCCGCCGTGGCGCGGGTGCGAGATGCCCGGATGGACGAGATCGCCGGCACCGCGGATCTGACGGAGGGAGCGCTCCGCCTCGGTGTCGACAATGCGAGCATGGAGGTGCGTGGCCCGGCCAGGCTTCAGGGCATGCCCGCGACGATCCTGTGGCAGGAGAGATTCGGCGCCGACGCCCCCTTCGCGCGGCGGTACGACGTATCCACGACGGTGACGCCCGAGGGTTTGGCGGCACTGGGGCTTGACCTGGCGCCCTACGTCCAGGGCAGCCTCGTGCTCGATGGTGACTTCATCGATCCGGGCGGGGGCGAAACACCGCGCGCGACGGTGCGGCTCGATGCGCGGGACGCGGAACTCGCGATTCCGGACCTCTACTGGTCCAAGTCTGCGGGCGAGCCGGCAACGGTACATGTCGTTGCCGCCGTGCCGCTCGAGGGGCCGGTCGAGCTCACCAGGGTCGAGCTCGAGACGGAGACCCTGAGCGCCCTTGGCCGTGCGTCGCTGGCGCGCGGTGCCGATGCGGCGCAGGAGATCACGATCGAGAGGCTGCGCTACGGGGCCACCGACATTGCGGGCAGGATCGAGACCGACGGCGACGGCACGCGGCTCTCGGTACGGGGCCGGAGCCTGGACGCGCGGCCCTACATCCGCCGTCTCATGGAGGAGGACTCCGAGGAGGCAGACCCGCTCGCACTCGTTCTCGATGTCGAACGCGTCCTGACCGCCGACGATCACCAGCTGACCAACGTGCGTGCGCGCTTCGAAACGGATCCGGACAACCGTCATGCAGGCTTCATGGATGCGACGCTGGCGAGCGGCGAGCCCTTTCGCTTCACCCTCGAACGCCGGGCAGGCAAGCGCCTGTTGACCGTTCGATCAAGCGACGCGGGCGAGGTCGCCCGCACCTTCGACATCTACGACAACGCCGTTGGCGGCGACCTCCTGCTGGAGGCGGTTCTGCACGACGACCAGCCCGGCGAGCCCGTCGAGGGCACCGTCTGGATCGACGACTACAGGGTGATCAATGCGCCGACACTGGCCCGGCTGCTCTCCATAGCGGCGCTGACCGGCATCGTCGACGCGCTGCGGGGCGAGGGCATCGGGTTTTCGAAGTTCGAGCTGCCTTTCTCGCTCGAGAACGATGTCCTTACCGTCAGGGACGCCCGGGCATCGGGCTTCGCCATCGGCGTCAACGCCGAGGGGACGGTAAACCTGGATACCGACGAAGTGGACATGCGCGGCACGGTGGTCCCGGCCTATTCGCTCAACACGCTGATCAACATCGTCCCCATACTGGGCGACCTGCTGACCGGCGGAGAGGGCGAGGGAATATTCGCCGCAACCTATCAGGTCAGCGGTACCACCGAAGATCCCGATGTCTCGGTGAACCCGCTCTCGGCGCTCGCGCCGGGGTTCCTCCGCGACCTGTTCTCGTTTCTGGAAGAGGGCGAATCGGACGACTCCGAGTAAACGGCCGTCCGTATCTGCCCCAAGGGTCAGGTCGTTGAAGGTTGGGCCTCTGGCTCCTTTTCGCCCTCGGCGGCGGCTGCAAGCTCGAAGACGCGCTCGAAGACATCCGGCGGCTGGGCGCCGGAGACTGCATAGCGACCCTCGAAAACGAAACAGGGCACGCCGGAGATGCCCATGCGGCTCGCTGCCTCGCTCTCCTGACGCACCTCGGCGATGCCCGCTTCGCCGGCCAGAAAGCGGCTTACCTTGTCCTCATCGAGGCCGCCGTCCGCCCCGGCGGCGGCGAGCACGGCGTTGTCGCCGATGTCCTCACCCCGCTCGAAATAGCGGTGGAACAGGGCCTCGACCACCTGGTCCTGGACGCCTTTCGCCCCGGCCAGGGCGATCAGGCGGTGTGAGTCCACGGTGTTGGGCGTGCGCGCGATACGGTCGAAGGCGAAGCGTATACCTTCGGCCTCGCCGGCCTCTTCGATCGCCCCGAAGATCTCGGCAACACGCTCCTCCGAGCCGAACTTCGCCACCATGTAGCGGTGGCGATCGACGCCCTCCGCCGGCATGTCCGGGTTGAGCTGGAACGGGCGCCATTCGACCGCGAGTTCCGCAGGGCGGTTGGCCTGGGCGCGCTCGAACCGCCGCTTGCCGATATAGCACCAAGGACAAATTGTGTCGGAGACGATGGCAATCTGCATGACCGGATTATAGCGGGTGGCCGGTTGCCGCGCGAGGCGCGATCCGGACGGCGCTTGTTCTTGACCCTGTGTCAGCCGGGTCCGACCATGGGCAAGTCGACCACGTCAAGGGCGAGCAGCGTGTCTGACATCGGCCGCTATGAGCAGGGCCTCGACCGGCAGCCGGCGAACCATTCGGCGCTGACCCCGTGCGATTTCATGGCGCGTGCGGCCGCGATCTATCCGGCGCGGACCGCCGTCGTGCACGGCACGCTGCGGCGGAGCTACGCCGAAACCTATGCGCGCTGCCGGCGGCTGGCTTCGGCGCTCGCCGGGCGCGGCATCGGCCTCGGCGACACGGTCTCGATCATGGCATCCAACGTGCCGGCCATGCTGGAGGCCCATTTCGGCGTGCCCATGGCCGGTGCGGTGCTCAATGCCCTCAATATCCGCCTCGATGCGGCTTCCGTGGCCTGGATGCTGGGCCATGCGCGCTCGCGCGTGCTCATCGCCGATGCCGCGTTCGCGGACGTGGTGGAAGAGGCGCTGGCGGCGCTCGAAAGCCGGCCGCACCTCGTGGTGGTCGCGGATGACGGGGAGGGGGAGGGGAGCGAGGGCTTCGCGGACGAGAGCTACGAGTCCCTGCTGGCCACCGGGTCGCCCGATTTCGACTGGCCCTGGCCGGAGGACGAGTGGCAGGCGATCTCCCTCAACTATACCTCGGGCACCACCGGGCGGCCGAAGGGGGTCGTCTATCACCACCGCGGCGCCTACCTGAACGCGCTGAGCAACGTGCTCATGAACGGGATGAGCCGCGATACGGTCTATCTCTGGACCCTCCCGATGTTTCACTGCAACGGCTGGACCCACACCTGGGCGGTGACGGCCGCTGCCGGCACCCACGTATGCCTGCGCCGGCCGGAGCCGGCCGAGGTGTTCCGCCTGATCGCGGAGGAGCACGTCACCCACATGGCCGGCGCGCCGGTGGTGCTCGGCATGCTGATCAACGCGCCCGAGAGCGACAAGCGCCGCTTCGATCAGGTCGTCGAGGTGGCGACCGGAGGCGCCGCGCCTCCGGCACCGGTGATCGCGGCCATGGAGGCCATGGGGTTCAACGTGACCCACCTCTACGGGCTCACCGAGGTCTACGGACCTGCGCTGGTGGCGGCACCGCAGGACGACTGGCCGGCACTGCCGCTCGACGAGCGCGCCGCGCTGATGGCGCGCCAGGGCGTGCGCCATCACGCCATCCGGGGGGCGATGGTCGCCGATCCCGAGACCCTGACCCCGATTCCGGCCGACGGCGCCACGGTCGGCGAGATCGTGCTGCGCGGCAACACGGTGATGAAGGGCTATCTCGACGACGCCGGCGCCACTGCCCGGGCCTTTCGCGGCGGCTGGTTCCACAGCGGCGATCTCGCCGTGATGCACCCTGACGGGTATATCCAGATTACCGACAGGGCCAAGGACATCATCATCTCCGGCGGCGAGAACATCTCGAGCATCGAGGTGGAAAACGCGCTCTACAGCCACGAAGCCGTGCTCGAAGCGGCGGTGGTCGCGCGGCCCGATCCCAAGTGGGGCGAGACGCCCTGCGCCTTCGTCACGCTGAAGCCCGACGTGCCGGAGATTACCGAGGAGGCATTGATCGACCATTGCCGGTCGCAACTGGCGCATTTCAAGGCCCCGCGCACGGTCGTCTTCGGCGATCTGCCGAAGACGGCGACCGGCAAGATCATGAAGTTCGATCTGCGCGAACGCGCCCGGGCGCTGCCTTCCGGCGCTGCGGAAAGGGAGGCGGCGAGGCGGGGCAGGTGATCGCGCCCCTGTCAGAGAACAAGGGAATTTTCCACTGTGTATCAGATAGTCAGATGGTCTTCTTCATAATTCAGGAAAAGGCGACCGTCGGGTTGCGCGGTCGTCGGCGCCGAAAGATCACTCCGCCGAGGCAGCCACTGGCGTAGCACCCATTCCCTCCCGGGCGGCGGTGTCGGCGATCTCGTCCAGCACTGCGCGCAGCGTGCCCATCAGCTCTCCGATCTGCGCCTCCGTGATCGTGAAGGGCGGAGCAACGATGACGGCATCGCCGATCGGCCGCGTGATGAGGCCGCGCGCATACGCCACCTGCACGATGCGCTCGCCGATCTCGTGCGCCGGGTCGAAGGGCCGCTTGCCGGCCCTGTCCGCGACGATCTCCAGCGCGCCGAGGAGTCCGACGCAGCGCACCTCGCCCACCAGGGGGTGATCTCCGAATTCCTGCAGCGCCGCCTCGAGGGCGGGCGAGACCGCCCTCACATTGTCGAGCAGGCCGCCCGGCTCGGTGATGAGTGCGATGGTCTCCAGGGCGACCGCCGCGGCGACCGGGCTGCCGCCGGTGGTGAAGCCGTGAGGAAATTCGTCGTACGCGTCCGCCGCATGGCGCAGCCGGCGGTCCATCTCCGGCGAGAGCAGCACCGCCGCCATGGGGTAGTAGCCGGAGGTCAGCGCCTTCGAGGTGACCAGAATGTCCGGCACAAAGCCGTAGGTTTCCGCGCCCCACAGGTTCCCGGTCCGCCCCAGCCCGGTCACCACCTCGTCGGCGACCAGCGGGATTCCGTAGCGGTTGAGGATGGCCTGGATCCTTGGGAAATAGCCGGCCGGCGGCGGCACGGCGCCGCCTGCGCCCATCACCGGCTCGGCGAAGAAGCCGGCAATGGTCTCGGCGCCCTCCGCCTCGATCAACGCCTCCAGCTCACCTGCGAGACGGTCGACATACGCGGCCTCGCTCTCGCCGGGATGGGCGTTGCGCCAGTAGTGCGGCGCCTCGACGTAGCGGACCTCCGGCAGCGGCAGGCCGAAGGCGCCGATATAGGGCTTGCCGTTGAGGCTGCACGCAGCAACGGTGGTGCCGTGGTAGGCCATGGAGCGGGAGACGAGGGTGCGCCGCTCGGGCGCGCCGGCACCGATCCCCATCATCCAGAGCATCTTGATCGCGGTGTCGTTGGCCTCCGACCCTGAATTGACGAAGTAGACCTTCGCCACCTCCATCGGTGCGATCTCGACCAGTTTCTCGGCGAGCGTGATCGGTGTCAGTGCGGTGCGTCCGAAGAAGGTGTGGTAGGCCGGCATCGCCGACATGGCCGCGTGGGCCGCCTGCACCAGCCTGGGCTCGCTGAACCCAGCCACCACGTTCCACAGGCCCGATACGCTCTCCAGATAGCGCTTGCCATGGGTGTCGCGGACGTAGATACCTTCGCCCCGTTCCAGCACGAGCGGACCGTCCCGTTCCAGGCTGGGGAGGTGGGTGAAGGAATGCAGATGATGCGCGAGATCGCGCGCCTCGGGAGAATTCAGCGCCATCGCTGGGGACCTCGGACCGTTCCGTCGGTGAACGCATGCCTCGGCGGCCGTCGCGTCGACGCGCAGACCGCGAGGCGAGCATGCCGAAGGTAATCATACACGATGCGATCGACAGCGCGGGCCTCGATGTGCTGGCGCGCCGCGCCAATCTCGAAGTCCGCGAGGTGGCGCGGGACGACGACGAGACGCTGCACCGCGAGATCGTCGATGCCGACGGCCTGATCCTGCGCTACCTGCCATTGCGCGAGCCCGCTCTCAGGCAGGCGACGCGGCTCAAGGTGATCGCACGCCACGGCGTCGGCTGCGACAACATCGACATGGCGACGGCGACGGCACTCAAGATCCCCGTCGCCACGGTGGGCGACGCCAATGCGGTCACGGTCGCCGAGCTCACGCTCTACTTCATGCTCGCTGCGGGCAAGAAGGGCCGTCACTACGACGAATCCGTGAGACGCGGCGACTTTCTCGTGCGAGAGGCCGCCGACCATCTCGAACTCTACGGGCAGACCGTGCTGATCGTCGGCTTCGGGCGCATCGGGCGGCGCGTGGCGGCACGCTGCCGCGCCTTCGAGATGCGGGTCGAATGCTGCGACCCCTACATTCCGCAGCAGGAAATCGCCGACGCCGGCTGCACGCCCGTGGCCGACCTCTCGGAGGCGTTGGCGCGCGCGGACTACGTCACCGTCCACGTGCCGCTGAACGACGAAACCCGTCACATGATCGACCGAGAAGCGCTCGGGCAGATGAAGCGAGGCGCTGTCCTCGTCAACGCTGCCCGGGGCCCGATCGTCGATGGAGCCGCCGTCGTCGAGGCGCTGGACTCGGGCCATCTGGCTGGCGTCGGGCTGGACGTATTCGAGCCGGAGCCGCCGCGCGGGGACGATCCCTTGCTGCATCATCCGTCGACGGTGCTCATGCCGCACATGGGCGGCTCGTCCCGCGGCGCCTTCGTCCGCATGGCGACCCGCTGCGCGCAGAACGTTTTGGATGCCCTGGACGGCAGGCTCGATCCCTCCTTCGTGTTCAATCCCGACGCCTTGAACTGAAGCATTCCGACACGCTTCCGCAGCCTGCCCGGAGCGCCCACCGAAGAAGAGGGGGCTTGGCGTGCGGGCATCCTGCGTGGCATAGGGAATCGCCATGAAATGGCGCGAGTCGCGGATTCGACTGACCACCACACGCATCGTCGCCGGAGCGATGCTCGCCGGAATGCTTGTGGCGGGCGGCGGCGGGGCGGCGCAGGAGGCCGGCGTCGAGGACTTTTCTGAATGGGTCGAGGGGGTGCGCAGCGAGGCGCTCGGCCTCGGGATCAGCGCCGCCACCTTCGATGCGGCATTCGCCGGAATCGAGCCGATCCCGCGCGTCATAGAACTCGACCGCAGCCAGCCGGAGGTCACCCTCACCCTCGCCGAGTACCTTGAGCGCGTGGTGCCCGGGTCGCGCGTTGCGCAGGGCCGCGAGCTGCTCGCAGCCCATCGCGACCTGCTCGAGCCGATCGGACGCCAGTACGGCGTCCCCCCGCGCTTCATCGTCGCGCTCTGGGGCATCGAGACCAGCTTTGGCAGGTATCTTGGCGGCTTTCCCGTGATCGGCGCGCTGGCGACGCTCGCCCACGACGGCCGGCGCAGCGCCTATTTCCGCCAGGAGCTGCTGCATGCGCTTCGCATTCTGGAGGACGGTCACATCACGCCGGAGGCGATGGTGGGAAGCTGGGCGGGCGCCATGGGACAGAGCCAGTTCATGCCGTCGAGCTTCGTGCGCTACGCGGTCGACCACGACCGCGACGGCAGACGCGACATCTGGGGCACGCAGGGCGACGTGTTCGCCTCTGCGGCCAACTACCTTGCGCAGGCAGGGTGGCGGCCCGGCGAGACCTGGGGGCGGCAGGTGCGGCTGCCGGACGCCTTCGATCCCGCGCACACCGGGTTGGAGGTCAAGAAGAGCCTCGCCGAATGGCAGGCCCTCGGCTTGCGCCGCGCCGACGGTGGCGACCTGCCGCAGGCCGACATGAGCGGCTCGGTGGTCCTGCCGGGCGGCGAAGGGGGGCCAGCATACCTGGTATACGGCAACTACCGGACCATCATGCGGTGGAACCGGTCGTTCTACTTCGCGACCGCTGTCGGACTGTTGGCCGACAGAATCGGGGAGCGGTGACGACCGGCCGATACGGCCGATGAAGCTACACCGGCTTCTGCTCCTGCCGCTTGCACTCGGCTTGCTCGCCCTCGCCGGCTGCAGCACGGCCAATCTCGCAGTTCATCTTGCCAAGTCGATCACAGGCGAGACGACTCCGCCGGCCGGGTCGCCTGAAACGCGGCCGCTGCCGCCCGGCGCCAGGGACCACTACAAGCTGGGATCGCCCTACCAGATTCAGGGCGAGTGGTACTATCCCAGCTACGACCCGCGCTACGACCGGACCGGCATCGCATCGTGGTACGGGCCCAAGTTTCACGGTCGGCCGACGGCCAACGGCGAACGCTTCGACATGAACGAGGTGAGTGCCGCCCACCCCACGCTGCCCTTGCCGAGTCGCGTGCGCGTGACCAATCTCGAGAACGGACGGCAGCTGGTGGTGCGGGTCAATGATCGGGGCCCCTTCATCGACGGGCGGCTCATCGACCTGTCGCGCCGGGGAGCGCAGCTTCTCGGCTTCCATCGCAAGGGCCTCGCCAGGGTCCGGGTCGAATATCTCGGCCTCGACCGACCCTTGCCGGACGCGCCTTTGCCCGCCGATCGGCCGGTCCGCTTCGCCGCAGCCGATACGCCCGCTGTGGTCTTCAAGCCACGAGCGCAGCGGGCGCAACTCCGTGCCGAAGCGCTGCCGCAGGAGGCCAGGCCGGCTCCCGCGGGAGAGACACCTGCGGGTGCGCTGCTGGTCGAGGCCGCGGTCCTCGAGCAACGCGATGCCGCCGTCCGCCTGAGCAATCTGATCCGCCCCTTCGGCAATGTCGCGGTGGAGCCGGAGCGGCGGGGCGGCCGCCTGGTCTACGCGGTGCGCATCGGCCCGGTCGGCTCGGATCGGGAAGCGGCCTCCATCGTCGCGAAGCTCGCGCGCGCCGGGCTCACGCAGTCGCACATCGTGGCCGCGGGGCATCGCTGACGACACGCGCGCTTGGCCCCGGCGGTGGCGACGGTGTACATCTGGTGTGCCGTTGCAGTGCGTTGTCGAGGAGCCGGAACGAGATGGCCGATCCTGTCTGCGTGAGCCGCCGCGCCGGGCTCGCTGTCATCTGTCGCACTCTCGTCTTCGGCGCCATCATCGCTGCGTCACTATATCGACCGGCCGCTGCACTCGAGACCCAGGCGCAGCAGTTCATCCTGGTCGATGCCGGGACCGGCATGGCGCTTGCCGAGAAGAACGCGGACGAGCCCATGTACCCGGCGTCCATGAGCAAGATCATGACGCTCTACATCGCCTTCGAGCACCTGGCGGACGGGCGCCTCACCATGGAGGACGCCTTCACGGTGAGCCGGAAGGCCTGGCGCATGAAGGGCTCGAGGATGTTCGTCGAGGTCAATACGAGGGTGACGGTCGGCGAGCTCCTGCGCGGGATCATCGTGCAGTCGGGCAACGACGCCAGCATCGTGCTCGCCGAGGGATTGGCCGGCTCGGAAGCCGCGTTTGCCGACCTGATGAACGAGAGGGCCGCCGAAATCGGCCTCGACGACACCCACTTCGTCAACGCCACCGGGTGGCCGGACCCGGAGCATGTGACGACCGCGCGGGACATCGCCGAGCTCTCGCGACGCATCATCATGGACTTTCCGGAGTACTACCCGCTCTTCGCCGAGAAGAGCTACACCTACAACGGCATCCGGCAAGGCAACCGCAATCCGCTGCTCTACCGCTATGACGGGGCGGACGGTCTCAAGACGGGCTACACGCAAGTATCCGGCCATGGCCTGGCGGCTTCGGCGAAACGCGGCGAGCAGCGACTGGTGCTGGTCGTGAACGGGCTGGAAGGCGTCAATGTCCGCGCGCGGGAAGCGGAGCGCCTGCTCGACTACGGCTTCCGCTCGTTCAAGACCTATGTCCTGTTCAGGGCGGGGGACGTGGTCGACGAGTTCGATGTCTGGCTTGGTGAAACCGATGCGGTACCGCTCGTCGTCGATTCGGACGTCACGGTGATGATGCCGCGCAAGGCCCGCAAGGAGATGGTGGTCAGGATCGTCGCCGACAACCCGATCGCGGCGCCGGTCGAGAAGGGGGATCCGGTGGCCAGGCTGGTGGTGAGCGCGCCCGACGTGGAGACGCGCGAATGGCCGCTGGCGGCCGGTGCCTCGGTGGACAGCCTTTCCGGCTTCGGGCGGATCGGTGCCGCCATCGATGCGCTGATCTGGGGCCGGGGCGGCTAGAGGCGCCGCACCGCCGCATGACGCGCGGATGCTTCATCACGCTCGAAGGCGGTGACGGCGCCGGAAAGACGCTGCAAACGGCGCGCCTCTGTGCAGCGCTTGAAGCCAGCGGTATCGAGACGCTGTCCACGCGCGAGCCGGGCGGTTCGCCCGGAGCCGAGGAGATCCGTCACCTCCTGGTTTCGGGCCCCGTCGAGCGCTGGGACCCGTTGACAGAGGCCATGCTCCATGCGGCGGCGCGGCACGACCACATGCTGCGCACGATCGAACCGGCACTCGGGCGCGGTCTCTGGGTGGTCTCCGACCGCTTCGTCGATTCGATGATCGTCTACCAGGGCCATGGCCAGGGCGCGGACCTGGCCCTCCTCGAACGACTCACCGCCCTCTCGCTCAAGGATTTCAGGCCGGACCTGACGGTGGTGCTCGATATCCCCGTATCCGAAGGGTTGCGGCGTGCAGGCGGGCGCGGAGGCGGGAGTCGCTACGAACGCATGGATACCGGCTTTCACGAGCGGGTGCGCGAGGGCTTTCTCGCCCGAGCCCGCGCCGATGGGGAGCGCTACGCGGTGGTGGATGCAACGCCGAACCTCGAATCGGTCTCTCGCGCGATCCTGGAAATCGTCGCGGCACGCCTTCCGGTCTCGTTCAATGGTTGAGAGCGCGACCTTCGCCTGGCCGGCACCCCGCGAGAACCCGCATCTGGTCGGCCATCGCGGCGCCGCGGCCACGCTCGCGGACGCCTGGCGAAGCGGCCGGCTCGCCCACGCCTGGCTGATCGCCGGACCGCGCGGCATCGGCAAGGCGACGCTTGCGTACCGCTTCGCGCGTTTCGTGCTGGGCGGCGGCGAGGGGGGCGGCGACGACGGACTGGCCATGCCTGCGGAGCACTCCGTCTTCCAACGCATTGCCGCCCGCGGACACGGCGACCTCGCGGTGGTGGAGCGGGGAATCGGCGACCGGGGCAGGCTTCGCGCCGAGATCGTGGTCGACGACGTGCGCGCAGCCAACGCCTTCCTCGCGCTGACCCCGGGCCAGGGCGGCTGGCGCGTGGTGATCGTCGACGCGGCCGAAGAGATGAACCGCAACGCCGCCAATGCTCTGCTCAAGCGCCTGGAGGAGCCGCCCGGTCGGGTTCTCTTCCTCCTGGTCAGCCATGCGCCGAGCCGGGTGCCTGCGACGCTCCGCTCCCGCTGCCGCGCCCTCACGCTCGCCCCGCTGCCTGCACCCGCGCTCGACGGGCTGCTCGCCGAGGCGATGGCGGAGCTGCCGGCGGCCGAGCGTCGCGTGCTGGGGCTGCTCGCCGAGGGCAGTCCCGGGCGCGCGGCGGCGCTGGCCGGGCAGGGGGGCGTCCAGCTCTACCGGCAGCTTGTCGGACTGGTCGGCACGCTGCCGGCCCTCGACGCCAGGCCACTGCACGACCTCGCCGACGGGCTCTCGGGCCGCGACGGCGTGGACCGCCTGCGCACGCTCGCCGAGCTGATCCTGTGGTGGCTTGGCCGATCGATCCGGGCTGCGGCGCGAGGAGAGCTCGCGAACCTGGAGGAGGTGGTGCCGGGCGAAAGGGCGAGCGCGGCGCTGCTCGAGGGAGCGGCGCTTGATCGTTGGGTCGGCGTATGGGAAAACCTCGGCCGTTCGTTCGCGGAGGCGGACGGGCTCAACCTCGAGCCCAGGCAGGTCCTGATCGGTGCCTTCACGGCGCTACAGGAGGCCGCGCGGGCCTAAGCAGCAGGACCGGAGGCGAGCCCCATGGCGGCCCGAGCGGCCTATTACCTGAGCACACCGATCTACTACGTAAACGATTCACCTCATATCGGGCACGCCTATACCTCGCTCGCCTGCGACGTGCTGGCCCGCTTCATGCGGCTGGACGGGCGCGACGTGCTCTTCCTCACCGGCACCGACGAGCATGGCCAAAAGGTCGCGAAGTCCGCCGTTGCGGCCGGTATGGAGCCCCAGGAGTTCGTCGACCAGGTCTCGGAGAGATTCCGGGCGCTGGGCGAGGTCATGGGCTACAGCAACGACGACTTCATCCGCACCACCGAGGCCCGCCACACGCGCTCCTGCCAGGAACTGTGGCGCCGCATCTCGGACAATGGCCACATCTATCTCGGCAAGTATGCCGGCTGGTACTCGGTGCGGGAGGAAGCGTTCTATGCCGAATCCGACGTGGTGACCGGCCCCGACGGCGACAAGGTAACGGCCTCGAGCGGCTCGCCGGTCGAGTGGGTCGAGGAGCCGAGCTACTTCTTCCGTCTCTCGGCCTGGCAGGAAGCGCTGCTCGAGTTCTACGAGAAGAACCCGGAGGCGGTGGCGCCCGAAAGCCGGCGCAACGAGGTCATCAGCTTCGTGGCCGGCGGTCTCAACGACCTCTCGGTCTCGCGCGCGAGCCTGAAGTGGGGCATCCCGGTGCCCGGAGACCCGGACCACACCATGTACGTGTGGCTCGATGCGCTCACCAACTACATCAGCGGCACCGGCTTTCCGGACACCGAATGTGACCTCTACCAGACCTATTGGCCCGCCGACCTGCACATGGTGGGAAAGGACATCCTGCGCTTCCACACGGTCTATTGGCCGGCCTTCCTGATGGCGGCCGGAGTCGAGCCGCCCACGCGCGTCTTCGCCCACGGCTGGTGGACGATCGAGGGCGAGAAGATGTCCAAGTCGCTGGGCAACGCCATCGATCCGCACCACATCGTCGCGCGCTACGGGCTGGATGCGGTGCGCTACTTTCTGCTGCGGGCGCTGCCTTTCGGCAGCGACGGCGACTTCTCGCACCGGGCGATCGTCGGGCGGATGAATGACGATCTGGCCAACGACTACGGCAACCTGGCGCAGCGGGTGCTGACCATGGTCAACCGCAACTGCGGCGCCGCAGTGCCCGAGCCCGGCCCCTTCGAGACGTCGGACCGGACGCTGCTCGACGAGGCCGAGTCGCTCCCGGGCAAGGTGCGCGCGGACCTGAGCCGGCAGGCCTTCCATCAGGCGCTGATCCATATCTGGGAGGTGGTGGGCCACGCCAACCGCTATGTCGACGAGCAGGCGCCCTGGGTGCTGCGCAAGGAGGATCCGGCACGCATGGCGACGGTGCTCTATGTGGTGGCAGAGACCCTGCGCCATCTGGCGGTGCTGACCCTGTCCTTCATGCCGGCATCGAGCGGGCGGATGCTCGACCAGCTCGGCGTCGCGCAGGAGGCGCGCACCTTGGCGGCGCTCGGCCCGGAAGGGCGCCTGGCTCCCGGCACGGCGCTGCCCAAGCCCGAGCCAATTTTTCCGCGATTCGTGGAAGATAGCCCGGTTTCCTGAGAACAGGGCGAAGCCCGTATGCTGGTCGACAGCCATTGCCACCTGGACTTTCCCGACTTTGGCTCCGACCTCGATGCCGTGCTTGCGCGCGCAGCCGAAGCCGGCGTCGGCATGGTGCAGACGATCTGCACGCGGGTGACGCGCTTCGATGCCGTCCGTGCCCTGGCCGAGACTCACGAAGCGATCTGGTGCTCGGTCGGGGTCCATCCGCACCATGTGGCGGAGGAACCCGAGGTTTCGGCGGCCCATCTGATTCGCATGGCCGCGCATCCCAAGGTGATCGGCATCGGCGAGACCGGCCTGGACTTTCACTACGACAACAGCCCGAGGCAGCGGCAGGAGGCCAGCTTTCGCCAGCACATCGCGGCGGCGCGCGAGACCGGTCTGCCGCTCATCGTGCACACGCGCTCGGCGGACGAGGAGACCTGCCGAATCCTGCGCGAAGAGGCGGGGAGGGGGGCGTTCCCCGGCGTCATCCACTGCTTCAGCGCAGGTCGTTCCGTGGCCGACACCGCGCTGGACATCGGTCTCTACATCTCCTTTTCGGGCATTTTGACGTTCAAGAATGCCGAGGAGGTGCGTGCCGTTGCCCGCGACGTGCCGCTGGACCGGCTGCTGGTGGAGACCGATGCGCCCTATCTGGCGCCGGTTCCCCATCGGGGGCGGCGCAACGAGCCGGCCCATGTGCGCCACACGGCCGCGCGGCTGGCCGAACTCAAGGGCCTGAACGACGGGGAGCTCGCCCGTACCACGACCGAAAATTTCCTTAGACTGTTTACGAAGACAGCGGATCAATCGACTGTATTACAATGAAAGTAACCGTTCTCGGCTGCGGCACGTCGAGCGGCGTTCCGATGATCGGCTGCGATTGCGCGGTCTGCCGCTCGGACGACCCGCGCAATCGCCGGCGTCGGGTGTCCGCGCTGGTCGAAGCGGGCGACACCCGGCTGCTGATCGACACGCCGCCCGACCTGCACGGGCAACTGGTGGATGCGGGTGTTTCGCATCTCGACGCCGTTCTCTACACCCACGGCCACGCCGACCACGTGCACGGGATCGACGATCTGCGCTCCATCAACTTCCATACCGGCCAGGCATTGGACACTTACGGCTCGGCCGCCACCATGCGGACGATTCGGGAGCGCTTCGACTACGCTTTCGAACCGATGGGCACGAGCTGGGCCAGGCCGAGCCTCAATCCGGTGGTCTTCGATGGCCCGTTCAGCGTGGGCGACGTCGCAGTCCTGCCGTTCCCGCAGCAGCACGGGCGCGGCGTCACGACAGGATACCGCATCGGCCCCATAGCGTACTCGACAGACGTGAAGGCGTTGTCGGATCAGGCCTTTGCGGCGCTGGAAGGAGTCAGGCTCTGGATCGTCGACTGCCTGGGCTACCGCGAGCATCCGACCCATGCTCATCTGGAACTCACCCTGGAGTGGATCGCGCGGGTAAGACCAGGGCTCGCGGTGCTCACGCACATGTCGCACCAATTCGACTACGAAACGCTCCGGGGGGCGTTGCCGGCAGGCGTCGTTCCGGGCCACGACGGGCTCACCATCGACACGGATCGGTTGTGATGCGACCCGGCAAGCCACGGCAGCGCCACATCCTCTGCGAGGCGTCTATAAATTACCATAATATATCTTATGCGATTATTCTGCACCGGCGTTCCCGTGGCTCCAAGCCCGGAACGACCGGCACGCGCCGGTGCGCCCGACCCCGGCACAGGATCCCCTTGTGCCCCCCGCCTTCACGATGACGCGCGAGCGATGAGCGGCGCACAGCCAGAACGCGAGGACCGCGACGGCACCCGGGACGAGCGGCCCGGTATCGACCGGCTGCTCGAGGTCATGGCGCGGCTGCGCGATCCCGACGGCGGCTGCCCCTGGGATCTGGAGCAGAGCTTCGGGACCATTGCGCCCTACACCATCGAGGAGGCCTACGAGGTCGCCGAGGCGATTCGCCAGGGCGACATGACGGCGCTGCGCGACGAGCTGGGCGACCTGCTGCTCCAGGTCGTCTTCCACGCACAGATGGCGCGCGAGGCCGGCAGCTTCGACTTCGACGCGGTCGCGCGCGGCATCGCGGACAAGATGGTCCGGCGCCATCCCAACGTGTTCGGCGATGACGATTCGGACGCGCGCACCTCGGCGCCGGCGCAGATGCGGGCCTGGGAGACCCAGAAGGCTGCCGAACGCGAGGCCCGGGCCAGGGCGGAAGACCGCACGCCGAGCGCGCTCGACGGCGTGGCGCTGGCCCTCCCTGCCCTGCAGCGCGCCGAGAAGCTGCAAAAACGCGCCGCGCAAGTGGGCTTTGACTGGCCCGAGCCGGAGCCGGTGTACGACAAGGTCGCCGAGGAAGTCGCCGAGCTGCGCGAGGCCGCTTCGTCCGCGGAGAGTTCGGTCGGGTCGGCTGTAGCCGGTGAGCTCGGCGACCTGCTGTTCGCCTGCGTCAACCTGGCGCGCCACCTGGGCGTGGACCCGGAGGCCGCGCTGCGCGCCGCGAACGCCAAATTCACGTCGCGCTTTCACCATGTCGAGGCGGCGCTGGCAGCATCGGGACGCCGCGCCGACCAGGTCGGGCTAACCGAGCTCGACCGGCTGTGGGATGAAGCCAAGCGTGCAGAATGTACGCCGTCGGCCGATCAGGAGCCGCACCGGGAGCGTTGAGGGCGGAGGAGGTCAGGAGGAACGGGTGGGGACCCGCCCCTCCCCGGCAATCTCTTTTGCGGAGGTGGCGGCGGGCTACGTGCCCATACCGCCCATGCCTCCCATTCCGCCCATGCCTCCCATACCACCCATTCCGCCCATTCCCATGTCGCCCATGCCCCCGGCACCGGGCGGCATCGGCGGCGGCGCCTCGGGAATCTCCACGATTCCGGCCTCGGTCACGATCAGCAGGCCGGCGATCGAGGCGGCATCCTGCAGCGCGGCGCGGACCACCTTCGCCGGGTCGAGGATGCCGGCTTCGACCATGTCGCGGTAGCGGTCCTCCTGGGCGTCGTAGCCCTTGGTCGAGCCGCGCTCGGAGACCAGCCTTGCCACCACCAGGGAGCCGTCGGCGCCGGCGTTCTCCGCAATGAGGCGGGCCGGTATGCGGACAGCATCACGCACGATGGCGATGCCGCGGTCCTGATCCGAATTGGCGCCCGCGAGCTTGTCGAGCTTGCGCGAGGCCGCAAGCAGGGCCACGCCGCCGCCGGGGACGATCCCCTCCTCCACCGCCGCGCGGGTCGCGCGCATGGCGTCGTCGACGAGCTCCTTGCGCTCCTTGACCTCCAGCTCGCTGTCGCCGCCGACCCGGAGGACGGCAACCCCGCCCACCAGCTTGGCGAGGCGCTCCTCGTAGCGCTCCTGGTCGTACTCGGAGTCGGTTGTCTCGATCTGCAGGCGAAGCTGGCGGCAGCGCTCGTCGATGTCCTTCTTGCTGCCGCCACCGCCGACGATCACGGTCTCGTCCTTGCTCATCTCGATCCGCTTCGCGGTGCCCAGCAGGTCGAGCGTGACGTTCTCCAGCTTGACGCCGATCTCGTCGCTGATCACCGCGCCGCCGGTAAGGATGGCGATGTCCTCGAGCATGGCCTTGCGCCGGTCGCCGAAGGCCGGCGCCTTCGCCGCTGCGGCCTTGAGGCCCCCGCGCAGCCGGTTGACCACCAGCGCCGCCAGCGCGTCGCCCTCGACGTCCTCGGCGATGATGACGAGCGGCCTGCCGGTCTGGCCGACCTGCTCCAGCACAGGGAGCAGTCCCTGCATGTTGTCGAGCTTCGCCTGGTGCACCAGGACGTAGGCGTCGTCGAGCTCGACCGTCATGCGCTCGGCATTGGTGACGAAGTAGGGCGAGACATAGCCCTTGTCGAAGTTCATGCCCTCGACGACATTGAGCTCGGTCTCGATGCCTGTCGCCTCCTCGATGGTGATCACGCCACGCTCGCCCACCTCTTCCATGGCGCGCGAGATCATGTCGCCGACCTCGGGGTCGTTGTTGGCGGCCACGGTCGCCACCTGGGTGATCTCCTCGCGGGTCTTGACCCGCTTGGCGCGCTTGCCGATCTCGTCCACGACAGCGTCGACCGCAAGGTCGATGCCGCGACGCACGTCCATCGGGTTCATGCCCGCCGCCACCGCCTTGGCGCCCCCGCGGACCAGCGCGCGCGCCAGGATCGTGGCGGTGGTGGTGCCGTCGCCGGCGGTCTTCTCGGTGCGGGTCGCGGCCTCGCGGACAAGACGCACGCCAATATCCTGCATCCGGTCCTCGAGCTCGATCTCCTTGGCAACGGTCACGCCGTCCTTGGTGACTCGCCCGTCCCCGGTCGCGGTCTGATACACCACCGTGCGGCCCTTGGGACCGAGGGTAATCGACACGGCGTCGGTGAGGGTATCGACCCCCTGCAGGAGGCGCTCACGCGCGTCCTCCGCTTGATGGATACGTTTCTTGGCCATCGTCGATCGCTCCGGATTCGTGTCTCTTTCGCCGGGCGCCGATTTACTCGATCACACCCATGATGTCGGTCTCCTTCATGATCAACAGCTCTTCGCCGTCGACCTTGACCTCGGTGCCCGACCACTTGCCGAAGAGGATGCGGTCGCCCGCCTTGACATCGAGAGGGGTGAGCTTGCCATCGTCGGCGCGCGCGCCCGAACCAGCCGCGACGACCTCGCCCTCCTGCGGCTTCTCCTGGGCAGTGTCGGGAATGATGATGCCGCCCGCTGTCTTCTGATCTTGCTCGATTCGCCGCACCAGCACGCGGTCGTGCAAAGGCCTGATGTTCATGCCGCCCTCCCGAGAAATGAGCGTATTCAGAGGTTTGCACCCCCCGTCCAGCGCTTGTTAGCGCTCTAAGGGAGCGAGTGCCAGCGGTTAATAGGGGTACGGCAGGGAGGAGTCAACCGCGGGGCGCAAGATGTGGTGCGGATCCTCGAGACGGTCTCTCAGCAGGCTGCGATCGAGATGCCGGGGCGGCGCTCCAGCCGGCCCGCATCCGCCGGGCTAAGGCCGACCCGCAGAAGCGCCTTGCCGCCGTCGTCGGCACGATCCAGCACCTCGCCGTGGCGGTAGAGCCAGGCCAGGGTCGCGCCGTCGGCGTAGGGGACCCGCACCTCGACGATGCGGCGCGCCGCCGTCAGCCGTGCGTCGATGGCTTCCAGGACAAGATCGAGCCCGGCGCCGGTAAGCGCGGATGCCGCGACCGACGGGTGGCCGTTGACCCGGGTGCCGCTCCCCTCCCCGTCTCCCTGCTCGAGACAGGCGCGCTGGCGGGGATCGAGCAGGTCGAGCTTGTTGAGAACCTCGACGACACCCGTCTGAAGGCGATCTTCCAGGCCGAGCTCTCCCAGCACCTGCATCACGTCGGCCCGCTGCTCGGCGCTGGCGGGATGGGCATAGTCGCGCACATGCACGACGAGATCGGCTGCGACGACCTCCTCCAGAGTGGCCCGGAATGCCGCCACCAGGTCGTGCGGCAGGTCCGAGACGAAGCCGACCGTGTCCGAGAGGATCACGCGCAGGCCCGACGGCAACTCAAGCCCGCGCATGGTGGGATCGAGGGTCGCGAAGAGCTGATCGCGGGCAGCCGCGCCCGCCCCCGTCAGCCGGTTGAAGAGGGTCGACTTGCCGGCGTTCGTGTAGCCCACCAGCGCGACCACGGGATAGGGAACACGCTGGCGCGCAGCGCGGTGCAGGCCGCGGGTGCGCCTGACGCCGTCAAGGGCACGCTCGAGGCGGTCGATGCGGGTGCGGATCTGGCGCCGGTCCGCCTCGATCTGCGTTTCACCCGGCCCGCCCACGAAGCCGAGGCCGCCACGCTGGCGTTCGAGATGCGTCCAGGAGCGCACCAGACGGCTGCGCTGATAGCGGAGCGCGGCGAGTTCGACCTGCAGCCGGCCCTCTCGGGTGCGCGCCCGCGCTGCGAATATTTCCAGGATAAGGGCGGTGCGGTCGATGACCTTGCAGTGCCAGGCGCGCTCCAGATTGCGCTGCTGGACGGGCGTCAATGTCCCGTCCACCACCACGAGTCCGAGCGCGTGGGTGGCCACGGCTTCCGCTATCGCGTCGACACGCCCGGATCCGAACAGGGTGGCCGGTCGCGGCTTCTGCAGGGGCACGACCTCTGCAAGCGCGACCTCCAGATCGATCGCGCGGGCGAGACTGATCGCTTCGGCCAACCGGCTCTCGGGCTCGCGCGCAGGCTCGCTCCCGCGCCGGACCGCCGGCGGGCGGGCCAGCACCGGATGCAGGACACAGGCGCGCGGCGGCTCTGCGCCGCCCCGAAGCGCGCGTGCGGCCGTCACTTACGCGTCTTCCTCCTCCGAGGGTCCGACGCCGGGATCGAAAAGCTGAATCGGCTGGACCGGCATGACCGTCGAAATCGCATGCTTGTAGACAAGCTGCGAGTGGTCGTCGCGCTTGAGCAGAACGCAGAAATTGTCGAACCAGGTGATGATGCCCTGGAGCTTGACCCCGTTCACGAGAAAGATCGTGACCGGCATCTTCCCCTTGCGCACGTGATTGAGGAAGACGTCCTGGAGATTATGGGATCCCTTGCCAGTCATGTGTGCCTCTATCCGTTCCTGCCCCGTCGGTGCGGGGCTGGGGCCGGGCGCCACGCGCGTGAGTATGCGCCTTCACCGCCTATATGGCGACCCCGCAGCGCCGCAGCAAACCCTGCAGCCCGGCGTGATCGGCGACCTGATAATCCGGCGTGCGCGCCTGATCGCCGTCGCGCGGCGGGTCGGGACTCACGATCACCGCAACGCAGGAGGCGTTACGGGCGCAAGTCACGTCGATGCCCGTGTCGCCGACATACCACACTTCCGCGCCGGCCGTGACGCCGATCCCCTCGAGGGTCAGCGCCATGGCCGCAGGCGCCGGCTTGTCCGCCGGCGCGTCCTCGGCACCGATGATTCGCCTGAAACGGCCGCTCCAGCCGAGATGCGCCGCCTCCTCCCGCACCAGCTCGCCCAGCTTGCTGCTCACCACCCCCAGCGGCATTCCGTTGTGCCGGAGCAAGTCCAGTGTTCGTGCGGCGCCGGCGAGCGGCGTCAAAAGACGCAGGTGGTGCGTCCGGTAGTGCCGGTAGAAGAGCTCCTCGGCTCGTCCGGCGTCGGCACCGAAGAGATCGGGGAACGAGTCCCGCATCGAGCGCCGCACCCAGGCCCTCGTCTGGTCGAAGCTCCATGGCTTGCGCCCGAGGTCGAGAAAGGTGCGGCGCAGGCTGTCGTGAATGATCTCCCAGCTCGCGACGAGGGTATTGTCCCAGTCGAAGACGACGGCGCCGGGTCTCTTCACCGGTTGGAGAGCCCACCGCGGCAATAGCTCAGGTAGAGGTCGCGCAGCCGCAGCGTGACCGGCCCCGGCTTGTCGTCGCCGACGGGGCGTCCGTCGATGCGCACGATCGCGCGCACGAAGGAGGTGGTGCTGGTCAGGAAGGCCTCGGGCGCGGCCTGCGCCTCGTCCAGCGTGAAGGGCCGTTCCTCGACCTCGATGCCCGCCTCGCGGGCCAGCCGGATCACCCGCCGGCGGGTGATGCCGCCGAGAATGTTCGATTGCAGGTCGCGGGTCACCGCGCGCCCGGCATCGTCCACGATCCAGGCATTGGTGGACGAGCCTTCGGTGACCCGGCCCTCCGGATCGACGAACCAGGCCTCGTAGGCGTCCTTCTCGCGCGCGGCCTGCTTGGCCAGCACGTTGGGGAGCAGCGAGACGGACTTGACGTCGCAGCGGCCCCACCGCCCGTCCGGCATGGAGACCACCGCGGCGCCGTCGTCGTCGGCGGCCCGCTCGGGCCAGCGGACCGGTCGCGCGGTGAGCACGACGGCCCCCTCCGCTGCCTCGGGAAAGGGATGGTCGCGGGCCGCAGCACCGCGCGTCACCTGCAGGTAGACGATGCCGTCGCGCACCCGATTGCGGCGCAGAACCTCGCGGGTTACCAGCCTGAGTGCAGTGCGGGGGAGCGGCAGATTCATCCTGAGCTCGCCGAGCGAACGCTCGAGCCTGTCCAGGTGCGGCTCCTCGTCGATCACCCGCCCGCCGCATACGGCGGAAACCTCGTAGACCCCGTCGGAGAACTGGTAACCCCTGTCCTCGACATGAACGTGGGCCTGGTCATGGGGCAGGTAGCGGCCGTTCACGTATGCGATGCGTGACATGGCGAGGCCTCCGCTCAGAAGAACTCCAGGCGCACGGCGAACATCTGCTCGATCTTCTTCACCGCGCGCGCCGCCGCCAGGATCACCACCCGGTCATGCTCCTGGATGACCGTCTGCGGGCGCGGAATGATGACCTCGTCGCCGCGCAGAATCGCGCCGACGATGATCCCCGCGGGCAGCTTGGTCTCGACCAGCGGATGGCCCACCAGGGGTGAGGTGCCGAGCGCCTCGGCCTCGATGATCTCGGCGACACCGTCGCGAATGGAATGGACGGCCAGGATGCGACCGCGCCGGATGCGCTGGAGAATCGTCGAGACGGTGGATTCGCGCGGGCTTACCGCCACATCGACGCCCAGGCTCCCCATCAGCGGCCCGTAGCTCGAATTGTTGACCAGAGAGATCGCGGTGCGGCAACCGGCGCGCTTCGCCAGCAGTGCCGCCAGGATGTTCACCTCGTCGTCGTTGGAGACCGCGATCACCGCCTCGGCCAGGCCGATGTTGATCTCGATGAAGATTTCGGAGTCCAGCGCATCGCCGCAGACGACGGTAGCCTTGCCGAGCCGTTCGGCCAGATAGCGCGCCCGCTCCTCGCGCAGCTCGACGATCTTGAGATCGAGCATCGGGTGGCCGGTTTCCAGCTCCTGCGCCAGGAAGTAGCCGATGTTGCCGCCACCGATAATGACCACTCTCCGCGCCTCCGGCTCCTCGTGTCCGAAGACGGCCATGCCGCGGGTGACATGCTCGGAGTCCACCGCGAAGTAGACCTCGTCGCCGATCAGCATCTGGTCGTCGCCGCGCGGCACGTTGAGGCGCGAATCGCGACTTATCGCCAGCACGGTGATGTTGAGGTCGGGAAAGAGCTCGGTGAGCTGGCGCAAGGGCGTGTTGATGATGGGGCAGCCTTCCTCGCAGCGCACCGCGATGACCCGTACCCGCCCGCCGCCGAAGGGCAGCATGTCGAGCGCTCCCGGCACCTGGAGCCTGCGCTCGATGGCGCGGGCGACCTCGATCTCGGGCGAGATGATGAGGTCGATCGGCATGTTCTCTCGGCTATAGAGGTCTCCCCAGGCCGGGTTCAGATAGCTCTGATGACGCACCCGCGCGATCTTCTCCGGCACATCGAAGAGTGAGTGGGCGACCTGGCAAGCCACCATGTTGACCTCGTCCGAATGGGTGACGGCAACCAGCATGTCGGCGTTCTTGGCGCCCGCGTCGGCGAGCACGTCGGGGAGCGACGCGTTGCCCACGATCGCCCGCACATCCACCGAGTCGGAAAGACGCTGCACGACCGCGCGGTCCCTGTCGATCACGGTGACGTCGTTCGCCTCGTTGGCGAGTTGGCGAGCAATGTTGGCGCCGACTTGGCCGGCGCCGCAGACGATGATCTTCATGGGTCGGATACTGCGTCGCCGTCGGCGGGTCCGCCCTCGGCACTGCCGTTCCCGCGGCCGTGCTCGCCATGCACGCGCTCAGGCATGCCGAGGGCGCGCAGCTTGCGGTGGAGCGCCGAGCGCTCCATGCCGACGAATTGGGCGGTGCGAGAGATGTTGCCGCCGAAGCGCTCCACCTGGGCACCGAGATAGTTCCGCTCGAACTCCCTGCGTGCGTCGCGCAGCGGCAGAGACATCAAATCCGCCGAGCTCGGCAGAGCAGGCGGGTGCCCCGCTGCCGGCCCGAGCGCGGCCTGAATCATGTCGGCGCCGATGGGTCGCTCGGAGGCGGAGGGCGCTATGATGAGGAGCCATTCCACGAAATTGCGGAGCTGACGCACGTTGCCGGGCCAGTCGAACGACTGCAGCATCGCCATCGCATCGCTGCCGATCTCGCGTGGCGGCAGGCCGGCGTTGTCTGCCGCCTGACGGATGAAGAAGCCAGCCAGCACCGGAATGTCTTCGCGGCGCTCCCGCAGCGCCGGGATTTCGAGCGGCGTCACCAGCAATCGGTAGTAGAGGTCGCCGCGAAAGCGCCCCTGCTTGATTTCGGTCTCCATGTCGCGCGTGGTCGCCGCCATCACCCGGATGTCGACCTCGATCGGCTGCGTCCCGCCTTCGCGCTCGAAGGTGTTGGCCTGCAGCGCACGCGCGATCTTCCCCTGGGTTTCGAGCGGCATGTCGGCGATCTCGTCGAAGAACAGGGTGCCGCCGTGGGCTCGCTCGAAGGTGCCGATCTTGCGCGAACGCCTGGCAGGGGGGCCCTCCCCCTCGCTTCCGAACAGCTCCAGTTCCACGTTGTCGGGCCGCATCATCGCCGCGTTGGCCACGACGAAGGGGCCCGAGGAGCGATTGGAGAGGCTGTGGACAAGACGCGCGACGACCTCCTTGCCGGCGCCGGCGGGGCCGGTGATGAAGATTCGCCTGTCGGTCGGCGCCGCACGCTCGGCGGCCATGCGGATCTGCCTGACCGCCGGCGAATCGCCGATCAGCTCCTGTGCCGCGCCGCCCCCCCGCAGCTTGAGCTCGGCGACCTCGCGCTTCAGCTCGGCCGCCTCCAGTGCGCGTGAGACCGTGAGCATCAGTCGGTCGCTGTCGAGAGGCTTCTCGATGAATTCGTAGGCACCCTTCTTGATGGCGGAGACGGCGGTATCGATGTCGCCGTGGCCGCTGATCATGATGACGGGCACCTCGGGGTGGCGGCGCATCACCGCCTCCAGGACCCTCATGCCGTCGAGCTCGCTTCCCTCCAGCCAGACGTCGAGGATGACGAGCGCCGGCGGCGGCCCTGAATCGATCGCCTCGAGCGCGGCGGCCCCGTCGGCCGCACCGCGCGGCGCGTAGCCGCCATCCTCCAGGATGCCGGCGACCGACTGTCGAACGTAGGCCTCGTCGTCGACGATCAGGATATCGCGAGCCATCAGCTCTCAGCCTCCGAAGGAGAGGGGCGCTCCGTCGCGGCCGCAGAAAAGACGAGCGCGACGCGAGCGCCGCCGCTGTCCCGGTTCTCGAGGACCAGTCGGCCGCCGTGATCCTCCATGATTCTGCGGACGATGGCGAGACCGAGGCCGGACCCGTCTGCGCGGTTCGTGACATAGGGCTCGGTCAGCCTGTCCCTCGACTTGGCGGGCAGACCGGGCCCGTTGTCGTCGACCTCGACACGCCACTGCCCGTCGGTCTTGCGGACGCGGACAGCAACGCGCCCGCCATGCTCTCCATCCGGCCCCCGGCTCTCGATCGCCTCGATGGCGTTCTTGAGCACGTTGGTGAGTGCCCGGCCGATCTGACGGGCGTCGCAATAGAGCCGGACAGCGCCCTCGGGGCGTTCGATCTCGAAGGCGATCTCGGGGTTCGCCAGCCGGTGCAGGGCCACCGAGCGCTCGACGACGCCGTTCAGATCGATCTGCTCCAATACCGGCGCCGGCATCCGCGCGAAGGCGGAGAAGGCATCTATCATCTGACGGATATCACCGACCTGACGCACGATGATATCGGTGCACTCCTCGAAGACCTCGGGCGTCGTGCTGACCTCGTCGAGATACTTTCGCCTGAGGCGCTGGGCCGAGAGCTGGATCGGGGTAAGCGGGTTCTTGATTTCGTGGGCGATGCGTTGCGCGACATCCGCCCAGGCCGCGCGCCGCTGCGCCGAGACGAGCGCGGTAATGTCGTCGAAGGTCACGACGAAGCCGTCGATCCGGCCGTCTTCATGTTCGGTCACGATGCGCACGAGCAGGGTGCGACGGCGTTCGCCGCGCACCAGCTCGACCTGGTCTCCCACCAGCAGGTGCGGGCGCTCCCGTGCCTCGGCCAGCAGCCCGGCCATCTCCGGTATCGCTTCCTCGAGGGGATGGCCGGCGAGGTCGTCCGCGGCGGCGTCGAGCAGGCGGAGCGCCGACGGATTGGGCAGCGTGATCCGGCCGTCCGCGTCCAGCCCGATGACCCCGGCGGAGACGCCGGCGAGCACCGCCTCGGTAAAGCGCCGGCGGTCGTCGAGTTGCCGGTTTGCGTTCTGCAGCTCCTGCTGCTGGTTCTGAATTTGGCCGGTCATGCGGTTGAAGGCACGGCTGAGCGAGCCGATCTCGTCGTCCCGCGCAGACTCGGAAACGCGCGCCGCGAGCTCGCCGGCGCGAACCCGGTCGGCGGCTGCGATGAGGCCGCCGATGGGGAAGACAATGCGATCGGCGAATTGCAGCCCCAGCCACGCCGCCGACATCAGGACCAGAAGGGCCACCAGGATGAAGGTCACCACGAAGGTGACCTGGATGCCGTGGCGCTCCTCCTCAAGGCGCTGGTAGTCGCGCATCACGCCCTGAATCTGCCGCGTGTGATCGACAACCTGGGGCTGAAGGGAGCGCGTGACATAGAGGTAGGCGTCGAAGAAACCGCCGAGCTTGACCAGCGCGCGCACACGGTCGCCCGCGGGCGGCAGCATCACGAGGTTGCCCTGCGCCGCCTGGTCGAAGGCCCAGCTGGACGGGGTCTCGATCTCCACGCCCAGGCTCCGCTCGTTGCGCGCGAGGATATTCCCGTTGCGGCTGAGCACGGCCATGTCGGTGAGCAGGAAGACCTCGCCGGTCTGGTTGAGAAAGCGCGGCAGCTGCTGTTGGTTGCGCGAGAGGAAGGCGGCGCGACTGTTGAGGGCGGTCGCCGCGGCCAGGCCGCTGATGCGAATGCCGTCGTTCTGTTCCTTGACGTAGACCTCGGCGACCACCAGGGAGCGGTTGAGGGCGCTCGAGACCTTGTCGCTGAACCAGGCCTGTACGCCGAAGTGCAGGAAGAGCGCCGAGAACACGGCGACCGCGATGCTCGGCGTCAGCGCCACGAGGCTGAACAGCGTCGCCATGCGCGTGTGCAGACGCGCCCCCGCCGCTCCGCGGCGGCGCTCGATCCACAGCCTCACCACGCGCGAGGCGACCAGAGCACTGAGCGAGAGCAGCAGCACGAGATCGATGTAGAGAAGGATCAGAACGGTCTCGGGATCGGGCGCGAAAGGGGCCGAGCCGCTCATCGCCGCATAGGTGAGCCCGCCCGAGACCACGGCGGCGCAGGCCAGCGCGATTGCAAGCATGCGGGGCAGCTCGCGGCGCCTCGACCACGATACGAGACGCTCGCGGATGGTGCCCCCCGCCCCCCGGTCCGCTGCCTGGGGATGCTCGGTCCCGATCAGCGCCTCGTCAGCCATGTCCGGTCTCTGCGCCGCCCGCCACGCCGAGCGTGGGCGGTCAGCCGGCTCCTTCGCCGCCGGGCGGACCGTAGAAGACCACCCAGACATAGAAATCGTCGCTGAAATCCTCGAAGCGGTGCGGCACGCCGGCGGCCACGAAGAGCACGTCGCCGGGCTGGAAGGGATGGCTCGCCGGGCCGTTACGGAAGGTTCCCCGGCCGCTCATGACGACATAGACCTCGTCCTGGTCGTGCGGCTGCTGCGTGTCCTCGCCGCGCGGCGCGTAGAGGCCGACCCGCAGCGTTCCGCGAACGATCAGCTCGGCATAGGGCCTGCCGCCCACCGGGCTCTCCGCAAGCGCCGCCACGGCCCGGGCCAGCGTGACGTGGCCGGGCGCATCCGCCGGGATCCCGCTCATGCCCTTCTCCTTTCTCGCCCCAATCTCGCTTCGGGCGGAACGATCAGCCCGCGTCGTCCCACACCCAGGCGATCTGCTCGGTGTCCTCGAAGGCCTGCCAGTGCACGATGGCACCGCCCGCGACCCGGAAGTACCAGGCCGTCTCCTGATGCAGCAGGCGGCCCGTGCTCTTGGCCGCCGTGGTCTCGTCGATGAGCACCAGCACGTGCTCGCCTTCGCCGAACATCAGCTTCACGGTGTGGTCGCGGATATCGAGCAGCGCCTCGATGGCGCGGAAGCACTGCTTGATTGGCTCCCTCCCCTGCCAACGGCCGGCCCAGGCGATCCTGAACGAGCCCGGCAGCACGACCACGGCGTCCTCGGCCAGCAGGCCCATCATGGTTTGCCCGTCGCCGCCCTTGATCGCGGCGAGAAACTGGCGAACCACTCCCTTGGCTGCATCGTCTGCCATGACCGTATGCCTCCGTGCGGTGGATGCGTCTGCGCGGCCCCTTCCGGCGGCGCGAATACTCCTGTCCCCACCGCCGATATGGGTGCGTCGGCCCATATTGCACCCCTCTCCGAGTGCTGTATACAGAGCCGGCGCTCACCACCGCAGCGCCGGGAGCTCCCGCATGGCCAGGATCAGCGCGAACCTCATCGTCGCCCAAGCGGAGGCGGCAGGCCGCGCACCGCCTTCGGACGAGCGTACCCGCGCCCTTGCCGAGGCGGTCGGCTTGCTGGTGCAGGCGGCCGACGAGGCGGCGGCGGGGCTGAGCTTCGAGGCCGAGCCCGCCGACATTCTGACCGCCATGGACGAGACCGCGGCTCCCTGACATGAGCGGCGACATCCATCTGCTGAGCCTTGTCGAGCTGGCAGACGCGATCGCTGCGCGCGAGCTCTCCGCCGTCGAGGTCATGCGCGCGACCGTGGCCCGCGCCGAGCGGCTGCAGCCCGAGCTCAATTGCTTCATCTCCCTGCAGGCCGAGGCGGCGCTGGAAAGCGCGGCGGCAGCCGACGCGGCGCTGGCGCGCGACGCGGAGCCGGGGCCGCTGCACGGCGTCCCGCTCGCCCATAAGGACATGTTCTACCGCGCGGGCCACGTCACCACCTGCGGCTCGCGCATCCGCAGGGACTTCGTGGCGGACCACGACAGCACCGCTCTGGCCCGCCTGCACGCGGCCGGCGCGATCTACCTCGGCGGCCTCAACATGGCGGAGTTCGCCACCGGGCCGACCGGCCACAACGAGCATTGGGGCGACTGCCGCAACCCCTGGAACCGGGCGCACATCTCGGGCGGCTCGTCCAGCGGCTCGGGTGCCGCGGTAGCGGGCCGCGTGGTCTTCGGCGCCCTCGGTTCGGATACCGGCGGCTCGGTGCGCCTGCCGTCGGCCTGCAACGGCGTGGTCGGGCTGAAGCCTACCAACGGGCGGGTCAGCCGTTACGGCCTCATGCCGCTTTCGCACACGCTGGATACGGTGGGCCCCCTCGCCCGCACCGTGCGCGATGCGGCCAGGCTCACGGCCACCATCGCCGGCCACGATCCGCACGACCCCACCAGCAGCAGGCGCCCCGTGCCCGACTACGAGGCCGCACTGGCCGAGGGCGCGAAGGGCCTCCGGATCGGCGTGCCGACGAGCTACTTCTACGACGTTGCCGACGACGAGGTGCGCACGCTCGTGGAGAGGAGCCTCGACGTGTTCCGCGACGCCGGCGTCGCGGTGGTCGAGGTTTCGGTGCCGGACATCGAGCGCATCAACCACCTCTCAAACGTGATTCTCTCCAGCGAGGCGGCGGCCATCCACGAGCCCTGGCTCAGCACCCGGCCCGAGGACTACCAGGTCCAGGTGCGCAGCCGCTACGAGCCCGGCCTGCACGTGCCGGCGGTGAAGTACATCCAGGCGCTTGCCACGCGCGGCGGGCTGCTGCGGGAGTTCGTCGACACCGCGCTCGCGGGCGTCGACGCGCTGCACACGCCGGGCATCCCCTTCCCCATTCCGACGCGCGAGGAGACCAACGTGGGCGGGGGCGATCGCATGGCGGAGATGGTCGCCGGGCTGAGCTGGTGCACCCGCGCCGCGAACTATCTCGGCGGCCCGGGCCTGATCGTGCCTTGCGGCTTTACCGGGAGCGGCCTGCCAGCCTCCTTCCAGCTCATGGGCCGGCCGTTTTCCGAAGCGACTCTCTTCCGCCTCGGCCACGCCTATCAGAGCGCCACCGACTGGCACACCCGCGCCCCCGACCTATAATCCGATGCGCAGGCCGCGCGGGGAGACCCCCCGGAGGCGCGGAGAACGGGAGCGATGGCGATGACGGCGCACGGCGCCTTCCACTGGAACGAGCTGATGACCTGGAGCCCTGACGAGGCCAGGGCCTTCTACGCGGAGACCCTGGGCTGGGCCTATGACGCGGTTCCGATGGCAGGCGGCGGCACCTACACGCTCTGCAAGGCCGGCGAGACAGCGGTCGCCGGCATCTTCGAGATGAAGCCGGGGACAGGCTTCGACGGTGTCCCGGACCACTGGTTCGCCTACATCGCGGTGGACGATATCGATGCCCGGCTCGCCACGGTCGAGGCAGCCGGCGGCGAGGTCCGCCGCCCCGCCTTCGACGTGCCCGACGTCGGCCGCTTCGCCGTCGTCAGGGACAAGGCAGGCGGCATCGTCGGCTGGGTCACGCCGGCCAGGGAGTGGTGACGACAGCGGGGAGGCACGCGATCCACGACGCGATCGTCGTCGGCGCCCGCTGCGCCGGGGCGCCCACCGCCATGCTGCTGGCCCGCAAGGGCTACCGCGTGCTGTTGCTCGATCGCGACCGCTTCCCCTCCGACATGGGGCAATCGACACACCTGATCCATCCGCTGGGCGTGGCCCACCTCCGCACCTGGGGCGTGCTGCCGCAGATCGCGGCGCGGTCGCGGTCCTTTACCGACTGGCGCGTCGACCTGCACGGCGTCGTGCTGCAGGGCGCGCCGCCTGCGGTGGATGGCCACGGCGACTCCTACGGCCCCAGACGCCATCTGCTCGACGGCATCCTGGCCGAGGCGGCGGTTGCTGCGGGCGCCACGTTCCGCGACGGCGTGCGCGTGGTCGAGCTGGTCGAGCGTGGCGGGCGCGTCGCCGGCGTCGTCACCGAGGGTTCGGGCGACAGCCGACAGATAGAGCATGCCCGCCTTGTCATCGGCGCGGACGGGCCGAACTCCGTGGTCGCTCGCTGCACCGGCGCCGTGGAATCGCTGGTCGAGCCGGTGGTGCAGAGCAACATCTGGTCATACTGGCGGGGCATCGCCCTCGACCACGTGCGGCTCTACATCCGCGAGCACAGGGGCGCCTTCGCCTTCCCCGCCAGCGACGGCACGGTGCTGGTCGCCGCCAACCTGATGCACGACGAGTTCGTGGCCGCCCGGCGCGACCGGGAGGCGGCCTTTCACGCACGGGTCGAGGAAGTCGCGCCCGACCTCCGGGCTATGGTGACGGGAGCCGAGCGGACGGAGGGCTTCCACGGCGGCTGCACGCGGGCCTTCGTGCGCGAGGCTGCCGGACCCGGCTGGGCGCTGGTGGGCGATGCGGGAATGAAGAAGGACCCGGTCACCGCGCAGGGCATCTCGACCGCGTTCCGCACGGCGGAGATGGTGGGCGAGGCGGCGGACGAAGGCCTGAGCGGGCGACGCCCGCTGGACGATGCGCTCGCCGATTACGCAGCGGCGCGCGACGAGTGGCTGCTGCCCTACTACCGCTTCACCGCCCAGCTCGCCCGCTTCGCCAGGCCCACCGAGGCGCTGGCGGCGTTCTACCGGGAGACCCAAACCGACTCCGACGCGACCGCCCGCCTCTTCGGCTGCGTCGCCCTCACCCACTCGCCGGAGGAGGTGCTGCCCTCCGCCTAACCCTCGCGGGCAGCTTGCTTCTGTGCGCGCGCCCAGGAATCGCGCAGGCCCACGGTGCGGTTGAAGACCGGCGCCTCCGGCGTGGAGACCGGATCGGGGCAGAAGTAGCCCTGCCGCTCGAACTGCACGGTCTCGCCCGGCGCCGCCGTGGCAAGGCCGGGCTCGAGGCGGCAGCCGCCGAGCACCGTGCGCGAGGCCGGATTGAGGTCGTCCCACAGCGCGCCGCCGTCCACCCCCGGCAGGGCCTTGGTGAAGAGGGACTCGTAGAGCCGCACCTCGGCGGCGACCGAGTCCTCGGCCGAGACCCAGTGCAGCGCGCCCCGCACCTTGCGTCCGTCCGGTGCCTTGCCGCCGCGCGTCGCGGGGTCGTAGGTGCAGCGCAGCTCGGTGACGGCGCCTGAGGAATCCTTGATAACCTCCTGACACGTCACGAGATAGGCGTAGCGGAGCCGCGCCTCCCGCCCCGGCGCCAGCCGGAAGAATTTCTTCGGCGGCTCCTCCATGAAGTCGTCCGCCTCGACGTAGAGGGTGCGGCCGAAGCGCAGCCGCCGGGTGCCGGCCTCCGGGTCCTCGGGATTGTTGAGGGCGTCGACCCACTCGTCCTCGCCCTCCGGGTAGTTTTCCAGCGTGACTTTAAGCGGCCGCAGAACGCCGAAGCGGCGCGGCGCGGACCTGTTCAGCCGCTCGCGCACCGCATGGTCGAGCATCGCCGCCTCCACCAGATTGTCGCTGGTCTTGGAGATGGCGAGCTGGCCCACGAAGTCGCGGATCGCCTCGGGCGGTACGCCACGGCGGCGCAGGCCGCAGAGCGTCGGCATGCGCGGGTCATCCCAGCCGTCCACCCTGCCCTCCTGCACGAGCTGCGTGAGCCGGCGCTTGGAGAGCACCGTGTGGCTGAGGTTGAGGCGGGAGAACTCGTATTGCTTCGGCACCATGGGCACAGGCAGGTGGTCGACGAGCCAGTCGTAGAGCGGGCGGTGATCCTCGAACTCGAGGGTGCAAAGCGAGTGCGTCACGCCCTCGATCGCGTCGGACTGGCCGTGGGCGAAGTCGTAGGTCGGGTAGATGCACCACGCTTCGCCGGTGCGCGGATGGCTGGCGTGGAGGATGCGGTAGAGCACCGGGTCGCGCATGTTGATGTTGCCCGAGGCCATATCGATCTTCGCCCTGAGCACCCGCGCGCCTTCCGGAAACTCGCCGGCGCGCATGCGGCGGAAGAGGTCGAGGCTCTCCTCCGCCGGGCGGGCGCGCCAGGGGCTCTCGCGCCCCGGCTCGGTCAGCGTGCCGCGGTGGGCGCGGATCTCCTCGGCCGAGAGGTCGTCCACATAGGCGTCGCCGGTGCGGATGAGGTGCTCGCCCCACTCGTAGAGGCGCTCGAAGTGGTCCGAGGCGAAATAGAGGTGCTCGCCCCAGTCGAAGCCGAGCCAGCGCACGTCTTCCTGGATGGCCTCGATGAACTCGTGCTCCTCCCTGGTCGGGTTGGTGTCGTCGAAGCGCATGTGGCAGCGCCCGCCGAACTCCCGCGGCACGCCGAAGTTGAGGCAGATCGACTTGGCGTGCCCGATGTGCAGGTAGCCGTTGGGCTCGGGCGGGAAGCGCGTCACCACCTCGTCGTGCCGGCCGGCCGCCAAGTCGGCGCGCACCACCGCGCGGATGAAGTCGTCGCCTGCGCTCATGCCGGGCCGCTCTCCCCTCTGCAAACCCCGAATGTGACGTCAGTCGAAATGGGGCATGACCTCGGCCGCAAACAGCTCCGCCGAGGCCATGGCGTCGGCGCCCGGAATGCCCGGCATGTGCATCCAGCAGATCATCTCGCTCGGGCTCACCGCCGCCCGATAGTCACGGATGCGACCGATGGCGAATTCCGGGTCGCCGATGATGTAGCGGTCCTTGAAGGTGGCGAAGGCGACCTCGCCCGGGTCCTCGATCACGCTGCCGTCGTCGCGCCTGAGCACCCGGTCGCCGGCAGCAGACGCGGCGCCATAGAGCTCGCGATAGAGGTAGTTCACGGCAGGCGCCGCCTTCTCCTCGGCTTCGGCCATGGTGGGAGCGACGAACACCTGGCGGATGATCGGCCGCTCGGGGATGGACCAGCCGGCCTCGGCCGCCGCGGCCTCGTAAGGCTGGAAGTGCTCCTCCAGCTCGGCCAGCCCGTGGCGCGGCGACATGATCTGCACGCAGCGCCGCGCCGCGGCGCGGCGCAGCGAGCCCGGGGCCGAGACCCCGTACCAGATGGGCGGGTGCGGGCGCTGCACCGGCCGGGGCGTCACCCGCCCTTCCGCGACGCGGTAGTAGCGACCCTCGAAGGAGAAGGGCTCCCCGGTCCAGGCCTGGATCATCAGGTCCAGCGCCTCCTCGAAGCGCCCGACGCGCTCCTCGCGCGGCACCCCGTGGGCGGCGAACTCCTGCGTGACGTACCCCGGCGCCACGCCGAAGACGAAGCGCCCGTCCGAGAGGTTGTCGATCACCGCGATGTCCTCGGCGAGCCTGAGCGGCGCGTAGAGAGGCACCAGCAGCACCGCGGTGCCGATCCGCATGCGCTCGGTGACCGCCGCGGCTCCCGCCATCGCCACCAGCGGGCCGGGGCAGAAGCCGTCCTTCTGGACGTGGTGCGAGCACTGGAAGGCGGAGACGTAGCCGAGCTCCTCGGCCCGGGGCAGGCAGCGCAGCATGTCCCGGTAGGTTTCCTGGCTCGCGATGCCGCTCTCCGGCGGCACCTGATGGGCGAAGAGCAGACCGAACTTCATCGTGCCCTCCTCGTCGTTTCCGCTGCGTCCTGGCAGGGGGCGGTCAGGTGAAGGCGGTGGCGCTGAGGCCGGCGAGCCAGCCGTCGTCCACGCCGAGGTTGGCGCCGTGGATGTGGGCGGCGTCGTCGGAGCAGAGGAATAGTACCGCCGCAGCAACGGCGTCGGGCTCCATGTAGCCGCCTTGGGTCGCCAGCATGCGACCGAGGCGGGCCATGAAGGCCTCGTCGGTCCACTGGTGCTCGGTCATCTGCGTGCGGATGAAGCCGGGCGCCACCGCGTTGACGTTGATGCCGTCGGGCGCAAGCGCCAACGCCAGCGCGCGCGTCAGGTTGAGCAGCCCGCCCTTGGCCGCGCAGTAGGCCTGAGCGGTGGCGAAGCCCTGGCTGCCTGCGATCGAGGTGATGTTGACGATGCGCCCGCCGCCGCGGCGGCGCATCTGCGGGGCCGCCGCCTGGATCAGGAAGAACACGCCCTTGAGGTTGATGTCGACGTTGCGGTCCCAGTTCTCCTCGGTGGTCTCGTCGAACGCCATCTGCTCGAAGACGCCGACGCAGTTCACCAGCAGGTCGATGTCGCCGAGGTCGGCCTGGACCGCAGCAGCGAGGCGGCGGCACTCGGCCACCTGGCCGAGGTCGGCCCGATAGCAGCGGGCGTCCGCCACGGGGCTCTCCCCGGCAGCAGTGTCGGCCAGCGCGAGCGTTGCGCCCTCGGCGGCGAAGCGCTCCGCCACCTTGCGGCCGATGCCGCCGAACCCGCCAGTAATCAGCGCCCGCTTGCCCGCCAGTCTCATCGCCCGATCCGTGGTTCGCCTGGTCGTGGCCCCGGTAGTGCTCGTCGCTCCGCAGGAGCGCCCTATTCCATCAGGGCGACCTTTTCCGGCGCGATGCGGACGATCACGCGCTGCTCGCCTTCCTGACGGAAAGGGTAGCTGTCCACGCCCATGTACTTCTTGGCCATAGCGTCGATGTGCTCCTCGGCGCCCTCGTGCTCCATCGCCACCACGCGGCCCTGGATCATGGCCTGCTGGTATGGGTTCTCCTGGTCGAACACGGCCACGGCGACGCGCGCGTCGCGCCGCATGTTGCGGGGCTTCACGCGCCCTTCCGCCGTGTTGAAGACGATGTGGGTGCCGTCGGTGTCGATCCAGACCACCGAGGCCTGCGGCCGGCCGTCCCCCATCACCGTAGCGACGGTCGCGAAGTTCTTCCCCTGCAGCAGCCGTGTGGCCAGATCGGGCAGCTCCACCATGCTTTCTCTCCTTCTCCGCCGCGCGCCCCGGTCCCGCCGGCGCGGCGCCACCATACAGCGGGAGCCGGGCCATGGCACGGCCCCTCGCCTTGTTCCGGCGTCACGCAGGCAGCCTCAGGCGACCCACTCGTTGGCGCCCGTGCTGTCGCCGGCGACGGTGGTGCGCACCATGTGCCTGGGCTGGTCCGGCGGATGGCCGAGGCCCCGGTGCAGGACGCAGCGGTTGTCCCACATGACCAGATCGCCCACCTGCCAACGGTGGACATGGACGCGCGGCACCTGGCAGGCCTCGATGCAGAGCCGCTCCAGCAGGCGGCGGCTCTCGCCCTCGTCCTCGCCCACGATGTGGCTGGCGTGGCGGCCGATGTAGAGGTTGCGGCGCCCGGTCGCCGGGTGGATTCGGATCACGGGCTGCTCGACCGGCGGCAGCGCGTCCCACTCCTCCCGGGTGATGGTCTTCATCCCGCCGACCTTGCCCTGGCTGTAGCCGTAGCTGTGCACGGCGATCTTGTCCGCGAGCCAGTCCTGCGTGGCCGGCTCGAGGGCGTCGTAGGCCGCGCGCATGTCGGCGAAGGCGGTCTCGCCCCCCGTCTCGGGCACCACCCGCGCCGAGAGCAGCGAGGCCTTGGCGGGGATGCGCTTGTAGGAGCTGTCGGTGTGCCAGTAGTTGTTGCCCTTCAGCAGCATGCTGACGCCGTGATCGGCCGAGAGCAGCCTGCCGTTCTCGCCGATGTTGGTGAGGTGGATGATCGTCGGGTCGTCGTGGATGTGATTGGCGGAGAGACTCCGCTCCAGCGGGCCGAAGCGGCGGCTGAAGGCGACCTGCTCCTCGTCCGACAGGTTCTGGCCGGGGAAGACGAGCACCGCGTGGGCGTGCCAGGCCACCTCGATGGCGGCGAAGCTCTCGTCGTCGAGCGCGTCCAGCCGGCCACCGCGCACGGTGGCGCCGAGGGTCGCCTCGGCGGGCGTGATCTCCAGGGTCATGGCGCCCTCCCCGCGCGCTGCGCCTATTCCAGGGCCCAGCCGGGAATGTAGCAGGGTCCCGGGACCGCCGGGTAGCGTTCGAGCACCGCCTCGTCGATCTCGACGCCGAAGCCGGGGCCCTCGGGCGGCTCGATATGGCCGTCGACGACGCCGACGTAGTCCTTGCAGAGCTCGGTGCGGAAGGGGTTCACCCGGGCCACGTCGGCCTCGTAGATGAGCCCGTTGGGAATGGCGCAGAGGAGGTGCGCGTTGCCGGCCGCGCTGAGGATGCTGTGGCTGGTGTGCGGCGCCATCGGGATGTGCCAGGCGGCGGCCATGTCGGAGATCTTCTTGAGCTCGCTGATCCCGCCCGACTTGCAGAAGTCGGCCTGACAGATGGACACGGCGCGGGCCTCGAAGAGCGCGCGGAAGGCGGTCCTGCCGTAGTGGTTCTCGCCGGCAGCGATGGGGATCGACGTGCGCCGGCGCAACTCGGCATAGGCCGGGATGTTGTCGGGCGTGAAGGGCTCCTCCAGCCAGTAGACCCGGTTCTCCTCGCAGTAGCGCAGCACCTCCGGGATATCGAGCAGGTCGTAGCGCGTCGCGGCGTCGACGGCGATGTCGAGCTCGTCGCCGAAAACCTTGCGGATGTGGCCGACGCGCATGGCGTCCCGCGCGGGATGGTCGCCGACCCGCATCTTGATCGCCGTGTATCCTTCGTCGATGAGAGCGGAAACTTCTTTTTCCAGTTCTTCAGGGGGCTTGAAGCCAAGGCTTAAACCGCCGGCATAGGCACGGATCCGCTTCTTCGCACCGCCGAGCAGGGTGTAGACGGGCTGGCCCAGCAGCTTGCCCTTGAGGTCCCAGAGCGCGTTGTCAATGCCGGCGAGCGCGGTGATGCTGCCGGCACCGAGCCCGTGGGTGGTGATCTGCTGGCGCTCCAGCCGGTGCCAGATGCCCTCGCTGTCGAAGGGGTCGGCGCCGGCGAGGAGCGAGCCCATCCCCTTCTGGATCACCGTCGCCATGGCCGTCGGGTTCTGGCCGTGATGGGCCTCGCCGAAGCCGACCGCGCCGCTCTCGTCCCTGATCCGCACCAGCACGATGTCGCGCTTGGTGTTGGTGCCGAGACCCAGGCGCACGAGATTGCTCTCGAAGGGGCAGGAGTGTGCGCTCGCACGCACCTCGACGATCCTGGCCATCGCGTCTCCTCCCCTCTTGTGGGCCCTGGCGGCAGCGGAGGGAAGCTATGCCGTCGTCGGACCGGTCGCAAGCGCCGCCGCAGTCGTCTCGGGAACCGTCGCCGGCCGAGCGCAGGAGGTCTCCCGTCCCCAAGAGCCTGCTTCTCCGTGGCGACGGCCAAACCGTGCCCACGTCTCACGAATTGAGCCAAGCATATTGCCGACTCACCCAATTACCGTTCTTTTGCGATCTCATGAAATCGTAGACAATCATTGGTTGTCCTGAAGGAACGAGACTGCGTCCTTCGGGAGTCGGGGAGTGAAGACCGATCGGGCGGCTGACGACACATGTCCTTGACTTGACGTCGGGCACGCCGGCGCGGGGGATGACGCTGGAGCTCTGGCGGCTGGACGGCGCGACGACGGAACGACTCAAGACGGTCGTGACGAACGACGACGGCCGCATCGAGGGCAGCCTGCTGGAAGGAGAGGCGCTTGTCGCCGGGACCTACGAGCTGCGCTTCATGGCGGGCGACTATCGGAGGCGCACCGGCGGGCGGTCTCCCGAACCGCTGTTCCTCGATGTCGTGCCCGTGCGCTTTGGTGTCGCGGATCCGCAAGGCCACTACCACGTCCCGCTGCTACTTTCCGCCTATGGCTATTCCACCTATCGCGGCAGCTGACGCATGACGCGCGCGTCGGTCCGCTTCCTCTACCGCGGCGAAGTCGTCTCGCTGACCGACGTGGGCGCGAACGAGACCCTCCTCGACTATCTGCGGCTGCGCCGCCACGCCTGCGGCACCAAGGAAGGCTGCGCCGAGGGCGACTGCGGCGCGTGCACCGTGGCGCTCGGCACCCTGCGGGACGGCAGGCTGGAGTACGCGCCGGTCAACAGCTGCATCTGCCTCCTCGGCATGATCGACGGCAGGGAGCTGGTTGCCGTGGAAGACCTGACCGGCCCTGACGGGGCTCTGCACCCGGTGCAGGACGCGGTGTCCAGGCATCACGGCAGCCAATGCGGCTTCTGCACGCCGGGCATCGTGATGAGCCTCTTCACGCTCTACCACGCCGGCGGACGCTGCGACCGGCAGGAGGTGAACGACACGCTCGCCGGCAATCTGTGCCGCTGCACCGGCTACCGGCCGATCGTCGATGCCGCGCTGGAGGCGTGCGCCGGAGCGCCCGGCGACGCGTTCGCGGCGCGGCGGCGTGCCACCGCCGAACGCCTGGCGGCGCTCGACGACGGCGAGGACCTCCTGATCGGCGACGAGGCGGCGGGTTTCTTCGCTGCACCGGCCACGGTCGATGCCCTGGCCCGCCTCTACGCGCGGCACCCGGACGCCACGCTGGTCGCGGGCGCCACCGATGTCGGGCTGTGGATCACCAAGCAGATGCGGGCGCTGCCGAAGATCATTCACCTGGGGCGGGCGGCGGGTCTCGCGGACCTGCGCGAGACCGGGCGGGGCTTTCATATCGGCGCCGGCGTCACCTATGCGCGCGCCGAAGGCGCCATGGCGGCGATCGATCCCGATCTCGTCGAGTTGTTTCGCCGTCTCGGCGCCAGGCAGGTCCGCGCGGTGGGAACGCTCGGCGGCAACATCGCCAACGGCTCCCCGATCGGCGATACGATGCCCGCCCTGATCGCGCTCGGCACGACACTGCACCTGCGCCGGAGCGATGCGACGCGCTCGCTGCCGCTCGAGGACTTCTTCATCGACTACGGAAAGCAGGACCTGGGGCCAGGCGAGTTCGTGACCGGTATCGACGTGCCGCGCCTCGGGTCGGACGAAATTTTCCGCTGCTACAAGATCTCCAAGCGCTTCGATCAGGACATTTCCGCCCTCCTGGGCGCCTTCCGCTTCACCCTGGAGGCTGGCCGCGTCGTCGTTGCGCGTGCCGCCTTCGGTGGCATGGCGGCCACGCCGAAACGGGCCGCCGCCACGGAAGCCGCCCTCGAGGGCCTGCGGCTCGAGGACCGGCACGGCTGGGACGCCGCCTGCGAGGCCCTGGCCTCGGATTTCCGGCCCATCGACGACATGCGGGCCAGCGCCTGGTACCGGCTGGAGACGGCGCAGGCGCTGCTGCGCAAGGCCCTGCACGAGGCGGGCGGCGAGGCAAGCGCCGCGACCCGGATCGTGGGCCTGCGGCCCGGGGAGACGGTGCGTGCCGCCTGACCTTGCCCAATCGGACCGGACCTCGCCCGTTGACGGCAACCACGCGGTCGGTCGTGCGCTCGCTCATGACAGCGCCGCGGGGCACGTCCGGGGCACGGCGCGCTACATCGATGACGTGCCCGAGCCGGCGGCGCTGCTGCATGTCGCGCCCGGCCATGCCGCGCATGCCGCGTGCGGCCAGATCACCACACTCGACCTCGATGCGGTACGGGCCGCGCCGGGCGTCGTGGCGGTGCTGACCGCCGCCGACATTCCCGCAAAGAACGACTGCAGCCCGGTCTTCGGCGACGACCCGATCCTCGCCGAAAGCCGCATCGCCTTTCACGGCCAGGTGGTCTTCGCGGTGGTGGCACACAGCCGGGAGGAGGCCCGCCGCGCCTGCCGTCTTGCGCGCATCGAGGTCGAGGAGGAGGAGCCGCGCGTCTCGGTCGAGGCGGGCCTCGCCTCGGGCGATATGGTCGTGCCCGACTACCAGTTCCTGCGCGGCGAGCCGCAAGCGGCGATCGAGCGGACCCCGCATGCCGCGTCGGGCTCGCTCCACGTCGGCGGGCAGGAGCACTTCTATCTCGAGGGGCAGGTCGCCCTGGCGCTCCCCGGCGAGGACGGCACGATGCACGTCCTCTCCTCGACCCAGCATCCCTCGGAAATCCAGCACCTCGTGGCTGCCATGCTGGCGAAGCCGGACTCGCACGTGGTGTGCGAGTGCCGGCGCATGGGCGGCGCCTTCGGCGGCAAGGAGAGCCAGGCGGCGCAATGGGCCTGCCTCGCCGCGCTCGCGGCAAGCGTGACCGGCTCGGCCGCCAAGATCCGCCTCGACCGCGACGACGACATGGTCATGACCGGCAAGCGCCACGATTTCCGCATCGACTACAGCTACGGTTGCGACGGCGAGGGCAGGCTGGTGGCGGTCGATGCCGCGCTGAGCGCACGCTGCGGCTGCTCGGCCGATCTCTCCATGGCCGTCTGCGACCGGGCCATGTTCCATGCCGACAATGCCTACCACTATCCGAACGCGCGTATCCTTTCGCGACGGGTCAGGACCGACACGGTCTCCAACACCGCGTTCAGGGGTTTCGGCGGGCCGCAGGGCATGATGGTTGCCGAGAGGATGATGGACGACATCGCCTGCCGGCTCGGCCAGGACCCGCTGGACGTGCGCAAGCGCAATCTCTATGGCCGCGGGCGGGACGTCACGCCCTACGGCATGAAGGTCCCCGACAACACCATTTCGCGGCTGGTGCGCGAGCTCGAGAAGACCAGCGACTACCGCGAGCGGCGCAGGGCCATCGCGACCTTCAACCGGAACAACCGCTTTCTCAGGAAAGGGATGTCTCTCACGCCCGTAAAGTTCGGGATCGCCTTCACGCTGAAACATCTCAACCAGGCGGGCGCGCTCGTGCATGTCTACACCGACGGCTCCGTGCTGGTGAACCACGGCGGCACCGAGATGGGCCAGGGGCTCCACACCAAGGTTGCGCAGGTGGTAGCGGAGGAGTTCGGCATCGACTTCGACAGGGTGCAGATCACCGCGACGAAGACCGACATGGTGCCCAACACCACGCCCACCGCCGCTTCCTCCGGGTCCGATCTGAACGGCATGGCGGCAAAGCGCGCGGCCGCGACGATCAGGGACCGCATGGCCGCCCTGGCCGGGCGGCTCTACCAGGTGCCCAGGGCGGAGGTCCGCTTCGCCGGCGGCATGGTCGAGATCGGCAAGCGCAGCATCTCCTTCGCCGAGCTGGCGAAGACCTGCTTCCTGGAACGGATCTCGCTCTCGTCGACCGGCTACTTCGCCACGCCGAAGATCACCTGGGACCGGGCGTCGGCGAGCGGGCGGCCCTTCCTCTACTTCGCCTACGGCGCCGCCTGCTCGGAGGTGACGATCGATACGCTCACCGGGGAGATGCGGGTGGACCGGGTGGACCTGCTGCACGACGTCGGCAATTCGCTCAATCCTGCGATCGACATCGGTCAGATCGAAGGCGGCTTCGTGCAGGGCCTGGGCTGGCTCACCACCGAAGAGCTGGTGTTCGATGCGAAGGGTCGGCTCGCGACTCATGCGCCGTCCACCTACAAGATACCTGTCGCAAGCGACGTGCCGGAGGACTTCAGGGTTGCGCTGTGGAAGTCCAGGGGTAACAGGGAGGCGACCATCTATCGTTCGAAGGCGGTGGGCGAGCCGCCCCTGATGCTGGCGATATCGGTGTTCTCGGCAATCCTGAACGCCATCGCCGGTCTCAATCCCGGTCGGGTGCCGGCGCTCGACGCGCCGGCGACACCGGAGGCGATCGTCCGCGCGATCCGCTCCATGCAGGAAGCCTGAGGCCGGCGGATGAACACCTGGGCGACCATCGACCGAGCGCTCCGCGATGAGCAGAGCTGCGCCATGGTCAGCATCGTCGACGCCAAGGGCTCGGCACCGCGCGAAGCCGGCGCCCGCATGGTCGTGCTGGAGGACGGCTCGTTCGCCGGCACGATCGGCGGCGGCACGCTGGAGTGGCAGGCGATCGAGCGCGCCCGCGCCGCCCTGGCGAAGGGCGGAGCAGGCGGGGGAGCTCCTCCGGTGGGCTTGGCCCGCATGGCGCTCGGTCCCGATCTCGGCCAGTGCTGCGGCGGCTCGGTGCGCATCCTCCTCGAAGTGTTCACGCCGGAACGATCCGCCGAAGTGCAGGCGCTCGCCGATGCCGAGAGGGAGGGGCACTTCTCCACCGAGGGTCGGATCGCCGGGCGGTGCGTAGAGCGGAGCATTCTGAACCGCGATCTCGCGGGCATCGAAGACAGCCTGCTGGCGGCCGACGGACGCCTGCTGGAGCGCTTCGGGGCGCGGAAGCAGGTTCTGGCGCTGATTGGTGCCGGCCACGTCGGACGCGCCCTGATCGTCGCACTTGCGCCGCTCGACTTCCGTGTGGTGTGGATCGATCCGCGGGAGGATGCCTTCCCCTCCATCGTGCCGGGCGACGTGCGTGCGGTCGTGGCGGCGGCGCCGGCGGCCGAGCTGGACGCGGTGCCCGACGGCGCTTTCGTGCTGGTGATGTCACACAGCCATGCGCTCGACTTCGACGTCGTCCTTGCCGCGCTGCGCGCACGGCGCTTCGCTTACGTCGGCCTGATCGGCTCGGCGACGAAGAAGGCCCGCTTCAGGAGCCGCCTGGCACAAGCGGGCCTGGGGGACGATGATATCGGGCTTCTGGACTGTCCGATCGGCATCGGCGGTATCGAATCGAAGCAGCCAGCCGTCATTGCTGCGTCCGTGGTCGCGGACCTGCTGCGTCGGAGGGATGCGATGGCGCCTGCGGCGCTCGGCGCAGAAGCCCCGTCCTAGGCCCCCGTGCCGCGGGTCCGGGACGAATGATGAGCACCAGCGACATGCGACCGGATGACGGCAGCGAGGCGGCTTCGGGCGCGTACATTCTCGAGGCCCGCAACATCGTCAAGCTCTTCGGCGACTTGCGGGCGAATGACGATATCGACCTGAGCTTGAAGCCCGGCGAGATCCACGCGCTGCTGGGCGAGAACGGCGCCGGCAAGTCCACCCTGGTGAAGATCATCTACGGTGCGCTGCAGCCCACGTCGGGGCAGGTCTTCTGGCAGGGCGCGCCGGTGACCATCTCGAATCCGGCGGCGGCGCGGGATCTCGGCATCGGCATGGTGTTTCAGCACTTCTCGCTCTTCGACGCCCTGACCGTCACGCAGAACATCGCCCTTGCGCTCAAGGGAGAGAGGGACCTGAAGGCGCTGGCCGGGCGGATCGAGACGGTCTCCGCCGACTACGGTCTGCCGCTTCGGCCCGGCGCGCTCGTGGCCGATCTCTCGGTGGGCGAACGCCAGCGCATCGAAGTGGTGCGCTGCCTCCTGCAGGAGCCGCGCCTGCTGATCCTGGACGAGCCCACCGCGGTCCTGACGCCGCAGGAAGCGGATCAGCTCTTCGTTACCCTGGAGCGCCTGGCCGGCGAAGGCTGCGCGGTGCTCTACATCTCCCATCGCCTGGAGGAGGTGAAGCGTCTCTGCCACGACGCGACGATCCTGCGCCTCGGGCGCCTGGTGGCGCGGGTCGATCCGCAGCAGGAATCCGCCGCTTCTCTCGCGAAGCACATGATCGGCACCGATGTCGCAGCGCTCCGGTCGGGGAGCGGCGCGGCAACCGGCGCGCCCCTGCTGGAGCTCGCCGGTCTCTCCATGCCGACCGATGATCCCTTCGGCGTTGCGTTGAAGAGCATCGACCTCGTGGTTCGGTCCGGCGAAGTCGTCGCGGTCGCGGGGGTCGCGGGCAACGGCCAGTCGGAGCTCTTCGACGCCATCTCGGGCGAGCGAACGAGCAAATCTGCGGATGCGGTGAAGCTGGCGGGCGCGCCCTGCGGCCGCGAGAGCATCACGCAGAGGCGCCGGCGCGATGCCGCCTTCGTGCCGGAAGAGCGCCTCGGTCACGCAGCCATCGCGGACTTGCCGCTCTCGGAAAACCTCGTTCTCACCCATCACGCCGTCGGGAACGACGTCGTGCGCAACGGGCTGATAAACCGCGGCGCCGCAAGGGACGTGATGGCCAGGGTCGCCGAGCACTACGACGTGCGCAAGAACCTGACCGATCCGGAAGCAAGCGCGCTCTCCGGCGGCAACCTGCAGAAGTTCGTCGTGGGCCGCGAGCTGGACCGGAAGCCCGGCATCCTGGTGGTGCATCAGCCGACCTGGGGGGTCGACGCGGGCGCGGCGGCGTTCATTCGCCAGTCCCTGGTCGACATGGCACGGAGCGGGTCGGCCGTGCTGATGATCAGCCAGGATCTCGACGAGATCTTCGAGATCGCCGATCGCATCGCAGTGATCTCGCGCGGCGAGCTTTCGGAAGCCTATCCGGCGGCAGAGCTCAGCCCGGAGCGGATCGGCTTGCTGATGGCCGGCACCCACGAGAAGGCCGGCCGGGATGCCGAGCGCGGGGCAGAGGCGTGATCCTCAGGCTGGAAAGGCGCAGCCAGCGTTCGACGCTGATGGCGTTCCTCTCCCCGCTGCTGGCGATCGGCCTCACGCTCGCACTCGGCGCCATCATGTTCGTGGCCCTGGGCTTCGATCCGGGAAAGGCGCTCTACATCTACTTCATCGAGCCGCTGACCAGCGCCTGGTCCATCGAGGAGGTGGTCGTCAAGGCCGCGCCGCTCATCCTGATCGGGGTCGGCCTCGCCGTCTGCTACACCGCCAATGTCTGGAACATCGGTGCGGAGGGCCAGCTTACGATGGGCGCCCTAGTCGGCGCTTCCATCCCGATCTATTTCCCCGACTGGCAATCGCCGCTGGTCCTGCTCCTCATGCTCGTTCTCGGGATTGCGGGCGGTGCGCTCTTCGCCGCGATTCCGGCGTTCCTGAAGAACCGTTTCTCCGCCAACGAGATCCTGACCAGCCTGATGCTCGTCTACGTCGCCCAGCTGCTGCTGGACTGGCTGATCCGCGGGGCCTGGCGAGACCCCGACGGCTACAATTTCCCGCAATCCATATTGTTCGAGGGCTGGCAAGTCATACCGCCTCTGGGCGATGGACGGGTGCATATCGGCGCCATCTTCGCCGTCGTCGCCGTCATCATCGTCGCCTTCATGATGGGTCGGACGCTGCGCGGATTCGAGATCCGCGTCATCGGCACCTCGCCGCGCGCCGGCTCGTTCGCCGGCTTCAAGGGCAAGCGGGTGGTCCTGTTCTGCTTCATGCTGTCAGGCGCCCTCGCCGGCCTCGCCGGCATATGCGAGGTCGCGGGCCCGAGCGGGCAGCTGCAACCGCACGTCTCCCCCGGCTACGGTTTCACCGCGATCATCGTCGCCTTTCTCGGTCGCCTGAACCCGATCGGCGTGTTCTTCGCGGGCGTCCTCCTGGCGATCAGCTACATGGGCGGAGAGGCGGTGCAGGTGGAGCTCGGCATCTCCGACAAGACCACTCAGGTGTTCCAGGGCATGCTGCTCTTCCTCATCCTGGCCTGCGACACGCTGATCCGTTACCGCATCAGGCTGGTCTCACCCGGAAGATGACGAGGGAGGTCCGGGAAGCGGTCGATGGAAGCCCTTGAAGCCGTCATTCTGACGATCATCACGGCGTCCACGCCATTGCTGCTGGCGGCGACCGGCGAGCTCGTCACGGAACGCTCGGGCGTCCTCAACCTGGGCGTCGAAGGCATGATGATCATGGGCGCGGTCTGCAGCTTTGCTGCCGCCTACACGACCGGCTCGGCGTTGCTCGGCATTCTGGTCGGGCTCTACGCGGGCGTCGCCACGTCGATGCTCTTCGCCTTCCTGACCCAGACCCTGATGACCTCGCAGGTCGCGACCGGGCTGTCGCTCACCCTGCTGGGCCTGGGGCTGTCCGGCCTGATCGGCGAGGGGTTCACGGGACTGCCCGGGGTGAAGCTCGAATCGATCCACATCCCCCTGCTCACCGACATTCCCTTCATCGGGCCGATCCTTTTCGGGCAGGACATCCTGGTCTACGTCTCGCTCGCACTGATCGCGGCCGTGAGCTACGTGCTGTTTCACACGCGGATCGGCCTCGTCATCAACGCGGTGGGCAACAATCACCATTCTGCCCATGCCTTGGGCTACGGCGTGATCAGGGTGCGCTACGCCTGCATCGGCTTCGGCGGCGCCTGCTCGGGCCTCGCAGGTGCCTATCTGGCGCTCGCCTACACGCCGCAGTGGATCGAGAACATGAGCGCGGGCCGCGGCTGGATCGCGCTCGCGCTGGTCGTCTTTTCCACCTGGCTGCCCGGGCGTCTGCTGATCGGGGCCTATCTCTTCGGCACGGTCTGGATCATGGGCCTCTACGTCCAGGGTCTGGGCGTCGGAATCCCGTCGCAGCTATTGTCGTCCCTGCCCTACCTCGTCACGATAGTGGTGCTGGTTGTCATCTCTGGGAACAGGTCTTTGATCAGGGTGAACACACCCGCGATGATCGGGCAGCCCTTCGCGCCCGAGAGGTAGAGTGGGAAGGACGCCGCCGCCGCGTTACGATGAACGTCGGCGGAGCCAAACGTTGCACTGCATGGACTCTTGCTGACGTGAAAGGAGGCATCATGAAGAAGCTCATAGGAATGGTCGCGCTCGCGCTGGCGATGACCTTCGCCGCGGGCACCGCGTCCGCCGCCGACAAGCTCAAGGTCGGCTTCATCTATATCGGACCCATCGGCGATCATGGCTGGACCTACGCCCATGACCAGGGCCGCCTCATGATCGAGGAGGCATTGGGTGACCAGGTCGAGACCGTGTACGTCGAGAACGTACCGGAGGGGCCGGATGCCGAGCGCGCCATCGAGCGGCTGGCGCGGGACGGCGCCGGGCTGATCTTCACCACGTCCTTCGGCTACATGGACCCGACCATCAAGGTTGCGAAGCGCTTTCCCGACGTGAAGTTCGAGCACGCGACCGGCTACAAGCAGTCCGAGAACGTCGCGTCCTACAACGCGCGCTTCCATGAAGGCCGCTATGTCATCGGCCAGATCGCGGCGCAGATGTCGGAGTCGGGGATTGCCGGCTACATCGCGTCCTTCCCGATCCCCGAGGTCGTGATGGGCATCAACGCCTTCATCCTGGGCGCGCAGACCATCAACCCGGACTTCAAGCTCAAGGTGGTCTGGGTCAACACCTGGTTCGACCCGGGCAAGGAAGCCGACGCCGCGAAGGTGCTGATCGGCCAGGGTGCCGACATCATCACCCAGCACACCGATTCGACGGCGCCGCTGCAGATCGCCGAGGAGGAAGGCGTGCTCGGCTTCGGCCAGGCCTCCGACATGATCCACTTCGCGCCCAAGGCGCAGCTGACGGCGATCATCGACGAGTGGGGCCCCTACTACGTCGAGCGCGCCCAGGCGATCCTCGACGGAACCTGGGAGACGGCGAACTCCTGGACCGGCATGTCCGCCGGCACGGTGGTGATGGCGCCCTACACCAACATGCCCGATGACGTGGCGGCGATGGCGGCGGATACGGCAGCCAAGATCGCTTCCGGGGAGCTCAACCCCTTCGCCGGTCCCGTGTACAAGCAGGACGGCACGCTGGCCGTGCCCGAAGGCGAGGTCATGGACGACGGCACGCTCGCCGGCATCAACTGGTACGTCCAGGGCGTCGACGACACCTTGCCAGAATAGGCCGTTAGCGATACCGGCCGGCGCGCCGTTCCTGCCGCGACGCAGGTCCGGTGCGCCGGCCGGCATGAAGGCGAGGAGAGACGCGCTTGGCCGCCTTCGCCGTCGACTGGCTGAATCTGCTGCTTCGCTGGGCGCACATGATTGCCGGCATCGGCTGGATCGGCACCTCCTTCTATTTCATCGCTCTCGATGTCTCGCTGAGGAAGCGCGAGAAGATGAAGGAGGGCGTGCTGGGGACGGCATGGCAGGTGCACGGCGGCGGTTTCTACCATGTCGAGAAGTTCACCGTCGCGCCCAGGGAGCTGCCCGGCGACCTGATCTGGTTCAAGTGGGAAGCCTATCTGACCTGGTTTACTGGCTTCCTGCTCCTGATCGTGCAATTCTACCTCAGCGCCGGCACCTGGATGATCGATCCCGCGGTGCTGGACCTCGAGCCCCTGCACGCGGTCGGCATCTCGGTGGGGAGCCTCGCCGTCGGCTGGTTCGTCTACGACGGCCTCTGCCGCTCGCCCGCAGGCTCCCGGCCCACCCTGCTCGCCATTGCGGCATTCGCGTGGATTCTCCTGGCGGCCTACCTCTACACCAACGTGTTCTCCGGCCGCGCCGCGTTGATCCATGTCGGCGCCTTCATCGGCACCCTCATGGCGGCCAACGTGTTCGCGGTGATCATTCCCAACCAGAAGAAGATCACCCGGGCCCTGCTCGAGGGCCGGGAGCCGGACCCGAAGCTGGGCGCCATCGGCAAGCAGCGCTCGGTCCACAACACCTATCTGACGCTGCCGGTTCTCGTGACCATGGTGGGCGGGCACTACCCGATGCTGACGGCGCATCCTCAGGCTTGGCTGATCGTCGCCTTCGTTCTCGTTGGCGGCGCCGCCCTGCGCCACGCCTTCATCCGCCACGAGGCGGGCGCCCCCTTCGCAGGCTTCGCCTGGACCCTGCCCGTCATGCTGGTCGCCCTCGCCGCCGCGGTGTGGATGACCTCGCCGCAGCAGCGCGAGGCGGCGGAGCTCGACGTCTCGGACGTCGAGGTCATGGCCATCGTCGACAAGCACTGCGTCGCCTGCCACGCCGCGAGTCCGAGCCACGAGAGCTTCGACACCCCGCCCAAGGACATGGTGCTGGAGACCATCGACGACCTGCACCGTCACGCGGACCTCGTGGACAAGTTCACGGTCCAGACCCGCACCATGCCGCTCGGCAACGAGACCGAGATGACGGACGAGGAGCGCGCCCGGCTCGGCGCCTGGATCGACGACAACAGATAGGACGATGGGCGACAGGGCGACAGGCATGCGCCTCTCCATCGGCGACCTCAACAGGATGGCCGTCGCCGACTTCATCGCCGGGTTCGGCGACGTGGCGGAGCACTCGCCCTGGGTCGCCGAGCGCGCCGCCGGCGCCCGCCCCTTCGCCGACCGGGACGCGGTCGCCGATGCGTTTGCCGCGGCCCTGCGCGGGGCCGCGCCGGACGAGCGGCTGGCCGTGCTGCGCGCGCACCCGGATCTCGCCGGCCGGGCGGCGCTTGCCGGCGAAGTGAGCGATGATTCCCGCAGGGAACAGGCGGGCGCGGGCCTCGACAAGCTGACTTCCGAGCAGTTCGGACGCTTCACCGCGCTCAATGCCGCCTACAGGGAGCGCTTCGGGATCCCCTTCATCTTCGCGGTCAAGGGCGCGAGCGCGGCGATGATCCTCGCCGCCTTCGAGGAGCGTCTCGGCAACGGGCACGAGGCCGAGCTCGAGACCGCGACGGACAACGTCTGCCGCATCATGCGCTTCCGCATCGAGGATCGGGTCGCGGGATGACGACGGGTGCCGATGCCGCAGCGCGGGTGCTGCGCGGCCGCACGCTGAGCTTCACGGATGACCCGCGCGTCGTCGGCCCCGACCGGGCGACGTGCGGCCACGAGGACGGCGCGGTGGTCGTGGGCCGGCGGGGCCGCATCCTGTGGCACGGGGCCTTCGCCGACCTGCCGCGCGCGCACGCAGACGCGCCGTGCGAGCGCCATGACGGCGCGGTCATCCTGCCCGGACTGATCGATGCGCACGTTCACTTTCCGCAGCACCGCATGCTGGCGGCGCCCGCGCACGACCTGCTGGAATGGCTCGACCGCTTCGCCTTCCCCGAAGAGGCGCGATACGCCGCCGAGGACCACGCCGAAGCCGCCGCGGAGAGCTTCCTCGACAAGCTCGTGCGCCACGGCACCACCAGCGCCCTCGTCTTCTCCACGGTGCACGGGAACGCCGCCGACTGTCTCTTCCGGGCGGCGCAGCGGCGCGGCCTCTGCCTGCTGACGGGGACGACCATGATGGACCGCAACGCACCCGACGCCGTGACCCTGGATGCCGAGGCGAGCGCCCGCGAGAGCGCCGACCTCATCGCGTCGTGGCACGGGGTCGAGCGGCTGCGCTACGCGCTCACGGTGCGCTTCGCCGTCACCTCGAGCGAAGCGCAGCTTCGGCTCGCCGGCGCGCTCCTCGCGGACCACCCCGGCTGCCTGCTCCACACGCATCTCTCGGAGAGCGCTGCGGAGATCGATTTCGTGAAGCAGCTATATCCCTGGTCGAAGGACTACACCGATGTCTACGCGCGCTTCGGCCTCGTGAGCGAGGGCTCCGTGTTCGCCCACGGCATCCACCTCTCGGAACGCGAGTGCCGGGCCCTGCACGACGCAGGCTCCATGGTCGTCCACTGCCCGACCTCGAACGCATTTCTGGGATCGGGCCTGTTCGACATCGAGCATCTCTACGCGGCCCCGCGTCCGGTCAGGGTGGGCGTCGCCACCGACATCGGCGGCGGCACCAGCTACTCCCTGCTCCAGACGCTCGCCGAGGCGTACAAGATTGCCCGGCTGAAGGGCCGCAGCTTCAGCGCCTTCGACGGGTTCTACCTCGCCACCCTGGGCAATGCGCGCGGCCTTCGTCTCGATGCCGAGATCGGCACGCTCGATGCCGGGCGCTGGGCCGATGTCGTCGTCCTCGATCCACGGGCGACGCCGGTGCTGGCCGCCCGCCAGGAGCTCTCGCAGAGCCTGGAGGACATGCTCTTCGCGCTGATGATGCTGGGCGACGACCGCGCGGTGCGGGCGGTCTACGTCAGGGGCAGGCAGGTCGCGGGCCGCACGGGCCGGCATTCGCGCTGACACCTCAGCGCAGAGGGATGCCGCTTTCGTCCTTCGACCCCTGGTACAGCAACGAGAGCTCGTCGTAGAGCGTGCGTATGCGGGAGATGCGCTCCCGCAAATTGTGGTCCTCGCCGCCGATCAGCTCGTCGATGGCACGGCTTCGCCAGAACGCGTTCTCGCGGGCGTAGTTCCCGTTCTCGATGCGAAAGACCTCGATCAGGATCTTCAGATCGTGGGGGATGTTGAAGGCGTCTCGCGTGTCTACGTAGCCGAAGAGATAGTGGAAGTTGTCGAGTCCCGCCCAGGTGATCGCCGACAGGCACAGCGAGCAGGGCTCGTGGGTCGACAGGAAGAGGCAGTCCCCGGGCGCGGGCCGCACGGCTGCAGGGAGCTCGAAGAACGCGTTCAGGGTGGCGACCTCGCCGTGCCAGAGCGGGTTCTCGGTCTCGCGGTTGGTGCCGGCGACGACCAGCGACAGGTCCGACTTGCGGAGGATCGCGCCGCCGAACACCTTGTCGCCGCGCGCCACGCCCGCCCGCGTCAGGGGAACGATGTCATGCTCGATGACGTCGAGGAAGCGGGTGGCCAGCAAGTGGTCGGGATGGGTCATGGCAGAATCTCGGACCTGTGGTCGGCATTGGCAGCCGCGTTTGACGGCGGGGCGTGGGTCAGGTCGAGATCATCTTCTTCTCGATGCCCACGCCGGCCTCAAGAGCGCGTTGATATTCGAGCGGAACGGTCGCCGAATCCTGGATCGCGATCCCGGTGGAATCGAAGAGGGTGACCTCGGCATCGTCGCGCCGCCCCTCCAGGCGGCCGCAGATGACGGCGCCGATCTCGCCGGCCACGTCATCCGCGGTGATCGTGCCCTCCCTGATCGGCACGTTGATCTCGCCGTCGGGCACGCACTGCCTGATGTCGTCCACGACGATACGGGCCCGCGCCGCGATCGCGCTCTCCAGCTCCTGATTGCCGGCAAGGTCGGAGCCGAGCGCCGCGATGTGGGTGCCGTCGGCGATCCATGCGTCCCTGACCACGGGCTCGGCGCCCGTGGTGGTGGTGACCACCGCGTCGGCGCCCCGCACCACCGCCTCCAGGTCGGTCGAGGGCGCCAGAGTCAGGCCCGGATGGCGCGGCGCCTCGCTCTCCATGAAGGCGTCGAGGGTGGCCTGGGTGCGGCTCCAGACCCTGACCTCGGACCAGTCGCGCACGCCCGCACAGGTCCGGAGCGAGCCGATTCCGACGTCGCCGGCACCCACCAGGGCCAGCACCTTCGCATCCCGGCGCGCCATCCATCGGATCGAGACCGCTGCCGAGGCGCCCGTCCGCATCATGGTGTGGTAGCTGCCGTCGACGATGGCGAGCGGAAAGCCGGTCTCCGGCTCGGTGTAGACCAGGATCGAGAACACCGTCGGCAGGTCGAACCTGGCTCGGTTGTTCTCGCGGATGGAGACCCACTTGCAGGCGGCGGCCTCGCTCACGCCGGCGCCCGCCGGCTCCTCGATGTAGGAGGGCATGACCTCCCACTCTCCCGGATACTTGTCGAGCACGATGTGTCCCTTGGGCTCGAGGTAGCAGCGCCCCTCGCCGTGCCGGCGGAAGGCGGTCTCCACGCAGTCGACGTACTCGCCGGGCTCGAGCAGCCCCATCATGTCGGTGCGGCTGAGAATCAGGGTCTTGCGGTTGCGCCAGCTGGTCATCGCTCGTTCGTTCCTCCCTCGACGTCGGGCGGCCGGCTCCCTCCCGGGCACTGCAGGATGCGCCAGATCGCCTCCGGCGTGGCCGGCATCTCGACCGCATCGTGGCCGCCGTGCTCGCGCAGTGCGTCGGCCACCGCGTTCATCACCGCTGCCGGCGCGATGATCGCCCCCGCCTCGCCGCAGCCCTTCACGCCCAGCGCGTTGGTCAGACACGGTATCACGGCGAAGTGGCCGGCGAAGGGCGGCAGATCGTCGGCACGCGGCAGCGTGTAGTCCATGAACGAGCCGGCGAGAAGCTGCCCGCTGCCGCCCTCGTAGACCGCATGCTCGGTCAGCGCCTGACCGATTCCCTGCGCGATGGCGCCGTGGTTCTGGCCTTCGGCCAGCAGCGGATTGAGAATCCGCCCGAAGTCGTCGACGGCGGTGTAGCGGACGATTCGCACCTGCCCGGTGCCACGCTCGATTTCCACCTCGCACACGTGGCAGCCGTTGGCGAAGGTCACGGCGCGGCCCACGTGATTGACCTCGACGTCGAGGCCGAGCGTCTCGGCCTCCGGCCGCAGCGCCGGATCGAACGAGGCGCGCACGACCTCCGCAAAGCCGAGTGAGCGGTCGGTGCCGGCGATGCGGTAGCGCCCCTCCTCGAAACGTACGTCCGCCTCCCGCGCCTCCAGCAACGCCGCGGCAACGGCGCGCCCCTTTTCCGCCGCTTCCTCTGCCGCGCGAAGAACGGCGTTGCCGCCGACGGGGAGGCTGCGCGAGCCGCTGCTGCCGCTGCCGTGGGCGACGAGGTCGGTATCGCCCTGCCGCACGCGCACGCTGCCGACCGGAATGCCCAGGTGATCGCCGACGATCTGGGCGTAGGCCGTCTCGTGCCCCTGCCCCGTCGACTGGCTGCCGATGAGCACCGTCGCGGCGCCTTCCGCGTCGAAGCGCAGCGCCACCCACTGGTTGCGGTTGGCGCCGCAGGGATCGACATAGAAGGCCAGTCCGACGCCGCGCAGACAGGCCCCCGAGCCGGTCCGTTGCTGCCGCGCCGCGCGCCAGCCGCTTTCTTCACATACCTTCTCAAGAACAGCAGAGAAATCCCCGGAATCATAGGCTTGTCCAAGCGGCGTTCGGTACGGCATGGCGGCGCGGGAGATGAGGTTGCGGCGGCGTAGCTCGGCCGGGTCGAGCCCGAGTTCGTGCGCCGCCTTGTCGATCAGACGCTCCAGCAGATAGACGTTCTCGGGCCTCCCCGCGCCGCGATAGGCGTCGGTCGGCGCCGTGTTGGTGTAGGCGGCGCGGACGCGGACATGGAGCGCCGGCGTCAGGTAGGGGCCGACGAGCGCGCGGGTGCCCCCGACAGTGGCGACGGAGGGCCCATAGTTGGAGGTATAGGCGCCGAGATTGGCGACGCTTTCGATGGCCAGTCCCAGGAAGCGCCCGTCGGCGTCGAGCGCAAGCGTCGCGCGCGAGCGCAGGTCCCGGCCCTGGTGATCGCTCGCCATCGCCTCGCCGCGCTCCGCCACCCACTTGACCGGGCGCCCCAGCGCGCGGGCGGCAAAGAGCACCAGCGCATACTCGGGATAGACCCAGAGCTTGACCCCGAAGGCGCCGCCCACGTCGGGGGTCACCACGCGCACCTGCCGAAGCGGGAGCTTCAGCACGTGCTCGGCCAAGACCTTCCGCACCAGATGGACACCCTGCGTGCCCGCGGTCAGCGTGTACGTGCCGCTGCCGCGCTCGAAGGCGCCGAGCGCCCCGCGCGGCTCCATGGGGCTGACGATGAGGCGCTGGTTGCGGATCTGGAGGCTCACGCGGTGGGCCGCGCCGTCGAGCGCCTCGTCCACGGCGGCCCGGTCGCCCAGCTCCCAGTCCACGCAGAGATTGCCGGGCGCCTCGGCGTGGAGCGCGGGCGCATCGGCGCGCAACGCGGCCTCCGCATCAGCGATTGCCGGCAGCGGCCGATAGTCGACGGCGACCGCCTCCGCCCCGGCGCGGGCCTGGGCGGGGCTGTCGGCCACCACGAAGGCCACCGGGTCGCCCACCATGCGCACCCGTCCGGCCGCGAGCACCGGGCGCGGCGCGAGCGCCGCGGCGCTGCCGCCGATTCCCTCGGGCGCCATCACGCAGGGAATCGCGCCGATGCCGGCTTCGGCCAAGTCGGCGGCGGTGAAGACGGCGTGCACCCCCGGCATCGCTGCCGCGGCGCCCGTCTCGATCGCGGCGATCTCGGCGTGGGCGTGGGGCGAGCGCACGACATGGCCCCAGGCCCGGCGGGGCAGCGCGATATCGTCGAGATAGCGCCCGCGGCCGGTGAGGAAGCGCTCATCCTCCAGGCGTCCCTCCGCAGCGCCGATGCCTTCCGCCATCCTGCCCTCGCATTGCCGTGCGTGCGCCGGCACGTTAGATAGCCTCGCGGCAAGCCGCAAACGGCAGGAGCGAGCAAAGCGTGAGAGCGGGCGACGAGGGCTACGACGTGATCGTGGTGGGCTGCGGCATCGCCGGGCTCTCGGCCGCGGTCAGCGCGCAGCAGGCGGGCGCCCGCGTGGCGCTGCTGGAGCGGGCGCCGAAGGAGGAGCGCGGCGGCAACACCCGCTACACAGAGTCCTTCTGGCGCATGCAGAGCCACGACGAGGTCGCCGAGGACTTCCTGGACCGCTTCGCCGAGAACGCGGGCGGCCACCTCGACCCGGCGGTGATCGAAGACAGTGTGAAGCCCTACGACGCGTGGCCGAGGCTGCTGCGCGGGCTGGGCTTCGTCGACCCCGAGCTGGTCACCACGCTCGCCGAGGGCGCCGGGCCGACGCTGCGCTGGCTCACCGGCTTCGGCGTCGCCTTCGACTTTCTCCCCAACTATTTCATCACCGAGAGCACGACCCGCATGGCGCCCGCCGGCGGCGGCCTCGCCCTGGTGGAGGCGCTGGCCGCCCATGCCGAAACGGTGCCGGAGCGTATCGCGATTCGCTACGAGACGACGGCACGGCGCCTCGTCCTGGACGATGACGGCCGGGTGAGCGGCATCGAGGCGAGCGGCGCCAGCAACCGGCGCCTCAGGCTCGACGCGCGGGCGGTGGTGCTGGCGTCGGGCGGCTTCGAGGGCAACCCCGAGATGCTGAGCCGCTATCTCGGCCCGCAGAGCCAGTTCATCCGCCCGGTCGCGCGCGGCGGCTACTACAACCGCGGCGAAGGCATCCGCATGGCGCTGGAGATCGGCGCGGCTCCCTGCGGCGACTACGGCAGCTTCCACGCCCAGCCGGTGGACCCGCGCTCCGGCCGGCACGAGCCGGTGGTGCTGAACTACCCCTACGGCATCCTGGTGAACCGCGAGGGCCGCCGCTTCGTCGACGAGGCCCCGGCGACGGTGGACGCGAGCTACGAGGCGGCCTCCCGGCAGATGATGGCGCAGACCGAGGGCATCGCCTTCGCGATCACCGACGCCCGGCTCGACGACGTGCCCAACTGGCAGAAGTCGGTGCGCACCGACCAGCCTCCGGTGGAGGCGGAGAGCGCTGCCGCGCTTGCCGAGGCCCTCGGTATCGACAGTGCCGGGCTCGCCCGCACGCTGGCGGCCTACAACGGGGCCTGCCGCGCCGGGGACGGGTTCACGCCGCTGGCCCTGGACGGGCTTGCAACCGACGGACTCGACCCGCCCAAGTCCAACTGGGCCCGACCCCTCGACCGCCCGCCCTACCGCGCCTGGCCGATCATCGCCGCCAACTGCTTCACCTTCGGCGGCCTCAAGATCGACCCTCGTGCCCGCGTGCTCAACACCGACGGCGAGGCGATCCCCGGTCTCTATGCGGCGGGCGAGACCGCCGGCCTCTACTATCGCACCTACACCGGCTCCACCTCGGTGATGCGGGGCGCGGTCTTCGGCCGCATCGCCGGGCTCGACGCTGCCGCACGCAGGAACAGGTGAGCCAGAGCGCGCTCCCGGCCGTCTTCATGCGGGGCGGCACCAGCAAGGGCCTGTTCTTCCACCGCCGCGACCTGCCGGCGGCAGAGGCCGAGTGGGACGCGCTCTTCCTAGCCGCCCTCGGCAGCCCCGATCCGCACGGCCGCCAGCTCGACGGCATGGGCGGCGGGATCTCCTCGCTCAGCAAGGTCGTGGTGGTGAGCCCGAGCGCGCGGCCGGGCGTCGATGTCGACTATCTCTTCGGCCAGGTCGCGGTGGACCGCGCGCTGGTGGACTACCGCAGCAACTGCGGCAACCTCACGGCCGCGGTCGGGCATTTCGCCGTGGACGAGGGGCTGGTGCGGCCGGCAGACGGCGAGGCGGTGCTCACCCTGCACAACTGCAACCTGGATCAGCGGATCGAGGCGCGCTTCCCGGTCGCGGACGGCCGCGCGGCGGTCGAGGGCGAGACCGTGCTCGACGGGGTCGCTGGACGGGGCGCTCCGATTCGGCTCTCGTTCCTTGAGCCGGGCGGCGCCGTCACCGGCCGCCTGCTGCCGACTGGCCGCGCCCGGGATGTGCTCGACGTGCCGGACTCGGGCCCGATCGAGGCCTCGCTGGTCGATGCGTCGACGGCGCTGGTCGTCGTCCGCGCCGGGGACCTGGGCCTGCAAGGCGTGGAAGCGCCGGACGCGATCGAGGCCGATGCCGCGCTCGGCGAACGTCTTGAAGCGATCCGCCGCGCTGCCGCCGCGGCCATGGGCATCGCGCCGGAGAGCGAGAGCGTGCCCAAGGTGGGCTTCGTCGCACCGCCCGCAGACGCCGGGACGCTGAGCGGCGCGCGCCTTGCGGCCGACGAGGTCGATCTCACCGCCCGGGCGATCTCCATGGGGCGCCCGCACCGGGCGCTGCCGCTGACCGCGGCGCTCGCGCTGGCCGCTGCCGCGCGCATTCCCGGCTCCCTCGCCGCCGAAGCCGCCCGGCCCGCCGGCGGCGACGACCGCGCCCCGGTTCGCCTCGGCCACCCCTCGGGCGTGGCGGAAGTCGCGGTCGAGCTCGCCGCTGCCGCGCCGCCCAGCCTCGCCCGCCTCGGCGTGACCCGCACCGCGCGGCGCTTGATGGAAGGTCGGGTGCTCGTTCCGGCCGACCGCACGGCCACCACCGAAGGCGCGCGACGCTCAGGGAAAGCAGACTGACGACGCAGGAGGAGGGGTCGATGGACGACGAGGCGCTGCGGCGGCTGGAACACGTGGAATCGGTGCTGGCAATCACCAGGCTGAAGCACACCTACTGGCACTACAACGACACCGGGCTCAGGGGCGACGAGATCGCCGCGCTCTTTACCGAGGACGGCGTCTGGTCCAACGCCGAGCTTGGCCACTACGAAGGGCGCGACGCCATCCGCGAGTTCTTCAACGGCGCCTCCAGCGCCATCCCCTTCTGCGCCCACGTGGGCATGAACGAGATCATCGACATCGACGGCAACCGGGCCCGTGCCAGGTGGCGCTGCCTGTTGCCCGCCACGCTGGCGGAAGGCGGCGAGACAACGAGCAGCCTCATCCTCATCGACTATCGCGACGACTTCGTGCGTATCGACGGGCGCTGGTTCATCGAGAAGCTCGACATCCTGTTCAACTTCAACATCGAGGTTCCGCAGGGCTGGGCAGGCCAGGAACGCGTCCGCGCGGCGGACTGACGGCGGCGTGCAGGTAAGGAGACGGTCATGCGCGTGGGATTCATCGGTCTCGGTACCATGGGCGGCCCCGCCGCCCGCAACATCCTGCGAAAGGGCTTCCCGCTGGTGGTCCACGACATCCGCGAGGACGCCGCCCGGCCCCTGATCGAGGCCGGCGCCGAGTGGGCGGCTGACCCCGCCGACGTTCTCGACCGCGTGGATGCGGTCGTGACCATGGTCTTCGGGCCGAAGGAGATCGAACGGGTCGCGCGAGGCGAGCGCGGGCTGCTCGCCGCCGACTGCGCGGGCAAGACCTGGATCGACCTCACCACCAGCAGCCCCTCGCTCATGCGGGCGCTGGGGCAGGAGTTCGCAGAGCGTGGCGGCTCTCCCGTCGACGCACCCGTGACGGGAGCCGTGGACGGCGCCATTCGCGGCGACATGCTGATGTTCGTGGGCGGAGACGATGCGGCGGTGGAGCGCGTGCGCCCGGTGATCGAAGCCATGGGCGAAATCCGCCGCGTGGGTCCGCACGGCAACGCCTACGTCGCCAAGCTCGTCAACAACATGCTGTGGAAGGTCCACGCCGCGGCCATCGGCGAGGCCATGGTCGCCGCCAGGTGCGCGGGCCTGGAGCCCGACGTGTTGTGGGAGGCGTTGAAGGGCGGGGCGGCGGACAGCTACGTCATGCACCACGACGTGCCCGCGGTCTTTGCCGGCCACTACGACCCCTCCTTCCCCATCGCGCTCTGCCTCAAGGATCTCGACCTGATCGCCGAGCTGATGCGGGAAACGGGCGTCCGCAACGACCTCATCACCGCCACGCACGCCCGCTTCCGCGAGGCCGGCGAACGCTACGGCCCGGACGCCGGCGACATGACCGTGTGCAAGCTCCTGGAGGACGATGCCGGGGTCGAGCTGCGGGTCGCCGGCGAATGGGTCGCATCGTGGGAGGTCCGCCACCCCGACGACGATCTGTAGCCGGAGGCAAGGCGCGGTTCCGGCCGCAAGCCCCCGGAGTTCGGCCCCTTCCCCCATTGATTGCACGGCCATCTATCGCTATTGGATAGCCTCATTCGGCGAGAGCACCCTGCGCGGCGCCGGAACACGGCTGCGCGGGACGGAGGAGTATGCGCCATGCCGGAGCCGCCCGGGGACGCGGCGACGAGCGAGAAGCCCGATCCGGACGCGATCGCGCGGATACGCGCGGAGCACCTGCGCTGGCTCGAGAGCGGCGGCGCCGACGGCGCGCGCGCGGACTTTTCCGGGATGGCGCTCGCCGACGTGCGCTTTCCCGGCGCGGACCTGCGCCGAGCCCTCTTCGCGAATGCCGACCTCTTCCGCGCCGACTTCGCCGGTGCCGACCTCTCCGGGGCCGACTTCACCGGCGCCAACCTGAACCGCGCCGACCTCGCCGGGGCGACTCTGCAGCGCGCGGTGCTGGACGGGGCCGACCTCTCCGACGCGGCGCTCGGCGATGCGCGCATGGAGCACGCCTCGCTGGTCGAAACCAGCCTGCAGCGCGCCTGGCTCGGCCGCGCGCACCTGGAGCACGCGACGCTGACCCGCGCGGACCTGCACGGCGCCTGGGTCGGCCGTGCGAGCTTCGATCAGGCCAACCTGGAGGGCGCAATGCTGGTGGGCGCCGAGTTCCCCGGCACCAGCTTTCGCGCAGCCAGCCTCAGGAGCGCCTACTTCGGCGGCGTCACCCTGATCGATGCCGACCTTTCCGGCGCCGACCTCGGCGAGGTGCGCAACCTGACCCGGATGCAGCTCGACGCGGCAATCGTCGACGAGCGGACGATCCTGCCGCCGGAGCTCGGCGCCGGCCACGGACAAGCGTCGGCCACCGGGTAAAACGGGAGTCGAGCAGGACGACAGGGCCGCAGCGACGCCGGCGCGGCGGCGACAACGGGTAGAGCGGCGGGAGGATTTCGTGACGAAGCTCAGGGTAGCGGTCGATATCGGCGGCACGTTCACCGACATCTGCGTTCTCGACGAGGACTCGGGCGCCCTCAGGGTCGCCAAGACGGCGTCCACGCCCGAGGACCCCCTGGTCGGCGCGATGCGCGGGCTGGAGGAGGCGAAGATCGACCTGCACGACGTGACGCTCTTCTCCCACGGCACCACCGTCGCCACCAACGCGCTCATCACGCGCCGGCTGCCGCCCGCCGCGATGATCTGCAGCGAGGGCTACCGCGACGTCATCGAGATCAGGCGCTCCAACAAGGAGGACCTCTGGGACACCTACAACGACGTGGCCCAGCCCTACATCAGGCGCCGCGACCGGCTGACCGTGCGCGAGCGCATCGACCACGGTGGCCAGATCGCCACCCCGCTGGACGAGGCGGACGCGCGGGAGAAGGCACGCATCCTGCGCAAGCGCGGCGTCGAGGCGGTCGCCGTCTGCTTCATGAACTCCTTCATCAACCCGCAGCACGAGGCGCGCATGAAGGAGATCCTGCAGGAGGAGCTGCCGGGCGTGGAGATCACCACCTCGTCGGAGACCCTGCCCGAGATCTTCGAGCACGAGCGCTTCTCCACCACCGTGGTCAACGCCATCCTGAGCCCCGTGGTCGGCGGCTACGTCAGCCGCATGAACGAGGCGCTGCAGCAGGGCGGCTACGCCAGCGACCTGCTCATGCTCCATTCCGGCGGCGGCGTGATGACGCCGGCCACCGCCGGGCAGTTCGCCGGCCGCCTGGCGGGTTCCGGCATCGCCGCAGGCGCCATCGCCAGCCGCCACATCGCCATGCTCTGCGGCTACGAGAACTCCATCGGCCTCGACATGGGCGGCACGAGCTGCGACGTGTCGCTGGTCTTCGGCGGCGAATCCCGCATCACCAAGGACTGGCACATCGAGTTCGGCTACCCCATCCGCTTCCCCAGCATCGAGGTGCTGACCATCGGCGCCGGCGGCGGCTCGCTGGCCTGGATCGACGATGCCGGCTCGCTTCACAACGGGCCGCAGTCGGCGGGCGCCGATCCCGGCCCGGCCTGCTACGGCCGCGGCAACACGGTGCCCACCAATACCGACGCCAACCTGGCGCTGGGCCGCCTCGGCACCTCGCTCGCCGGCGGGCAGATCGAGCTCGACAAGGCGGCGTCGGAGACCGCCGTGCGCACCGGCGTCGCCGAGCCGCTGGCCATGGACCCGGTCGCCGCAGCCAAGGCCATCGTCAGCGTCGCCAACGCCAACATGGCCGATGCGGTGCGGCTCATCTCCATCAGCCGGGGCTACGATCCGCGCGACTTCGCGCTCGTCGCCTTCGGCGGCGCGGGCGCCCTGCACGGCGTGGCGCTGGCCAAGGAGCTCTCGATTCCCACCGTGATCGTCCCGCCCAATCCGGGGGTGACCTCGGCGCTGGGCTGCCTCCTGGTGGACGTGCGCCACGACCTCTCGCAGACCTACCTCGCGCTCGCCGCGGAAGCGGACCCGACCGACATCGAGGATCGCTTCGGCGTGATGGAGGCGGAGGCGACGGGCAGGCTGGTGAAGGAGGGCGTGGCGAACGAGGACATGGTGCTGCAGCGCAGCATCGACATGATGTATCAGGGCCAGTGGCGCTCGCTGCAAGTGCCCGTGGCCGCGCCCTTCACCTCGGTGCCGGATGCGGTCGCCGCCTTCCACGCCGACCACGACCGCGAATACGCCTTCCGCCGCGACGACACGCCGGTGGAGCTCTTCCGCCTCAACCTTGCGGCCATCGGCACGGTGCCCAAGGCCGAGCTGATGCGCCACGCGGCGAATGGCGCCAAGGCGGTGGCCGAGAGCGCCCGCATGGTCGATTTCGACGAGGTTGAGGGGGCGGTCGAGACCCCGATATACTCCCACGACGGACTGCCCGCGGGCGTGACGATAGAAGGACCGGCGATCGTCGAGCAACTCGACTCGACAACGGTCATCCCGCCCGGCGTGCGTGCGGAAGTGGACGAGTGGCTCAACATCCGGATCCACGTAGCGGAGGCATGAAGATGAGCAAGCACGGCGCTGGCATCACGCTCGATCCGGTCACCTTCGAGGTCCTGAAGAACTCCTTCATCACCACCGTGGACCAGATGGCGGAGCAGATCCTGCGGACCTGCTATTCCTTCGTCATCTACAACCGGGACTTCTCCTCCGCCCTCAACGACGCCAACGGCGATTCCATCGCCCAGGGCAACATGGACATCGCCGTCCATGTCGGCACCCTGCACTACACCTGCAAGGCGGTCATCGAGACCTTCAAGGACGACATGCGTCCGGGCGACGTCTTCATGACCAACGACCCCTACGCGGGCGGCACCCACTTCAACGACGTGCGCATCATCCGCCCGGTGTTCGTCGGCGACGAGATCATCGCCTTCGCCCAGTCCAACGGCCACTGGTCCGATGTCGGCGGCAGCACGCCCGGCTCCTTCGACGTGCTCGCCAAGGAGATGTTCCGCGAGGGCATCCGCATCACGCCGACGCGGCTGATCGACGCGGGCAAGTGGCGCCACGACTTCGCGGAGATGATCGCCGCCAACACGCGCGACCCGGAATCGATCATCGGCGACATGAACGCGCAGGCCGAGGCCACGCGCGTCGCCGAGCGCGAGATCCTCAGGCTGGTGGAGAAGTACGGCAAGGACACCGTCGTCACCGGCTGCAAGGAGGTGCAGGACTACGTCGAGCTGGCAACCCGCCAGCGCATCAGCGAGCTGCCCGACGGCACCTGGGAGAACGTCGATTACATCGACCGGGATCCGGCGCTCGGCGAGGGGATGATCCCGATCAAGGTGAAGCTCACCATCAAGGGCGACGAGGTCACCTACGACTTCACCGGCAGTCACGACACCATCAGCACGCTCTACAATTCCGCCTTCGGCGGCACCTTCTCGGCCGTGGTCGCGGGCATGAAGACCTACTTCCCCGACCTGCCGCTCAACTCCGGCTTCTACCGGCCGATCAACGTGATCGCGCCGGAGAACTCCATCGTCGACGCCAAGTGGCCGGTGGCGGTGACGGGCTTCCTGATGCCCTTCGAGAAGATCATGAACTCGATCTACGAGATCTGGTCGGACATCATGCCCGAGCGCGCCATCGCCTGTGCCTTCAACCTCGAGTACCTGCTCACCGGCGGGCGCGACCTGCGCACCGAGGACCGCAACATCTTCATGTTCTACGACTGGCTGCCCGGCGGCTGGGGCGGGCGCAACGGCAAGGACGGCTGCAACGTCACCACCGCCTGCTTCGGCACCGGCCTGATGACCCAGCCGGTGGAAGGGCAGGAGCGGCTCTGCCCGATCATCGCCAACGAGTACCAGATCAACACCGATTCGCCCGGCCCCGGCAAGTGGCGGGGCGGCGCCGGCGTGGTCAAGACCAGCACCTTGCAGCAGGCGGAAAGCACGGTCATCTCCTACATCTGCGACCGCGAGCGGGCCATCGTCTGGGGCATCAAGGGCGGGCTGCCCTCCATGCCGCACGGGCTCTACATCCAGCGCAAGGGCAAGAACGAGCGCGAGTGGCTGGGCTCGATCTTCTCCGACGTGCCGATCGAGTCGGGCGACGTGTTCTCGCGGCCGACGGCCGGCGGCGGCGGTCTGGGCGACCCGCTCGAACGCGATCCCGCGGCGGTGATGCGCGATGTCGAGGATGACTACGTGTCGCTCGAGCGCGCGCGCAAGGACTACGGCGTCGTGCTCAAGGTGATCGACGCCGACCTGGCCAGCTACGAGGTCGACGTGGAGGCCACGCGTGCCGAGCGCGCCGCCATCGCCAAGGCCAGGCGCAGCTGGCTGGAGGAGGACGGCGAGGCCGTCGCCGAGCGCTACCGCAAGGGCGAGATCGACGAGTTCGACATGGTGCGCCGCTACGGCGTCATCGTGGACTGGGGCACCGGCGAGTACTTCCCCAAGACCACCGCCGAGTTCCGCACGATGATGAAGAAGCGCTCGGCCGCCCACTGGAACGACGCCATCGCGGAGCTCGACCAGGCTGCGGAGTAGCCTGCGGCCGCAGTCGCGGCCGGCCGCGAGTCCGTCAGGGGACAGCGCGCTGCGGTGTCCCGCCCGGGACGTTCGCACACCTGAGCGCGGGTGACGGGCGTTCCCGCTGGAGCATTTTCCGACCGGACACGATCACAGCCGCCCCCACCTCACCCCGGCCCTCTCCTCCCCGGTGGGGAGGAGAGGGAGAGCAGGCGGCGCCGCTTTCGTTCCCCCTCCTCCTGGGAGGAGGGGGACAGGGGGAGGTGGGCGCGTTCGAGCCGACGTGACCGCGTAAGGTCGGATCGTGCTCTAGAGTTCCGGGTCACCTTCGGTCCGCGGCAGCCCGTCCTCCATGTGCAGCCACGGCACGCCGTCGGCCGAAAACACGTGGCGCTGGGGTGCTATCGCCTCCGGGCGGTCGAGCGTTCCCACCGTGACCCACACCCGCGGGGACTGCCCCTCGGTGTATTCGTAGAAGAGCTGTCCGCCGCAGCGTGCGCAGAAGCTCCGGGTCGCGAAGGACGAGGACTCGTAGCGCTCCGGCGACCCTTGCGTGACCGTGAGGGCGTCGTCCTCCAGGCCCGCCCAGGTCTGGAACGCGGTGCCGCCGGCGCGGCGGCACATCGAGCAATGGCAGTGAAAGACGTACACCGGCTCCCCGCGAACCTCGTAGCGCACGTTGCCGCAGAGGCAGCCTCCGGAAAGAGCCTCGGACATGGTCACCTCCCTCAGGGATGGAGTTCTTTCGTTCTCCGGCAGGAGACGGAGCGGTCGAGCGTTCTCAAGCGTCGCTCATGGCGGATATCGCCCGCCAACCGAAGGCTATGGCAGGTCGGAAGGGCGCACAAGGAAGCCCAGGAGTGCGCGGCAGGAGCGGACGCTCATTCGAGGATCAGCTCCTCGATCATCACCGGCAGGCCCGCGGTCAGCCCGCCGTCGACCACCAGGTTGGCCCCGTTGACGAAGGCCGCCTCGTCGGCGGCGACGAAGGCGACGGCAGCGGCGATGTCGTCGGGCCGGCCGACGCGTCCCACCGGATACCAGCGGGCGAGCTGATCGAAGATCTGCGGGTTCTTCTCGCGCCGGATGCGCCAGGTCTCGATGTCGGTCTCCACCGTGCCCGGCGAGACCATGTTGGCGCGAATGCCGCTCGGCCCGTACTCCACCGCGAGCGAGCGGGTGAAGCTCAGCAGGCCGGCCTTGGCCGCGCTGTAGGCCGGGTTGCCGAGCGCCAGGAGCCCGTTGACCGAGCCGATGTTGACGATGGCGCCGGCGCCCTTCGCGACCATCCCCGGCAGCACCGCCTTGGCGCAGACGAACTGGCCGTCGAGGTCGATCTCGAACTCCGCCCGCCAGTCGTCGAGATCGGTGCTTTCCAGGTCGCCCTTGAGCGCCCAGGCCGCGTTGTTGACCAGCACGTCCGGCGTCCCGATCGCCTCGGCCATCTCGGCGAGCGCGGCGGCGACCGACTCCGGGTCGGTGATCTCGGCAGTGAGCGCGAGTGCGCGGCCGCCGCCGCCCTCCACCCGAGCCGCTGCTTCCTGCGCCGCGTCGCCCCGCCGGTCGAGCACGCCGACCGCCGCGCCCTCGAAGGCGAGGCGCTCGGCGATCGCCCCGCCGATGCCGCCGCCTCCGCCGGTCACCAGCGCGGTCTTGCCCAAAAAGCGCATCATGGCGCCTCCTCCAGCACGGCGAGCGCCGCGCGCACATGCTCAAGCGCGCCGAGCGCGACGTGGCCGTAGTTGTAGAACGCGATGCCCGCGAGTCCCTCCGCCCTGAGTGCGCGCACGGCCGCCGCGGTCTCCGCTCCGTCGGCGAGATCGGGATGGGCCGGCCTCAGGATGTAGCTGATCCGTGCCCCCTCGCCCGCCCGGCGGCGCACGTCACGGGCGTCGAGCGCGACCGCCGCCGCGCTCGCCTCGTAGGCCGGCACCTCCAGCGTGTCCGCCGCCTCGGCGAGCAGCCTGAGATCGCTTCCCTCGGACCACGCCGCCGCGGTGGGCCGCTGCACCGTCGGGATCACCGCGAGCTTCGTCTCGTTCGGCAGCGCCGCGCGGACCTCCGCCACCAGGTCGGCCACGAGCTGGCAGCGCCAGCTCAGGTACACCGCCCATTCCGGGTCGGCAATCAGGTCGGCGACCCACCACTCGGCGGCGACGTGGTCGGGCACCGGCTCCGGACGGGCGAAGAAGGAATCGAGCGCCGCGCAGGCCTGCCAGCGCAGCCGCTCGGCATCGATGCCGCGCGCTTCCGCCGCGGCGATGGTGCCCTCGGAGAAGCAGAGCCCGAGCAGCCAGCCGGCCCAGCGGTTCATCGGCAGCAGAAAGAACTCGTGGTGAAAGCCGTGGTCGAAGGGCAGGAAACCGGGTGTCTCCAGCGCCAGTCCGTCGAGCTCGTAGCGCTCGGCCATGTCGACGCAGAGCGTGACGACGTAGCGGCGCACCTCCTCGTAGGCCGGGCACAGGCTGTAGACGTAGGAATCGCCGTAGCAGTTGCGCACCGTGAACTCGGGGTGGCGCATGCCGAGCGGCGTGTTGTGCAGGCAGACCGTCCAGGCGACGCGCTCCATGTCGGGCGCCTCCGCCCTGAGCTCGGCGAAGGGATCGCGCTCGGCGACGAGGCTCGCCGGCATCGGCTTGATGGCGCCGTAGCGTTCCATGCGCGGGCGCACGTAGACCGCGCCGTCCTCGGGAAAGTAGACCCGCCCGGCGGGCGCGTGGGGGCGGAGGAACTTGCCGGCGTGGTAGCTCGCGGCCAGCGTGACGGTGTTGATGCCGCACTCGCGCATGCGGCCTGTGGCGGTGCCGATCCCTTCGTCCACCAGATCCCAGGGATAGGTGTACATGCCCTTGTACACTGGGGCGTCTCCCCTGTCGGGAGCCGGGCAAGGGCTGCGGCCAGGGCCGCAGGGCTCAGTTGAGCCGGTCGCGGACCTCCTGGATCGTCTCTTCGATCATGCGCTCGGCGCGGGCCTCGTCGATGCTCTCGCCGATGAGGCGGCGCGAGGCCTCGATCGCGAGCGCCGCGGCGGTCTGGCGCACCTCGCGCATCGCCTCCTCCTCGGCGCGGGCGATGCGCTGCTCGGCGAGCGCGGCGCGGCGCTTCATCGTCTCCTCCAGCGCGGCGCGCGCCTCGGCTGCGTGGCGTTCCGCCTCCACCCTGGCGTGCTCGACCATCTGGCGCGCTTCTTCCTCGGCCTCCTGGCGCTTGCGCTCGTGCTCCGCCAGCAGCGCCTGGGCCTCGGCACGGAGCGCCGCCGCCTCGTCGAGCTCGTTCCTGATCCGCTCGGCCCGCTTGTCGAGCATCTCGGTCGCCTTCTTGTAGGCGGCGCGACCGAAGGCGCCGAAGAAGGTGATGAAGGCGATGAGGATCCAGAAGTTGGCGTCCTCGGTGATCTGGCTGCCGGCGACGACGAAGGCGCAGGCCGCGACGATCAGCCAGAACTCGGGCTTGCGGATCATCCTCTTCACGGCTCAGCGTCCCTCGCCCATGCTCGCCTCGACCGCGGCGCGGGCCGCAGCCTCGGAGGGAGCGGCGCCGACCAGGCGCTCGGTTGCCGCGCGTGCCACGTCACCGGCGACGTCGCGCAGGCTGGCGAGCGCCGCCTCGCGCGTCTCCTGGATGCGCTCCTCGGCCGTGGCCGCCTTGGCGGCGAGGTCGGCGTCGAGCTCCGCCCGCAGCGCATCGGCCTCCGCCGCGAGCTTGGCGTGGGTTTCGGCGAGCACGCCGTGCGCCCTGGAGCGCGCGTCTGCCAGCGCCTCCTCGTAGGCCTTGAGCGCGTCCTCGGCCCTGCCCTTTGCGCTCTCGGCCTCCGCCAGGTCCTCGCTGATCTTGGCTTCGCGTGCCTCGATCACGCGCCTGATCCGCGGCAGGCCCACGGACCACATGATCACCATGAGCGCGACGAAGGTGACGACCAGCCAGAAGATCTGGGGCGCGTAGTCCCCCATCTCGAGCTGTGGCATCGGGCGCCTCCCGCCTCCGCCTCAGACAGCCGCGCGGCCGTCGATCAGGAGCCGAACAGGATGATGAAGGCCATGACGAGCGCGAAGAGCGCGATCGCCTCGGTCAGGGCGAAGCCCAGCAGCACGTTGCCGAAGAGCTTCGGCGCAGCCGCCGGGTTGCGCCCCGCGGCCGAGACGTAGTTGCCGAAGATGATGCCGATGCCGACACCGGAGCCGGCCACGCCGATCGTGGCGAGCCCGCCGCCAATGAGCTGACCCATGATCTTGGCCGATTCGAATTCCATCATCGTGTTTCCCTTGGTTTGTTCGGAGACTGTTGCGTGGGACCCGCCCTTCGCCCCTAGTGATGCAACTCGATGGCGTCACGGATGTAGAGGCAGGTCAGGATGGTGAAGACGTAGGCCTGGAGCACGGCGACCAGCAGCTCGAGCCCGTAGAGCGCGACGATGAAGGCGAAGGGCAGGACGCCGGCGAAGCTGAGCACGAAGACGAAGGCGCCGAACACGTGCAGGATCGAATGCCCCGCCATCATGTTGGCGAAGAGGCGCACCGACAGGCTGATCGGCCGCGCCATGTAGGAGACCACCTCGATCGGCACCAGCAGCGGCGCCATCCACAAGGGCACGCCGGGCGGCAGGAAGAAGGTGAGGAAGCGGTGCTTGTGGATGACGATGGCGAGGATCGTCACGCCGACGAAGACCACCAGCGCGAACGCCAGCGTCACGATGATGTGGCTGGTGAAGGTGAAGGAATAGGGGATCAGCCCGAGCACGTTGCCGAGCAGCAGGAACATGAACAGGCTGAACACGAAGGGGAAGAATTTCTGCGCGCCGCGCCCGCCCACGATGTCGCCCAGCATTCGGGCGATCATCTCGTAGCTCAGCTCGACGATCGACTGGATGCGCCCCGGCACCATGCGGCCGCGGCCCATGCCCAGCGTCGTCAGCAGCGTGATGACGATCACCGTCACGCACATCATCAACGCTGAGTTGGTGAACGACGCGTCGAAACCGCCGAGGTCGATCTCGACGTAGCGGTTGATCGCGAATTGATCGAGCGGGCCGTGATGCGCGTCGCCGTTGTGCCCGGCGGCGCCGTTGTCCGTCGTTGCCACTGGCCCTCCTACCCCTGGCTTCGCTCGTCCCGTCCTTCACCCCGGCGCCCCGCGTCGGCGCGGGACATCGGCGTGGCTCCCATACGCTGCGCCGCCCGAAACGCGTTCAGGATGCCGGCCGCGATCCCCACGAAGATGAAGACCACGAGCAGCCACGGCCTGGTGCCGAGCCAGTCGTCGAGCAGCCAGCCGATGCCACCGCCGACGGCCAGCGCGGCCGCCATCTCGATCGCGAGGTGCAGCGCTTGCCCAAGGCGCGTGCCGGGCAACCGTCCCCGGTCGCTCGGCTCGTTCTCGCCTCGGGCCGTGCGCAGCCGGGAGTCCAGATCCTCCAGGGACGGCCGTGGTTTGTCGTCCATGCAAACCCGCTCGGCCAGGGCGCGCGCAGGCCCCGCAGTCGAAAAGCGCCCGCACCATAGGGGCTGCCCCGTCCCCTGTCAAGCCGGCGAAGCGGCGCGAGTCCGTTCCATAACCCACTGATTCAAGTCGATAAATTGGTGCCGCTCGAATTCAGCCCAGCACCCTCAGGCGCTCTCCCGCAGGCGCACGGCGCGCTCCAGATCGACCGAGACGAGTTCGGAGACCCCCTGCTCCACCATGGTGACGCCGAAGAGCCTGTCGACCCGGGCCATGGTGATGCGGTGGTGCGTGACGACGACGAAGCGGGTGTCGGTCTCGTGGGCCAGCCTGGAGATGAGGGTGCAGAAGCGCTCCACGTTGCTGTCGTCGAGCGGGGCGTCCACCTCGTCGAGCACGCAGACCGGCGCCGGGTTGGTGAGGAACGCGGCGAAGAGCAGGGCGATGGCGGTCAGCGCCTTCTCGCCGCCGGAGAGCAGCGAGAGCGACTGCGGCCGCTTGCCGGGCGGGCTCGCCACGACCTCGAGGCCGGCCTCCAGGGGGTCTTCGGAATCGACCAGCGCAAGATGCGCCTTGCCGCCGCCGAAGAGCTCGGTGAAGAGGCGGCGGAAGTGGCCGTCGATGGTGCCGAAGGCGGCCAGCATCCGCTCCCTGCCCTCGCGGTCGAGGCTGGCGATGCCCCGGCGCAGGCGGCCGATCGCCTCCAGCAGGTCGGTACGGGACTCCTGCATGTCGCGGATGCGCTCGTCGAGCTCGGTTGCCTCCGTCTCCGCGCGCAGGTTGACGGCACCGATGTTCTCGCGCTCGCGAATCAGCCGCTGCAGCTTGACCTCGACCGTCTCGGCGTCGGGCAGCGCGGCCTCGGGATCGAGCCCGGCGAGCGTGCGCGCCTCGTCGGGCGCGGCGCCGAGGCGTTCCCCGATCTGCTGCGCTGCATGGCTCTCCGCCTGGCCGGCCTCGGCCATGAGGCCCTCCAGCCGGGCCGCATCCTCGCGCGCCTGGCCAAGCGAACCTTCGGCCTGCTTGAGTGCGGCATGCGCTGCCTTCGCCTCCTCCTCGGCGCGTGCAAGCGCGTCGACCGCCTCGCGGTGTGCCCGCTGCTCGCGCTCGATGGCGCCGAGCAGGCCCGCGCGGCGCGCCTCCAGCTCGGCCGGCCGCGCATCGAGGGCCACGCCTGCCGCCTCGGCCTCTTCCCGGCGCTGGGCGAGCTCCGCCAGCCGCTGCCGCGCGCTGCCCGCGCGCGAGGCCCAGCCCCCGCTCTCCCGCTCCAATTCGGCGAGTCTGGCGCCGCGCCCGGCGGCTGCCTGCGCGACCGCATGATGGCGCCTTGCGCGCTCCTCGTAGCGGGCGCGAAGCTCGGCCAGAGAGGTCTGCAAGGGCGCGATCTCGTCTTCGCCCCCGTCGCTCTCCGCCGGCAGGTCATCCAATGCAGCACGCGCGAGACGCTCCGCCTCTCCGGCCTCGGCGATCTCGCGCTCGATTCGGGTCACGGTCTCGCCCAGGGCCGCGAGCCGCGAGCGCGCCGCCGCAACCTCGGCGGAAGCCGACGCGCGGGCCTCCTGCGAC
>JAJDXK010000085.1 GCA_022823305.1 Alphaproteobacteria bacterium
CTCGGCGGCGACAGCGGGATGGCCAGCGCCGGTGTCGGCGCCGTCTTCCTGGTCGCGGCGGCGCTTGCGCTGCTCGGCGCGCTCGGCGTGCCGTGGCGGGAGTGGGGCCTGCTCTTCCGCGGCCTCTACTGGGTGTTGCGGCTCATCGCCCGCGCGGCCCTCGGTGCCGCACGCTGGGTTCTCGGCCGGAGCGGCGATCGCCTCGAAGGCGAGGCGGACGACGCGGCGCCTGCCCGCGCACGCCGGCCGCGGCGCAGCGCGCGGTCTTCCGTGGAGACCGCGCCGGACGAGCGGCGCGAGCCGAGTCTGCTGCCGCCGGCACCGGGCGAGGAAGGGTCCGGCACGCCGCCGCCCGGTCCCAGCATCGTCGAGAACCGCCGGCGCAGGGTGAAGCCCGGCAAGCGCGCGCAGAGGGAGCGCCAGCCCGCCCTCGACCTCGAGGACGGGGGCGAATACCGGCTGCCGACGCTCGATCTTCTCACGGCCGCGAACGCAGGCAGCGCGGGCCCCCGCGCCAGCGACGATGCGCTCAGGCAGAACGCGGAGATGCTGGTCTCCGTGCTGGAGGACTTCCGGGTCTTCGGCGAGATCACCCAGGTGAGGCCGGGGCCCGTGGTCACCCTCTACGAGCTCGAGCCGCAGCCCGGCACGCGCACCTCGCGGGTGATCGGGCTCGCCGACGACATCGCCCGCTCGATGAGCGCGATCTCGGTGCGCGCCGCGACCATTCCGGGGCGCAGCGTCATCGGCATCGAGCTCCCCAACAGCGAGCGCGAGACCGTGCTGCTGCGCGAGCTGCTGGCGAGCGCGGCCTTCGAGAACGCGGAGTCCGGCCTGACGCTCGCGCTCGGCAAGGACATCGGCGGCAACCCCGTGGTCGCCGACCTCGCCCGCATGCCGCACCTGCTGGTCGCCGGCACCACCGGCTCGGGCAAGTCGGTGGCGATCAACAGCATGATCCTCTCGCTCGTCTATCGCCTGCCGCCGGACCAGTGCAAGCTGATCCTGATCGACCCCAAGATGCTGGAGCTCTCGGTCTACGACGACATCCCGCATCTGCTCACGCCGGTGGTGACGGAGCCGGCCAAGGCGGTGGTCGCGCTCAAGTGGACGGTGCGGGAGATGGAGTCCCGCTACAAGGCGATGTCGAAGCTCGGGGTGCGCAACATCTCCGGCTACAACAAGCGCCTGGCGGAGGCCCGCGAGAGGGGCGAGCGGCTCACCTGGCAGGTCAACGTCGGCATGGACGCGGAGACCGGCGAGCCCCTGCACGAGGAATTCGAGATCGACCTCACGCCGATGCCCTTCATCGTCGTGGTCGTCGACGAGATGGCCGACCTCATGCTGGTCGCCGGCAAGGAGATCGAGGGCGCGGTCCAGCGCCTCGCGCAGATGGCGCGCGCCGCCGGCATCCACCTGATCATGGCGACGCAGCGGCCCTCGGTCGACGTCATCACCGGCACCATCAAGGCCAACTTCCCGACCCGGATCAGCTTCCAGGTCACCTCCAAGATCGACAGCCGCACCATCCTGGGCGAGGCGGGCGCCGAGCAGCTGCTGGGCCAGGGCGACATGCTCTACCTCGGCCAGGGCGGGCGGGTGCAACGGGTGCACGGGCCCTTCGTGAGCGACGCCGAGGTCGAGCGCGTGACCGACCACCTGCGCGCGAGCGGCCGGCCGAACTACGTCGAGGGCGTCACCGAGGAGCCCGAGGCGGCCGGCGCCGAGTTGGCGGAAAGCGGCGAGGAGGACCCCCTCTACGACCGCGCCGTGGCGCTGGTCGCGGCCGAGCGCAAGGCGTCCACCAGCTTCGTCCAGCGCCATCTCCAGATCGGCTACAACCGCGCTGCCCGCATCATCGAGCGGATGGAGAGCGAAGGGGTGATCAGCCAGGCCAACCACGTCGGCAAGCGCGAGGTGCTGGTCTCCGACCACGCCGCCGGCTGACGGCCGGGACTTTTCCGGCCCCGCGATTGGCAGCGCGGGGTGGGCACCTTACATTCCAGGCAGAATGCCGACGATGACCCGTTTCGCTGCCTTCCTCTGCCTCGGCGCGATGCTCGGCCTCTGGCTCGCCCAGGCCGCGCCGGCGGCGGCGCAGGAGGAGCCCGCCGCGGCGCCCGAGCGGAGCCCGGCCGACGCGGTGGCCGCGGTCGAGGACTACTTCAACGCGATTGCATCGCTCCGGGCGGACTTCACCCAGACGGGGCCGGAGGGCGGCCTTTCCCAAGGCGTCATCCACCTGCGCCGGCCGGGGCGGCTCAGGGTCGAGTACGCGCCGCCGGTGCCCGTGCTGATCGTCGGCGACGGCGTGCTCATCCACTACCACGACACCGAGCTCGGCCAGATCAACGACTGGTTCATCTACGACACCCCGCTCGGCGCGCTCACCAGGGAGGAGGTGCGCTTCGGCGAGGACCTGGTGGTGACCGCGATCAAGGACCGCCCCGGGCGCCTCGAACTCACCCTGGTGCAGAAGAAGGACCCCGGCGCCGGCAGTCTCACCCTGATCTTCGCGACCGGGCCGCTCGCGCTCCGCCAGTGGCGGGTGATCGACGCCCAGGGCCTCGTCACCACCGTCACCCTGCACGATATCGAGACCAACATCGCGCTCGGGCCCGAGCTCTTCGTGTTCGACGACCCGCGCGAAAAAGAGCCGAGCCCGCGCTGAGCGCCCATCGCCCCATCTCTGCCCGGCCGCCGCCGGCAAGACTCGACGCGCCGGTCGTCGCCGATGGCTGACTGGGCCTGGCATCGGCGGGTCTGGCGCCTGGCCTGGCCGATGGTGGTCTCCAACCTCTCGATCCCGCTGCTGGGCGCGGTCGACACGGCGGTGATCGGCCACCTGCCGGAGCCCCACTTCCTCGGCGCGGTCGCGGTCGGCGCGCTCATCTTCAACACCCTCTATTTCGGCTGCAACTTCCTGCGCATGGGCACCACGGGGCTCACCGCCCAGGCCTTCGGCGCCCGCGACCTCGACGAGACGCGCGCGATCCTGGGCCGGGCGCTGCTGATCGCGGCGGCGCTCGCGGCGGTGCTGCTCGCGCTGCAGGGGCCGATCGGGCGGCTCGCCTTCTACCTGGTCGAGCCGAGCGCGGCGGTCGAGGCCGAGGGCATGCGCTACTTCTTCATCCGCATCTGGGGGGCGCCGGCCGCGCTCGCCGGGGTCGCGCTGGTCGGCTGGTTCATCGGGATGCAGAACACCCGCGCCGCGCTCGCCCTGCTGCTCACGGTCAACGGCATCAACATCGTGCTCGACCTGGTGCTGGTGCTGGGCTTCGAGCTGGGGGTCGCCGGCGCCGCCTGGGCCACCGTGGCGGCGGACTACGCGGGGCTCCTGCTGGGCAGCGTCGTCGCCGCCCGGCTCGCGCGGCGCCACGGCGGCCGCTGGCGCCCGCGTCGTGTCCTCGATGCCGCCGCCATGCGGCGCTTCCTCGGCATCAACCGCGACATCTTCCTGCGCACGCTCTTCGTGATCACCGCGTTCGCGCTCTTCACGACGCTGAGCGCGCGCCAGGGCGACGTGGTGCTGGCCGCGAACGCGGTGCTGCTCAACTTCGTGATCTTCTTCAACTTCGCCTTCGACGGCTTCGCCTTCGCTGCCGAGGCGCTCACCGGCCGCGCGCTCGGCGCGCGCCGCCGCGACGATCTCGACCGCGCCATCAGGGCCTGCCTGCTCTGGTGCCTCGTGCTGGCGCTGCTCACGGTCGCGGTCTACGGCCTTGCCGGCGCGCCCATCGTCCGCGTGCTGACCGACCTCGAGGCGGTGCGCGCCGTCGCCGGCGACTTCCTCCCCTGGCTGATCGCGCTGCCGCTGGTGGCGGTCTGGGGCATCTTCCTCGACGGCGTCTTCACCGGCACCACGCGCACCGCCGACATGCGCAACACGATGCTGCTGGCCTTCGTCGTCTACGCGCCCTGCGCCTGGCTGCTGCGCGAGCCGATGGGGAATCACGGCCTGTGGCTCGCGATGACGCTGCTCTACGCGGTACGCGGCGCCGGTCTCGGCATCGTCTACCTGCGGATTCAGGCGCGTGGCGGCTTCTTGCCCGCGACCGGGCGCCGTGATAGCTGAACGGCCATGACCGCGCCGCCGGCACCCCTGGTCGGCCTGCCCGCGTGTGCGCGGGAGATCGGCATCCACCCCTTCCACATCGTCGGCGACAAGTACATGCGGGCGGTGGCCGATGCCGCCGGCTGCCTGCCTGCGGCGCTGCCCGCCTTCGGCGGCGCGCTGGATCTGGGCGGGGTGCTGGAGCGATTCGACGGGCTGCTCTTCACCGGCAGTCCCTCCAACGTCGAGCCCGCGCGCTACGACGGCCCGCCGAGCGAGGACGGCACCCTCCACGACCCCGAGCGCGACGCGACCACGCTGCCGCTGATCCGCGCCGCGATCGACGGGGGCGTGCCCATTCTCTGCATCTGCCGCGGCTTTCAGGAGCTCAACGTGGCGCTCGGCGGCAGCCTGCACCAGCAGGTCCACCTGGTGGGCGGCCTGCTGGACCACCGCTCCGACCAGAGCCTGCCGCGCGATGCGCAGTACGGGCCCGTCCACGACATCTCGCTCGCCGTCGGCGGTCTGCTCGCCTCGCTCTGGCCGGCGCCCGAGGTCGCGGTGAACTCGCTGCACGGCCAGGGGATCGAGCGGCTCGCGCCGCCGCTCGAGGTCGAGGCGGTGGCGCCCGACGGCCTGATCGAGGCGGTGCGCGTGCGCGATGCGCCGGCGCTCGCGCTGGGCGTCCAGTGGCACCCCGAGTGGAAGGTCACGGAGGATCCCTTCTCGATGGCGATCTTCGGTGCCTTCGGCGATGCGGTGCGGGCGCGTGCCGCCCGGCGCGGCTAGAGCGCGTCCGTCCTTGACGGACGCGCGACAGGCCGCGACCGACAAAGGCCCTAGTGGATCTCCTTCGCCTCGGCCATCACCCGCGCCATCACCTCGGCCGAGAAGCCCGGCTCCCTGCAGGCCGCGAGGATCGGGGCCTCGCGGCGCATGCAGAGCTCGGCCGCCGCCGGCACCTCGCGCGCGGCCTCGTGCGGGATGACGACCGCGCCGTGGCGGTCCGCATGCACGAGGTCGCCGGAGTGCGTCAGCATGCCGCAGACGCTCACTGCCTCGCCGTGGCTCACCAGGTGAACCCAGGCGTGCGACGGCACCACCGTGCCGGAGAGGAACTGGAAGCCGTCGGCGACCATGTCGAGGTCGCGCACCGCGCCGTTGGTGACCACGCCGAGGCAGCCGAGCGCCTGGTGCACGGCCGAGTGCACCTCGCCCCACCAGGAGGCCGCGCCGGGCCGGGAATCGACGTCCTGGATCACCATGACCGAGGGCCCGGGCCCCGCCTCCACGTAGCGGTAGTAGGCCACGCGGTCGGCGGCCATCTCGTCGGCGTCCTTCGCCGGCTTCTCCATCGCGCGGATCGTCGCGGTGCGCGCATAGCCCACCATCGGCTTGAGCGCGGGGAAGGAGCAGATCAGCGTCTCGGTTGTGAAGCCCAGCGCACGGCGCTCGGGGCAGACGATCTCCAGCGCGTTGCAGATGGTCGGTGTATCGTAGGCGCTGAGCGCCGCCAATTCGGCCTCGTCGAGGGGTCTCTCGGTCACCGGCGGTCCTCCCTGTTGCTGGCGCCGGATCATTGCCGATGCGGGGGGAGGGGCGCAAACGCCAATGCGTGGCGTGGCGGGCGGCTCGACGGCGCGCGCGCCGCCGGCTGAGATGCGCATCGCCCTCTACACTCCTTCCGACCGTGCGGGCTCTGCCACGCCGCGCGGCGGGCGGCACCTGCTGGGTCTGGTCGCGCGGGCGCTGGAGGTCGCCGGTCACCAGGCGTTCCTGCCCTCCGACTTCCGCAGCGACGAAGACGCGGGCGACCGGCGGCGGCAGGGCGCGCTGGAGCGCAAGGGCGCCAGGAGTGCCGTCCGCCTGGTCAAGACCTACCGCGACCTGCCGACCACCGCGCGGCCCGAGGCGTGGCTCACCTGCGGGCTCCACCACACGGCGCCGGACCTGATCGGCCCCGCGGTGGCCGAGGCGCTCGGCATCCCCTACCTGCTGGTTGGCGTGTCGTATGAGCGGGCGGCGGCCCGCGGCGCCCACGCCGGCTGGCTCATCCTCGCAGGCCGCGCCATCGCCCATGCGGGCGCGGTGCTCTCGCTCACGGCCGAGGACGAGGAGGGCGCGAGGCCGCTCGTGGCACACCCCGCCCGGTTGCACAGGCTGGCGCCCTTCCTCGACCCGGCGCCCTACGGCGCGACCGGGCGCGACGCGGCCCGCCGCGCGCTCGCGGCGGAGCTTCCGCTCGACCCCGCCCGCCCGTGGCTGCTGGCGGCGGGCCCCATGGTTCCCGGCCCGGCCCTGGCCTCGTGGCGCGTGCTGGGCCGCGCGCTCGGCCTGATCGCCGCCCCGCCCTGGCAGCTCGTCGCGGTGGGCGACGGCGCGGCCCGTGCATTGGTGGCCGAAGCGCTGGCGCCCATCGGCCCCGGCCGGGCCGTCCTCGCCGGCGCTCGGGCGGCCGACGCCCTGCCTGCGGTCTGCGCGGCGTGCGACATCCACGTCTGGCCCGCCTACGACGAGACCCTGTGCTGGGCCGTGCTGGAGGCGCAGGCGGCGGGCCTGCCGGTGGTGGCCGGCGACTGGCCCGGCGCCGGCGCCATCGTCGCCCCCGGCGAGACCGGGATCGTCACGCCCCGCCACGACGACGTGGCCTTCGCCGGCGCGGTGGTCGAGCTCACGGCGAACGAAGAGGAGAGGCGGGCCATGGGCGCGCGCGCCGCAGCCCGGGTGCGGGAGCGGCACGGGCTCGAGAGCGCCGCCGCCACGCTGGACCGCGCGCTCCATGCCGCGCTGTCCGAGACCGCGGGGAAAGCTCCGGGCTAGGACTCGGGGTAGGCGTCGAAGGCGATGCCGATGCGCTCGCCCGGTCCCTCGAAGGGCAGGGTCCCGTGGAAGACGTAGGAGGGGAAGAGCAGCGCCGTGCCGGCCTTCGGCGCCCGGCTGGTGCAGCGGAAGGCGCTGCCCTCGGGCAGGTCGTGGTCGGGCCGGCCGAACTCGAGCCAGCCGCCGCGCCCGGTTGCATCGGCACCGTCGCCGGCGACCTGCGCCGGCACGGCGACGTAGTAGACCCCGCTCAGCCAGGCGCCCTCGTGGACGTGCGGCGGGTGGCGGCCGCCGGCCTTCAGGATCGAGGCGATGAAGGTGAGCCGGTAGCGGCCTGGAACGCGGGCGAGGAAGGGGCTCTCCGGCTCGGGCGCCAGCGTCTCGCGATAGCGGTCGATGGCGCTGCGGAGCGCACGCTCCATGGCGCGGATGGGCCGGCTCGGCGCGGCCAGCAGGTCCTGGGTGACCGCGCCGTTGCGGGTGACGCGGTTGGGCGGCTCCCAGACCAGGGAGGGCGCCTCGCGCACCGCCCTCGCCAGCGCCTCGTTGAAGGCCTCGATGTCGCCGCTTCCCGGAGGCGGCGTCAGGGCGATGCGGGTGACGAAGCGGTCGAAGTCGTAGAGCCGCTCCCCGCGCTCGCGGTCGCCGCCGATCTGCTCGGCGAGCGCCCTGGTGGCCAGAGCGTTCTGGCAGAAGGGATCGATGGCGAGCGCGGCGCCGCAGGCTTCGAGGGCATCCTCCACCGCGCCGAGGGCGAGGTGGGCCCGCGCCAGCCGGTGATGCGGCTGCACGTCGCGCGCATCGAGGGCGATGGCCTTGCGGTAGGCCGCCGCGGCGTCCGCCCACTCGGCCGCGGCGCTCAGGGCATTGCCGAGGTTGGTGTGGGCGTTGGCGTAGTCGGGCCGGAGCGAGACGGCGCGGGCGAGCGCGTCGCGGGCCTCGTCGGTGCGCCCGGTCTCCAGCAGCAGGAGGCCGAGGCTGTTGTGCGCCTCCGCGTAGGCCGGCGCCGCCTCGGTCGCCTGGCGCAGCAGCGCCGCGGCCTCGTCGAAGCGGCTGCAGCGGTAGCGGGCGACGCCGGCGAAGTGCAGCACGCTCGGGTCCCTCGCGCCGTCGCCTGCCAGCAGCTTCGAGAGGAGCTGGTCCGCCCGCTGCGGCCGGCCTTCCTGCATGTGGCGCACGGCCCTGGCGAGGACGCCCGCCGGGGCGGCCGCGTGCGCTGTCGAATGGCGTCGTCTCTCCCGCCGGTTCATGGTGCGCGCTGCGGTGTCCGGGTGGTGGGTCGCGCCCCGGTCGGCGCGGCCCCGCCCCGCCCCGGCCGGGGCCCGGGCGCGGCGGTGCTCAGCGGGCCGTCAGGCCGACGTTGATCATCGGCGTCTCGAGGGCCGAGCCGAGAATGATCATCAGCGCCAGGAAGACCCAGAACACGTTGTCGGCGCAGAGCTGAAGGGTGCGCCTGATCTTGGGATTCATCGCCGTCGCTCCCGCTGTCGCCGCTTCCATCGTCGCCGTCGCGGCCGCCGTCGGCCGGCACCATGATTCCAAGCGAGCCGGAAGAACGCAACCGCCGGCAGTGCCCGTGCCCGGTACGAATTTAGTCAAACCGGATGCGAAATTCGTAAATGTTGTCAATGGCTCGTCGCTCTGTTGACATTGCCGTTCAACGGGGGAGACTATCGCCCGCACGGACGCACTCACGCATGCGGTCGTCGCGGCTGCGACGTGCCGTGTGCCGCCCCTCGGGGGTGCGGGCATCGGGAGAAATCAAGGGAGTCATCAACCATGCGCGTTAACCGACGTACCATCCTCAAGGGTGCACTGGCGGGGACGGCCGGCGTCGCGGCTGCGTTCCCCTCCATCTACATCAAGGACTTCGGGCAGGCCTGGGGCGCGAAGCCCTGGATCTACAGCGACGAGCCCATCAAGGTCGGCCTCTTGTGGTCGCAGACCGGCAACCTGTCGGTGGTCGAGAATGACTCGACCCAGGTCTCGCTCTTCGCGATCGACGAGATCAACGCGGCGGGCGGCATCGCCGGCAAGCAGGTCGAGCCCGTGGTGGTCGACGCCAAGTCCGACATCAAGGTCTATTCCGAGAAGATCACGCAGCTGATCCTCCGCGACCGCGTGGTGTCGGTGCACGGCAGCTACACCTCGGCGAGCCGCCGCGCGGTGATGCCGATCGTGATGAAGTGGGACCACCTCTACTACTACCCGACCTGCTACGAGGGCCGGGAGTGCATGCAGAACATCATCAACACCGGGCCGCTCGCCAACCAGCACTCCTTCGACCTGGTGCCCTTCATGGTGGAGAACTTCGGCCCCAAGACCTATCTGGTCGGCTCCAACTACATTTGGCCGAAGGAGTCCAACAAGAACGTGAAGGTCTGGCTGGAGCGGGCCGGCGGCGAGGTGCTGGGCGAGGACTACATCCCCCTCGGCGGCTCCGAGTTCGCGCCGGTCTTCAACAAGATCCGCCAGCAGCAGCCGGACTGGATCATGTCCACCGTGGTGGGCGATTCCGACATCGCGCTGCACCGGCAGTTCCTGCAGGAGGGCTTCAAGTCCGACAAGACTCCGATCGCATCGCTTACCACCGGCGAGATCGAGACCCGCGCCATGGGCAACGAGGCCGGCGCCGGTCACTTCCTGTCGGCGCCTTACTTCCAGACCCTGCCGAACCCGAGGAACGAGAGGTTCGTGAACGAGTACCTCTCGAGCCAGTATGGCGGCGGCGGCGTCACCCACTACAACATGGAGGAGACCTACCTCGGCATCTACGTGTGGAAGAAGGGTGTCGAGCGGGCCCTCGAGGAGACCGGCGGCGACTGGGAGGCGATCACGCCGCGCATGATCCGCGACGTGAGCGGCAACTGGCGCGACCAGGGCCCGGTGGGGCTGACCGACGAGGAGAGCCCGGAGGGCAAGGTCTGGATCGATCCGGACAACTTCAACATCTGGCTGAAGCCCAAGATCGGCCAGTGCGGCGCCGACGGCCAGTTCACCATCGTGCGCCAGGCCGATGATCACGTCGGGCCGGATCCCTTCGCGATCTATCCCGAGCGCGGCGTCTGCAAGGCCGACGGGCTGCACCGGCCCGACGGCACGGTCCAGAAGGACGTTCTGTAAAGGCCCTGCACGATCTGCTAGGGTCGGGGCGGAGGGAGACCCCCTCCGCCCCACCGTTCGCCGGCTGGGTGCGGCAGGCCGCAGACCTCTCGGGCACGTATCCGCGGGGCGCGGCCTGAAGGGCCGCAACGGGGAGAGAAGCGGGACTCATTCATGAGCGTCCACGATTTCTGGACACCCTTCGCGGCCGAACCGTTCATCAACGCGCTGATTATCGGGCTCAGCCTCGCAAGCATCTGGCTTGTCGCGGCGCTGGGCCTCACCATCATCTACGGCACCATGGGCGTCATCAACATGGCCCATGGCGAGTTCATCATGCTGGGTGCGTACTTCACGTGGATGCTGCAGTATTTCGCGGGCTTCCCCTGGCTGCTCTGCCTGCCTATCTCCTTCGTGCTCGTCGGCTTCATCGGCTGGCTCGTCGAACGCGGCCTCATACGACACTTGTACGATCGACCATTGGACACGCTCCTCGCGACATGGGGCGTCTCCTTGGTCTTCATCCAGAGCATCCGTCTCATCTTCGGCGGCGAGCCGCAGTACGTCGAGGTGCCCGACTGGCTCACCAGCGTGATGACGATCGACTTCGTCCACGTGCCCTGGCTCAGGATCTTCATCTTCTTCGCCGCGCTGGCGCTGGTCGGCATGACCTGGGCGATCCTGTTCAAGACGAACATCGGCATCCAGGTGCGCGCGGTGATGCAGAACCCGCAGATGGCGGCCTCCTTCGGTATCAACTCGAGCCGCATCTACGGGCTGACCTTCGCCTACGGCGCGGGCCTCGCCGGCATCTCCGGCTCCATGTTCGCAGGCCTCAAGACGATCTTCCCCGACATGGGGCTCGGCTACGTGGTGGAGGCCTTCCTGGTGGTGGTGACGGGCGGCGGCGAGCTCTTCGGGAGCCTGGCGACCGCCGGCATCATGGGCGAGATGTTCTCGATCTTCTCCTACTTCACGAACGACACGTTCGCGCGCTTCGTGCTCTTCATCCTGATCGTGATCTTCCTGCGGTTCCGCCCGCAGGGGATCTTCGCGCCGAGCATGGCGCGGCGCTAGGGCGGGGTGAGCGGCATGCTGTGGGAAAGGTTCAAACTGGACCGGACGGGCCAGCGCCAGAACCTCTATCACGACAGGCGCGCGCAGTGGGCGACGTACATCGTCGCCTTCGGCGCGCTCGCCACCATTCCGGTGTTCATGGGGGACGACCCCTTCACGCTCAACCAGTTCGCGCGCTACGGCGTCTTCGGCATGCTCGCGCTCTCGGTGAGCCTGGTGTGGGGCTTCGGCGGCATCCTCAGCCTGGGCCAGGGGATCGCCTTCGGCATGGCGGCCTACGGCATGGGCGCCACCATGCAGATGCAGTACCAGGACCCGGAGTACGACCCGATCCCGAGCTTCATGCTGACCAACGAGCTCGAGGCGCTGCCGACGGTGTGGGAGCCCTTCTGGCATACCGAGGTCGGGCTGATCCTGGCGCTCGGAATCCCGACCCTCTTCTTCGTCATCTTCGGCTTCCTCATGTTCCAGGCGCGGCTCGCCGGCGCCTTCGTCGCCATCATGACGCTGGCCATGCTCGGCGCCTGGTACAACATGGCCTACGACATGCAGCCCTTCACCGCGGGCTTCAACGGCATCTCGCCGCCCAACTCGTTCCAGGCCTTCGGCGTCGACGTCGACCCCTACAGCAGCATGATCTACTGGGTGGCGCTCGGCGTCCTCGCCGCGCTGACGCTCGGGACCAAGGCGCTGCTGCAGAGCAAATTCGGCACCATAATCCAGGCCATACGCGACGACCCGGAGCGCGCGCGCTTCCTCGGCTACAACGTCGCCTTCTATCAGGTGACGGTCTTCACGATCTCCGGCCTGATCGCGGCGATCGCGGGAATCGTCTGGGTGATGATCGTCCAGTACGTCTCGCCCACCTCGCTCGAGATCTTCTTCAGCATCACCATGGTGATCTGGGCCGCGGTCGGCGGCCGGCTCTCGCTCTTCGGCGCGATCTTCGGCGCGATCTTCATCAACACGATCCAGAGCTACGTGGGCGACGAGTTCCAGGCCGCCTGGTTCGTGATCCTCGGCACCATCTTCATCGTCGTGGTGCGCTTCCTGCCGAAGGGAATTGCCGGCCTGTTCGAGACGATCGTGGGCCTCGTCCCTTATCGCGGCCGCGCCCCCGTTCAGCCCTCCCTCGGCCCGCGGCGGGCCTCGGACTAGGAGGGCCGGGAGGTGAGCGCGATTCTGGAAGTCACGGACGTGACCAAGGCCTACGACGAGTACAAGGTGGTCGACGGCTTCAGCTTCCAGGTCGAGGAGGGCGAGCTGCGCTGCCTGCTGGGGCCCAATGGCGCCGGCAAGACCACGACGATGGACCTCATCACCGGCCGCCAGAAGGTGACCGCGGGCAAGATCTCGTTCCAGGGCCGCGACATCACCGGCCTGGCGGAGCACCGCATCGTCAAGCACGGCATCGGCCGCAAGTTCCAGGTGCCGGCGGTGTTCAGGGACCTCACCGTGCGCGAGAACCTGCAGGTCGCCAACACGCAGAACACCAATCCCTTCGTCAACATGATCTCGTTCCGCCAGCGCGCCGGGCGCGAGCGCCTGAACGAGATCGTGGAACTCGTCGGGCTCCAGGACCGGCTGGACGAGGTCGGCGGCAACCTCAGCCACGGCGAGACCCAGTGGCTTGAGATCGGCATGGTGCTCACCCAGGACCCCAAGCTCCTGCTCATGGACGAGCCCACCGCCGGCATGACCGAGCAGGAGACCCACCGCACCTCGGAGATCTTCAACCGGCTCAAGGGCACGCACACCCTCGTCGTGGTCGAGCACGACATGGCCTTCGTGCGCGAGATCGCCGACATCATCACGCTCATGCATCTGGGCAAGACCCTCGCCGAGGGTCCGATGGACCGGGTGGAGAACGATCCGAAGGTGCGCGAGGTCTACCTCGGCGCCGAGGGCATCAGCGATGCTGCTTGAGCTGGAAGGCGTCACCTCCTTCTACGGCAAGACGCCGATCCTCCAGAACGTGAGCCTCGGCGTGGAGGAGGGCCACTGCATGGCCGTGCTGGGGCGCAACGGCGTCGGCAAGACGACGCTGATGCGCACCATCATGGGGCTGACCACGCAGATGACCGGGACGCTCCGCATCGCCGGCGAGGACGCGAGCGACATGCCGACCCACCGGCGCTCGGAGATCGGCGTCGGCTACATTCCGCAGGGGCGCGGCATCCTGCCCAAGTTCTCGGTGCGCGAGAACATCCTGCTCGGGACCTTCGCGCGCAACGACAGGCGCCGGAAGATCCCGGACATGTGCCTGGATCTCTTCCCCTATCTCGCCGAGAACCTGGACAAGCGCGCGGGCCAGCTTTCCGGCGGCCAGCAGCAGCAGCTCGCGATCTCGCGGGCGCTCGCGACCGATCCCAAGATCCTGCTGCTGGACGAGCCGACCGAGGGCATCCAGCCCAACATCGTGCAGGAGCTCGAGGCCACGATCATGCGGCTCAACACCGAGGTCGGGCTCACGCTCGTGCTCACGGAGCAGCACATCAAGGTCGCGCGCGAGCTGTCGCACGAATTCGTCATCATGGACAACGGTCTGGTCGTCGAGGGTGGCCCCATCGACGCGTTGACCGATGAGGTCGTCGACAAGTATCTGACGATCTGAGGCACACGAGGGCCGAGGTAGCAGACGCGAGGGGAGACCCAGAATGATCCGCATTCCGCCGAAAGGCAGTTCCGAGAGGGACCGTCTCATCGACGAGCACAAGGCGTGCATCGAGTCCATGAAGGGCGTCGCCGGGTGCTCGATCCTGCGCTGCGCGACCCAGGGCGACACCACCGAGGTCAGCGGCGGCATTCACGAGGACTTCCAGCTCAACCGCGTCCTGCTGCGGATGCGGGCGCAGCCGGCGAAGGGCAAGCTCGTGGTCGTCTGCACCAAGATCGAGAAGGAGTGGCGCATCGCCCGCTGCTCCGGCATCCGGGGCGTGCCGCCGGAGTTCGTCTCCGACAAGGTCTATGACAACGAGCAGGACCCGCAGCACGACATCTTCCTGATGCGGCTGGACGAGTTCCCCGAGACCGACGGCTTTCCCGAGCACTTCCACCAGGGCTGGAAGCGCCGCGACGACAACTGGGCCGCATCCTAGGGCGCGGCCCGGGACCGGCGGTCCGGGAATCCACGCGGCAACCGATCAGGACGCGCGAACGGTCCTCGAGGCCCGCGCGATGAGGAGAGACACCCGATGGCTTGGATGAGACTGACGGGATATGCGGACAAGTTCGGCGTCCATCCCGGAGACACGATCCGCTTCTACGTGAACTGCGACGGGCCGAAGTCCTACGACGCCCAGCTCGTGAAGATGATCAACGGCGACACCAACCCGCGCGGCCCCGGCCTGATCGAGCGCAAGCGGCGGGCGTCGCTCAACGGCTCCTACAAGGGGCGCCGCCAGGTCATCCACAGCGGCTCCTACGGCTTCGTCGAGGACAACGCGCAGCTCCGCGCGCAGAGCTTCACGCTGCAGTGCTGGGTCTGGCCGACGACGCCGAAGACTCATCCCAAGTACTGGAAGCACGGCGCCCAGGGCCTGGTCACCAAGTGGCACCGGGGCCGGGGCTACGGCCTCTTCATCAACGAGGACGGCTGCGCCGAGCTCCGCATCAACGGCAAGAAGGTCACCACCGGCGCGCTGCTGCGCGACCATGCGTGGCACTTCCTCGCCGCGACCTACGACGCCGCCTCGGGCCAGGCGATCCTCTATCACGAGCCACAGGTGGTCTACGCCCTCGACCCGGTCGTCAGGCCGGTGAAGGAGAAGATCGCAGGCCCCGTGCGGCACGACGGGAGCCCCGCGGTGATCGCCGGCTACACCGGCGCGCACAGCGACGATCCCACGGCGCAGTCGTCGGTGCCGGCCGGCATCGTCATCGCCGGCCACTACAACGGCAAGATCGACAGCCCCCGCATCTGCAACCGCGCGCTCAGCCGTGAAGAGATCGAGACCATGAAGCTCGGCGCCCAGCGCGGGATGACCGAGCGGCGCAACTCCGGCCCCACCGGCGCGCTGTCGGAGACCATCGTCGCCGCCTGGGATTTCTCCGACGGCATCAACACCATCGTCGCCAGGGACCATGGGCCCTATCTGCTCGATGCGCAGATCGTCAACTGCCCGACCCGGGCCATGACCGGCCACAACTTCTCGGGCAACAACTTCGACTGGAAGCACGCGCCGCAGGAGTACGGCGCCATCCACTTCCACGACGACGACGTGGACGACGCGCGCTGGGAGGTCGACTTCGAGTGGACCGTGCCAGCCAACTACGAGAGCGATTCCTACTGCGTTAAGCTCACCACCAGTGAGGGCGACGAGGACTACATCCCCTTCTTCGTCGTTCCCCGCCCGGGCGAGGAGCAGGCCAAGATCGCGGTGATGATGCCGACGATCAGCTACATGGCCTACGCCAACGAGCATCTCGCCAACAACGCGGGCGGCGCGGAGCTGCTGGTCTACCGCGTGCCGATCATGCAGCACCAGAACATGTTCCTGGCCGAGCACCGCGAGTACGGCGGCTCGATCTACGACACCCACACCGACGGCAGCGGCCTCTGCCTCTCGTCGAGGCTCAGGCCCATCCTCAGCATCCGGCCGCAGTACGACCACTTCCTGATGCAGGCGCCCTGGCAGTACCCGGCCGACCTGCACCTGATCTACTGGCTCAACCAGCTGGGCTACAAGTACGACGTCATCACCGACGAGGACGTGAACTACGACGGCCTCGCGCGGCTGGAGAACTACAACGTCGTCATCACCGGCTCGCATCCGGAGCACAACTCCGGCCCGCAGCTCGACGCGATCCACGACTACACCCAGCGCGGCGGCCGCTTCATGTACATGGGTGCGGACGGCTTCTACTGGATCCACTCCTACCATCCGGCCTACGACCACCTCGGGCGCGGCATCATCACCGAGATGCGCCGCTGCGAATCCGGCATCCGCACCTGGCGCGCCGACCCCGGCGAGTACTACCACCAGTCGACCGGCGAGCTCGGCGGCATGTGGCGCTATCGCGGGCGCTACCTGCACTCGGTCGCCGGCACCGGCATGTCGTCCGAGGGCTTCGACATCTCCAGCTACTACTCGCGCACGCCGGAGAGCAACGACCCGCGCGTCTCGTGGGCCTTCGAGGGCATCGACTACGACGAGAAGCTGGGCAACTTCGGCCTGGTCGGCGGCGGCGCGGCCGGCACCGAGCTCGACATCGTCGACACCCTGCTGGGCTCGCCGCCGCACACGCTCATCGTCGCGACCTCGGCGGGCCGCCACACCGAGGGCTACCTCCTGGTGATGGAGGACTTCGGCTTCAACCAGCAGGGCCTCGACGGGACGCAGCACCCGCGCGTGCGCTCGGACATCGCCTATCACGAGACGCCCAACGGGGGCGGCTGCTTCGCCTTCAGCTCGATCGCCTTCTGCGGCTCGCTGCCGTGGAACAACGGCGATCCCGAGAAGAACAACATCTCGCGGCTGGTGAAGAACGTGCTCGACCGCTTTGCCAAGGACGGCCCGCTGCCGCCGGCCCCGCGCGGCGCGATCCAGCATCGCGGCCGTGCCGATTACGATCCGCCGCTCAACAAGAAGCGGAAGTAGCGTTCCGCCGCAGGCAGGGACGGGGCGGCCGGTGCGCCGGCCCCGTCCCGGCGCGGCCGGGAGAGTGGCCCGATGACGACGCGGCCCGACCTCGACTACGTGGATGAGGGGGTCGATCTCCAGGATCCCGCCCTCTACAGGCCCTCGCGCGGGCGCTTCGGCAAGGCCCGCATGCTCACCCCCGTCGCCTTCCGCTCCAAGGTCTTCGCCGATCTGGAGGACGAGAAGATCTGGACCCGCAGCTGGGTCTGCATCGGCTCGCAACGCGAGATTCCCGACGTCGGCGACCTGCTGCCCTATACCGTCGGCAACCACGGCGTTCACGTTCAGCGGGAGGCCGGCGGGCTGGTCGGCCGCTTCAACCTCGCCCAGCACGGCGGCTGCCGCTTCGTGCCGGCGCAATGCCAGACCGGCTCCAAGACGAAGTGCTCGTTCACCTCCTGCGGCTACAGCCGCGACCGCGGCGTCATCGGCGCCGACGAGCTCGGCGACAACACGCCGGCCATGCGCCAGTACCTCGGCTTCCGGCCGGAGCGGCTCCTGCCGGTGAGGGTGGAAAGCCTCGGGCCGCTCCTCTTCGTCAACCTCGACCCCGGCGCGGAGCCGCTCGCGGACCGTCTCGGCAACGCCGCCCAGGCGCTCGCCCTCGACAACGCTGCGGCGTGGGACGAGGCGGAGAGCGTCCGGGTCGAGTACAGGGGCAACTGGAAGCTGCTCGGCCGTGCGCTCGTCCGCTCCCTCGCGCCCGAGGCGAAGCCCGCGAAGGAGGGGCGCGACGGCGACACCGTCATGCTCACGGCGGACTGCGCGCTCCTGGGCGCGCCGGCGACGCTCTCATGGCTGCTGCCCAACCTGCTCCTGCTGCGGGGACCGGACTTCGCGGTGAGCATCGTGCTGCAGCCGACCGCGCTGGAGGAGACCCTCATCCGGGTGCGCATCGACGCCGCGCGGCCCATCGAGCCCGCCACGCTCTCGGGCCTGCGCGCCGTCCTCGACGAGGCCGGTGCCGAGGCCGCGGCGCTGCAGGAGGAGCTCGGTCGCTTCGGCACCCCGTCGCGGCCGGAGACGAGCCTGGAGGACCTCCCCGTCGAGCGCGACCGCACCGCTCACCTGCTCCAGTCCTACGTGATCGCGCGGGTGCTGGCGCGGCACGAGATCCACTGGTCGGGGCCGCTCTATGCGGCCGCGATGCCCTGATGGTCTTCAGCGTCCAGCAGATCAAGTACGAGATTCTCGCCTACATGAAGGAGTTCGGCGGGGAGTTCGGCGACTACTACGTCGGCATCGCCGCCGACCCGAAGAAGACCCTGCTCGAGGTGCACAAGGTCGACGAGGCCGCCGACCCCTGGCTCTACAAGCAGGCGCTCACCTTCTACGCCGCGCAGACGGTGCAGGACTACTTCCTGCGCCGGCTCAAGGCCGACGGCCAGCCGGTGCTCGACGGCGACGAGGATATGGACTGCGTCTATGTCTACAGGAAGAGCGAGCGGACGGTCCCGTAGCGCCTCCCGGGACGTGGAGGCGATCGAGGAGGGGCGCCGCGCCTACATGGCGCGCGACTTCGCGCGCGCGCGGGCGCTCTGGCTGCCGCTCGCCGAGGCCGGCAACGCCGAGGCCCAGGCCTGGGTCGGCTCGCTCTACGCCAACGGCGACGGCGTCGAGGCCGATGCCGCGGAAGCCTTCGCCTGGTACCTCAGGTCGGCCGAGGGCAGGAACGTGCCGGCCCAGAGCAACGTCGGCGCGATGTACGCCATGGGCAGCGGCGTGCCCAAGGACTTGGGCGAAGCGGTGCGCTGGCTGCGCCGTGCGGCCCGGGGCGGCGATGCCAACGCCCGCTTCAACCTCGGCGTGCTCTACAGCCAGGGCAACGGCGTGCCCCGCAACCACGCCCGCGCCGCCGCGTGGTACCGCAAGGCGGCGGAGACGGGGCACTACCAGTCCCAGGCCCGGCTCGGCCACATGTACATGGCCGGCGAGGGCGTGAAGAGGGACCGCGTGCAGGCCTTCCTCTGGCTCTCGCTCGCCGCGCGGCACGGCATCGGCACCGCGCTCACCGCGCTGGAGGCGGTGGTCAAGGAGATGTCGTCCGACGAGAAGGCCGAGGGCATGCGCCTGGTCGGCCAGTGGCGCGGCAGGGCGGGCGGCGACGCGGACGCGCCGATCGATCCCGTGCCGGCCTGACCGCTCCCGCTCACTCGGCCGCCGGCGCGGTGCAGGCGAAGTGGCCGATCGTCCCGGTCTTGTCGCTCACCACGACCTCGAAGGAGTCCTCGGCGAGCTCGCTCCAGAGGCCCGATTCCCCGGTCGGGCAGGCGTTGTGCGGGCCGACCTCGCCGGGCCGCGCCGCCTCGCCGTGGCGGCTCGAGCGGATGCCGGGCCCGAAGTGCAGCGCCACCCTCACCGGGCCCGCCCCTTCACGCGCGATGGCGCCCACCTCCCAGCCCGCCGGCAGGTCGTGGCTGCGGTAGTAGCTCTTGATGCGGCGCGCGCTGTCCTCGGCACGGGGGGCGTCCGGCGCGGTGGCCTCGCTGCCCTTCCCGGTACCGCTGCGGCGAAGCTGCTGGCCGGTCTCGTAGACCACCACGAAGAGCAGCAGAATTCCGATGATGATGCCGTAGCGGAGCCATCGCCGCTTCGATGGCGCCTTGGCTTCGCGGCGTCGCCCCACGATGTTTCCGTCGCTTTCGAGTAAGATCGCCGTCCGTCAGGCGCAGGATAGCGGCCGCCGTCAGGGGAGTGAAACGATGACGATTCCGCGCAACGTTCAGGAGGAGCTCGAGAAGAGGGACGAGCTGATCCTCGCCCTGGAATTGCTGGTCGTCGATCAGGCCTGCCGCCTGCTTGCCACCGAGGCCGTACTGCGCGAGCTCGTCCCGCCCAGGAGGAAGCCGGCTGCGGCGAAGATCGAGGCCCACATCGAGGAGGCCGCCGAGCGCTTCCGTCAGCGCTTCGAGGGCGAGAGCGTCGCGGGCTTCACCGACCGCGCGAAGCGCATCGCCGCCGACCTGGTCGGGAGCTAGCGCCCCCTGCTTCCCCCTACCTTGTTCCGGCGAGAGGGATGTTTGTAGCGTTTGCGGTTGCGATCGTGAGTGCGCGGAGGTCTTCGGGCTCGACGTTCTGGAGGTTCGTCTTTCCGGTGCAGCGCGCCATCATGGAGGCCTCGGAGGCGGAGG
>JAJDXK010000146.1 GCA_022823305.1 Alphaproteobacteria bacterium
ATGTGGGGCGAACCTTCCTTGACCTTATTGACGCTCTCAACGCTGAGGCCGGCCCGGCGCAGATAGGCGGCGGTGCCCCGGGTCGCCACCAGTCGGAAACCGCTCTCGGCCAGCCGCCGGGCGACCCTCAGGCTGGCAGCCTTATCCTGATCCCTGACGCTGAGCAGGGCCTGACCGTGCATCGGCAGCACCGTGCCGGCCGCAGTCTGGGCTTTGGCAAAGGCCATGCCGAAGGCGGCGTCAATGCCCATCACCTTGCCGGTCGATTTCATCTCCGGGCCCAGCACGGTATCCACCCCGGGGAATTTGATAAAGGGAAAAACCGCCTCTTTGACGCTGACGTGGTCGGGCACAATCTCGTCGGTATAACCGAGTTCGGCCAGGCTTTTGCCGGCCATGACGCGGGCGGCGATCTTGGCCAGCGGCCGGCCGATGGCCTTGCTCACAAACGGCACCGTGCGCGAGGCGCGCGGGTTGACCTCCAGCACGTAGACGATGCCGTCCTGCACGGCGTACTGCACGTTCATCAGGCCGCGCACGTCGAGCGCGCGCGCCAGCGCCACGGTCTGGCGGCGGATCTCGTCGATCGTCTCGACGCCCAGCGAGTGCGGCGGCAGGGAACAGGCGGAATCGCCCGAGTGGATGCCGGCCTCCTCGATATGCTCCAGGATGCCGGCGACGGCCACGTTCTCGCCGTCGGCCAGCGCATCGACATCGACCTCGACGGCGTTCTTGAGGTAGCGGTCGAGCAGGATCGGGCCGTCGCCGAAGGCCTCGACGGCATCGCGCATGTAGCGCATCAATCCGTCGTTGTCGCTCACGATCTCCATCGCCCGCCCGCCGAGCACGTAGGAGGGGCGCACCACCACCGGGTAGCCGATGCGCTCGGCGATGGCGCGCGCGTCCGCGCTCGAGGTGCAGGTCTCGTTCTCCGGCTGCCTGAGCCCGAGCTCGCCGAGCAGGGCGCGGAAGCGCTCGCGGTCCTCGGCCAGGTCGATCGCGTCCGGCGCCGTGCCGAGGATCGGCACGCCCGCCGCCTCCAGCGACTTGGCGAGCTTGAGCGGGGTCTGCCCGCCGAACTGGATGTTGAGCCCCACCAGCTCGCCGGCGCCCTGCTCGACGCGGACGATGTCGAGCACGGTCTCGGTGGTGAGCGGCTCGAAGTAGAGCCGGTCGGAGGTGTCGTAGTCGGTGGAGACCGTCTCCGGGTTGCAGTTGACCATGATGGTCTCGAACCCGGCCTCCTTGAGCGCGTAGGCCGCGTGCACGCAGCAGTAGTCGAACTCGATGCCCTGGCCGATGCGGTTGGGGCCGCCGCCGAGGATCACGACCTTGCGGCGCGCGCTGGGGTCCGCCTCGCATTCCGGCGCTGCGTCGCCTGCTCCCGTCTCGTAGCAGGAGTACATGTAGGGCGTGCGCGATTCGAACTCGGCGGCGCAGGTGTCGATCCGCTTGAACACGGGGTGGACGCCGAGCGCCGCACGCCTGGCCGCGACCGCCGCCTCGTCGCAGCCGGCGAGGATGGCGAGGCGCCGGTCGCCGAAGCCCAGCGCCTTGAGCCGTCCGAGCGCCGCCGCGTCCTCGGGCAGCCCGTTCTCGCGCACCTCCGCCTCGGCGCGCACGATCCCCTCGATCTCGCGCAGGAACCAGGGGTCCACGGCGCAGGCCCGGTGGATCGCGTCGAGACGCACGCCGCGGCGGAAAGCCTGGGCGATCACCAGCAGGCGGTCCGGCCGGGGCTGGCCGAGTGCGGCGATGATCGCCTCGGTGTCGCCGTTCTCGGCCCCGGGAAGGGGGATCTCGTCGAGCCCGGTGAGGCCGGTCTCCATCGAGCGCAGCGCCTTCTGCAGCGATTCGCCGAAGCTCCGGCCGATGGCCATGGCCTCGCCCACCGACTTCATCGAGGTGGTGAGCATGGGCTCGGCGCCGGGGAACTTCTCGAAGGCGAAGCGCGGGACCTTGGTCACCACGTAGTCGATGCTGGGCTCGAAGGAGGCGGGCGTGACGCCGGTGATGTCGTTCGCGATCTCGTCGAGCGTGTAGCCGACGGCGAGCTTGGCCGCGACCTTGGCGATGGGGAAGCCGGTCGCCTTCGACGCGAGCGCGGACGAGCGCGAGACCCTGGGGTTCATTTCGATCACCACCAGCCGGCCCGTGGCCGGGTCCACCGCGAACTGGACGTTGGAGCCGCCGGTCTCGACGCCTACCTTGCGCAGCACCGCGATCGCGGCGTTGCGCATCACCTGGTACTCCTTGTCGGTGAGCGTCAGCGCCGGCGCCACGGTGACGGAATCGCCGGTGTGGATGCCCATGGGGTCGAGGTTCTCGATGGAGCAGACGATGATGGCGTTGTCCGCCTTGTCGCGCACCACCTCCATCTCGAACTCTTTCCACCCGAGCACCGATTCCTCGACCAGGATCTCGCCGGCGGGCGAGGCGTCGATCCCGGCCGCGGCGAGCTCGGCGAACTCCGCGCGGTTGTAGGCGATGCCGCCGCCGGTGCCGCCGAGGGTGTAGGAGGGCCGGATGATGGCCGGCAGGCCGATCTCGGCCAGCACGGCGCGGGCCTCGTCGAGGCTGCGGGCGATGCCGCTCCTGGGGCATTCCAGGCCGATCTCGCCCATCGCCCGGCGGAAGGCCTCGCGGTCCTCCGCCACCTCGATCGCCGCCCGCGAGGCGCCGATCAGGTCCACCCCGTGGCGCTCCAGCGTGCCGTCGTCGGCGAGCGCGAGCGCGGTGTTGAGCGCCGTCTGCCCGCCCATGGTGGGCAGCAGGGCGTCAGGCTTCTCCGCGGCGACGATGCGCGCCACGATCTCCGGCGTGATCGGCTCGACGTAGGTGGCGTCGGCGAACTCCGGGTCGGTCATGATCGTCGCCGGGTTCGAGTTCACCAGGACCACCCGGTAGCCCTCGTCCTTGAGCGCCTTGCAGGCCTGCGTGCCCGAGTAGTCGAACTCGCAGGCCTGGCCGATCACGATGGGACCGGCCCCGATCACCATGACCGAGGCGATGTCGCTGCGGCGGGGCATCGGGTGCGCGGCGGCCCTCAGCCCATCAGCGCCGCGAAGCGGGCGAAGAGATGGCTGGCATCCTGCGGGCCGGGCGAGGCTTCCGGGTGGTACTGGACCGAGAAGATGGGGTGGCCCTCGACGGCGAGCCCCTCCAGCGTGCCGTCGAAGAGGGAGACGTGGGTGGCGGAGACGCCGGCGGGCAGAGAGTCGAGCGTCACCTCGAAGCCGTGATTCTGGCTCGTGATCTCGACCCGGCCGCTCTCCAGCTCCTTGACCGGGTGGTTGGCGCCGCGATGGCCGAAGGGCATCTTCCGCGTCTCGGCGCCGAGCGCCAGCGCGAGCAGCTGGTGGCCGAGGCAGATGCCGAAGATCGGCAGCCCGCTCGCCATCAGCTCCCTGATGACCGGCACGGCGTAGGTGCCGGTGGCGGCCGGGTCGCCCGGCCCGTTGGAGAGGAAGATGCCGTCCGGCTCGTGGCCGAGGATGGTCTCCGCGTCCGCCGTCGCGGGCACCACGGTCACGCGGCAGCCGGCAGAGGCCAGCGAGCGCAGGATGTTGCGCTTGGCGCCGTAGTCCACCGCGACCACGTGGCGGCGCGGCGCGGCGAGCGTGCCGTAGGCGCCGGCCTCCGCATCCCATGCGGTCTGCGACCACGCGTAGGCCTGGCGGCAGCAGACCTCCCGGGCGAGGTCCATGCCCTCGAGCCCGGGCCAGGCGCGGGCCCTGGCGACGAGCGCGGCCTCGTCGATCGCGTCCGCCGTCTCGGCGTGGGCGAGCGCGCCGTCCTGTGCGCCGCCGCTGCGCAGCAGGCGCGTCAGCCGCCGGGTGTCGATGCCGGCGATGCCGATGAGGCCCCGCCGCAAGAGCCAGCGTTCGAGATGCTGGGCCGCACGCCAGTTGGAGGGCTCGGTGACGTCGGCGCGGAGCACCAGCCCGAGCGCCGCCGGGGTCTCCGCCTCCAGGTCGTCCTCGTTGGTCCCCACGTTGCCGATGTGGGGAAAGGTGAAGGTGATGATCTGCCCGGCGTAGGAGGGGTCGGTCAGGATCTCCTGATAGCCGCTCATGGCGGTGTTGAAGCAGACCTCGCCCGCGGCCTCGCCGCGCGCGCCGAGGCCGCGGCCGCGAAAGACCGTTCCGTCGGCGAGCGCGAGCGCCGCAGTGGCGGTGGCGGAGTCAGTCCCGGACATCGATTTTCCTGCGGGCGGGCCGCGTCTTGCCGCCGCCCCGCCCGATCGCTGGTGGCCGCAGTTTATTCGGGGCCATGCCGGGGTCAAGCATGCCCGCCCGCGCTCGGGCGCCAGCCGCCAACTCGCAAACGACGCGCTTGTCAAGCACGAAACGCCGTTGATCGCCGGAATGGGGCGTCTATAGTCCATCCATTCCGTACGAGGGGAGGGTGCCCATGCTGCGCAGGCAGCTGGAGGACGCGCTTAAGCGTGCCATGAAGGCGCGCGAACCCTGTCGGGTGGCGACCATCAGGTTGATCCTCGCGGCGCTCAAGGATCGCGACATCGCCGAGCGCGGCAAGGGCAACGGAGAGCTGGACGACAACCAGATCCTGGCCCTGTTGCAGACCATGATTCGCCAGCGCCGCGAGAGTATCGAGCAGTACGAACGGGGGGGCCGCGTCGACCTCGCGGAGCGCGAGGCCGAGGAGATCGCGGTGATCCAGTCCTTCCTGCCGCCGGCCATCGAGGGGGAGGACATGGTGTCGGCCGTCCGGGCCGTCATGAGCGACCTCAATGCCAGCACGATCAAGGACATGGGCCGCACGATGGCGTGCCTGAAGGCGAAGTATTCCGGCCGCATGGACTTCGCCAAGGCGAGCGGGGTGGTCAGGGAGATGCTTGTCTCGGGCTGATCCGCGCCCGCCTGCGGAAGCCGCCGGAGCTCCGGCACGGGGGCCGGGAGAGGGGGCGCGCCGGGCCGCGATGCGCGGCCGCCCGAGCGTGAGGGGATGACGTTCCCGCCGCAGTTCCTGGACGAGATTCGCGCGCGCGTGCCGCTCGAGGGCACGATCGCCCGGCGCGTGCGGCTGCAGCGCCGCGGGCGGGAATCCATCGGCCTCTGCCCCTTCCACAAGGAGAAGACGCCCTCCTTCACCGTCAACGAGAGCAAGGGCTTCTTCCACTGCTTCGGCTGCGGCGCGCACGGCGACGTCATCGGCTTCGTCATGCGGGACGAGGGCCTCTCCTTCCCCGAGACGGTGGAGCGGCTGGCGGCCGAGGCCGGGCTCGCGCTGCCCGCGCGCGACCCGCGCGCCGCGGAGCGGGAGAAGGAGCGCCTCTCGCTCTTCGGCGTGCTGGAGACCGCCGCCGCCTGGTTCGAGGCCGAGCTTGCGGGGCCGCGCGGCGAGACCGCGCGCCGCTACCTCGACGGGCGCGGCGTCGACGAGGAGACCCGCGCGACCTTCCGCCTCGGCTATGCGCCGGACAGCCGCAATGCGCTCCGCGTCGCGCTGGACGCGGGCGGCGTCACCCAGGCGACGATGCTGGAGGCCGGCCTCGTGATCGCGCCGGAGGATGGCGGCACCCCCTACGACCGCTTCCGCGGCCGCGTGATCTTTCCCATCTGCGACCGGCGCGGGCGGGTCGTCGCCTTCGGCGGCCGGGCGCTGGGCGAGGCGAAGGCCAAGTACCTCAACTCGCCCGAGACCGCGCTCTTCTCCAAGGGCACGCTGCTCTACGGCCAGCATCTCGCCATGTCCGCCGCGCGCAAGGCCGGCCGGGTGATCGCGGTCGAGGGCTACATGGACGTGATCGCGCTGCACCGGGCGGGCATCGCCGAGGCCGTGGCGCCGCTCGGCACCGCGCTCACCGAGCAGCAGCTCGAGGGGCTCTGGCGTCTCGCCGACGACCCGGTGCTCTGCTTCGACGGGGACGAGGCCGGCAGGCGCGCCGCCGCCCGCGCGGTCGAGCGCGCCCTGCCGCTGCTGAGCGCGAAGCGCTCGCTCCGCTTCGCCGCGCTGCCTGCGGGCCAGGACCCGGACACCATGGTGCGCGACGATCAGAGCGGGAGCGCAATGACGAGTGTCGTCGATGCAGCGATCCCTCTCTCCCAGCAACTCCGGGATATGGCGGTTGCAGGCCGTAAGCTCGACACTCCCGAGGCGCAGGCGCGAGTCAACGATTGGTTTTTGGAGCAAGTGGCGCGGATTCCCAACCGCGACCTACAACACCGCTATCGCAATGAGTTTTGGAAGTGGCTGCGAGGGCTTTCCGAGGAGCCGGAGCGGAAGAGTCGGCGCGGAGCCGGCGAACCGAAGCTACCAGTAGGCGATAACCTTGGCCCTGAGACAAGCGGTACTGCTCGAATTCGTGAACGTGTGCTGCTTCAGATACTGCTCAATTTCCCCGAGCTGCTGATAGAGCAGCGCGAGGCGGTAGCCAGCTTCTCTTTCGAGACGCGTCGCTATGCTGAAGTCAAGGAAGAGGCGGTCGAATGGGCTGAAGCAGGGCTTAGTCCGGAAGACTCGGGTTTGCATGCGCATCTCGCTCAGTTCGATCCAGCCGGCGTGGTCGGCGAACTCGTGAGCGACAACGCTTACTATCTCTACAGACCGGCCAGTGTCTACGACGCTCGAATTCTCTTCGAGGATGTCCTGAAGAGGCATCACCAACAGCTTGAAGAAAAGGTCATACAGGCGGAAGCTGCGGGAGCCCACACCGACTCAGAGAGTTGGAACGCCTATCGTGAAAGGCTCCTCCGCCTGCAAGAGGCTGTGAAGGCCGACGCCGATATCCCGGACTACACAGCCGCACCGAGGACGGGCGGGGGGTAGCGTCCGCCGGCCCCGTCGATTGTGCTATAATGGCAGGTGTTGCGCGCTTGACACGCGGCGGCGGGGTCTGGAGACTGCGCCGCTCGGGGAAGGCTTGATCCGGGAGCCGCCGACCCCAAATCACGCACGACGGGCGCCGGCTGCACAAGCGCGCCCCGCATGCGCCCGATGGGCGCAGCGCGCCCGTGCGTGCCAAACCCGTACCCGGCCAGCCCCGCGGCCCGGAATGGCCGGAGAGGAACGATCCGCATGGCGACGAAGCCTGCCAAACAGGGCGAGACCCCCGAGCGTACCGAGGAGCCGGTCGACGGCCCCATTCTCGATTCCCTCACCGCGCCGGTGCGGAAGATGGTCGCGCGCGGCAAGGAGCGCGGCTACGTCACCTACGACGAGCTCAACAAGGCGCTGCCCTCCGACGAGGTCAACTCGGAGCAGATCGAGGACACGATGACCATGCTCTCGGAGATGGGCATCAACGTCATCGAGAGCGAGGAGTCGGAGGAGAGCGGCAGCGAGGAGCAGCCGGAGGCGGCACCCGCCAGCACCACCACCACCACGCCTGCGACGGTCGGCGAGGACGACCTCGGCCGCACCGACGACCCGGTGCGCATGTACCTGCGCGAGATGGGCAGCGTCGAACTGCTCTCGCGGGAGGGCGAGATCGCCATCGCCAAGCGCATCGAGGCCGGGCGCCAGGCCATGATCGGCGGCATCTGCGAGAGCCCGCTGACCATGCGCGCCATCATCGAGTGGCGCGACGCGCTGCGCGAGGGCACGCTGCTGCTGCGCGACGTGATCGACCTCGAGGCGACCTACGGCGGCGGGCCGGAGGCCGCGGCCAACCGCGCCGAGGAGGCGAAGAGCTCCGAGGCGGAGGACGGCGAGGGCGAGGAGAAGAGCGAGGGCGAGGACGACTTCGACGAGGGCAACGTCTCGCTCTCGGCGATGGAGGCTGCGGTCCGCCCCGAGGTGATCGAGACCTTCGACGCCATCGCCGCGTCCTACAAGAAGTTCCGCCGCCTCCAGGACCTGCGCCTGGAGCTCGCCCAGAAGAACGAGACCCTGAGCGAGTCCCAGAACCGGCGCTACAAGCGGCTCAAGCGCGATCTGGTCGAGCTGATGCAGGGCGTGCGGCTCAACAACAACCGCATCGAGGCGGCGGTCGACGAGCTCTACGGGCTCAACCGCGGCCTCATGAACAACGAAGGCAGGCTGCTCCGCCTGGCCACGCGCTGCGGCGTCCCGCGCGAGAAGTTCCTCAAGCACTATGTCGGGCGCGAGCTCGACCCGCGCTGGCTCTCGCGCGTGAGCCGGCTCAAGGACGACGGCTGGAAGACCTTCGCCAGGGAGAAGCGGCCGGAGATCGTGGCGCTGCGCAAGAACATCCTGGCGATCGCCCAGAACACCGGGCTGGAGCCCACCGAGTTCAAGCGCATCGTCAACATCGTGCAGAAGGGCGAGCGCGAGGCGAGCCAGGCCAAGAAGGAGATGGTCGAGGCGAACCTGCGCCTGGTGATCTCCATCGCCAAGAAGTACACCAACCGCGGCCTGCAGTTCCTGGACCTGATCCAGGAGGGCAACATCGGCCTGATGAAGGCGGTGGACAAGTTCGAGTACCGGCGCGGCTACAAGTTCTCCACCTACGCCACCTGGTGGATCCGCCAGGCGATCACGCGCTCCATCGCCGACCAGGCGCGCACCATCCGCATCCCGGTGCACATGATCGAGACCATCAACAAGCTGGTGCGCTCCTCGCGCCAGATGCTGCACGAGATCGGGCGCGAGCCCACGCCCGAGGAGCTCGCCGAGCGCCTCGGCATGCCGCTCGACAAGGTGCGCAAGGTGATGAAGATCGCCAAGGAGCCGATCAGCCTGGAGACGCCCATCGGCGACGAGGAGGACAGCCACCTCGGCGACTTCATCGAGGACAAGAACGCGGTCCTGCCGGTGGACGCGGCCATCCAGTCCAACCTGCGCGAGGCGACGACGCGGGTCCTCGCCAGCCTCACCGCGCGGGAGGAGCGGGTGCTGCGCATGCGCTTCGGCATCGGCATGAACACCGACCACACGCTGGAGGAGGTGGGCCAGCAGTTCTCGGTCACGCGCGAGCGCATCCGCCAGATCGAGGCCAAGGCGCTGCGCAAGCTCAAGCACCCCTCGCGCTCGCGCAAGCTGCGCAGCTTCCTCGACATCTAGGGGCGGCGAAAAGCAAAAATTGCAAAACGAACCCAATTTCGCATAACGCATTGTTTTAACACGATTATTGTCGGATTACCCCCGCCTTGCGGGAGACCGCCTCGCCGCCCGCCGGGCGCGTGCTAAGCTCCCGCGGCAACGGCTTGGTGGGCGACATGGCGCTTGGCGAGGCAACGACCGCGCAGGACTCGGCGCCGCCACCGCGCCGGCACCGGCTCGTTTCCTTCGCCCTGCTCATCGTCTGCGGCGGCACCTTCGGGCTGATCTTCTCGGCCAACAAGATCGCCGTGACCGGCGGCATCCCCTTCTTCGCCTATGTCTTCTGGCAGACGCTGGGGGCCGGTCTCGTCCTGCTGGCGATCGCCGCTGCGCTCGGCCGGCGCCCGCGGCTGGGCTGGCTCCACGTGCGGGCCTACTTCGTGATCGGCTTCTTCACGCTCGCCTTCCCCTTCGTCCTCCTCGCCTTCATCGCGCCGAAGCTGCCGGCCGGCGTGATCAGCCTGGGCGGGACGCTGAGCCCGACGATCACCTACGTGCTGGCGATGGCGCTCGCGATGGACCGCTTCCGCTGGCTCCGGGTCGGCGGGATCGCGCTCGGGCTCGCGGGCGTGCTGCTGGTGGTCCTGCCGGAGACGAGCCTGCCCGAGTCCGGCATGGCCGGCTGGGTGCTGCTCAGCCTGCTGGTCCCGGTCAGCTATGCCTCCGGCACCATCGCTGCCGCCCGCCTCTCGCCTGCCGACGGCGATTCGCTCACGACCGGGAGCGGGCTGCTCTTCGCCTCGGCGATCATGGTCTTCCCCTTCATGGCCGGCAGCGGGCAGTGGTGGTTCTTCTCCGGCCCGATGAGCGATGCCGACTGGGCCCAGGTCGGCGCCGTGCTCATCAACGCCGCGTTCTTCTATCTGCTGCTGGAGATCGTCAGGCGCGCAGGCCCGGTCTTCTTCTCGACGCAGAACTACGTCGCCACCCTGGCGGGGATCGGCTGGGGCATCCTGATCCTGGCGGAGAGCCACAGCGTCTACATCTGGGGCGCGCTGGCGCTGCTCTTCGCCGGCCTCTTCCTGGTGACGCGGCGCGGCCGGCAGGCCGCGTAGCGCGCTCCCCGCCGTCGCGAAGGTCCCCCGCTAGGGCGCGCGGACGAGGTCGAGCAGGCGCTGGGTCAGGTGCTCGCCGGCGGGCAGCTCGAGGCCCCGGTCGGCGAGGTAGCGGCGCACGGCGCTTCGCGTCTGCGCGCCGGGAACGCCGTCCACCGGCCCGGCATCGTAGCCGTGCGCGGCGAGGCGCCGTTGCAGCTCCTCCACCTGGCGCTGGGAGAGGATCAGGGTGGTGTCCTCCGCCTCGATCCGGGCTTCCTCCGGGCGGAGCGCGAAGGCGGCCGCCCGGGCGCGGACCGCGTCCACTTCGTCTGCGTCGAGCGCCTCCGCCAGCCGGGCGGCGGCGTCGGCCGCCTGCTCCCGCGCGGCGCCCTCGCCGTCGCGCGCCGCCACCTCGAGCCAGTAGAGCGCCTCCGACCCGTCCTCCGGCACCCCGTGGCCGCCCTGGAGGAGCACCGCCAGGTTGTACTGCGCCGCGGTCACGCCCTGCAGGGCTGCGCGCGCGTACCAGGCTGCGGCCGCGGCCGGGTCCTCGGCCACGCCGCGGCCGGCCTCGTGCAGCAGACCCATGTTGAACTGGGCCATCGCGTCGCCGTCCTCGGCGAGCGGCTGCCAGATCTGCGCGGCCCCGTCGTAGTCGCCGGCCTCGAAGGCGGCGGCGCCCTCGCCCAGCAGGTCGGCGGCCGCCCCCGGCGCGGCGACGGCTGCGAGCAGCAAGGCTGCGGCGAGGAGCGGAACGAGCCTCGCGCCGCCGTGCCGCCCCCGTCCTGTCCGACGACCTAATGTCATGGGATGGCAACATTATCCCGATTCGCCGGGCGGGCAAGGGCAGAGCGCCGCCGTGGCCGCGCTCTCCGGCGCGGGCTAGAATGCCGCCTGCCGCCGTTCGAGCTCCGCCGAACGGCCCAGGCAAGCGAGGGAGAGCACGATGCCGACAGGCCCAGTACCGCCGAGTGCGCGCAAGCTTCAGGAAATGGCCGAATCCTTCGGCTTCGAGATGAGCGACGGCGACGCCGACCTCTACGCCGAGATGATGGCGGGCACGCTGAAGAGCTACCGCCGCCTCGACGCGATGCAGGAGGACAAGCCGCCGGTCAAGTATCCGCGCTGCGGCTCGCGCCGGCCGGGGCCTGAGGAGAACCCCTACAACGCCTGGTTCGTGAAGGGCGAGATCAAGGGCGCTTCCGGCGGCGTGCTCGCGGGCAAGACGGTCGGCATCAAGGATGCGATCTGCGTCGCGGGCTTCCCCATGATCAACGGCGCCAAGGGGATGGACGGCTACATCCCCGACATCGACGCCACCGTGGTGACCCGCGTGCTCGATGCCGGCGGCACCATCCTCGGCAAGACCAACAGCGAGGACTGCTCGTTCTCCGGCGGCAGCCACACCTCGGCCTACGGCCCCGTGCGCAATCCGCACAAGCCGACGCATTCCACCGGCGCGTCGTCCAACGGCAACGGCGCCGCGGTCGCGGCCGGCGACGTCGACATGACGATCGGCGGCGACCAGGGCGGCTCGATCCGCATTCCGGCGAGCTGGAGCGGCATCGTCGGCCACAAGCCCACCTACGGCCTCGTGCCCTACACCGGCGCCATGATGATCGAGATGACCATGGACCACCTGGGTCCCATGGCCGCCAACGTGGAGGACACGGCCCGCCTGCTCACCGCCATCGCCGGCGAGGACCCGCTGGACCCGCGCCAGCGCGGCCTGATCCCGTCGGGGCTGGACATGGACTACGTCTCCGGCCTCGACAGGGGCTGCAAGGGGATCAGGGTCGGCGTGCTGAAGGAAGGCTTCGACCAGGGCGCGGGCGAGGAGTCCTGGGGCGACACCGGGCTCCCGCCCGCCGACGCCGTGGTGGGCGAGAAGGTGCGCGCGGCGGCAGACCGCCTGGCCGGCGCCGGGGCCGAGGTGGCCGAGGTCTCCAACCCGCGCCACGAGGACGCGCTCCACGTGTGGCTGCCGATCTGCGTCGAGGGCGCGCAGGCGGTCATGCTCAAGGGCAACAACACCGGCACCAACTGGCGCGGCTTCTACAACACCCAGCTCCTCGACAACGTGGCCAAGGGCGCCCGCGCGCGGCCCAACGACATGGGCGTGATGGTGAAGTACGTGCTGCTCTTCGGCGAGTACATGCAGTCGGAGTACTACAACCGCTACTACGCCAAGGCGCAGAACCTGCGCGGCCAGATCACGCGGGACTACGACGCCCTGCTGGAATCATGCGACGTGCTGGTGATGCCCACAACGGCCATCCTGCCGACGCCGATCCCCGGCAACGACGCGCCGCTCCGGGAGCGGATCGTCCGCACGCTCGACATGATCCACAACACCTGCCAGTTCGACGCGACCGGCCACCCGGCGATCTCGGTGCCCTGCGGGGTCCACGACGACCTGCCCGTCGGCTTCATGATCGTCGGCCGCCACTGGGAGGACGCGACCGTGCTGCAGGTGGCGCAGGCGCTGGAGAGCGCGGGCGACTGGAAGAGCTTCTGAGGGCCGGGGGCGGCGGCCCATAGGACTGCCCGCCAGCGCGGCGCTCGCGGCGGCGCTGGCGGCCCTCGCGGTCGCGGCGCCAGCCCTCGCCTGCGATGCCGCATCTGCGGCACGCCTGCTCGATCTGGTGAACGCCGTCCGGCTGGAGAAGGGGCTCGCGCCGGTGGCGGCGCACCCGGCGCTCACGCAGGCGGCCGGCGCACACGCAGACGTGCTCGCACGCCGGGGCGTGCTCGACCACACCGGCGAGGAGGGCAGCGATCCGGGCACGCGCGCCCGGAGCGCGGGCTACGACTACGTGCTGGTGCTGGAGAACCTCGCCGCCGGCACGACTGAACCTCAGCCGGTGCTCGAGCTCTGGCTCGCCCGCGAGGGCCACCGCGGCAACCTGCTGCGGGCGCGGGTGCGCGACGCCGGCATCGCCTGCGTGCGCGGCACCTGGGTGCTGATGCTGGCGCGCGAGCGGGACTGAGAGCAGAACGCTAGTCGTAGAGCGCGACGCAGCGAACCTCGATGCTCCAGCGGTCGGGCGCGTCCGGCGGCGTGGCGGGGTCCTCGAACGCCGTGTGGAAGCTGAAGGTGCAGGGCGAGTCCGGGCACATCGCATCCGCCTTCGCGCCGGCCGAGCGCGCCAGCCCACCCGCCGAGTCCCATTGCTTGATGAGCAGCGCCTCGTCGCGGGTGAGCGCGGGATAGAAATACCAGCGGTGCCGATCGGCGTGCTTCGCCAGGTAATTCCCGCCGGTCCTGTCGCTGTAGAAGACCTCGAAGACCACGAGGTCGTCGGGGTGCACGCTGGCCGCATCGCAGAGCGCGAGCGGCTCGGTCGCCACCGGCTCCGGCGCGATGTTGCGCCAGAGGTTGACGATGGCGAAGCGGCCCCCCCTCCAGAGCCCGCGCCGCGTCCGCCTCGTCGAGGAGCGACTCGCCCTCCGCCAGCGCGCTGCGGTAGGTGTCGTTGCCGGTCGGCGCCTTGAACAGGTCGCGCAGGCGCCGCGGTCCGCTGGTCAAGGTGTAGTCGCCGTGCACCATGTGGATCGGCGGCTGGACCTGCTGCCCGCCCTCGATGCGGCGCCCGCTGCGGTTGCCGGAGACCGAGCGGACGTTGTGGTCGAAGGCCGCGACCAGGCGGGCGCCGGTCTCCTCACGGACGATGGCGGCGCAGTCGGGGTAATAGCGACGCACGATCCGGTCGTGGTCGAAGAAGTCGATGTCCGGCGCCGCGATGGGGCGCGCGACCAGCTCGAAGCCGTTGGCGTCGAGCGTGTGGCGCCGTGCGCCCGCCCGGCCGCGGGCGTCGTGCACGGGCATCTGCCGCTCTTCCAGGTCGGTGCCTTCCCAGGGGCTGTCGTTGCCGTCGCTGTCGCGGCGCATGAACACCTTGCCGTTGCCATGGAGCGAGCTCTCCACCGATGCCGCGAGGTACGTGAACGCCCCGGTGCGCACCGCGTCGGTCTGCTCTCCCGCTGCCAGGTTCATGGGAACACCTCGAAACGGTGCGCAGGCGCCGTCGCCGGAAGGTCGTCGATCACCTAGCCGAGGGGGAGACCGCGCGGCGGGGCGCGCCCGCCGCGCAACTCCCTTCTCCCGGCGCCCTCTAGGCCTCGACCTCGGCGATGTAGTCGTCTGCCTCGTCGAGGTGAGGAATCCCGCGGTTGTGGCCGCCGTAGGCCTCCGTGCCCTTCAGAACGGCGGTCCTGCGGCTGAACTCGACCTTGAGCTCGCCGGCGAGAATCGCGCCGACGGCGTTGTACTGCCACTCGCTCACGGCCTTGCTGGCCGGGCGCTCGGACATCCTCTCGAACCACGCCGTGACCCGCGGGTGCTTCTCCCAGACCCGGTCCGGAATGATCTTGCCGGCGTGGTGGGAAACCATCTCGTGGAACCCGGCCAGATCGGCATAGCTGACCTCGTCGCCGCAGCAGTAGTCGCGGTCCTTGAGCCAGTAGTTCTCCATCACGCCCAGTGATTCGTAGAGGACGTGGTAGCCCTTCCGGCGCTCCGCCGTGAAGTCCTTGTCCTCGCCGTAGATGAAGGGCGCGAAGATGGTCCAGTGGAAGGCGCCGCCGCCGAGGCGCAGCGTGTAGGCGTACCACTGCACGTACTGGTTGATGAGCGAGCGCTCGCGCAGCGTGGAGCCGAACCAGTGGCCGGGGCAGTCGAACTTCTCGTTGAGGTAGCGCCCGATGGCGACGTTCTCCCACACCGTGAAGTCGCCGTCGACGAGGATCGGCACCTGCCCCGTGGGGTTGTAGGTGTCCCTGAACTCCTGCGTCTCGTTGATGTTCGTGGTGATGTCGACGACCTCGTCCTCGAACTCGATGTCGTTCTCCACCATGAACTGCCGCGCCGAGCGGCAGGGCTGGGATGCGGGGTGGTGGAGGTAGCGGAGTTTCGTGCTCATGGGGGTCCCCTCTCCATGCTGCAGGTCAATTGGCGGGCCGTGCCCAGATGGCGGTGTCGTGGAAGACGGCGCCGCCGTTGGGCCAGCCGGGGTCGGCCGAGGTCAGCGTGTTGATCCCGAGCCCTTCCTCGAAGGCCGAGTTGGGCCAGATGCTCTCGACGATCACGGTGCCGCGCTGCTGGCCCTTGCTCGTGCCGGCGCCGTGCACCTGCCCGTTGCCGCCGGCGATGCGGGCGTGGAGCAGGATGGAGCCGCGCCGGTTGCCGATGCGGATGCGGTCGCCGTCCTCGAAGCCGAGGTCGCGGGCGTCGCCGGGGTGGAAGAGGGCGCTCGGCCGTGCCTCCTTCTCGATGCTGGTGGGCGTCTCGGTGAAGCTGGAGTTGAGGTAGTTGTGCGCCGGCGCCGTGACGAGGCGGAAGGGATGCTCCGCGTCCGCCGCCTCGGTCACCGCCATGTGGTCGGGGAAGGCCGGCATCTCCGCCCCGCGCGGCCCCATCCGCGCCCAGTCAGGGCTGAAGCGGAAGCGCCCGTCGGGCCAGCCGAAGCCCTTCAGGTGATGCGCGGTCTCGAAGTCCGGCATGCAGTCCTTCCAGCGCATGGCCTTGAGCGTCGCGGCGTCGGGGTGGCCCGAGCGCCTGAGGGTCGCGTCGATCAGCTCCCACGCGCTCATGTCGAAGCCCGGATGCTCGGCCCCCAGCCGCTTCGCAAGCGCGCGGATCACGTCGTGGTTGGAGCGCGATTCGGCGTGGGCCTCGATCGTCTGCGCGCCCATCAGCAGGTAGCTGTGGCCGCCGCCCACGTAGATGTCGTCGTGCTCCAGGAAGGTCGTGGCCGGCAGCACGATGTCGGCGTAGCGCGCGGTGTCGGTCATGAACTGCTCGTGCACGGCGAGGAAGAGGTCCTCGCGCAGCAGGCCCTCGCGCACCCTGGCCGATTCCGGCGCGACGGCCGCCGGGTTCACGTTCTGCATGATGCAGGCCGTGACCGGGGGGCCGTCGCCGAGGTCGCTCGCATCTCCGGTCAGCACCGGGCCGATGCGCGACATGTCGAGCACGCGCACCGAGCGGTCGCGCGCGTCGAGCCCCTCGATCAGGGTGGCATCGACGCCGTAGACGCTCTTGTTGGTGTGCATGGCGCCGCCGCCCTCGTACTGCCAGGCGCCGGTGACCGCGGCGATGCAGGTGGCGGCGTGCATGTTGGCGGCGCCGTTGCGCGAGCGGGTGAAGCCGTAGCCGAGGCGGATGTAGGTGCGCTTGATACGCCCGATCATGCGGGCAAGCGCCACGATCTCGCCGGCCGGAATGCCGGTGATCGCCGCTGCCCAGTCGGGGCCCCGGCTCGCGAGATGGGCCTCGAGCTCGTCCGGCCGGTCGGTGTAGCGGGCGAGGTAGGCGCGGTCGGCGAAGTCCTCGGCGAAGAGCACGTGCATGATGCCGCAGGCGAGCGCGCCGTCGGTGCCGGGCTTCAGCGCCACGTGGTGGTCGGCCACCTTCGCGGTCCGCGTCAGGTAGGGATCGACCACCACCAGCGCTGCCCCCCGCGTCTTCCGTGCCTTCGCGATGTGGGTCATCACGTTGACCTGGGTCGACGCCGGGTTGCAGCCCCAGACCACGATCAGGTCCGCCTTCGCCATCTCGCGCGGGTCGCTGCCGACGTAGGTGCCGACGCCGGCCCACCAGCCGTCGCTGGAAAGGCGCGAGCAGATGGTCTCGTCCTGGCCCGAGTACTTCATGACGTGGCGCAGGCGGTTGATCCCGTCGCGCTGCACCAGGCCCATGGTGCCGGCGTAGTAGTAGGGCCAGACCGCTTCGCGCCCGTCCTTCTCGGCGGCGCGGACGAAGGCGTCCGCGATCAGGTCGAGCGCGTCGTCCCAGCCGATCGGGCGGAATTCGCCGCTCCCCTTCTCGCCTGTGCGCCGGAGCGGCTGCGCCAGGCGGCCTGGATGGTGCACGCGCTCGGCATAGCGCGCGACCTTGGCGCAGATCACGCCTGCGGTGTAGTCGTTCTCCCGCGCGCCCCTGACCGCGCCGATCCGGTCGGCTGCGAGCCGCTCCACCTCCAGCGCGCAGGTCGACGGGCAGTCGTGGGGGCAGGCGGTGGCGACGAATTCGCTCGGCACGATGCTCCCTCCTCGCGATCCGATGCGTCATGGTAGCCCATCCGGTGCGGGCCGGCACAGCCAACCTGCGCGCGCGGCAGGGCCAAGACTGCGAAATTGTGCTATGTATCGGGGTCAAGAGATGACGACCACGACAGACAGCGACTCCGCGGCGCGGGCGCGCCTGCGCCAGGCGGGGCTCCGGCCCACGCGCCAGCGCATCGTCCTCGCCCGCCGGCTCTTCGACGGGCCGCATCGCCACGTCACCGCCGCCGAGCTGCATGCCGAGGTGCTGCGGGAGGAGGCGGGCGTCTCGCTCGCCACCGTCTACAACACCCTGCACCAGTTCACGAAGGCGGGCCTGCTGCGCGAGCTGGTGGTGGAATCCGGGCGCTCCTTCTTCGACACCAACACCGAGCATCACCAGCATTTCTTCTTCGAGGAGAGCGGCCGTCTGGTGGACGTGCCGGGCGATCGCATCTCGGTCAACACGCTCCCGCCGACGCCGCCGGGGACCACGGTCTCGCGCGTCGACATCGTCGTTCGCGTCGCCGGCAGGGACTCGGGAGCGGACGAGGCAGCCGCAGGGCGCCCGCAAACCCTGGAATGATTCCAATCCGTTGACGGCGGCCCCGCGCTGCGTCATATAGGGCGGTGAGCGCCCCGGTCGTGCCGGCGTTCGACGGCACGGGCCGCGCGGCTTTCAAACGACAATGGGAGCACGACACGATGCCTGCACTGGGTGGCAGCAAGACCGAGCAGAACCTCAAGGACGCCTTCGCCGGCGAGTCACAGGCCAACCGCCGCTATCTCTACTTCGCCCGCAAGGCCGACGTGGAGGGCTACAACGACGTCTCCGCGCTCTTCCGCTCGACCGCCGAGGGCGAGACCGGCCATGCCCACGGCCACCTCGACTTCCTGGTGGAGACCGGCGATCCGGCCACCGGCAAGCCGATCGGGCAGACCGCGGACAACCTGGCCGCCGCCGTGGCCGGCGAGACCCACGAGTACACCGACATGTACCCCGGCATGGCGCGCACCGCGCGCGACGAGGGCTTCGACGAGATCGCGGACTGGTTCGAGACCCTGGCCAAGGCCGAGAAGTCGCACGCCGGGCGCTTCCAGAAGGCGCTCGACTCGCTCGACTGAGCCTTTTTCGCCCGAATGCCGGCGCCCCTTGGCCGCGTGCGGGCGGTCAGGCGGGCGCCGGTTTCAATTTGAGCCGTCGGGTCAAGCACCCGCCAGTCGGAAGACCTCGGCGAAGGCCGGGTGCAGCGCGGTCGAGCCCGGCGCCTCGAGGTCGCTCTCGGCCGAGTTCTGGCAGAGCACGGCGGTGATCCCGCTCGCCGCGTGGTGGCCGGCCATGGTGAAGTGGCCGCGCAGCTGGCCGAGGTGGCCCTCGATCGCGAGCTCGCCGAAGCGGGAGACCAGCACGCCGTGGCCGCAGTAGGCGATATTCGTGCCGGGGAAGGAGGCCGGCAGCAGCGGCCCCCGCAGCATGGCGAGGCCCGCCTCGTCGAGAATCTGCCCGGTGAAGAGCGCGTGGACGCCGCGCGCGAGGTCGCGCGGCGTGGTGACCAGGTCGCCCGCGGCGCCGATGCCGGAGAGCGGGAACCAGCCCGTGGATTCCTCGGGCGGCGTGCCGGGCCTCGCCGAATCGAAGATGTAGGCGCGGGCGAGGCGTTCGCGGGGGACTCTCTCGTCCCCGCCGCTCCAGGTCTCGTCCATGCCGGCGGGCTCGAAGACCGCGCGCCGCAGCCAGCGGGAGAGCGGCTCGCCGCGCTCGGCGGCGACAATCTCGCCGGCCAGCACGTAGCCCGTGTTGGAATAGAGGAAGGTCTCGCCCGGCGCGTTCTGCGTGCCGGTGGAAAGCGCGAAGTCGACGATCCGCTCTGGCGTCCAGTCGTCGGCCGCGCCCTTCGGCATCAGCGCCTCGTATTCGGGCAGGCCGCTGCGGTGGCTCAGCAGGTGGCGGACGCGGATCTCGCCTGCGCGCGGCAGCCGCGGGAACCAGCCCTCGATGGTCTGGTCGAGGCCGACCCTCCCCTCTCGCACCAGCGCGAGCACGGCCACCGCGGTCCAGGTCTTCTTGGTGCTGGCGGTCCTGAACAGGCGGTCGGGCGTGAGCGGCGCGCCGCTTTCCCGGTCGGCGCAGCCGGCGGCAAGGGTGAGGACCGGCTCGCTGGGCCTGACCAGCGCGAGCGAGGCGCCGACCACGCCTCCGGCCACATGCTCGCTCACCACCGCGTCGAGCCGGGATGCGAGAACCTCGCTCTCGGGCTTCAGCATGGCGGGCCTCCTCCTCCGTCGTGTCGGCGCCCACCATAGCACGTCGCCCGGCATCGAGGGTGGACGCCCGCGCGCCCGACCACTAGCCTGCCGGCGGACTCGCGGCGGCGGTGCCCGCGCTGGAGAGGGAGACTCACATGGCCCATGTCGGCGCGGCGCACGCGCGATTGGAGGATGATCGCTTCCTGACCGGCCGGGGCCGCTTCGTGGACGACATCCGCCTGCCGGGAGAGGCGTTCGCCGCCTTCGTCCGCAGCCCCCACGCGCGCGCCCGCATCGGCGCCATCGCCACCGCCCGCGCCCGCGCCATGCCCGGCGTGCTGGCGGTGCTCACCGGCGAGGACTGGCGCCAGGGCGGCGGCGGCGACACCGACGTGCTGTGGGACCTCGCCTCCCACGACGGCACGCCGATGAAGGTCGCGCCACGGCCCGTCTTCGCCGACGGCGAGGCGCGCCACGTGGGCGACACCGTGGCGCTCGTCGTGGCCGAGGATGCGCACGCGGCGGCGGACGCGGCGGCGGCGGTCGAGGTCGCCTGGGAGCCGCTGACCGCCGTGACGGACCTCGAGGCGGCGGTCGAGGAGGGAGCGCCGCCGGTGCACGAGCGCTTCGGCGGCAACGTCTCCTACGACTGGCGGCTGGGCGATGCCGAGGCGACGGCCGCCGCCTTCGCCGCCGCCGCCCATGTCACCGCGCTCAGGCTGGTCAACAACCGCCTCGCGCCGTCCGCCATCGAGCCCCGCGCGGCCATCGGCGCCTATGACCCGGGCAGCGAGCGCTACACGCTCTGGTCCACCACCCAGAACCCGCATCTGGTGCGCCAGTGGCTCTCGCGCGACACGCTGCACGCGCCCGAGCACGCGATCCGGGTGGTGGCGCCCGATGTCGGCGGCGGCTTCGGGCAGAAGACCTACCACTACCCCGAGGAGCCGAGCCTGCCCTGGGCCGCGCGGCTGGTGGGCCGGCCGGTGCGCTGGACCGCGACGCGGAGCGAGACGCTCGCGGTGGACATCCACGCCCGCGACCACGTGACCGAGGCGCGCATGGCCTTCGACGAGACGGGCCGCATCACCGCCGTGGAGGCGAACATCATCGCCAACCTCGGCGCCTACCAGAGCCAGTTCGGCGCGTGCATCCCGACGCTCTTCTGCGCCACCATGTTCTCCGGCCAGTATGCGATCCCCGCGCTGCACTGCCGCGTGCTCGGCGTCTACACCCACACCACGCCGGTCGACGCCTATCGCGGCGCCGGCAATCCGGAGATCACCTACGTCGTCGAGCGCCTGGTCGAGAACGGCGCGCGCGAGCGGGCCGGCGATCCGGTCGAGGCGCGCGCGCGCAACCTGATACCCGCCGCGCGCATGCCCTATGCCAGCGCCACCGGCATCACCTACGACGTGGGCGACTTCCCGGCGGTCCTCGACAAGGCCCGGGCGCTGGCCGGTCTCGACGCGCTGCGGGCCGAGCAGGCCAGGCACCGCGCCGACGGCGTGCTGATGGGCATCGGCATGGCCGCCTTCGTCCGCTCCGGCGGCGCCGGGCCGAGCCGGCTCGCCGCCGCCCTCGGCGCCCGCATGGGGCTCTGGGACGTCGCCACCGTCAGGGTCCATCCCAGCGGCAAGATCACCGTGCTCTGCGGCAGCCACAGCCACGGCCAGTCCCACGCCACCACCTACGCGCAGATCGTGGCCGACCGCTTCGGCTGCGCCATGGCCGACATCGATGTCGTCGAGGGCGACACCGACCGCATCCCCCACGGCCTCGGCACCTGGGCCTCGCGCTCGATCACCGTGGTCGGCAGCGCCCTCGCCGTGGCCTCCGACCGCATCGTCGACAAGGGCCGCCGGCTCGCCGCCCACCTGATGGAGTGCGCCGAGGGCGATGTCGACTTCCGCGCCGGCGCCTATGCCGTGCGCGGCACCGACCGGCAGATGAGCTTCGTCGAGATCGCCGACATGGCCTATCGCGGCGCCAACTACCCGGATGGCTTCGAGCTCGGGCTGGAGGAGGCCGCGTTCTTCGACCCCGACGACTTCAACTATCCCTACGGCACCCATGTCGCCGTGGTCACCGTCGATGGCGAGACCGGCGCGGTGCGGCTCACCGGCTACTACTCGGTGGAGGACGCGGGCCTGGTAATCAACCCGCTGGTGGTCGACGGCCAGCGCCACGGCGCCACCGCCCAGGGCATCGGCCAGGCCCTGCTGGAAGCCGTGCGCTACGACCCGGCCTCGGGCCAGCTGCTGAGCGGCTCCTTCATGGACTACGCGATGCCGCGCGCCGACGACCTGCCCGCCTTTGCCCTCGGCGACCACGTGACGCTGACCGCGACCAACCCGCTCGGCGTCAAGGGCGTGGGCGAGCTCGGCACCTCCGGCCCGCCGGCCGCCATCGGCAACGCCATCCTCGACGCGCTCTGGCACCTCGGCGTGCGCCACGTGGAGATGCCCTTCACGGCCGAGCGCGTGTGGCGCGCGATGCGCGATGCCGGCCAGGCGGCGGGCTGAGGCGCGGCGTCAGGCCTCCGAGTCCGCATAGTCCGCCAGCATCACGACCGTACCGCCGTGCTCGGTCGGCCCAAGCGCATTGGCGAAACGGGCGTCCGCCGTCACCAGCCTGGCGTTGATCCGGTGCGCGAGCGCGAGATAGACGCAATCGTAGACGGGCCGGTCGAGCGCGAGCGCGAGGCGCACCGCGTCGGCGCAGACCGTCTCGTCGGCGCTCCAGCGGAGGGGCATTTGCGGAAGGGCGGTCAGGAGGGCGGCGACCCGGCCGCGCTCGATCTGCCCCAGCCTCGCCTTGCGCCAGAGCGCGTTGGCAATCTCCGAGGCCATCAGGCGCGGCGCATGCAGTTCCGCGTCCCCGGCAACCAGCCGGTCCGCCTCTTCCGAGCCCTCTTCCGCGACCAGCCACTTCACTGCCACGCTGGCGTCCACCACCAGGCTCATCGGATACCGCGATGCCCGCTGTCACGATCCTCGCGAATCAGATCCTCCGCGGGTGTTTGCGGGGTTCCCTCGGTCTCCCGCCTGAGACGCGCGGCAAGCGCCCGGAACGAGGCGCGTCTGGCCGCGGGGTCATCCTGGGCGGCGACCTCCAGAATGTGCCGCGCCTCGCCCTCCAGGGAGCGGTTGTTGCCGGCGGCGCGGCGCTTGAGACGGCGCACCACGTTGTCGTCGAGTTTTCGCACGTTGATGGTCGACATCGCGTGTTCCCGATCGAATGACATCAAAATGCTATCATGCGGCCGCGAGCAAGGCGAGCGCCAGGTCGGGGAGCGACGTGGCGCCCCTGCCTCACACCGCGTTGAGGGGGCCGGGGATATGCACTATCACATCGCAACCATCATCCCGTCGCGCCGTTGCGGTTGATCCGGTCTGCGGTGCGGGAGCAACAGGCGGGGCCGGTCGCGGCGCCGCGGGCAAGAGGAGCACTTCATGAGCAAGCCCACCGTCATGATCACCGGCGCCGGAATCGGTATCGGCGAGGCCACGGCCGTGGCCTTCGGCCGGGCCGGCTGGCACGTCTATGTCACCGACGTGCTCGACGAGGAGGGCAGGGCGACCGTCGCCGCGATCGAGGCGGCCGGCGGCAGCGCCGCGTTCAGCCGTGTCGACGTGACCGACAGCGCCAACGTGGACGCTGCGGTCGCAGCCGCCGAGGCCGCCACCGGCGCGCTCGACGCCGTCATCGCCAACGCCGGCATCGCCCACAAGGTCCCGCTCACGGAGATGAGCGACGAGAAGTGGGACCACACGCTCGACGTGGACCTGACGGGCGTGTTCCGCCTGCTGCGTGCCGCCGCGCCGGCGATGCGCGAGGCCGGGCGGGGCGCCATGGTCGCCGTCTCCTCGGTGATGGGCACGACCTGGGGCTGGCACGACCACGTGCAGTACAACGCGGCCAAGGCGGGCGTGGTCGGGCTGGTGCGCGGGCTCGCCTGCGACCTCGGCGGCGACGGCATCCGGGTCAACGGCATCGCACCTGGCTTCATCAGGACCGCGCAGGCGCTCAGCACCCAGCACTCGCTCGGGCTTGCGGGGCTGGAGGCGGCCGCCGAGTACATTCCTCTCGGCCGCTACGGCGAGGCCGACGACATCGCCGACGTGATCCTCTTCCTCTGCTCCGAGGGCGCGCGCTACGTGAGCGGCCAGACCATCGTCGTCGACGGCGGCGTCACGGTCGGGCGCTACTGAGCATCCCCCTTCAGCGAGGTTTGGTCCGGAGGCGCGTGCGCATGAGCGACACGAAGCTCGAGATCGGCAAGCTGCCGCCGGCGCTGCTGGCCGACGTGCTGGTGACGGGACGGCCCGTGCCGCCCGAGCTGCTGCTGCCGCCGACGGTGGGTGAGGACGCGGGCGTGGTTGCCGTGCGCGGCGGGGCGCTCGTCGCTGCAAGCGACCCGGTGACGCTCACCGGTCAGGACGTGGGCGCCCACGCGGTGCTGGTAAACGCGAACGACATCGCGGTCATGGGTGCGCGCCCGCGCTGGTTCACCGCGACCGTACTGCTGCCGCCGGGCACCACGGAGGCCGACGTGCGCGCGCTCTACCGGTGCATGCACGAGGCGCTGGCGGCGCTCGACGCGGTGCTGGTGGGTGGCCATGTCGAGGTCACCGACGCCGTGCGCCGCACCGTGGTCGTGGGCCACATGATGGGGCTCAGGGAGGACGGCGCCTTCGCCCGCACCGCCGCGCTGCGGCCGGGCGACGTGGTGCTGCAGATCGGCCCGGCGCCGGTGGAGGGCGCCGCCGTGCTCGCGGCCGAGGCCCGCGACCGGCTCGAGGGCAGGGTCGCCGCCGCGATACTCGAGGAAGCCGCCGGCGCGCTGAGCGAGCCGGGCATCTCGGTGGTGGCCGCGGCGCTCCGCGCCACCGCGCTCGGCGCCGCCGCCATGCACGACCCGACCGAGGGCGGGCTCTCCGCCGGGCTCTACGAGATGGCGGAGACGGCCGGCGTCGGTCTCGTCGTCTCGACCGATGCCGTGCTCTGGTACGAGCCGGGCCGTGTCCTCGCCGAGGCTCTCGGGATCGACCCCTGGGGGCTGCTCGCTTCGGGCGCGCTGCTCGCGGCCTTCCCCGCGCGCGATGCCGAGGCGGCGCAGGCGACGCTCACGGCGGACGGATTCTCGTGCGCACCCATCGCCCGCGCCACGGCAGGGAGCGGCGTCGGCTTCGAGGCGGGCGGGCAGGTGCCGCGCTTCGCCCGCGACGAGCTGATCCGCGTCTTCGACGAGGGCGAGTAGGGCGCGCCGGTCCTCTCAGCCGCCCTGTGCCTGCCCGGGCGGCGCGCAGTACGGGTCGTCCGAGCCCGTGTGGCCGGAGAGATCGACGATGCTGGCCCCATCGCCGCAGAGCGCGCAGGCGGGGTCCGGCTTCACCTTGATCTTGCGGAAGGTTGCGGCCAGCCCGTCGTAGACGATCAGGCTGCCCGACAGGCTCTCGCCGATCCCCAGCAGCTCCTTCAGCACCTCGGTCGCCTGCAGCGAGCCCATGGAGCCGGCGACGGCGCCGAGGATGCCGCCCTCGGCGCAGGAGGGAATGAGCCCCGGCGGCGGCGCCTCGGGGAAGATGCAGCGGTAGCAGGGATTGCCCGCGCCGAGATGGGCCTTGAAGGTCGCGAGCTGGCCGTCGAAGCGCAGGATCGAGGCGGAGACCAGGGGCGTGCCCGTGAGGTAGCAGGCGTCGTTGATGAGGAAGCGCGTCGCGAAGTTGTCGCTGCCGTCCGCCACCAGGTCGTAGCGCCCGATCAGCTCCAGTGCGTTGTCGGGCGCGAGGCGGAAAGGGTGGCACTCGACCCTCACCTCCGGGTTGATCCGCGCCACCGTCTCGGCCGCGCTCTCGGTCTTGGGGTGGCCGATGCGGGCCTCGGTGTGCGCGATCTGCCGCTGCAGGTTGGAGAGCGCCACCGCATCGTCGTCGACGACGCCCAGCGTGCCGACGCCGGCGGCGGCGAGGTAGAGCAGCAGTGGCGAGCCGAGGCCCCCGGCGCCGACCACCAGAACCTTCGAGTCCAGCAGCTTCTGCTGGCCCGGTCCTCCCACCTCCTGCAGCAGGATGTGGCGGGCGTAGCGCTCGAGCTGGCGTTCGTTGAACATGGCGCGGCGCGTCCTAGAGCCCGGCGAAGAGGTCGGTGGAGAGGTAGCGCTCGGCGAAGGAGGGGACGATGACGAGGATGCGCTTGCCCGCCATCTCCTCGCGCGCGCCGACCTGGAGCGCCGCGGCGATGGCCGCGCCCGACGAGATGCCCACGGGAATGCCCTCCAGCCGGGCCGTCTGCCGGGCGGTCTCGAAGGAGGTCTCGTCGCCGATCGCGATCAGCTCGTCGATCACGGAGCGGTCCAGCACCTCCGGCACGAAGCCCGCGCCGATGCCCTGAATCCTGTGCGGCGCCGCCGGCGCGCCCGTGAGGACGGCGCTTTCCGCTGGTTCCACCCCGATCAGGCGGAGCTTCGGCAGGCGCGGCTTCAGCACCTGGCCGATGCCGGTCACAGTGCCGCCGGTGCCGACGCCGCAGACGATGGCGTCCACGTCGCCGCCGGTGTCGCGCCAGATCTCCTCGGCGGTGGTGAGCCGGTGGATCGCCGGGTTCGCCGGGTTGGCGAACTGCTGCAGCATCACCGCGCCGTCGATCTCCTCGACCAGCGCCTCGGCACGGGCGAGCGCGCCCGGTATCCCCTTCTCCGCCGACGTCAGCTCCAGCTCGGCCCCGAGCAGGAGGAGGATGCGCCGCCGCTCGATGGACATGCTCTCCGGCATGGTGAGGATCAGCCGGTAGCCCTTCGCTGCGGCCACGAAGGCGAGCGCGATGCCGGTGTTGCCCGAGGTCGGCTCCACCAGCACCGAGCGGCCGGGCGCGATCGCACCCTCCGCCTCCGCCGCCTCGATCATGGAGACGCCGATGCGGTCCTTGACCGAGGCCAGCGGGTTGAAGAACTCGAGCTTGCCGACGATCTCGGCGCGGCAGCCGGCCTCGGCCGGCAGGCGGTTGAAGCGGACCAAGGGCGTCGAGCCGATGGTCTCCGCGATGCTGTCGTAGATGCGCCCGCGCACGGCCGCCGGCGGTGCCGTCACGGCGGGGGCCGCAGGTTCGTCCGGGAGGTCTCGCGCCATGGTCCGGTCCGCTCGCTCAAGGTTCGCGGCCCCATCGCCGCGCCTCGTTTTGGACCTCTGCCCGCGGTGGGTCAAGCGCCGTCGCCGGCTAGGCGTCCTCGCCCGGCTGGCCCAGCCCGGTGGAGCCGAAGCCGGCGGCGCCCCGCTCGCTCGGCGGCACCGTGCCTTCCTCCAGGCGCACGCGGCAGACCGGCGCGATCACGAGCTGGGCGATGCGCATGCCGCGCTTCACGGTGAAGGGGCGCTCGCCGAGGTTGACCAGCAGCACGCCGATCTCGCCGCGATAGTCGCAATCCACCGTGCCGGGGCTGTTGAGCACGGTCACGCCGTGGTCCCGCGCGAGGCCGGAGCGCGGCCTGATCTGGCCCTCGTAGCCCTCGGGCAAAGCCAGCGCGAGGCCGGTCGGGACCAGGGCGCGGGCGCCGCGCGCGAGCTGGAGCGGGCCGGCCGCGGCATGGAGGTCGAGGCCGGCGCTGCCGGCGCTGGCGTAGGCGGGCAGCGGCAGGTCCTGCCCGTGGGCGAGGCGCTCCACCGTGACCGTCACGGGCCGGCTCATGCGCTCCCGTCGCCGGTGTCGAGTGCCTGCGCGATGCGCTCGACCAGCCGCGCCGAGACCTCGGCCTTGCTCATGCGCGGCCAGCGCTCCAGCGCAGGCGCCGCGCCTTCGCCGGCCCGCGTGAGCAGGTGAACGAGGTTGTCGTCGCCGCCGAAGACGCCGCTCTCCGCCACCTCGTTGGCGAGGATCCAGTCGCAGCCCTTGGCCGCGAGCTTGGCGGCGGCGTTGGCCTCCAGGTTCTCGGTCTCGGCAGCGAAACCGATCACCAGGCGCGGGCGCCGCGGGCCGGGGGCGCTGAGCCGGGCCAGGATGTCCGGGTTCTCGGCAAGCTCCAGCGCGGGCGGGCCGGCGCCCCCTTTCTTCAGCTTCTGCGCACGCGCCGCCGCCGCCCGCCAGTCGGAGACCGCAGCCGCGCAGACGGCGATGTCGGCCGGCAGACCCTCTTCGCAGGCGGCGAGCATCTCGTCCGCCGTCTCGATCCGTACCGTCTCCACGCCGGCCGGCGCCGGCTCGGCGGTGGGGCCAGAGACCAGCAGCACGTCGGCGCCGGCGCCGGCGCAGGCGGCGGCGATCGCGTGCCCCTGCTTGCCCGAGGAGCGGTTGCCGATGAAGCGCACGGGGTCGATGGGCTCATGCGTGGGGCCGCTGGTGACGAGCACGCGCAGGCCCGCGAGCGGGCAGGGCCGCCCCTCCGCCAGCATGGCGCGGATCGCGGCCACGATCTCCGGCACCTCGGCCATGCGGCCGGGGCCGCTCTCGCCCTCCGCCAGCGGGCCGTCGTCGGGGCCGACGAAGCGCACCCCGTCGGCCTCCAGGCGCGCGCGGTTGCGCCGGGTGGCGGGGTGCTGCCACATCCGCGTGTTCATGGCGGGCGCCGCGAGCACCGGCTTGTCGGCCGCGAGCAGCGTCGAGGTCGCGAGGTCGTCGGCGATGCCGTGGGCCATCTTCGCCATGATGTCGGCGGTGGCCGGCGCCACCACGACGATGTCGGCCTCCGCGCCCAAGCTGATGTGGGCGATCTCGCTGTCGTCGGTGAGCGCGAGGGTGTCGGCGTAGAGCGCCTCCCCGCTCAGCGTCTCGACCGAGAGCGGGGTCACGAACTCGGCGCCGGCCCGGGTGAGGATGCAGCGCACCCGGACGCCCTTCTCCCTCAGCCGCCGGATCAGGTCGAGGCACTTGTAGGCCGCGATGCCGCCCGCGATCACCAGCAGGACGGATCGTCCGCGCAGTGCTGCGGCGGCCTCCGGCGCGCCCTCGTCTTGCGCTTCCGCCATGCGGTTACGCTAAGGGGGTGCGGCGGGCGCGGCAAGGGGGTGGCCCTCTCCGCCCAATCGAAGGACTATGGGCGCGCGCAGCCGTGAGGAGACGACGCCATGACCGGCCTGACCAGCATCCGCGAGACCCACGAGGTGCCGGCCCGCACCGGCAGGGGCTTCGCCGTCGAGACCGGCGAGCTGATCCGGATCACCGACCTGCAGGGCTCGCAGCCGGTGGACTTCTGGGCCTTCACCAGGGCCGACCACCTGGAGTTCCTCTCCTGCGAGCACACCAAGCCCTCGATCGAGAGGCTCTTCCCCCACGTCGGCGATTCCGCCTACACCAACCGGCGGCGCGCGATCGTCACGGTGGTGGACGACACCTCGCCCGGCCAGCACGACATGCAGTTCGCTGCGTGCGATCCCACGCGCTACGCCGAGCTCGGGGTCGAGGGCTACCACGAGAGCTGCCAGGAGAACCTGCACACGGCGCTGGCCGGCCTCGGCATCGGGCTCGACTTCACGCCGCAGCCCTGGAACCTCTTCACCAACTTCTTCGTCAACCCGGACGGCACCTTCACCATCAAGGCGCCGGAATCGAAGCCGGGGGACTGCATCGTGCTCAGGGCCGAGATGGACGCCACCATCGTGGTCTCGGCCTGCCCCCAGGATCAGAACCTGACCTGCGGCGGCACCCCCACCGACATCAGGGTGGAGGTCGGGCGCTGAGCGGGACGCCGCTCAGGGCCAGCGCACCTCGGGCGGAAGCGACATCAGGATCGCTTCCGCGTTGCCGCCGGTCTCCAGGCCGAAGCGCGTGCCGCGGTCGTAGAGCAGGTTGAACTCGACGTAGCGGCCGCGGCGCATCAGCTGGTGCGCGCGCTGCGCCTCGGTCCAGGGCTCTCCCATGCGGCGGCGGACGAGCGCCGGGTAGACCTCGAGGAAGGCGCGGCCCACGTCGCGGGTGAAGGCGAAATCGGTCTCCCAGTCGCCGCTGTTGAGGTCGTCGTAGAAGATGCCGCCGACGCCGCGCGGCTCGTCGCGGTGGGCGAGGTGGAAGTAGCGCTCGCACCAGGCCTTGAAGCGGGGGTAGTAGGCCGCATCGTGCCGCGCGCAGGCGCGCTCGAGCGCCGCGTGGAAGTCGGCGGTGTCGCGCTCGTCCGGGTAGGTGGGCGTGAGGTCGGTGCCGCCGCCGAACCACCACGTGCCGGTGACGATGTGGCGCGTGTTCATGTGCACCGCCGGCACCAGCGGCGAGCGCATGTGCGCCACCACCGAGATGCCGCTGGCCCAGAAGCGGCCGTCGTCTTCGGCGCCCGCGATCTTCTGGCGGAACGCCTCGGAGAGGGTGCCGTGCACGGTGGAGACGTTGACGCCCACCTTCTCGAACACGCGGCCGCGCATGAGCGACATCACGCCGCCGCCGCCGCCGGGGCGCTCCCACGCCTTGCGCTCGAAGCGGCCGGGGCCGGCGTCGGCGCCCTCCGCTTCGTCCTCGATCGCCTCGAAGGCGGCGCAGGTCTCGTCCCGCAGCGCCTCGAACCAGGCCCGCGCCCGTTCCTGCCGCGCCGCGTCGCTCATCGGTTGCTACGCCTCGGCTGCGGCGGGCGTCACCGCGTAGTCGGTGCCGAGCGAGAGGGACTCGAGGATCGCCGCGATCCGCGTCCAGGTGGGGCCGTCGATGGGGTAGGGGCCGCCCGGTCCGGCCCCGGCGCGCGCGCCGGGGAGGCGCACGCCCTCGCAGCCCTCGGCCGGCGGCAGGGCCTCCAGCCCTTCCACGAACGCCTCCATCATCCTCGCGAAGTCGCCACCTCGGCCGAGCGCTTCCGGGTCGGCGGCCAGTACGAAGAGGCCGTTGCCCTGGTCCTCGTTCTCGTTGCCGCGGCTCATGCCCGCGCCCGCCAGCGCACCGGCGAAGGCCTCGACGATGAGGCCGAGCAGGAAGCCCTTGTGGCCGTCCGCCGCGCCGCCGAGGGGCAGCAGCGAGGCGCTGCGGGGGCTGGTGAAGAAGTCGCGGGGCTCCGTCGCGGGCCGGCCCGCGCGGTCAATCAGCCAGCCCTCGGGCACCGGCTCGCCCCGGTTCGCGGCCATCCTGATCTTGCCGAGCGCGACCACGGAGGTGGAGATGTCGATCACCAGCGGCGACTCGCCCTCGGCCCGGGGGATGCCGCAGGCCAGGGGATTGGTGCTGAGGAAGGGCGCGGCCGAGCCGAAGGGCGCGACGCAGGCGCCGCCGCCCGCGTCGTTGACCAGCAGCAGGGTGACGAGGCCCGCGCTCGCCGGTGCGCCGACATAGGCGCCGAGGCGGGCGACGTCGTTGCCGTTGCGAACCGCAGCGCAGCCGATGCCCTGCTGCCGTGCCCTGGCGCTCGCCTGCTCCACCGCGAAGACGGCCGAAACGGGCCCGAGGCAGCGGCGGGCGTCGATCATCGCCGCGGCCTGCGTCTCGTGCACCACCGCCGGCAATGTCGCCGGCGCGATCATCCCGGCCTGCGTGTCCTCCGCGAAGGTGGGGATCCGCATCACCCCGTGGGAGTGATAGCCCGCGCGGCTCGCCTCCAGAAGGGTCTCGGTCAGCACCGCGCGCTCGGGTCCGGTGAAGCCGAGCGCGCCGAAGATGTCCTCGATCAGCGCGCAGACGACGGGTTCAGGCGCGTTGACCCCCGCCTCGGCCATCGCCTCAGCGCTCCGCCACCTTGACCACGAGCTTGCCGAAGTTGCGCCCCTCGAAGAGCATGCCGAGCCCCTCGGGCGCGTTTTCCAGCCCCTCGATCACGTGCTCGCGATAGGTCATGCGGCCCTCGTCGAGCCACGCGGCGAGCCGGGCGAAGGCCTCCGGGTAGCGGTCGAGCCAGTCGAAGACGAGGAACCCCTGCACGCATGCCCGGTTGACGAGGATGTGGCGCAAGTGGCTGGGGCCTGCGTAGGGCTCCGTCAGGTTGTAGTGGTGGATGCAGCCGCAGACCGCCACGCGCGCCTTGAAGGCGAGCCGCTCCATCACCGCGTCGGTCGTCGGCCCGCCGACGTTGTCGAAGTAGACGTCGATGCCGGTCGGGCAGGCCTCTTCGAGCGCGGCGCCGATGTCGTTCGCCGTGCGGTAGTTGATCGCGGCGTCGAAGCCGAGCTCGTCAGTGATGTAGGCGGCCTTCTCGTCCGAACCCACGGTGCCGACGACGCGGCAGCCGCCGATCTTCGCGATCTGGCCGACCGCGGCGCCGACCGCGCCCGAGGCCGCCGAGACCACCACGGTGTCGCCGGGGCGCGGGCGGCCCACCTCCAGCAGGCCGAAGTAGGCGGTGGCGCCCGGCATGCCGAGGATGCCGAGCGCGTAGGAGGGCGGGTGGTGGGACGCGGGTAGCACGCGCGCCTCGCCCCGTCGGCAGAGCGCGTATTCCTGCCAGCCGAACATGCCCTCCACCAGGTCGCCGGGCTCGAGGCCCCTGGCCTGCGAGCGCACCACCTCGCCCACGGCGCCGCCGGTCATCACGCCCCCGATGGCGACCGGCGGGGCGTAGGACTTCGCCGCGCTCATCCGCCCCCGCATATAGGGGTCGAGGGAGAGGTAGAGCACGCGCACCAGCGCCTGTCCGGGGCCGGGCTCGGGCACCGGCTCTTCGGCCAGCGAGAAATCGCTCTCCTTGGGCATGCCGACCGGCCGCGCCGCAAGCCTGACCTGTCGGTTGATGGCGGCGTTCATGGTGCTCCCTCCGCTCGCTTCAGTCCGGGCCGTCGCCCACCTCCCCCCGTCTCCTTCCTCCCAGGAGGAGGGGTAACGAAGTCGGCGCCGGCGTTTTCTCCCTCTCCTCCCCTCGGGGAGGAGAGGGCCGGGGTGAGGTGGGGTGTTTCTCTTCGTTCTCACTGACACATGACGACAGGGGCTGACGGCGGCGCGGACCGGCCTAGGGAAACACCGAGTAGCCGCCGACCGCGAGGTAGCCGCCGTCGATCACCAGCTCGGTGCCGGTGATGAAGCTCGATTCCTCCGAGGCGAGGAAGACCACGCCGTTGGCGATGTCCTCCGGCTGGCCGACGCGGCCGATGGGGTGCTGCTTGGCAAGCTCCTTCAGCCCCGCCTCCAGGCTGCCGTAGTCGCGGTAGCAGGTGGCCTCCATCATCTCGGTGTGGATGTAGCCGGGGTGGATCGAGTTGACGCGGATGCGGCGTTCGTCCTTGGCGCCGTCGAGCGCGGCCCCCTTGCTGAAGAGCCGGACCGCTCCCTTGGTCGCGCTGTAGGCTGAGAGCCCCGGGACGCTTGTGAAGCCCAGGATCGACGAGATGTTGATGATCGAGCCGCCCGCGCGCATCGCCGCCATGGCGTGCTTGGTGCCGAGGAAGACGCCATCGGCGTTCACCGACATGCTCTTGTGCCAGCTCTCCAGCGTCACCTCGTGGAGCGGCTCGACGATGCCGACGCCGGCGTTGTTCACCAGCACGTCGAGGCCGCCGAAGCGGTCGAGGACGGCCGGGATCGCGGCCTCCCAGTCGGCCTCCTGCGTCACGTCGAGGGCTGTGAACATGGCCTCCGCGCCGCCGTCCGCGAGCTCCGCCGCGAGCGCCTCGCCGCCCTCGCGGTCGATGTCGGCAAGCGCGACCGGCGCGCCCTCCGCCGCGAGCGCCCGGGCGCAGGCCTTGCCGATCCCCCGGCCCGCGCCGGTGACCAGCGCCACGCGTCCTTCCAGCCGACCGGCCATGCTCCGCTCCTTCCTCCTCAGTCGTCCACCGACGCCGCGCCGTCCATCATGGCGTGGACCATGGCGGGCTTCGGCACGCTCGGCCTGGGGTAGGCCTTGCGGCTGTGGGTGAGCCCGAGGCCGAGCACGCATTCGGCGAGCTTGTAGGTGAGCGGGCCGGGGTTGATGACCGGCACCGGCAGGTTGGCGGCCATGTGGCCGTGGGCCTGGTGCATGGTGGTGGAGCCGAGCAGGATCACCTCGGCGCCGTCCTCCTCGATGCAGCGCGTGGCGCAGTCGACCAGCTTGGGGAAGACCACCTCCTCCTTGCCGCCGAGCAGGTTCTCCACGTCCGGCATCACGTTGATGGAGCGGATCGAGGCGAGCCTGTCGGCGACGCCGTATTCCTGCGTGCCCTTCTTGTAGAGCGGCATCCAGCCGTCCCACTGGGTCACCACCGAGAAGCGGTTGCCCAGCATCAGCGCGGTCATGTAGGAGGCCCGCCCCGGCCCGATCACCGGGATGTCGAGCACCGAGCGCAGCGCGTTCATGCCGGAATCGCTCATGGTGTCGATGCAGACGGCGTCGTAGCCGTCGTCTTCGGCGCTGAGCCCTGCCTCGAAGAGCGAGATGTCGGCCATCGCGTAGTCGTGGTAGCAGTCGAGCAGCGCCGGCCCCGCCTTGACCCCGCGAAAGTCGAACTCGATGTCCGGGCCGAACGCGACCGAATCCAGCTGCGCCCGCCGGTTCGCGAGCCCCTTCTCGTCGAAGGCGAAGGGAACGATGACGAGTACCTTGGCCATGACCCACTCTCCCATCCGTGCCGTGCCGTGGTTGCGCGGGATCATGGCGCAGATGGGCCGCGGGTGGAAGGGGGACGCAGGGAACACGGCAGTCCAACCCACAGTGCGGCAAGCAGCTCCCCGACTTCCCTTCACTTCTTTCACCCCCTGATCTCCTGCCTTGCATATAGCCGTACCAATTGACACTATAGTCAAAGGCTTCCACCCTCGCCGGCACAGCCTGGGAAAGAGTAACAAATGAACGCTTCAGAACTCCAATACTCTAATCTCCAAAGTGGCATATTGCAAAACTATTCAGAACGAGCGCATACAGTATCGGCCCAGTTTTTGCGATGGCTCATGGAAGAAATATTCCGTTTGGAGGCTCAAGATGCTGACGACGCCTGTGTAGACTCTCAATTGGACAAGGGAATTGACGGCATATTTGTGAGCGCACAGGCCGAGGAAATCTATTTGTTCCAATCAAAGGTAAGACAAAAGAAAAACGCCAAACTTGGCGATACTGATTTGAAAGAATTTGCCGGAAGCTTGGACCAATTCGCCAGTGCAGAGGCTATCCGCCATCTGCTGGAAGGGAATGCCAGCAATGAGTTGAAAAATTGCATTAAGAGGACCAACCTAGCACGCAGAGTTGAGGAGGGTTTTGTGGTGAAAGGTGTTTTTTGCACCAATACATCCTCCACCGACGATGCGTACACTTACCTGCAAGCTCGCAATGATCTTGAACTTTACGACGTTGACAGAATTACGCGTGAACGTATAGATATCGACGTTGACGGGGGGATTAGGAAGGAATTCTCATTTGATGTCTCTGATACAGAGGTTATCAAGTATGAGTCGCGGGAGGGCGTTACCGCCCGATTCTTTTTGGCCTCTGCGAGAGATTTAGTAAGCCTTTCTGGCATTGCCGACGGAGCGTTGTTTGAACAAAACGTGCGACTCTCTCTTGGAAATACCAAAATCAATAAACAACTTTTAGCGAGCGTGAAGAACAAGTCAGAACATCAGAACTTTCCTCTCTACCATAACGGCATAACACTGCTCTGCGAAAAAATCAAATCGGAGGACGAGGCAAGTCTGACGGTGAAGGATTACGTCGTTGTTAATGGAGCACAGAGCGTAACGTCTTTGCACACGGCCAAAGAGTCAATAACGGACGATCTTCGCGTCCTGACAAAGGTGGTTGCCCTGAAAGGAGATACTTCATTGGCGGGAAAGATCACTTACAATAGTAACAATCAGAACGCGATTAAGGCCAGAGATTTGCGTTCAAACCATCCAATACAAGCTCGCCTGCAGCGAGAAATAATGGATATTGATTACGGAAATTACAGGTATGAAGTTAAGCGCGGTGAGGATAATCAGGGGTTTAACGTAATTTCTAATGAGGAGGCGGGCCTTATATTGTTAGCTATTGACTTGGGCGAACCGTGGTCTTGTCATCAAAGATACCGGGTCATGGATGATTCCCACGCGCGAATATTTGGACAACCGCATGTTAATGGATACAAAATCGTTGCGCTGCACGAGGCTTTTAGGGGAACGCTTGTTGGCCTAGAGGAATTGGATGACAAGCCCTTTGCTGCGTATAATTTGGGGATTACATACTTAGGTTGACTCCGGCGCCTCCAAAAACTATATACATAGGTAGCAACGGAGGCACGTCATGCCGCAGAAAGCACCCGGCAAGTCGCACCGCGAAGGCATCACGCTCATGCAGCTCGCGGACATGTTCCCGGACGAAAACGCGGCTCGCCAATGGTTCGAGGATCAGACTTGGCCCGAGGGCCGTCATTGCCCGCGCTGCGGGAGCGAGCGCACGCATGAGTGCAGCCACGCCAAGTCTCCCTACCGCTGCACGGACTGCCGCGCCTACTTCTCGGTGAAGACAGGGACTGCGCTGGAGGGGTCGAAAATCCCGCTCCGCAAGTGGGCGTTCGCCATCTACCTCGAAGTCACCAGCCTCAAGGGCGTGTCCTCGATGAAGCTGCACCGGGATATCGGGGTGACGCAGAAGACGGCCTGGTTCATGCTGCACCGACTGCGCGAAGCCTGGGCGCAGGAAAAGGCAGAGCCGTTCTCCGGGCCGATTGAGGTGGACGAGTGCTACTTCGGCGGCAGGGAGCGGAACAAGCACTCCAAGGACAAGCTGCGCGCCGGACGCGGCACTGTCGGCAAGGCTGCCGTCGTTGGGGCCAAGGACCGCGCCACAGGGAGCGTCAGGGCCGAAGTGGTGCCCGACACTACCAAGAGCACCCTCCAGGGGTTCGTGGCTACTCACGCAGCACCAGGGGCCACCATCTTCACTGACGAGGCTTCCGCCTACCAAGGGATTCCCTTCGAGCATGAGACCGTGCGCCATTCGGTCGGTGAGTACGTCCGCGACCAAGCCAGCACGAACGGCATGGAATCGTTCTGGTCGATGTTGAAGCGCGCCCACAAGGGCACCTTCCACAAGATCAGCCCGAAGCACCTACAGCGCTACGTCAACGAGTTCGCGGGGCGCCACGGCATCCGCGACGCGGACACCATCGACCAGATGAACGCCGTGATCGCCGGCATGATCGGACGCCGGCTCATGTACCGCGATCTGGTCGCCGGGGAGCGGGCCCGGTGACGAAGTACCCGCCCGCCACAGACGCAACGCCCGAGGAACTGGCAAAGGCGCTCCTGCGCCGCCGCCCTCCCCAGGATCGGAAGACGCAGGAGGACGAGAAATCTGACGTGGCGGCGCCCTCTGGACAGTCCCCCGAGGAACCAACCCAGTCCTGATTCCCTAGAACACACAAGAGCCGGGGTGGAGTCCGGTCCCGGCTGTTATCTCGTCATCCAGCTATGCGCCTTTCGGGAGCGCGTTCGGGCACTCCGCAGGAGGCGGCGCTGCCTGGCGTCGCGCAGTTGCTTCACCTCGCGCTCCAGTTCAGCAACCCTTGCCTTGAGTTCTGCGTAGGTAGGCTCCTTGTCCGGGGCTGATGAGCCCAAGTTGAATCCCACGGCCATTGCGGCCTCCAGTGTTGGAGCCCGGCTTGACCGCCCATCGTAGTGCTGCTATGGGGAGATCAGCGAAGGCGCGGCCGAGCCGGAGCTCGTGGTTGAAACAACGCCCCCGTGGGACTCCCATCCCTGGGGGCGTTGGCGTTCTAGCATATCTCTAAGAGATTCGCGTGGCTGCGCTCCCCTCTGATCTCGCTTCCCGCGTGAGCTTCACTCCCACGGCATCGGGCCTTCCCACACGATCTTGTCCTTGATCGCGAAGATGGCGCAGTCCGGCTTCTGGGCCGGGTAGTTCTGCCGCACATACTGCCGACAGAGTCTCAAGGCGCCGTGCTTGAACACCACGTCATTGTGCGATTTGAACGCCGGATTCATGGCATTCTGACAGTAGGCGTTGCAGTAGACCCAACCCGCGCCGCGCCCCTTCCGGTCAGCAGCCAGAACTGCATATCTCCCGTCCGCCTGGGCCAGGTAGCGGCGCCAGATGTCACGGGCTTCCTCCGGGGCTTCGTCGTACAGGTCTGGGAGAGCCTGCGGGGCCTGCGGGATATTGGCCGTCGCTGTGATCCGGTGGCCGTCGATCGTGCCTGTCGCACATGCGGCCAGAATGAGCAGGGTGGCTGTGATGAGTGCTACTCTCATGCCGTCCTTCCATGGGTTGGGGACGGCGCCGGCGGGTGCCGGGCCGGTCGCCAAACAATCCACGAGCGTAGGTGGGTTCCCGCTTATTCCCTGACGGTCTTGTATTCGCGGGCGGCCCGACATGGGCCGCTCGTGGATTTTGGCGACAGGGTGAAGCGTGGCGGATCAGAGAGAGGGAGTCAACCTAAGTATGTAATCCCCTATAATTTGACCAAATACTTCTTGAGTTTTGTTGTTTCGCAAATATTGCGAACGTCCGATCGGGGAAAGGCAGTGTTGCATAATCCGAGGGTGCTATTCGAATATGGCTCCATCGCGGAATTCGCGAACGTATTCCGGAGTATATCGCAAACCGTGGCATTGGACCTAAATGCCGAAGTGCAGGAACAATTGGACGAAGGAAAGCTGGACTACAAGGCGAGTTTAAAGAGTGCAAACTGGTGCAAAAGTATGGCAGGCACACTTGTGTCATCATATCGCAAAGATGTAAAGAGAAAGAAGGCGGAGCCAATGGAGGAAATGCTGGCTTTTGTCGGATGAGTTAGCGAAGAAGTGAATTGCGAGGGAGATATCAAGACGGCTAGCGCTCGTAAGAAGTGTCAGGAGGCAAGGTCACCGAGACAAAGGGCGGCTTATGCCGCCGCAAGTGGGCTCCATAGGGCTCCAAGCGACTGGCCATGATCCGCACCGCCTCGGGGTTGTCGTCGACGAGGAGGCACTTGCGGCCGTGGAGGGCGGCGGCCTCGCCGAAGGTGCCGGAGCCGGCGAAGAAGTCCAGCAGCGCATCGCCCGGCGCGGAGTGGACTCTCACGATGCGCTCCAGCAGCCCGAGCGGCTTCTGGGTGGCGTAGCCGGTCTTCTCCTTCGAGTTGGTGGGCACGATGGTGTGCCACCAGACGTCCGTGGGCGTCTTGCCGCGCGCGGCCTTCTCGGCGCCGACCAGCTTGGGCGCCATGTAGGGGATGCGGTCGATCTCGCTCGCGTTGAAGGTGTAGCGCGCGGGGTCCTTGGCGTACCAGAAGATGGTGTCGTGCTTGGCCGGCCAGCGCCGCTTCGGCCTGCCGCCGTAGTCGTAGGCCCAGACGATCTCGTTGACGAAGCTCGCGCGGCCGAAGATGCCGTCCAGCAGCACCTTGCAGTAGTGCGCCTCGCGGCAGTCGATGTGGAAGAAGAGCGAGCCCGTGGCGGCCAGCACCCGGTGGGCCTCGATCAGGCGGGGTCTGAGGAAGGCGAGGTAGTCGTCGAAGGCGTCGCCGTAGCCGGTGGCGCCGAGCGCGGTGCTGCGGTAGCGCCGGCCCTGGAAGCCGGTCCGGTCGCCGTCCGCATCCCGCTCGGTCCTGAGCGCGACCCGCGTCTGCGCTTTTCCCGTGTTGAAGGGCGGGTCGATGTAGATCAGGTCGATGCTGGCGGACGCGAGGCTCCGCAGCACCTTCAGGTTGTCATCGAGGACGATGCGCAGCATGGCCGCCCGCCCTTGCTCCGGGTCGCTCGGGATGGCCGAGGGTGGCGCAGGGTTGCCATTCGCGCAACGCCGCGTCACACAGGCCCGGTGCGCCGGGCGCGAGGCCGGCCTGCCGGGGAGGACGAGCGATGCCGCAAGCCAACGAGATCTGCCGCATGGATGCCGTCACGCTCGCAGCAAAGGTGCGGGCGAAGGAGCTCTCCGCACTCGAGGTGGCGGATGCGGTGATCGCCCACATGGAGCGTGTGGAGCCCCACCTGCACGCCTTCTGCACGCCGGCGCCCGACCATGCGCGAGCCGCCGCCCGGCGGGTGGACGCGAAGATCGCCGCCGGCGAGGACGCAGGCCCCCTCGCTGGCGTGCCCGTCGGCATCAAGGACCTGGTCTGCACCAGGGACCTGCCCACCGTCTCCGGCTCCGTCGCCTACGAGGGCTTCATGGCCGAGGAGGACGACGTGGTGGTGGAGCGCCTGACCGCCGCCGGCGCGGTGATCCTGGGCAAGACCAACGTGCCGGAGTTCGGCTACAGCGGCGCCAGCCACAACGCCGTGTTCGAGGCGACGCGCAACCCGTGGAATCCGGAGCGCTCCCCCGGCGGCTCCAGCGCAGGCTCGGGCGCGGCGGTGGCGGCGGGCATGGGCCCGCTCGCCGTCGGCAGCGACGGCGGCGGCTCGGTGCGCATCCCTTCGTCCTTCTGCGGGCTGGTGGGGGTCAAGGCGTCGATGGGCCGGGTGCCGCTCTATCCCGGCTGCCGCGACGAGCGCTACCCCGGCGTCTCCAGCTGGGAGGGGATCGAGCACATCGGCCCGATGACGCGGACGGTGGCGGATTCCGCGCTGATGCTCTCGGTCATGGCGGGGCCGGACGAGCGCGACCGCCACTCGCTTCCCGCCGCCGACTTCGACTGGCTGGCGTGCGCGAAGGCGGGCGACCTCAGGGGCTGCCGCGTCGCCTACAGCGCCGACTGGGGCTATGCCGCGGTCGACCCCGAGGTGCGCCGCATCGTGGGCGAGGCGGTGCGCGTGTTCGAGAGCGAGCTCGGCTGCACCGTCGAGGAAGCGAATCCAGGCTGGGACGACCCCTACCTCACCTTCTGGGGTCTGGTGGCGGCGGAGACCGACCTCGCCGGGATGCGCCGGCTGGTGGCCGAGCACGGCGCGCGGATGACGCCCCACCTGGTGGACTTCATCACCCGGCCCTGGACGGCGGAGGACCTCACCAACGCCGTGATCGGGCGCAAGGCGGTGGTGAACAGGATGTGGCGCTTCATGCAGGGCTACGACTTCCTGCTCACGCCGACGCTGGCGTGCCCGCCCTTCGGCCTCTACATGCAGGGGCCGGAGATCATCGAGGGGCGCCTGGTGCCGCCCTTCGCCTGGCTCGCCTTCACCTTCCCCATGAACATGACGGGCCAGCCGGCGGCGAGCGTGCCGGCCGGGTGGACGGAGGACGGCCTGCCGGTAGGGCTGCAGATCGTGGGCCGTCACCTCGACGACCCGACGGTGCTGCGTGCGGCGGCGGCCTTCGAGGCCGCGCGGCCCTGGCGCGGGCGCTGGCCGGCGCTGGTGTCGTAGAGCGGGACCGCGGGTCTCCCGTGCCGGGGCCGCCCGCCCCGCGACGTTCGCAGTGGGTCAGGGCGTGGAGACGTCCTGCCGCCCGGCGAAGAAGCGGCAGAGTTCGGCGTCCGGCACCTGCCCTTCGGCATAGGTAAAGGTGCCGCGGTCGCGAATCTCCTCGGCCGCCCGCCGGATGAGCCCGAAGGTGGCACGGGCGAGGGAGCCGCCGACGCTCACGCGCTTCACCCCCAGGTCTTCGAGCTGGTTCACGCTCAAGAGGCCGCCGGCGAGACCCATGACCACGTTGATCGGGGCGTCGACTTCCTTCACCAGCCTGCCGATGGTCTCCGGGTCGGCGAGTCCGGGCACGTAGAGACAGTCTGCGCCCGCGTCGCGATAGGAAAGGGCCCGGGCCACGGATTCCTCGAACGGGGCCGGGTGCCCCACGAGATAGCACTCGGCTCTGGCGGTCACGGTGAAGGGAAGCGGCAGGGCCTCGGCCGCTGCCACCGCCGCCTCGATCCTCTCCGCCGACAGCACCCGATCGTAGAGGTCGCCCGTGCCATAGGCCGCGGAATAGTCCTCGATGCTCGCCCCGACCGCACCGGCGTCCGCCACCCGGCGGATGGTCTCCGCCACCTCTTCCGGAGCATGTCCGTAGCCATTCTCCGCGTCCGCGCTGACCGGTATCCGGACCGCGCGGGCAATCCGACGGGATTCCTCCAGCGCTGCTTCCCGGGTGAGCGCCCCCTCGTAGTCCGGGAGCCCCAGGCAGAACGAGATACCCGCGCTCGTGGTACCCAGTGCGCGGAAGCCGGCTGCTTCCAGCATGCGGGCGCTGCCGGCGTTCCACGCGTTCGGCATCACGAATATCCCGTCGGCCGAATGCAGGTCCTTGAACACCCTTCCTGCATCTTCCTGCGCTCGACTCATGGTCCGGTTCCCGTGTTTGGCCGAGCCGGCCGTTGCCCGGCGTCGTGGTTCGGCCCCGCGGACTCGGAGCCGGTCAGCACGTTGCCGCGCCGGTCGGCGTCGGACTTGCGCGTCTGACGACAGGGGAGTTCGGACTGCGCCGCACAGGTAAGCGGGGGTGCGCGGAGACCGGCCACGATCCGGTCAGGCCGGGTCGCGCCCCGAGGGGTGACGGCCGGAGCTATTCGGCCGCCGCCGGCACCCGCTCGATGCCGTCCTCGGTGAGGCGGTGGCCGCGCCGCTCGGCCTCTTCCAGCACGTCGTCGCGCCAGGTCACGCGGCCGGGGTCGGTGGCACCGACGATGACGAAGAGCAGCCCCTCCTCGTCGCTCACGTTGCGGAAGCCCCGCATCACGTGGGGCGGGCAGGAGGCCACGTCCCAGGGGTCGAGGTGGACGCAGCGGCTGTCCTCGTCGTCGCCCCAGAAGATCTTCCAGCGACCCCTGAGCGGCATGAAGACCTCGTTGGTCTCGTGGTCGTGATGCAGCGTGCCCTTGCCGGGGCCGCAGCGCACCACGGAGACGTTGAAGTCGCGGTTGTCGCTGATCGCGGCCTTCTGCGTCGCGTCCTCGCCGACGCCGCGCCCGATGATGTGGAAGATCTCGCGCTCGCAGCCGGGAATCACCGCGTCCAGCATGGGCAGGGAGCTGCCCTGCAGCTTGTCGAAGCGCGCGACCCGCATTCTCTCGAACTCGTCCACGCTGATGATGTCGTCGCTCATCGCTCTCCCTCCCCTCGTCTCGCTCAGGCGTCCGCGCGCTCGACCCGGCGCGCCGTCTTGATCGCCTGCATCCGCGCCACGGCGTCGAACACGGGCGGGAAGGTCGGGCGGTCGACGTACTGGCCGGTGCCTTCCTCGACGTTGAGCGTGTTGCCATCCCACAGCTTGCGGCCGCGGCTGATGGTGGCGACCGCCACGCCCTGGACCTCCATCCCCTCGAAGATGTTGTGATCGACGTTCTGGTGGTGGGTGGCGGCGGAGATCGTGCGCGTCGCTTCGGGGTCCCAGACCACGATGTCGGCGTCGGCGCCCGGCTGCACCGCCCCCTTGCGCGGGTAGATGTTGAAGATCTTCGCGGCGTTGGTGGAGGACAGCGCCACGAACTCGTTGGCGGTGATCCGCCCGTCGCCGACGCCGTTGTGCCAGAGCACCGACATGCGGTCCTCGATGCCGCTGGTGCCGTTCGGGATCTTGGTGAAGTCGTCCTTGCCCGCGGCCTTCTGGTGCGCGCAGAAGCCGCAGTGGTCGGTCGCCGTGGTCTGCAGGTTGCCCGACTGCAGGCCGTGCCAGAGCGCCTCCTGGTGGTGCTTGGGGCGGAAGGGCGGGCTCATCACGTAGGCCCGCGCCTCCTGCGCGTCGGCCTGGTAGTAGACCGAGTCGTCGATCACCAGGTGCTGCACCAGGCACTCGCCGAAGACGCGCTGGCCCTCGAGCCGGGCGCGGGTCACGGCGTCCAGCGCCTCCTTGCACGAGACGTGGACGATGTAGATCGGCGCGTTCAGCACCTGGGCGATGCGGATGGCGCGGTTGGCGGCCTCGCCCTCGACCTCGGGCGGGCGCGACTGCGGGTGTCCCTCGGGCCCGGTGATGCCCTGGGCCAGCAGCTGTTGCTGCAGGTGCCAGACCAGCTCGCCGTTCTCGGCATGGACGGTGCAGAGCGCGCCCAGCTCCTGGCAGCGCGCGAAGCTCGCCAGCAGCTTCTCGTCGTCGAGCATGATCGCGCCCTTGTAGGCCATGAAGTGCTTGAAGCTGTTGACCCCGTGCTCGCGCGTGAGGACGCCCATGTCCTCCTCGATCTTCTCGTTCCAGTTGGTGATGGCGACGTGGAAGGAGTAGTCGGAGGGCGCCTTCGCGGCGCGCTGCATCCAGTCGCGCCAGGCCTCCATGGGCCGGCTCTCGGGGTCGGGGATCACGAAGTCGATGATCATCGTCGTGCCGCCGGCGAGCGCCGCCGCCGGGCCGGTGAAGAAGTCGTCGGAGGTGACGGTGCCCATGAAGGGCAGCTCCATGTGGGTGTGCGGGTCGATCCCGCCCGGCATCACCAGCGCGCCGCCGGCATCGACGACCTCGGCGCCCGCCGGCGCCTTGAGCCCTTCGCCCACGGCCACGATCGTGCCGTCCTCGCAGTAGACGTCCGCCCGCTTCGTCTCCTCGGCGGTGACCACCGTGCCACCCCTGATCAACAGCGACATCGCAGCCTCCCCGGCTCGGCCCGCGCCTGCCTCGTGCGCCGGCTCCCGCCCAAGACTAGCAAATCTCCCCGGTTCCGCCGAATGGGTCGAGGCAGCGCGCACCGGTGGGCGCGATGTGCCGCACGTTCCGCGTCACGACGGTGAGTCCGTGGACAAGCGCGGTGGCGCCGATGAGGCCGTCCACGTCGGGCACGGTCTGCCGCCCGGTAACCTCGCCCCATCTCTCGGCGATGGCGTGATCGACGACGAGGATCCGATCGCGGAAGCGCTCGGCAATCTGAGCCACCCACCTGTCGAGCGCGGCGCCGAAGTCGGGGTCGCGGCGGCGGACACGCGCCGCGCCGCGCCGGAGCTCGCCGATGGTGAGCACGCTGATGAAGAGCTCGTCCGGCTCGCGTGCCCGGACCCAATCGACGACGCCCCGGTCGGCGCGGCGCTTCTTGCGCAGCTCCGAGACCACATTGGTGTCCACGAGATAGCTCATGGATCGAGCGGCCGCGGGCCCGAGCGCGGCTGCTCGAAGTCGGACTCCTCCCCGCCCTCCGGGAACGCGAGGAGGTGCTCGACGAAGGACTCCGACTGCCTTTCCAGACCGTACTTCACGAGATTGACTCCCACATCCGACAGGGCCCAGACACCACGCGGCGAATCCCTGCGGAGGTATCCCTCCTTGACGAGGTCGTTTCGCTCCCAGCAGGCGGCATTCCACCAGCGCTCGTCGCCCGAGCTCACCTGTTCGTAGTCGCCGGCCCGCAACCGGGGCTCCATGCGCTCCTTCAGGACCGGACGCACGTCGCGCGCATGCGCGCTGCCGCCCAGTTCGTAAATCGCCTCCAGCAGAGGCTCCCGAAACGCCTTCTGGGGCAGCTTGGGCCCCGTGGCGCTGCCGGGCTCGGGCTCCGCAACCGGAGGCGCGGGTTCCGGGCCCTGCGTGTCCCGATGGCGCTCTGCGGCGTCGAGTGCCTTCGCCAGTGCCGAGTCCGCCGAGTCCTCCAGTGGCTCCGCCCACGCCTTGAGGCGCTGCAACGACTTGTCCGAAATGCGGATCGTGGGCATGGCGCTCCTCCCCACCGGCGCGTCCGTTTGTTCCAATAGACCTTTTGCAACAATGTGTCAAGTCATACACCGGTAACCAGGCACGCAACATCCCCGCCCCGGCCGGGCGCCGTGAGCGCCGCGACCAATGGCTGTGCGGTCAGTGACTTGGAGGGTTCGGTCGGTAAACGGCAGCCTCAGCTGCCGTCTAGGCACCAGAGCAGGATCGCCTTTTGTGCCGGCACGCGGTTGGCCGCCTCGTCGAGCACCACCGACTGCGGGCCGTCCAGCACCGCGTCGGTGACCTCGCAGCCCCGCTTCGCCGGCAGGCAGTGCATGAAGATGGCATCGGGCGCGGCCATCGCCATCACCGCCTCGTCGACGCGATAGGGCTCGAACGAGACGTTCCCCTTGCGCGCCGCATCGTCGTGCATCGACACCCAGCTGTCGGTCACCACGCAGTCGGCGCCGGAGACCGCGCCCTCCACGTCGGTGCCGACCTCCACGTCGGCGCCGCGTTCCCTGGCCCAGGCGACGATCGCGGGCTCGGGCGGGCAGGCGGCCGGGCAGGCGAGGCGCAGGCTGAAGCCGCAGTGCGCGGCGGTCTGCACCCAGGTCGCCGCCACGTTGTTGCCGTCGCCGAGCCACGCGACCGTGCGCCCTGCGATCGGGCCGCGGTGCTCCTCGTAGGTCATGATGTCGGCCACCAGCTGGCACGGGTGGCTGCGATCGGAGAGCGCGTTGATCACCGGCACGCTCGCGCCCTCGGCCAGCGCCACCAGGGTCTCGTGCGTGCGGGTGCGGAGCGCGATCGCGTCGACGTAGCGCGACAGCACGCGCGCGGTATCCTCGATGGTCTCGCCGCGCCCGAGCTGCATGTCGGCGGCCGTCATGGTGATGGTCTTGCCGCCGAGCTCGCCCATGGCGACCTCGAACGAGACCCGCGTGCGCGTCGACGGGCTCTCGAAGATCGCGGCGAGCGTCCTGCCGGCGAGCGGGGCCGCGCCGTTCCGCCCCTTCAGCGTGCGTGCGCGGTCGATGGTCTCGCGCAGCGTGGCGGCGTCGATCCCGTCGAAGTCGAGGAAGTGGCGCGGTGCGGTCACGTCGCCACCTGGGCGCAGGCCCGCTCCAGTGCCTCGCAGGCCTCGTCGATCTCGGCCTCGCCGATGTTGAGGGGGGGAAGCATGCGCAGCACGTTGCCGTCGGCCGGCAGCGCCAGCACCTTCTCCGCGCGCAGCGCGCCGAGCAGGTCCATGTTGGGCACCACGCACTCCAGCCCCAGCATGAGGCCGCGGCCGCGCACGCCGGCATAGACGCTCTTGTTGCCGGCGATCGCGGCCAGCCGCTCGGTGAGCCGCGCGCTCGTCTCCTGCACCTTGTCGAGAAAGCCCTCCGCCAGCACCACGTCGAGCACGGCGTTGCCCACCGCGCAGGCGAGCGGATTGCCGCCGAAGGTGGTGCCGTGGCTGCCGGGGACCATGGCGGCGGCCACCTCCTCCCGTGCGAGGCAGGCGCCGATGGGGAAGCCGTTCCCCAGCGCCTTGGCGAGGCCCATGATGTCGGGCGCGACGCCCGCCCACTCGTGGGCGAAGAGCTTGCCCGTGCGGCCGACGCCGCACTGCACCTCGTCGAAGATCAGCACCAGCCCGGCCTCGTCGCAGAGCGCGCGCAAGCCTTGCAGGAATTCGTCGCTCGCCGGGTAGACGCCGCCCTCGCCCTGCACGGGCTCCACCACGATCGCCGCGGTCTCGTCGCCGATGGCGGCCCGCGTGGCGTCCAGGTCGCCGAGCTCCACCTGGTCGAAGGCATCGACGGCGGGCTCGAAGCCCTTGAGGTGCTTGGCCTGGCCGCCGGCGGCGATGGTGGCGAGCGTGCGCCCGTGGAAGGCGTTGCGGAAGGTGATCGCGCGGTAGCGCTCTGCCGCGCCCCGGCTGGTCTGGTAGATGCGCGCGAGCTTGAGCGCGCACTCCATCGCCTCGGCCCCGGAGTTGCAGAAGAGCACGCGGTCGGCGAAGGACGCGGCGGCGAGCCGCTCGGCAAGGCGGGCCTGCGGCGGGATGTGGTAGAGGTTGGAGACGTGCCAGAGCTGCGTGCTCTGCGCCTCCAGCGCGGCGACCACGTGCGGGTGCGCGTGGCCGAGGCTGGTCACGCCGATGCCGCAGCCGAAGTCCAGATAGCGCTCGCCCTCGGCCGTGTAGAGATACGAGCCCTCGCCCCGCGCGAACGTGAGGTCGAAGCGGCCATAGTTGGCCATCAGTGACGTGGACACGGCGGCGCCTCCCGCGGATTCGGAAAGCGCGCACTATCTGTTCGCAAGCCCCGCAAGTCAACGCGAAGGGGCGCCTGGCGGCCCGGTGCCGGCAGTTCCCCGGCCCGGCAATCTCGTGCAGACCGCCCCGGCGACGGGCTGGAGGACTCAGGGCTCGCCGATCTCGTCCAGAATCTCGCCGGCGGGGATCACCCGCGCGTAGCCGCGCCGGAGCGTCTTCAGCTCCGCCTCGTGCAGGTCGCGGCTGTCGGTCGCGGTCACGTCGCTGCCGAAGATGACCTTGTAGTCGCGGAAGAACGCGTCCCGGGCGGTCGCGCCGCAGCAGTAGTTGGTCATGCAGCCCGTGATGATCACCGTGTCCACCTCGCAGCCGCGCAGGTAGGTGTGCAGGTCCGTGTCGAAGAAGGCGCTGTAGCGGTGCTTCTGGATCACCTTCTCGCCCGCGACGGGCGCGATCTCGTGGTAGGTGGCCACGTCGTCCGCGCCGGTTCTGAGCGCGCCCTCCCTGATCGGCCGGTTGAGCGGCACGTCCCACATCAGGCCCTTGTCCCGGCCCGAGGCGTCATGGGCGTGCTCGGTGAAGATCACGGGAATGTCGAGGCTGCGGCAGCGCTCGATCAGCGCCTTCACGCGGGGCAGGATGCGCAGGTTTTCCGGGGTCCACATGCGCGCGCCCTCGGCGACGAAGCCCTCCTGCAGGTCGATCACGAGGAGCGCCGTGCGGCCCGGATCGATGGGGAAGTCCGGGTTGGACGAATCGTACTCGTCGGCCGCGCGCCGGAGAATCTCCGCCTCGCCCGAGAATTCCCGATCTGCCCCCTCCGCCATGCCCGTTCCGTCCTCCTCTCCGGTCGTCCCGACGCGCGTCTGCGTCCCGGCGGATATGCCGGGGATCAGATCGGGTATTCGATCTTCCCGAGACGGGCGGAGAGTTTCATGTTCTCGCCGTAGTCGATGGGCACGCCGATCACCGCCGGCCCCGGCTGCGCGAAGGCCTCCTCCAGCGCCGGCACCAGCTCGCTCGCGCTTTCGATGGTGCGGCCCCAGGCGCCGTAGGACCGGGCCCAGAGCGCGATGTCCGGGTTGGTGAAGGAGAGGTCGAAGTGGCGGCCGTCGAAGGCGTTGCTTTGCTTCCACTCGATCAGGCCGTAGGCGCCGTCCATCCAGATCATGGCGACGACGTTGAGCTTGCGTCTGACGGCCGTCTCCATGTCCTGCGCGTTCATGAAGAACCCGGCGTCGCCGTTGATCGAGAGCACGCGGCGCGCGGGCGTCGCGATCTTGGCCCCGAGCGAGCCGGGGAAGGCGAAGCCCATGGTGCAGAAGCCGTTGGAGATGAGGCAGGTGTTGGGCTCGTCGCACTGGTAGTAGCGGGCGATCCACATCTTGTGCGCGCCCACGTCCGAGAGCAGCACGTCCCCGGGCCCCATGAAGGCCCGCACGTCGTGCAGCACCTTCTGCGGGCGCATGGGGAAGTGGTCGCTCGCCTTCTCGGCCGTGAGGTCCTCGTGGATGGTGCGGCGCAGGTCCTGGCGCGTGCCGATGTCGAAGAGGGGCAGGCTGAGGCTTCCCGCCGCGCTGCGCCGCTCGATCTCCTGGTTGATCTGCCAGAGCGCGTCGGCGATGTCGCCCTGGACGTCTACCGCCGCCTCGTAGTCGCCGTCCACCTCCGCCGGCCAGAAGTCGACGTGGACGATGGTCTTCTCCGCGCCGCGGTTCCAGAAGGCGGGCGAGTACTCGACCAGGTCGTAGCCGACCGAGACGATCACGTCGGCCTCGCGGAGCGCCGCGATGATGTGGTCCTTGCCCTGCAGGCCCACGGTGAAGAGGCAGTGCTCGTCACTGCGCGGGACCGCCCCCTTGCCCATGAAGGTGTTGACCACGCCGATGCCGGTGAGCCGGGCGAGGCGCTGGAGCTGGGCCGAGGCGCGCTTGCGGATGGCGCCGTTGCCGGCGAGGATCAGCGGGCTCTTCGCGCCGACGATCGCCTCCACCGCGCGCGCCACCGCCTTGTGGTCGGCGCCGGGGCGGCGGGTCTTGATCGGGTCGATCGGCGCGCCCGTCGCCTCCATCTCCGCGATGTCCTCCGGCAGCTCGATCAGCACCGCGCCCGGCTTCTCGGCCTCGGCCACCTTGAAGGCCTTGCGCACGATCTCCGGGATGTTGCCCGGCTGACGCACGGTCTGCGCCCACTTGGTGATGGGCTGGAACATGGCGACCGAGTCCATGTTCTGGTGGCTCTCCTTGTGGAGGCGCTGGGTGCCGGCCTGGCCGATGAGGCAGACCACGGGCGCGCGGTCCATGTTGGCGTCGGCGACGCCGGTCACCAGGTTGGTGGCGCCGGGGCCGAGGGTGCCGAGGCAGACGCCGGCCCTGCCCGTGAGCCGGCCGTAGACGTCAGCCATGAAGGCGGCCGCCTGCTCGTGGCGGCAGAGCACGAAGTCGATGTCGCTGCCGCTGTCCATCAGCGACATCATCACGTCTGCGTTCTCCTCGCCGGGAATGCCGAAGATGTGGGTCACGCCCTCGCGTTCGAGGCATTTGACCAGAAGATCGGACGCTTTCATCGGGTCCCCCCTCAGGCGGCGCCCTCGGACGCCGCGTGCGCTGCGCGGTGCGCATACTGCGCGCCCACGCGCGCGGGGCGCACGATGCGGCCGGGCACGGCCCGAGTCAACGCACCCGCCCGGCGGATCACGCCTCTGTTTGAATAGTTGAAGGCGCGGTGGCGGGAGGACGCAACCGCGCCCTAACCCGGTGCGTCGTCGCCGGAGCTGCTCCCGCCGTCGCCCGGCCCGTCCGCGGCGGGGCGCGGCGAAGTGGATGCGTGCGGCGCGGCGCGGCGCTCCCTTTCCGCCGGCTGTTGCGGTGAGGGTGGCGCGGGGGCATCCGCGCGCCCGCGCGCATCCTCGATGACGACGCGGCCGGGAGGCGCCCGGCCCTCCTTGTCCTCGCCGAAATAGATTTGCGTGTGCGGGAAGGGGATCTCGATGCCGCGCGCATCGAAGGCCGCCTTGAGCCTGCGGTTGTACTCCCGCCCCGTGGCCCACTGCGTCAGCGGCCTGGTCTTGAGCCGGACGCGGACGATCACGGCGGAATCGCCGAAGCTGTTGAGGCCCATGACCTCCAGCGGCTCCAGCATGTTGGGGCCGAACTCGGGGTCCTGCTGCAGCTCGTCCGCGACCTCGCGCATCACCGCCACCACCTCGTCGTAGTCCTCGCGGTAGGCCACGCCCATGTCGATCAGGTAGTAGGAGAAGTCCTTGGTCATGTTGGAGACGGTGTCCACGCCGCTGAAGGGCACGGTGTGCACCTGTCCCTGCAGGTCGCGCAGGCGGATGGTGCGGACGGTGATGGCCTCGACCGTGCCGGTGTGGCCGCCCGCGGTCACCACGTCGCCGACGGCGACGCTGTCCTCCAGCAGGATGAAGAGCCCGGTGATGATGTCCTTCACCAGGGTCTGCGCGCCGAAGCCGATGGCAAGGCCGGCGACGCCGACGCCCGCCAGCACCGGCGCGATGTCGATGCCGATCTCGGAGAGGATCATCAGCGCCGCGATCACGCCGACGACGACGCGGAGCGCGTTGCGCGCGAGCGGCAGCAGCGTGCGCGCGCGCTGGCTCCGCTCCACCAGCTCGCCTTTCTCGTCGACCTGGGTGAGGTAGCGGTCGATCAGGGTGGACGCCACCTCCAGCAGGATCACGGCAATCACCGCGATGGCGACGATCGAGGCCAGCGTCGCGATCACCTGACGGCCCGTCTCGCTCGCGAGCCAGGTGAAGATGTCGGCGTTCCACGCCTCCAGCACGAGGCAGATGCCGAGCAGCAGGATCACCGCCTGCGCCGCCCCGCGCGCCACCGGCAGGTAGCGGTTGACCCGCGCCTGCAGCCCCGGGTAGCGCTCGCTGAGCTCGCTGCGGATGCGGAAGCCCCGCTCGAAGCCGCGCCGGACACCGGCGAAGCCGAAGCCCGTGGCCCAGGCGATGGCGAGCGTCGCGGCGCTGCCCTTGACCAGGAAGAGGAAGCCCTCCAGCCCCTCGGCAGCGGCCAGCATCCCGCCGGCGATGACGTAGAGGATCGCCGGGATGTGCCAGAAGTCCGCGAGCTTGCCGAGGAAGGCGAAGAGCCTGAGGTGCGCCCGCCGGCCGCTGGTCCGGCCGGTCTCGTGCAGCCAGCGCGCGAGCGGCGCGCGGTTCTGCAGGATGAGCGTGATGAGCAGCCCCACCAGGAGGACGCCGAGCAGGCGCACCAGCGCCGCATAGCCGCTCTCCGGCAGGCCCAGCAGCAGCCCGGCCTGGCAGAAGACGTAGCCGTAGGTCCCGATGTTCACCAGGCGGCGCCACCAGATCGAGATGTAGGCGGCGTTCACGTCCGCGATCGGTGTCAGCCGCAGGCGCGGCGCGTAGGGCGAGAGCGCGAGCGTTCCCGCCGCCTTGGCGATGCTCGCGATCACGTGGGCGTTGATGATCGCGAGACCGATCACCCGCACCGTCTCGCCCGGCCCGATGAAGGTGAGGATGCCGTAGCCGACGCCCGCCATCACCAGATTGGGTACCAGCCGGAGCGCGGTGTTGTAGAGCAGCAGCGGCGGCTGCAGCCAGAGCGAGGGCTTCTCCCGCTCCTCCAGCCGGCGGCGCGGCACGGCGAGCGCGCGGAAGACGGCCAGCCCGACGAGGATGCCGCCGACGACGGCCGCGGCCAGCTTGCCCAGCGAGACGGGCCAGGTGTCGCCGTCGTCGGATTCGTCCCAGTTCTCGATCAGCCAGGCGACGGCGTCGGGCATGCCGGCGATCTCGCGCGCGAGCAGGACGATCTGCTCGCCCAGCACCGCGACCCCCTCGGAGATCGCGCCCATCGCCGAGTCGTCTTCGGCGCTCTCGCTCGCCTCCGTCGCCTGCTGCGCCGCGATCGCGGCCTTCAGGTCGGCGAGGAAGCGCTCGCGGCTCTCCGGCGATTCCAGGGTCTCGACGAGTTGCTCGAGGGCCTGCGGGTCGGCCGCGTCTCCGGCCGGCGCCGGCTCCTGCGCCAGCGCCGGCGCGCTCGCGGCGAGCCAGAGGGCCGTCAGCAGCGGCGCCGCGACCC
>JAJDXK010000142.1 GCA_022823305.1 Alphaproteobacteria bacterium
TCGCTGCGGGCGGCCGCGCGCTCGGCCTTGCGCTGCCGGCGCGACTTCCTGGGCTTCTCCTCCGCCGCAGGCCGGGGCGCCTGCGCGGGCCGGGACGCGCCCTCGGCCGGGGGAATCCCGAGGCCCGCCTTGAGGCGCTCCATGAAGCCCTCGGGCCGCGCGGGGGCAGGCGCGGCCTTGCGCCGGCCGGCGGCCTTCTGCTTCGCCTTGCGGGCCATGGCCTTACGCCGCGCGTTCCGCGCCCGCTCGGCGGCCATGCGCTTGGCGGTCGTGGCGCTGCTTTCGCTGCGCGTCTTTTCCTGCCGGCCGGCACGCTTGCCGCCCCGCTCCTCCTTGCCCTCGGCGGAGCGGCTGCGCGTGGCGCCCTTGGCGCGCGGTGCCGCGTCGGACGCCGGCTTGCGCCGGGGACGCGTGGCGCCTTCCGCCTTCCTGCCGCTGCCCGATGCAGACTGGGGTGCGGGCTTGCGGCGCGGTTCGTCGTCTCGCCGGGCGGCGCCATCGCGGCGTGCGGCCCCGTCGCGCCGTGTCTCGCCATCGCGCCCCGTCTCGGCGTCGCGCCGCGCCTCGCTGGTCCGGGGCTGGGACTTGCGGGCACGGGCGGCACTGTCCCGCTGTGTCGTCCCTGCGCTGGCCGATGCCCCCTCGGTGCTCGCGCGGGCCTTCTCCCTGGCCGGGCCCGGGCGCGCGCTCTTCTTGCGCGAGGACTTGCTCGGCCTCAGCAGCGTGCCCTTCTCCGCCGCCTCCTTGATCTTCCTGATCTTCTCGGCGTCCTCGGCGAGGCTCTGCTTGGTGATGCCCATGCGGCGCATGATCAGCCACTGCTGGCCGATGGAAAGCACGTTGTTCCAGGTCCAGTAGACCACGAGGCCGGCCGGGAAGCGCGCGAACAGGAAGAGGAAGATGATGGGCAGCGCCATCAGGATCTTCTGCTGGATGGGCTCCATCGGCTGCGGATTGAGCTTCATCTGCAGCCACATGGTGAGGCCGAAGAGGAGCGGCCAGATGCCCACCAGCAGGAACTCCGGCGCCGGCCACTCGAGGAGGCCGAAGCCGGTGATGAAGGTCATCGGGTCCGGCGCGGAGAGGTCGTCGATCCAGCCGAAGAAGGGCGCATGCCGCATCTCGATGGTGACGAAGAGCATGTAGTAGAGGGCGAAGAATACCGGAATCTGCGCCAGAAGCGGCAGGCAGCCCGCGACCGGGTTGGCCTTCTGCTCGCGGTAGAGCTTCATCAGCTCGGTGTTCATCCGCTGCTTGTCGTCCTTGAAGCGCTCGCGCAGGCGGATCATCTCCGGCTGCAGCTTGCGCATGCGGCTCATCGAGGCGTAGGCCTTGTTGGCGAGCGGGAAGAGCAGCACCCGAACGCAGATCGTCAGCAGCAGGATGGCGACGCCGAAGTTGCCGGTCGCGCGGTTGAAGAAGTCGATGACGTAGAACATCGGCTTCGACAGGAACCAGGCCGGGCCGAAGTCGACGGCGAGGTCGAGGCGCTCGGCACCCAGCGTCTCCTCGTAGCGGTCGAGCAGGCTGATCTCCTTCGCGCCCGCGAAGAGGTGCGAGGTGAGCGAGGCCGACTGCCCCGGGTTCACGGTGAGCGGCGCCGCCTCGTAGATGGTCTGGAAGGAGTCCGCCTGCCCGTCGTCCACCGGCACGTACTCGAAGCTGCCGGTGAAGGGCGTCTGCTGGTCGGGGATCAGCGCCACCAGCCAGTACTTGTCGGTGAGCCCCATCCAGCCGCCGGTGGCCTCGTAGTGGTATTCGCGGCTCACGCGCGGGTTCGCGACCCCGGCCTCGTAGGCATCGCGCATGTCGTCGTAGTCGGCGTCGCGATAGTCCTCGCCGAAGACGCCGAGCGCGCCGTCCTGGAAGATGAAGAGCGGCTTGAAGGGCAGGATGGACTCGGTGGCATCGCTGAAGCGGGCGATCAGCGAATAGGGCGTGAGCGCCAGCGGAGCCCCGGTTCTGTTGTGCACCGACTGGGTCACGGTGAAGACGAAGTCGTCGTCGATGGCGATCTTGCGCGTGAACGAGAGCCCGGCGCCGTTGTCCCAGCGCAGCGTCACCGGCTTGCCGGGCGAGAGCGTGGTGAGGTCCGCCTCCCAAAGCGTGTCGGCCGCCGGCAGCGCGAGGCCCTCGGCATCCGTGAGCCAGCCGAAATCGGCAAAGTAAGGCCGCGTGGCATCGCGCGGCGAGAGCAGCACGATGTTCGGGCTCTCCTCGTCCGCTTCCTCGCGATAGTCCAGCAGGGTGACCGAATCGATGCGCCCGCCGAGGCGCGCGATCGAACCCCGCAGCCGGGGCGTCTCGATCTCGATGCGCGGGCTCTCGATGCCGGCCTGGCGCATCGGCTCGTCCGCCGCCGCGTCTGCGCTGGGCGCCGCCTCCAGCACCGCCTGCTGTCCCGGCGTCCGCTCGGCCACGGGCTGCTCGGCCACCCGCCTCGGCCGCTCGTCGGGCGGGAAGAGTGCCGGCATGAGGAACTGCCAGCCGATCAGCAGCACGAAGATCGCGGCGATCGCGATGATCAGATTGCGCTTGTCTTCGCCGCCGCCGAACATGCGATGCTCGCTCGTGCCCCTCAGCGCGGGTTGCGCACGCGGGCGGTGCCGGGGATGCGGAGCGGCCGCTCCGGCACCGGGTCGACCCCGCCGGGGAAGAGGGGATTGCAGCGGAGGATGCGCCAGAGCGCGAGCCCGAGCCCAACCACCGCGCCATGCCGCCTCAGCGCGCCGATCGCGTAGTGCGAGCAGGTGGGCTCGAAGCGGCAGCTCGGCGGCACGAAGGGCGAGATAAAGTACTGATATCCGCGGATCAGGCCCACGATCAGTAACGCAATCGGTTTCATGCGTCTCCCGCTCTCGGGTCCGCTCCGCGCGGCCGGCCGGCGGCGCCCCGCCGTCCCGCCCTCGGCGCTCGATCGCCCGCCGGCGCGCCGACACGTGCGAGCGCCGCGGTCAGGTCACCGATCAACGCGTCGAACGGGCGGGTCAGCGTGGCGGCGCGGGCGATGACGACGTAGTCGCAGCCGCTTTGCGCCGAGGCCGGCATAACATGGGCCACCGCCGCGCGCAATCGGCGCTTGGCGCGGTTGCGTGCCACCGCGTTGCCGATGCGCCGGCTCGCCGTGTAGCCGACGCGCACCTGCCCTGCGGCCGCCTCCGGCGCCGGCGCGGCCTGCAGCACCAGCCCGGGCGCGGCCCAGCGGCGGCCCGCCGCGCGCACCCGCAGGAAGTCGTTCCGCTTCTTGAGCGTGGCGATGGGCATCCGTCTCACCCCGTCCTGGGCGTCCATGCGCACCAGCGTGAGATGTGGTCGCGCGTGCCCGAATGCAACGCGCCTGTCCGCACCTGAAATCCAGGGAATTGCGACGGGCGAGGCCGAAGCCCGGCGGGCCTACACCGCGAGGCGCTTGCGCCCCTTGGCGCGCCTGCGCGCGAGCACGCGGCGGCCGGCGACGGACTTCATGCGCTGCCTGAATCCGTGGCGGCGCTTGCGCACGATGTTGCTCGGCTGGTAGGTCCGCTTCACGCGCTCTCTCCGCTCCAGGCTCCGTCCGCATCGGGCGACGGAGCCGCCGCTGTATAAGGGCGGCCCTCGCTACTGTCAACGCGCGCGGGCGGGATCAGGGGGGAATGTAACCGGCGAGCCAGTCCTCGATCAGGCGGCGCGAGATGGAGTAGCGGCCGGGCAGGCGAAACTCGTCGCTGTCGCGGCGGTCGAGCAGGTCGCGGCGGCGGTACCAGTGGGCGTATTCCAGCTCGGTCTCGTCGACCGCGATCTCGCGTGAGAGCGCCTGCGCCATGAAGCCCACCATCAGCGTGCCGGGGAAGGGCCAGGGCTGCGAGGAGTGGTAGCGCACGTCGCCGATGACGATGCCGCTCTCCTCCCCGATCTCGCGGGCGACGCACTCCTCCAGGCTCTCGCCCGGCTCGAGGAAGCCGGCCAGCGTCGAGTGCATCCCCGGCGGCCAGCGCGACTGGCGGCAAAGCAGGCATTCGTCGCCGTCGTGGACCAGCGTGATCACCGCCGTGTCGGTGCGCGGGAAGTGGACTGTGCCGCATTCCTCCCTGGTGCAGCGGCGCTGGTGCCCGGCCTCGCGCGGCTCTGCCGGCGCCCCGCAGGCGCCGCAGAAGCGGTGGCGCCGGTGCCAGTAGGTGAGAGCACGTGCGTAGGCGATGAGGGCGGAATCCGACCCCGGCACGATCTGCACCGAATCCCGCAGGTCCAGCAGCTCGCCGCCGGGCGAGCGCGCCAGCAGGTCGTCGGCCGCCACGTGCGAGAGGTCGACGACGAAGTGCGCCGCCCCCTCCTCGCCCTGGTCCGCGTCGATGCCGAGCAGCGTGGGCTCGGCGCGGGCGTCGAGCAGCCCGTCGAGGGTCTCGCGGTAGTGGATCACGGCGCGGGGCTCCGGCCCCAGGCGGATGACGGCGCTCTGGCGCCAGATCGCGAGGAAGCGGGTGGCGGGGTCGTCCAGGCGGGTCTGCAGCCAGGCCGCGTCGGTGCGGCGATGGGCGGCGCGGTCGAGCGCCACGCCGGAGAGAACGTTGCCGCCGATTCGGGTGAGCCCGGTCATGGCGCGAGCCTCGCACAGCGCCGGAGCCATTCATACCCTTCAGGCGCCGGGCGCTCGCTCCGCTCGCCAGGCTGCGCGCCATTCGGCGCGGCGCGCGGTCGCGCGCACCGGGCGCTCGCCTCGCGGTCGCCGCGAGTGGGGATTATAGTGGCCGCCCGACTGCACCCGATCCCGGAAGGTTCCGCATCTCGGCGATGAGCAAGCCCCTCCATGTCATTCTCGAAGAGCGCGGCGTCGTTTCCGTCGGCGGGCCGGAGGCCGGCCCCTTCCTGCAGGGGCTGATCTCCAACGACATCGAGCGCGTGACGGCCGAGCGCGCCGTCTATGCGGCGCTGCTCACGCCCCAGGGCAAGTTCCTGCACGACTTCTTCGTGCTGCGGCACGGCGACGACTACCTGCTGGACTGCGAGGGCCCGCGCACGGGCGACCTCGGCCGCCGGCTGATGGCCTACCGCCTGCGCGCCGACGTCACGCTTGCCGACGCCACCGAGGATTATCGCGTCGTCGCGCTCTTCGACGGCGTGGACGGCGAAGCCCCCTTCGGCCTGCCGCCGGACGAAGGGGACGCCGTGCCGTGCGCGGGCGGCATCCTCATGCGCGACCCGCGCGGTGCGGCGCTCGGGCTGCGCGCCGTCCTGCCCCGCGACGCGGACCTCGCCTTCCTGGCGCAGGCCGGCTTCGCCCCGGGCGACGCGGCCGACTACGAGCGCCACCGCCTTGCCCGGGGCGCGCCCGACGGCAGCCGCGACATGGAGGTGGGCCGGGCGACGCTGATGGAGTGCGGCTTCGAGGCGCTGAACGGCGTCGACTTCGAGAAGGGCTGCTACGTGGGCCAGGAGCTCACGGCCCGCACCAAGCACCGCGGCCTGGTGCGCCGCCGCCTCGCGCCGGTCACGCTCGAGGGCCCGCTGCCGCCGGCCGGCACCCCGATCACGGCGGGCGGGAAGGAGGTGGGCGAGATCCGCTCAGGCCTCGACGGCACGGCGCTCGCGGTGCTGCGGCTGGAGCGGGTTGCGGACGCCGCCGAGGCCGGAGAACCGCTCAGCGCCGGCGGGACGCGGGTCATACCCCCGGCGTCTCCATGACCGCGCCTCCGCCCTCTCCTTTCGCGATGGCCGCCTGCGCCGCGGCGAGGCGCGCCACCGGCACGCGGTAGGGGGAGCAGGAGACGTAGTCGAGGCCCACCTCCTCGAAGAAGGCGATCGAGGCCGGGTCGCCGCCGTGCTCGCCGCAGATGCCGAGCTTGAGATCCGCGCGCGCGGCGCGGCCGCGCTCGGCGGCGATGCGGACCAGCGCGCCCACGCCGCCGCGGTCGAGGCTGGCGAAGGGGTCGCGCGTCAGGACCCCGGCCCGCTCGTAGTCGCCGATGAAGCTCGCCGCGTCGTCGCGCGAGATGCCGAAGGCCGTCTGGGTCAGGTCGTTGGTGCCGAAGCTGAAGAAGGAGGCGCTCTCGGCGATCTCGCCGGCCATGAGCGCCGCCCGCGGCAGCTCGATCATGGTGCCGATGGAGTAGGCGATGCCGGCGCCGGTCTCGCTCTCCACCGCCTCGTGCACCCGCTCGATGGCGGCTTTCAGGATATCGAGCTCGCGCTTGCCCACCACCAGCGGGATCATGATCTCCAGCGCCACCGGCTTCGCGCCCCCGGCGGCGGCGGCGGCCTCGAAGATGGCGCGCGCCTGCATCTCGTAGATCTCGGGGTAAGAGATTCCGAGGCGGCAACCGCGGTGCCCCAGCATCGGGTTGGTCTCGTGGAGCTGCGCCGTGCGGGTGCGCAGCGTCTCCACCGCGACGCCGGCGGCGGCGGCGACGCTCGCGATCTCGGCCTCGGTGCGCGGCAGGAACTCGTGCAACGGCGGGTCGAGCAGGCGGATGGTCACGGGCAGCCCCGCCATGATGCGGAAGAGCGCGGCGAAGTCCGCACGCTGGGTCGGCAGCAGCTTGGCGAGCGCGGCGCGGCGGCCGTCGGCGTCGGCGGCGAGGATCATCTCGCGCACCGGGACGATGCGCTCGTCGTTGAAGAACATGTGCTCGGTGCGGCAGAGGCCGATTCCCTCGGCGCCGAAGCGGAGCGCCGTCTCGGCGTCCGCCGGCGTCTCGGCGTTGGTGCGGACCCGGAGCCGGCGCACGCCGTCGGCCCAGCCCATCAGCGTCGCGAAGTCGTCGGAGAGGGTGGGCTCGATGGTCGGCACCGCGCCATGGAGAAGCTCCCCGCTGGCCCCGTCGACGGTGACCACGTCGCCCGCCGCAATCACCGCGTCGCCGGCACGGCATGTCCGCGCCACCTCGTCGATGCGGAGCGCGCCGGCGCCGGTGATGCAGGGGCGGCCCATGCCGCGCGCCACCACCGCGGCGTGGCTGGTCATGCCGCCCCGGCTGGTGACGATGCCGCGGGCGGCGTGCATGCCGTGGATGTCCTCGGGGCTGGTCTCGGTGCGCAGCAGGATCACCGCCTCGCCGCGCGCGGCGCGGTCCTCGGCCTCGTCGGCGTCGAAGACGACCTTGCCCGAGGCCGCACCCGGCGAGGCCGGGAGCCCGCGCGCCAGCACCAGGCGCTCCGCCGCCGGGTCGAGGGTGGGATGCAGCAGCTGCTCCAGCGCGAGCGGGTCGACGCGCCCGAGCGCCTCCGCCTCGCTCACCAGCCCCTCGCGCGCCATGTCGACGGCGATCTTGAGCGCGGCCCGCGCGGTGCGCTTGCCGGCGCGCGTCTGCAGCAGCCAGAGAGTGCCCCGCTGCACCGTGAACTCGATGTCCTGCATATCGCGGTAGTGGCGCTCCAGCCGCTCCATGGTCGCCTTGAGCGCGGCGAAGGCCTCGGGCATCGCGCGCTCCATGGAGGGCTCGTCCGTGCCGCTCTCCGCCCGCCCGGCCTCGCTCACCGCGCGCGGCGTGCGGATGCCGGCCACCACGTCCTCTCCCTGCGCGTTGACCAGGTACTCGCCGTAGAGCGCGGCCTCGCCGGTCGACGGGTTGCGCGTGAAGGCGACGCCGGTGGCGCAGTCCCCGCCCATGTTGCCGAAGACCATGGCCTGCACCGTGACCGCGGTGCCCCAGTCGGCGGGGATGCCGTGCAGGCGGCGATAGGTGACGGCGCGCGCGTTCATCCACGAATCCAGCACCGCGCGGATCGCGCCCTCGAGCTGCGCGCGCGCATCTTGCGGGAAGTCCTGGCCGGTCTCGTCCCGCACCAGCGCCTTGTAGGCCTCGATCAGGCGGAACCAGTCGCCGGCCTCCATGTCGGTGTCGAGGCGGTAGCCCCTCGCCTCCTTCTCGCGCTCCAGCAGCTCCTCGAAGGCGCGGTGGGGGACGCCGAGCACCACGTCGCCGTACATCTGGATGAGGCGGCGGTAGCTGTCGTAGGCGAAGCGGGCATCCCCGCTCACGCGCGCGAGCCCGTCCGCGGTCCCGTCGTTGAGGCCGAGGTTGAGCACGGTGTCCATCATGCCGGGCATGGACGCGCGCGCGCCCGAGCGCACCGAGACCAGCAGCGGGTGATCGGCATCGCCGAAGCCCGAGCCCGCGATGCGCTCGACATGGGCGAGGCCCGCCGCGATCTCGGCGTCGAGGCCGGCGGGCAGCGTGCGCTCCGCCGCGTAGTAGCCGTTGCAGAGCGCGGTGGTGATGGTGAAACCGGGCGGCACGGGCAGGCCGATCGCGGCCATCTCCGCGAGGTTCGCGCCCTTGCCGCCCAGCAGCACGCGCATCCCCGCGTCCCCGTCTGCCTCCCCCCCGCCGAAGCGGTAGACCCATTCGGCCACGTCAGCCCTCGATCCTGGAGAAGTCGGCGACACGATCCAGCGTCGCGCGGATCTGCGAGAGCATCAGCAGCCGGTTGCGGCGCAGCGCGGGATCGTCGCAGTTGACCGTGACGTTGTCGAAGAAGGCGTCCACGGGCTCGCGGAGCGTCGACATGATCGTAACTGTGTGATGGAACGCTTCTTTACTAAGCATATGCTCAGCTAGTTGGTTGGCCTTGAAAATTTGCTCGTTGAGGGCGCGCTCGTCCTCCTCGGCGAATAGATTGGGGTCAGGCTCGCCTTCGTAGCACCGGCCGTCCTTCTTCTCCTCGATCCGCAGGATGTTGGCGGCACGACGATAAGCAGCAAGCAAGTTGGTACTGTCCTCGCCGTCGAGGAAAGACGCGAGCGCGTCGACGCGAGCTAGCAGGCGCACCAAGTCGTCCTCGCCGCCCTCCACTGAAAAGACAGCGCTGACGAGATCGTGGCGAACGTCCTTCTCGCGCAGGTGCGCCTTGACCCTGTCCGCGAAGAAGGCGCCCAAGGAATCCCATGCAGCCTCATAGTCATGTTCTGACAGCCGCAACACTTTGTAACCTTTGAGTGCATCACGAACCGAATTTCGCAGCGACAGGCGTAACTCGTTCTCGATGATGAGGCGGATCACGCCGAGGGCCGCGCGGCGAAGCGCGAAGGGGTCCTTGGAGCCGGTGGGCCGCTCGTCGATGGCGAAGAAGCCGGCCAGCGTGTCGAGCTTGTCGGCAAGAGCTACCGCGACGGTCACTGGTTCGGTGGGACACCGATCGCCCGGCCCCTGCGGCGCGTAATGCGCGGTGATGGCGTCGCACACCGCAGGCGCCTCGTCGTCGGCCTCCGCGTAATAGCGCCCCATAACTCCCTGGAGATCAGGAAACTCGCCAACCATCTCGGTTACGAGATCAGCCTTGCAGAGGAAGCCCGCATGCGCCGCCTGGTCGACTTTGACGGGATCGATGTCCACGTACGTTGAGCGGCAAAGATTTCGTGCCAGCCTCCCGATACGCCGCGCCTTGTCGTACATGGAGCCGAGGCGAGCGTGGAAAACCACGCCCTCAAGCTGCGGTGCCCGGTTGGCCAGCGACTGCCGCCTGTCCTGGTCCCAAAAGAAACGGGCGTCAGCGAGGCGTGCGCGCAGCACCCGCTCGTTGCCGGCAACGACAACGGCGCAATCGTCTTCAGTCTCGATATCAGCGACCATAACGAAGCGGGGCGCCGGCCGGTCGGCCTTGTCGACTAAACCGAAATAGCGCTGGTGCTTGCGCATGGCCGAGCGCAGCACCTCGGGGGGCAAGTCCATGAAGTGTTCGTCGACGGTTCCCATCCGCACTACCGGCCATTCAACGAGGCCTGCGTTCTCCCTTAGCAGCCAGTGATCCGAAGAGACGCTAAGCGCTGCCTTTTTCGCCAACTCACTGGCATCGTCCGCGATCTTTTCCGCCCGGTCCGGGAAATCCAACATAACCTTGGCCTGCTCAAGTATCTCCTCATAGTCTCCTGCAACAGCGACAGAGAGCGTCCGGGAGGAGAGGAAGCGATGGCCGAGGGTGGTGCGACCGCTCTCGACCGCGCCGAAGGAGAAGGGGACCACGTCGGCGTCCAGCAGGCAGAGGATGGAGCGGATGGGGCGGACCCAGCGGGTGCCTGACGCCTCCCAGCGCATGGACTTGGGCCAGGAGACCGCAGCCAGCGCGGCCGGCAGCAGCGCGGCGAGCACCTCAGCGGTGGGGCGCCCCTTCTCCTGGCTGACCGCGAACCAGACCGGGCCCTTGGAAGTCTCCCGCTGCTCGCAGTCTTCCAGCGTGAGGCCGGTGGACTTGAGGAAGCCCTGGATCGCCTTCTCGGGCGCATCGACGCGCGGGCCCTTGCGTTCCACCGTGATGTTCGCCTGCGCTACCGGCAGACCACGCACGATTAGTGCAAGTCGGCGCGGCGTCGCGTAATGCACTTTGCTTTCGTAGGCAAGCCGGGAATCCTCAAGTCGGGACAGGACTTCGCGTTCGAGTTCCACCGCGCCGCCGGCCTGCATCTGCGCCGGGATCTCTTCGGAGAGGACTTCGAGCAGCAGGTCAGGCATCGGCCGCGTCCCTGCTCAGGTCGCCGGCGCTGCGGGCGCGGCCAGCCAGGCCTCGCAGCAGGCCTTGGCCAGCGCGCGCACGCGGCCGATGTAGGCGGCGCGCTCGACCACGCTGATGGCGCCCCGCGCGTCCAGCAGGTTGAAGAGGTGGCTGGCCTTCATGCACTGGTCGTAGGCCGGCAGCGCGAGCGGCGGGTCGGTCGCCAGCAGGGTGGTGCACTCGGCTTCCGCGTCCGCAAAGTGGCGGCGCAGGCGCTCCACGTCGGCGTGCTCGAAGTTGAAGGCCGAGAATTCGCGCTCGGCCCGCAGGAACACGTCGCCGTAGCGGGTGCCGTGGCCGTCCCAGTCGAGGTCGTAGACGTCGTCCACGCCCTGCACGTACATGGCGAGGCGCTCCATCCCGTAGGTGAGCTCCACCGGCACCGGGTCGCAGTCGATGCCGCCCACCTGCTGGAAGTAGGTGAACTGCGTCACCTCCATGCCGTCGCACCAGACCTCCCAGCCGAGCCCCCAGGCGCCGAGCGTCGGGCTCTCCCAGTCGTCCTCGACGAAGCGGATGTCGTGGGCGTGCACGTCGATGCCGAGCGCGCCGAGGCTGCCGAGGTACTGATCCTGCACGTCGGCCGGCGCGGGCTTCAGGATCACCTGGAACTGGTAGTAGTGCTGCAGCCGGTTGGGGTTCTCGCCGTAGCGCCCGTCGCCCGGCCGGCGCGAGGGCTGCACGTAGGCCGCGTTCCAGGCATCGGGGCCGAGGCTGCGCAGCGTGGTCGCGGGATGGAAGGTGCCGGCACCCACCTCCATGTCGTAGGGCTGCAGGATGACGCAGCCCCGCGCGGCCCAGTACGCCTGCAAGTCGAGGATGAGCGACTGGAACGACCGGTCGCGACGGGTGGCGTCCATCGAAGGTCAGCGATTCGGATGAATGGGCGGGCGGACAATGCCTCCCGCAACGAAAGGGGTCAACCGTGCGGATGCCCGAAGGCTACCGCGGGAGCGCGCGCCTCAGCGGTTGTCGTCGATGTTCTGATGCTCCTCGTGCTCCAGCGGCTCGGCGGCCCTGGCCTTGCTGCGCATCCGCCCGAACGCCTTGAATCCGAACCAGACGGCCGCGATCAGCACCACGAGGATTAGCAGCTTCATCGGGCTGAACATGTCACACTCCCGTGCCCAGCGCGGCGCAGGACCCGCCAAGGCAGGCGCGCCGCCCTTGTCTGCCCGCCACTCTGATGCCCCGGCGCAGGGAGGTCAACCCCCCTGTGCTGGCGATCCCGGCGATCGGCAACCGCAGAATGTGACCATTTGGGAGCGCCGGGCCGCAGGCCCGGACGGCGCGACTGCGCCGGCGCGCCGAAGGCGCGAGAGCCAAGCGAGCGGAGCGAGCGCCCGCCGTTGAGGGATATGAATTTGAGCGGCGGGATTGACGCTGGGGCGGCGGACGGCCATCGTCCGCCCTGTGCCCCGAACCATCAGCATCGTGATCCCCACGCTCGACGCCGCCGGCACGCTTGGCGCGACCCTTGCCGCGCTCGCGCCGGGCATCGCGCGGCTGGAGGAGCAGGGCGGAGCCGTCGAGCTCGTGGTCGCCGACGGCGGCTCCCGCGACGGCAGCGCGGACGAGGCGCACCGCCACGGCGCCTGCGTGGTGAGCGGCGCGCAAGGGCGTGGCCGGCAGCTCGCGGCCGGCGCCGCGGCGGCGGCCGGCGACTGGCTGCTCTTCCTCCACGCCGACACGCGCCCCGCCGCCGGCTGGGAGGACGAGGTGGGCGCCTTCACCCGCGAGCCCGGCAACGAGGGCCGCGCCGCCTGCTTCCGCTTCGCCCTCGACGACCGCGCCGCAGCCGCCCGCCTGCTGGAGCGGCTGGTGGCGCTGCGCTGCCGCCTGCTTGCGCTCCCCTATGGCGACCAGGGGCTGCTGATCCACCGCAGCCTCTACCGCGCGCTCGGGGGCTTCCGGCCCCTGCCGCTGATGGAGGACGTCGACCTCGTCCGCCGCATCGGCCGGCGCCGGCTCGCCCGTCTCGCGACGCCGGCGCTCACCTCTGCCGTGCGCTACCGGCGCTCGGGCTACGCACGCCGCATGCTGCGCAACCTCTGCTGCCTCGCGCTCTTCTCGCTCGGGGTGCGGGCCGAGACGGTGGCGAGGCTCTACGGATGAGACCGCACGAACGCCACCTCGCGATCTTCGTCAAGGAGCCCCGGCTAGGCCGGGCCAAGGCGCGGCTCGCGCGCGACATCGGGCACGGCGAGGCTTGGCTCTTCTATCGCAGGCTGGTGCGGCAGGTGCTGCCCCCGCTCGCCCGCGATGCGCGCTGGACCACCTGGCTCGCCACCGAGCCCGCAGGCTGGAGCGGGCGCGAGCCGCTCTGGCCGGCCGCGCTCCCCTGCCTCGCGCAGGGTCGGGGCGATATCGGGCGGCGCATGCTGCGCGTCTTCCGCAGCCTGCCGCCGGGGCCCGCCATCATCGTCGGCAGCGACATCCCCGGCCTGACGCCGGCCCATGTCGAGCGCGGCTTCGCGGCGCTCGGCCGCGCCGACATGGTGCTGGGGCCTGCGACGGACGGCGGCTACTGGCTGGTCGGGCTCGGCCCCCGGGCGCGGGCGATCGACCCCTTCCGGGGCGTGCGGTGGTCGAGCCGGTGGGCGCGCGCCGACACCGCGCGGGCGCTGCCGGCAGGCTTCCGCCTGGCGCTGGTGGACCTGCTCGCCGACGTGGACGACGGCCCCGGGTACCGGGCCTCCCGCGCCCAGGTGCGCGCTCAGGCGAGTGATTCTTCGGGTCGGCGCGCTTATGAAAGCGCGACGCACTCGATCTCGATGTCGAACTCCATCGGCCAGGACGCCATGGCGACGAAGGTCCGGGCCGGTGGGTCGGCGGGGAAGTAGCGCCCGTAAATCTCGTTCACCACCCGGTAGTAGGCGGCGTTGGTGACGAAGACATTGCACTTCACCACGCGCTCCAGCGACGAGCCCGCGCTCTCCAGCGTGTGCTTCATCACCTTCATCACCTGCTCGGTCTGCACGTCGATCCCGCCCTTCACCATCTGGCCCGTGTCGAGGTCGAGCGGCGGCAGGCCCGAGACGTAGAGGAAGCCGCCGGCGCGGACGCAGGGCGAGAGCGGCACGCCGATCGCGCGCAGCGCGTCCGACAGCTTGGGGATCTCGACGATTTCCTTCTCCACCTTCTCCTCCTTTCGGGATTCGGGCGGCTTCACTTGCCGTCGCCTGGCTCAGTCTCCTGCAGGCGGGGCATGAGCTCCACCAGGTTGCAGGGGCGCCAGCGGTTGTCGAGCTGGTGGCGCAGGATCTTGTCCCAGCCGTCCTTGCAGGCGCCGGGCGAGCCGGGGAGCGCGAACAGGTAGGTGCCGCCGGCGACGCCGCCGGTGGCGCGCGACTGCATCGTCGACGTGCCGATGAGCTCGTAGCTGAGCTGGCGGAAGAGCTCGCCGAAGCCCGGGATCTCGCGCTCGTAGACGTCTTGGAAGGCCTCCGGCGTCACGTCGCGCCCGGTGACGCCGGTGCCGCCGGTGGCTATCACCGCGTCGACGTGCGGGTCGGCGATCCAGCCCTCGAGCGCGGCGACGATCTCCGCCCGCTCGTCCCTCACGATGCGGCGCTCGGCGACGCGGTGGCCCGCACCCTCGATGCGCTCCACCAGCACCCGGCCCGAACGGTCCTCACCCGGCCCGCGCGTGTCCGAGACCGTGAGCACCGCGATGTTGACGGCGCGGAAGGGTCGCTTCTCGTCGATCCCGATCATGACGCGGTCTCTGCCTCCCTGATCTTCTCGTCGATGGCGAGGAGGTCGCGCCAGACCTCGCGCTTGGCCGAAGGCGTGCGCAGCAGGTAGGCGGGGTGGAAGGTGGCCGTGGCCTGCACCGTGCCCTCCAGGCGGGGTGTGGCGAAGGGGAACCACTGGCCGCGCAGGCGGGTGATGCCCTCGCGCCGGTTGAGCAGCGCCTTGGCCGCGATGCCGCCGACCAGCACCAGGGTGCGGGGCTGGATCAGCTCGATCTGGCGTTCCAGGAAGGGCTGGCAGATGGCGAGCTCCTCGGCGGTGGGCGAGCGGTTGCCGGGGGGCCGCCAGGGCAGCATGTTGGTGATGTAGACGGCGGACCGATCCAGACCGATGGCCGCCAGCATGCGGTCGAGCAGGCGGCCTGCGGGACCGACGAAGGGGAGGCCCTGGCGGTCCTCCTCCGCGCCCGGCGCCTCGCCCACGATCATCAGCCTTGCTTGCGGGTTGCCGTCGCCGATCACCGTGTTGGTCGCGGTGCGCTTGAGCGCGCAGCCCTCGAAGGCGCGCACCACCGCCACCAGCTGGTCGAGGCTGGTGCAGGCGGCGGCGATCTCCTGCGCGCTCCAAGTGGCATCGCCGGGCGCGAGCGCGGGCAGGACCGGCGGCGCGGCTGGGGGCGGGGCCGAGGGCGGCGCCTCGCGCGCGGTCATCGCTGCGGCGGCCGGCGCAGGCTCGGGCGTGGCGGCCGGCGCCGGCTCGTCCTTCGCGGCGGCGGCAACGGCGGCCTCGCGGTAGCGGTCGCGCGGCGCGTCGCCGATCGCCTGGTCGACGCCGGCCAGCGCGTACCAGTCCAGAAGCGCCCGGATCGCTCCATCACCGCCCATCGCCGGCAGGATATCAGACGCGCTCCCCCACCTCACCCCGACCCTCTCTTTTTCATATCCCTCAATCGCCGGGCGCTCGCTCCGCTCGCTTGGCTCTCGCGCCTTCGGCGCGTCGGCGCGGTCGCGCCGGCCGGACCGCTTCGCGATCCGGTCCACTTCGTATCGTACATTTGACGTCGGCGCGGCGGTGCGCAGACAATTGCAACCCGCGCCCCGGCGGCACAGGATGGGCGGGTCCGGTCACGCGGCAGGGGGAGAGAGCAATGAGCGACTACGAGATTTTCGATGCCGGCGACGTGGTGCTGCAGAAGGGGTCGACGCTGCGCGGCTGCAAGCTCGCCTACAAGACCTACGGCACGCTCAACGCCAGGAAGGACAACGTCATCATCCAGCCGACCTGGTATTCCGGCCACCACACCGACGTGGAGTGGACCATCGGCGAGGACCAGGCCCTCGACCCCAGGCAGTACTTCATCATCGTGCCCAACATGCTGGGCAACGGCCTCTCGTCCTCGCCCAGCAACACGCCGGCGCCCTGCGACAGGGCGCGCTTTCCCCGCGTGACGGCCTACGACAACGTGCGTCTGCAGCACCGCCTCGTCACCGAGGTGTTCGGGATCGAGCGGATCAGGCTGGTGACCGGCTGGTCCATGGGCGCGCTGCAGACCTTCCACTGGGGCTGCCTCTACCCCGACATGGTGGAGCGCATCGTGCCGACCTGCGGCTCGGCCAAGTGCTCGCGCCACAACTTCGTCTTCCTGGAAGGCGTCAAGGCGGCGCTCACCGCCGACGACGCGTGGAACAACGGCTGGTACGACGCATCGCCCACCAAGGGCCTGCGCGCCATGGCGCGGGTCTATGCCGGCTGGGGCTTCTCCCAGACCTTCTACCGGGTCGAGGAGGACCTGAAGCTGGGCTTCTCCTCGCTGGAGGACTTCCTCGTCGCCTTCTGGGAGGGCTTCTTCATCCACAAGGACGCGAACAACCTGCTCACGATGCTGTGGACCTGGCAGAACGGCGACATCGGCGACAACGAGCTCTACGGCGGCGACTTCAAGAAGGCGCTCGGCGCGATCAAGGCCAAGGCCATCGTCATGCCGGGGCGCACCGACCTCTACTTCCCGCCCGAGGACAGCGAGATCGAGGTCGCCAACATGCCGAACGCCGAGCTGCGCGTGTTCGAGTCCTACTACGGCCACTTCGCCTCGAGCTTCCTCAACCCGGCGGACGTGGCGTTCCAGAACGAGGCGATCCGGGAGATCCTGGCGAGCTAACCCCTTCCGATGAAGGGCATCTTCGTCGCCATCACGGTCATGAACTGCACGTTGGCGTCCAGCGGCAGGCGCGCCATGTAGACCACCGCGTCTGCCACGTTGCCGACGTTCATGGTCGCCTCGGAGGCGATGGAGCCGTCGGCCTGCGGCACCCCCTGGCTCATGCGCTGGGTCATCTCGGTGGCCGCGTTGCCCACGTCGATCTGGCCGCAGGCGACGTTGTAGCGGCGCCCGTCGAGGGAGGTCGAGCGCGTGAGCCCGGTCACGGCATGCTTGGTCGAGGTGTAGGGGGCGGAGTGCGGCCTGGGCACGTGGGCCGAGATGGAGCCGTTGTTGATGATGCGCCCGCCCATCGGCTCCTGCGCCTTCATCATGCGGAAGGCCTCCTGGGTGCAGAGGAAGACCCCGGTGAGGTTGGTGTCGACCACCTGCTGCCACTTGGCGAAGCGCAGTTCCTCCAGCGGCACCGCCGGCGCGCTGATGCCGGCGTTGTTGAAGAGCAGGTCGAGCCGGCCGAAGGCCTCCCCGGTCGCGGCGAAGAGCGCCGCCACGTCGTCGGGCTTGCCGACGTCGCAGGGCACGGCGATGGCCGTCTCGTCGCCGGCGCCGGCCTCGGCGATGGCGGCCTCCAGCGTCTCCCGCCTGCGGCCGGAGAAGACCACGGTCCAGCCGTCGGCCAGCAGCGCATGGGCCGCGGCCTTGCCGATCCCCTGGCCCGCGCCGGTGACGATCGCGACCTTGCGCTCAGCACTCATCTGTCATGCCCCCGTGTTTCCGCCGCCACGGGGGCGGCGTGCTCATCGGTCCGGTGGCGCCGCCTATAGCATGGGGCGGAAGCGCCGTTAAATCGGGAAGGCGGCGTCAGCGGTCTCCCCTCACGTCGGGCGCTTGCGCCCGCGCAGGTCGTGGCAGCCGGGGACCTCGCGCGGGTCGGTATCGGCGGGAAAGAGCTTCACCTTCTGCACCTTCTGCGTGCTGGTGACGGGCAGCGCGTCGACGAAGAGCAGCCAGCCCGGCGCCTTGTAGTAGGCGAGGCGCGCGAGGCAGAGGTCCTGCAGCGCCTCGGCCGCGGCCCGTTCGCGGCCTGCGCCCGGCGCCGGCACGATGCAGGCCATCACCTCCTCCTGCCGCAGCGCGTCCGGCACCGCGATCACCGCCGCCTGGGCCACGCGCGCATCGGCTTGGAGCACGCCCTCGACCTCGGCCGCGGCGATGTTCTCGCCGCTGCGGCGGATGATGTTCTTCTTGCGGTCGACGAAGCAGAGCATGCCGTCCTCGGCCCGGGTCACGGTGTCGCCGGTGTGGAACCAGCCGCCGCGCCAGGCCTCGGCGGTCGCCTCCGGGTCCTTGAGGTAGCCGGAGAAGAGGCCGCGCGCGGGCTCGTCGCCGCTCATGCGCAGCGTGAGCTCGCCGGGGACGCCGGGCGGCACCTCGCGCTCCTCGTCGTCCACCACGCGCACCTCGCAGCCCGAGAGCGGGCGGCCGAAGGCGCGGGTGTCGGTCTGGCGCGGCTCGACGCTTGCCCAGGTGGGCATCGCGACCTCGGTCATGCCCCAGCCCTCGATCAGCGGAAAGCCGAAGCGCTCCTCGAACGCCGCGTGGTGCTTGGGGTCGATGCCGGCGCCGGCGCCGAAGCGCACGGCGTGGGCGCGCTCCTCCGGCGCCTGCGGCAGGCCGAGCAGGAGCGGCGGCATGATGCCGAGGTAGTGGATGATCGTGGCCTTGCTCGCCGCCACGTCGGCCCACCAGCTGCGCGGGTGGAAGCGGTCGGCCATGACGATGCAGCCGGCCGCGCTCAGCATCGCCATGCTGCCGATGGCGAGCGCGTTGGCGTGGTGCAGGGGCAGCGGGTTGAGCAGCCGCTCGCAGCCGTCGGCCAGCGTCATCAGGCCGCCCGCCTCGCAGTACCAGCGCGCGGCGTTGAGGAAGTAGCGGTTGGCGAGGACGCAGCCCTTGGGCCTGCCGGTGGTGCCGGAGGTGTAGAGCAGCGCCGCCTCGGTATCGAGGCCGGGTGCGCCGCCGGCCGCCGCGCCGCCGAGCGGCGCCGGCAGCCGCGCGGGCAGTCGGGCCGCATCGACCACCGGCAC
>JAJDXK010000113.1 GCA_022823305.1 Alphaproteobacteria bacterium
GTCGATGTCTGCCTGCGCCTGGGCTACGTGATCATCACGATCGGCGTGCTCGGCTTCCTCGGCCTCGGCCTGCCGCCGCCCGATCCCGACTGGGGCGGGATGATCAACGAGACCCGCCAGATGGCCATGGTCTTCCCGCACATGTCGTTGTTCCCCTGCATCGCGATCTCGTCGCTGGTTCTGGGCTTCAACCTGCTGGCCGACGGCCTGCGCGAAGTGTCGCTCAAGGACTAGGAGGCGGAAGGAATGTCGGACCAGACCCCTGAGCCGCCGGTCCTCGAGATTGCCGGCCTCTGCCTCAGCTACTACACCCGGGCCGGCGAGGTGCCGGCGGTCTACGACTTCGACCTCACCGTGGCCAGGGGCGAATCGGTAGGGCTCGTTGGCGAGTCAGGCTGTGGCAAGTCCACCGTGGCCAACGGCATCATGCGCTACATGGGCCACAACGGCGACATCGTCGGCGGCACGATCAAATTCCAGGGCCGCGACATGGCCGAGATGTCCGAGGAGGAGATCCGCCGCGTGCGCGGCAAGGACATCGCCATGATCTACCAGGAGCCGATGGCCTCGCTCAATCCGAGCCTGACCATCGGCCAGCAGCTCATGGAAGTGCCGATGGTGCACGAGGGCGTGAGCCGGGCCGAGGCCTTCCAGCGCGCCTACGACATGCTGGCGGCGGTCCACATCCCGGACCCGAAGCGGCTGATGATCTCCTATCCGCACCAGGTCTCCGGCGGGCAGCAGCAGCGCGTGGTGATCGCCATGGCGCTGTTGTCGAAGCCGGCGCTGCTGCTGCTGGACGAGCCGACGACGGCGCTCGACGTGACGGTGGAGGCCGGCATCGTCGAGCTGATCGCGGAGCTCAGCCGCGAGACCGGCTCATCGCTGCTCTACATCTCCCACAACCTCGGGCTGATGCTCGAGGTCTGCGACCGCATCTGCGTGATGTACTCGGGCGAAGTGGTGGAGGAGGGAACGATCGACTCGATCTTCTCCTGGCCCAAGCACCCCTACACGAAGGGGCTCTTCGGCTGCATCCCGCTGCCGCACGCGGACAAGAACGCGCGTCCCCTGGTCTCGATCAAGGGCCAGCTTCCGCTCCCGCACCAGCGGCCGGAAGGCTGCAACTTCGGCCCGCGCTGCGGCTTCTTCGAGGACGGGCGCTGCGATCGCGGCCTGATCCCGATGGAGGGGGTGCACACCGACGACGATCCCGCGCACCGGGTCCGATGTACGCGCTGGGAGGGGATCAACGTCGACGAGGCGGTGCGCGCCGATACCGAGCGCGAGCCCATCGAGGTGGGCGAAACCGTCCTCGAGGTCGCCGACATGCGCAAGTACTACAAGGTGCGCGATCGCTCGCTGGCGGCGCTGGTCTCCGGCGGCTCCGTGCGGGAGGTCAAGGCGAACGAGAGCATCAGCTTCCGCGCCGGCGAGGGCGAAACGGTCGCCATCGTGGGCGAATCCGGTTGCGGCAAGTCGACCTTCGCCAAGGTGCTGATGGGGCTCGAGACCGCCACCGACGGCGCCGTCACGCTGGACGGCACCGACCTCGGCGGCATCCCGGTCAACAAGCGCTCGGCGGCCCAGCTCGCCTCGCTGCAGATGGTGTTCCAGAACCCCAACGACACGCTCAACCCGTCGCACTCGGTCGGCTACCAGATCGGCCGGGTCATCAAGCGCTTCGGCATCGAGCGCGACTCCGAGAAGCGCAAGGAGCTGGTGCACGAACTGCTGGACACGGTGAAGCTGCCGCGCGCCTTCGTGAGCCGCAAGCCGCGCCAGCTCTCGGGCGGGCAGAAGCAGCGCGTCGGAATCGCCCGCGCCTTCGCCGGCAAGCCGAAGACGGTGATCGCAGACGAGCCGATCTCGGCACTGGACGTCTCGGTGGCTGCGGCGGTGACCGAGCTGCTGATGGACATCCAGCGCGAGCACCGCACCACGCTGCTCTTCATCAGCCACGACCTCTCGGCGGTGCGCTACCTCTCGGACCGCGTGGTGGTGATGTATCTCGGCCAGATCATGGAGCGCGGCTCGACCGAGCAGATCTTCGCGCCGCCCTATCATCCCTACACCGAGGCGCTGCTCTCCGCCGTGCCGATCGCCGACCCCGAGGTGGAGCGCCGCCGCATCGTGCTGGAAGGCACGCTGCCGAGCCCGCTCGACCCGCCCAAGGGCTGTCCCTTCTCGACCCGCTGCCCGCGCAAGCTCGGCTCCATCTGCGAGACCGACCCGCCGCCGCTGCAGGCGAACGCCGAGCGCCACGTCATCGCCTGCCACATTCCCCTCGAGGAGCTGCGCGAGGTCGAGCCCGTCATCACCATCCCCGACCGGGACCTCCACGCCGCGCAATGACCGCAGCGCCGATTTCGGTGCCGTCGGCGCCCGACGAGACGGCGCTCCGGCTGGGACGGCTGAGGCGGCTCCGGGCGGAGATGGCGCGCCTCGGCTACGCCGCCCTGGTTCTGACCGACCCGCACAACGTGCGCTACGCCACCGGCGCGCGGAACATGATGCCCTTCCTGCTGCGCAACCCGGCGCGCTACGTCTTCGTGCCGCTGGAGGGGCCGGTGGTGCTCTTCGAGTTCGCGGGCTGCGAGCACATGGAGCGCGACAACCCGGCCATCGACGAGGTCCGGGTCGCGACCACGGTCTCCTTCGTGGCGCGCGCGCCGCTCCTGGACGAGACGGCGAAGAGCTGGGCCGGGGAGATCGCCCAGCTCATGCGCAGCCACTGCCCGGGCGAGACGCGCATCGGCCTCGAGCGCATCGACGCGCGCGCCGTCGGCCATCTGGCGGAGCAGGGCTTCACGATCCTCGACGCCCAGGCGCCGGCGGAGCGTGCGCGCGCAATCAAGACGCCGGAGGAGATCGTCTGCTCGCGACGCTCGATGGCCACCGTCATGGAGGCGGAGCGGGCACTGGAGCAGGCCATCAGGCCGGGGATCAGCGAGAACGCGCTCTGGGCCGAGTTCCACCGCCATCTGATCGCGAACGGCGCGGACTATGTGGAAACGCGGCTGCTCAGCTCGGGCGAGAAGACCAACCCGTGGTTCCAGGAGACCGGCGAGCGCGTGATCCGCGCCGGCGAGCTCGTCGCCCACGATACCGATGCCGTCGGCCCGCACGGCTACTACGCCGACTTCTCCCGCACCTTCCTCTGCGGCGACGGCAAGCCGACACCCGCGCAACGCACGCTTTACCGCCTCGCCCACGAGCAGATCCATCACAACATGGCGCTGATCCACCCGGGGCGCACCTTCCGCGAGATCACCGAGGCGGCCTGGACGATCCCCGCGCCCTACCATGCGCGCCGCTACTTCGTGATGATCCACGGCATTGGCGCCACCGGCGAGTATCCCTACATGATCTATCAGGCCGACTACGACGGCGGGTGCGACTACGACGGCGTCGTCGAGCCCAACATGACCCTGTGCGTGGAAAGCTACATCGGCCATGAAGAGGGTAGCGAGGGGGTGAAGCTCGAGCAGCAGGTCCTGGTCGCCGAGACCGGCACCCTGCCCATGAGCACCTTCCCGTTCGACGAAAGGCTGCTTGGCCGCGAGCTTTGAGGAGCCCACACATGAACGCGAGAAGCGATACCGGTGGCCCGCCGCGCCTGCACGGCGCGATGGAGCACAGCGTCCCGCCCTGCGAGCTCGACGAGGTGCGGCTCTATCGGCTCGGGCGGGTGCGAAAGGCGCTGGCGGCGCGCGACCTGGCCGGCATCATCCTCTACGACCCGGTGAACGTCCGCTACGCCACCGACGCGCCCAACATGCAGCTCTGGTGCGCCCACAACGAGGCGCGCTACCTCTACGTGCCGGCCGAGGGCCCGGTGAGGCTCTTCGAGTTCAGCAGCGGCGATCTGCTCACCGCCGGGCTTCCCACCATCGACGAGGTCCGCCACGCCACCTTCGTGCTCTACTTCATCGCCGGCGGGCGGCAGGCAGGCAGGGCGAAGGCCTGGGCCGACGAGCTGGACTCGGTGATCCGCGAGAACAGCGGCGGCAACATGCGCATCGCCATCGACCGCGTCGCGCCGCAGGGCGTGATCGAGATGCAGCGGCGGGGCTACGAGATCCACGACGGTTTCGAGGTGATGGAGAACGCGCGGAACATCAAGTCCGCCGGCGAGATCGCGCTCATGCGCCACGCCATCGCCGTCTGCGAGCAGGCGGTGCAGGGGATGCGCGAGGCGCTCGTGCCCGGCATCACCGAGAACGCACTCTGGGCCGAGCTCCATCGCGGCAACATCGCGGGCGGCGGCGAGTGGATCGAGTGCCGCCTGCTCGCCTCGGGCCCGCGCACCAACCCCTGGATGCGCGAGTGCTCGATGCGCGTCATCGAGAGGGGCGACATCGTGGCCTTCGACACCGACCTCGTCGGCCCCTACGGCTACTGCGCCGACATCTCGCGCAGCTGGGTGTGCGACGCGCGCCCGAGCGACGAGCAGCGGCGCATCTACGCCGAGGCCTACCTGCAAATCCAGGAAAACAAGGCGCTGCTGAAGCCGGGCGTCAGCTTCCGCGAGATCACGGAACGCGCGCGCCCGCTCGCCGACGAATTCGTCGACGGCCGCTATCCCGTGGCGATGCACGGGGTCGGGCTCTGCGACGAGTACCCGGCGATTCCCTATCCGCAGGACTATGAGCCCGGCGACGAGGGCGTGCTGCAGGAAGGGATGGTGCTCTGCGTCGAGGCGCTGGTCGCGCCCGCCGGCGGCCGCGAGGCGGTCAAGCTGGAGGAGCAGGTGCTCATCACCGCCACGGGCCACGAGCAGCTCTCGTCCTACCCGCTGGAGGAGGACTGGCTGTAGGGCGAGCAAGGCGCTGGCGTCATGGACTTGCCGGAGCCCTTCATGAGACAGGTTCTCGACCTCGATCGCTTGCCCCTGGACGCGCTGGGCGACACCCGCGGGCGGGAGCTGGTCGCACGCTGCCGGAGCGAGCTCGGCGAGACCGGAATGTTCAGCCTCGAGACGCTCGTCCGTCCCGGGGCTCTCCGCGACATCGTCGCGGAGCTGGAGCCCCTCTTCGACACCGCCGCCTTCACCCACGCCCGGGACCACAACATCTATTTCGATGACGACATCCGGGATCTGGAGACGGGTCATCCGGCGCTCCGCCGCTTCACCACGATCAACCGCACCATCTGCGGCGACCAGATTCCGGCGAGTCCGGTCACGCTGATCTACGAATGGCGGCCTCTCATCGACTTTCTGGCGGCGGCGATGGAGAAGCCCCGGCTATATCCGATGGCCGATCCGCTGGCCCGGATCAACGTCATGGCCTACCGGGCAGGGGAGCAGCTCAACTGGCATTTCGACCGGGCCGAGTTCACGATCACCCTCCTCCTGCAGGCGCCGGTGGCGGGCGGGGAATTCCAGTACCGCAGCGGGCTCAGGAGCGACTCCGATCCGAACTATGACGGCATTGCCCGTCTCCTGGCCGGCCGGGACGAGCAGGCGCGGACCCTGCCGCTGGCACCGGGCACGCTCAACGTCTTCAAGGGCAAGAACACGGCGCACCGGACGACCCCGGTGGAAGGCGAGCGCGACAGGATCATCGCCGTCTTCTCCTACTACGAGACGCCGGACTATGCGTTCAGCGATTCGGAACGGCTCGGCTTCTACGGCCGGACGGGTCCCGTGACGATCGATCGGCCGCCGCCGGCCGGCGGAGCGGCGATGGCGCGATGAGCGTCGCGCTCTTCTACAACCCGTGCTGTCCGGACTGCGTGCGGCAGGCGAGGACCACGGCGCGCCTGGACTGGCTCGGCCGCGTGGAGCTCCGCACCGACGATTCGCCCCTCGGACCGGTCGTGGTCGGCGAGATCGTGGTGGTCGACAAGAGCAGGAGAAGGGTGTTCAGCGGCGTCTACGCGACCCGCAAGGTATGCCTCCAGGTGCCCCTCTTCTTCGCCTGGGGGCTCGCGCTCTACCTGCCCCCGCTCCGCCGCCTGGCCGGGCGCAACAAGCCCGGCTGCAACGGCGACGCCTGCGAGATCTGACGCCGGGCACGTCCGTTCAGGCGTTGTGAGTGGCCTTGGCGGCCTCGATGAACCTCTTGCCCGCCCAGCGGTAGAAGCTGTGCGTGGTGTGCTCCAGCGCCGGCGAGAGCACGCCGCCACGGAAGGCCGGCGAGGCGCGGCCGCGCTGCATCCCCTCGACCACGAACCGGTCCTCCAGGAAGATGCCCTTCCACAGGGCGGTGTTCGCCTGGCGCAGCTCTGCGCAGCCATCGCCCAGGGCCTCGTCGTCAAAGTAGTAGAGGTCGACGTGCTCGACGGTCCGCCCCGGGCTCATCGGCATGATCGTGCCGACGAAGCAGTGGTCGGCGTGGACGCCGAAGAGCGCGGTGGGAAAGAGCGCGACGTACTCCGCAGTGCCGTGCCAGCGCGCGGGCAGGCCCGGCATCACCGGCAGGCCGTTGCCGTTCTCGACCAGCTGCGGCCGGTAGGCGGTGCTGCCCTGGCCGGCGTAGCCGTCCACCTCCTCCGCGATCTGGTAGTGATCCTCGAGCCGCGAGTAACTGTTGAGGCCGGGGTGAATCCACGGCAGGTGGTAGGCCTCGCAGAAGTTCTCGACCGCGAGCTTCCAGTTGCAGGCGACATCGAGGGTGAAGGAGGAATCGATCGCCTCGTGGTGCAGGGGGGCGGACTCGAAGTCCTTCCAGCGCTTCGCCACCGGTGCGATGAAGCTCTCGAAGGGCTCCGCGTCGCCGCTCAGGTTGACGAACACGGCGTCGAACCAGGTCGCGCTCCGCACCGGCTTGAGTCCGTGCTTCGCCTTGTCGAAGCCCGGGCAGGTGTTGCTGTCGGTGCCGCCGATCATCGGCGTGGCGCGCAGCGAGCCGTCGAGGTCGTAGGTCCAGGAGTGATAGGGGCAGCGGATCGTGCCGCGCGTCCGCGCCGGCTTCTCCATCAGCAGCATCCCGCGGTGGCTGCAGACGTTGTGGAAGACGCGCACCTCGTCGTCTCGCCCGCGCACCATGATGAGCGGCAGGCCGGCGAACTCCAGCGGCATGGCATCGCCCGCCTCCGGCACGCGCCGGCCGGTGCCGATGCAGGCCCAGCTGCGGGCCAGGAGCACGTCCTGCTCCCATTCGGCGAACTCGTCGGAGACGTAGGCTTCGTTGGGCAGACCGCTTGCCTCCTCGATCGGGCGCATGACCCGATCGAGTGCCGCAGTCACATCCGCGTAGCTGCTCCACCAGCAGTCAGCCATGCCCCGGTCCCCTGCATGCGCAGACACGGCCGTCCAGACCGTGCAAGCGATCCTCTCGCCATATCAGGCGATTGGCGAGAAGGGTCAAGGCCTTTTTGAGCTCTTGGCTTGATTTTCTGGAAAGAGCCGCGAGCCGACGACGACCGCCGCGCTGCGGCCTGCGATCCCGGCGCCTCGCGCCGGCAGATCGTCCCCTGAATCAGCGGTGCGCTCCAGCGTCGCGACCGAGCCGGAGCTCTTCCACTGCCTCCGAATTCACCGTCACGCCGAGGCCGGGTCCGTCCGGCACCGGGATCGTGCCGTCTGCGGCGACGGGCGCGAGCCCACGCACGAGATCGCGGCGCAGGCGCGATGGGCTCGTCGAGTATTCGACCAGGCTCTCTCTCTCCAGCGTCGCGAGGAAGTGCAGGTTGGCGGCGATGGTGATGTCGGTGTTGTAGCCGTGCGGCACGATCCGCTTGCCTGTGCCCGCCAGCATCCGCGCGAGCCGCAGTGCCTCGCTGAAGCCGCCGAACATGGTGAGGTCGGGCTGGGCGATGTCGAAGGCGTCGGCCTCAAGGAAGGGGGCGAACTCCTTGCAGGTGGTGAGCCCGAGGTCGCCGACGCCGATGGGAATCCGCGTGGCAGTGCGGAGCCGTCCGTGCTCCGCCACGTCGTCGAGGGGGAAGGGCGCCTCGATCCAGGCGAAATCCAGCGCCTCCAGCAGGTCGAGGAAGGGCGCGATCTCGTCGAGGTGCGTGAACTCCTGCGCGACATCGAGCATGAGGCTGCGCTCCGCCCCCACCAGCGTGCGCAGGTGGGTCAGGTTGCGCCGCACCCGGTTGCGCTCCGCCCACCAGGGCTCGACGCAGACCTTGATATGGCGGAAGCCCTGCGCCAGCAGGGGCGCGACCTGGGCGGCGATGCCCTCGGGCTCGTCCGCCAGCGGATAGATGGTGGCATAGGCGGGCAGGCGCGCGTGATGCTGCGTGCCCAGCGCCGCGTGCAGCGGGACGGCCTGCGAGCGCGCGAAGAGGTCCCAGATGGCGATGTCGAGCGCGCTGATCGCGTGGATCGCCGCGCCGTGCCGGCCGTGCCACTGGGTGCGCCGGTACATCTCGTCCCACAGCCGGAGCGGGTCGTCCACGGCAGCGCCGCTCACGACGCCCGCGAGCCCCTGCGAGAGATGGTTATAGGGGTCCATCTCGATTGCCGCCTTGACCAGCGCGGGCGGCGCGTCGCTCTCGCCGATGCCGACGAGGCCGTTGTCCCCGTGGACCAGCACCAGCACGTTCTGATAGCTGCCCTCGAAGCGGTAGTAGAGGGCTTGCGGGTCCTGCAGGCAGACGACCTCCACCCGCTCGATGGCCACTGTCATCGCACGAACTCCCGTCGCGCGTACACGAAGGGCTCGATCAGGTCCCGGTCCATCTCGACCCCGAGGCCCGGCAGGCCGCTCGGGCGGACGAGGCCGCTCGCGTCGGGGCGAATGACCTGACGCGCGCCGAATTCGTACTTCTCGGCAGGCGTCGGCTGCTCGAACCGGCCGCAGTTCGCATGGGCGAGCATGAGGTGCAGGTTGGCCGCCTGAGTCAGCGTGTAGCCCCAGCTCTGGATTTCGGCCTTCCTGCCGCGCGCCCGCGTGATCGCCATCACCTCGCCGCCGCCGGTAAAGCCGCCGATGCCGGTCACGTCGAAGCGGCTCCGGTCCCAGGCGCCCATGCCGAGCGCGTGGTCGATCAGCAGCGGGTGGGGGAGGGCGTTGCCGGCGCAGACCACGTCGATATCGAGGGCGTCGGCCAAGGCCTTGTATGCCCCGAGGTCCGCGTCGGGCAGCGGCGCCTCGAAGAATTCCCAGCCGGCCGCCTCCAGCACCCGGCCCATGCGCAGCGCCTCGTCCGGCGTGTACGTTCCTTCCGCGTCCAGGCTCCAGCCGATGTCCTGCTCGGCGAATTCCTCGATGAGCGTTTTCACGAGGCGCATGTCGTCGTCGAAGACGCAGGGGGGATGGATCTTGATGGCGCGGTAACCCTCGCCGCGCATCTTCCGGCAGTAGTCGACATAGGCCTGATCCGTCGGGAACCAGGGACTGGAGGCGTAGGCGGGAATCGCGTCCCGCGCGGCGCCCAGCATCCGGTAGATGGGCTCGCCCCGCGTCCTGGCCTTGCCGTCGTGCAGCGCGATGTCGAAGAGTGATACCGCCAGATGGCCGAGCGGCACGTGGCGCCGGCGCATGTCGGCGCAGGCCCCGGCGATGTCGAAGGCGTCGCGCCCCAGCATGAAGGGCGCCATGAGCGACGCCGCCGAGAAGACCGCCCTGTCGAATTCGTGCTCGCTGTAGGTCGTGGTGCCGGCGATCGCCTCGACGCCGTTGGAGAGCGTGAGCCGCGCGACGATCATGGCTTCGTGCATGGGATCGAGATGGGAGGACCAGGTCACTCTCTCGCCCTCGGGCCCCACCGCGAGCAGTTCGATGCGGTCGACGGTCACCATGGACATCGTTCGACCGGCGCGAAGGGCAGGGGCGTCACGGTCCCGTTCGACTCCGCTACAGCCCGCCGCCCGCCTTCATCCGCGCCGCGATCTCGACGCCGTCGATTTCCTGAAAGGCCAGGTTCTCCCTTAGCGAAAGGTCGGTCGCGAGCGCGGCCGCGCGCCCGTACTCGAAGCACTGGGCCGTGACGCGGCAGCTCGCCAGCGCCTCGTGCTCGGCGCTGAGGCAGCGGCCCGCGACGATGACGTTGCGGCCTTCCTTCGGCACCAGCGTGGCGAAGGGCACCTCGTAGTAGTCGTCGACCAGCCACTCGGTCCTGGGCTTGGCGCCGTAATGCAGCTCGATAGGCCAGCTCGAGCGGGCGATGGCGTCGGGGTGCTTGCGGGTCTCCACCACGTCGGCGTTCATGAGCCGCGCGATGCCGTCGATGGAGCGGGTCTGGCGCACGCCCACCTCGGCGCCGTAGTCGATGAAGTAGGCGTCCTCGCAGCCAGGGATCTCCTCCTTCAGGAAATCGAAGAAGGCGCGCGCCTGATAGATCGCGAACTGCTCCGCCTCGGTGTGGTCCACCGGGTCGGTGACGTCGAGGGCGCGGCCGTCGAAGCCCACGATCTTGGTCGCGTTGACCAGCACCTCGCCGGGATTGACGGTGGGGAAGAGCCACACCTTCTTGCGCACCAGCTCGTCGCGCGCCTCCAGTATGGCGACAACCTTGGGCGGCGAGATCGTGTCCTCGCCCCAGTAGTCGAGATAGCGCTGCACGTCGACGTTGCCCATCTTGAACATCATCGTCGGGTTCTGGATGACGCCGTTGTTTCCCTTGGTGGTGTGCAGGCCCATCTTGAAGACGGCGTCGGCGTCGCCGCTCGCGTCGATCACCCGCCTCGCGCCGACCCGGGTGAAGCCCGACTTGGTGTGCAGGACGAGACCCGCCAGCGCGTCGTCTTCCACGATCACGTCGATCATCTGGGTGTGGTAGAGGGCGTCGACGCCCGCGCCCCGCACCAGGTCGGTGGCGGCCCGCTTGTAGGAGGCGCAGTCGTGCGTCACGACCCAGCTCTTGCCGTAGATCTGCGGTCGGGTGACGCCCTTCCTCTCCTCCAGCGCGGCGCGGAAGCGCTCGGCGAAGCCGAAGACGATCTGCTGCGGCTGCGCCATGGCGGGCTCCTCGGCGGTGAGGAAGAGTCCGCAGATGGTGCCCGACATGCCGGAGACCGCCGCCCCGCCCGGGTAGGCCAGCCGCTCGATCAAAAGCGTCTTGTGGCCCAGCTCTGCTGCGGTGGTCGACGCGGCGATCCCGGCAGGCCCGCCGCCCACCACGACCACGTCGTAGTCGTCGAGCCCGGGCACGTCCCGCAGGGCGTCGGTGCCCAGGGTCGAGAGATATCCCTCCATGCCGCGAACTCCATGTGCAGGCCGCGGAGTTGGGGCATAGTTCGGGCATCTGCGCAACGGAATTCGGCGCACGCGCGGAGACGAAGAGAGATCCCATGGCCCAAGCCGTCCCGGCACCCGAGAGCAGCGCGACCGATCCGCTGCTGCAGCCCTTCCGGCTGAAGCACCTCACCCTCAGGAACCGCATCATGAGCACGAGCCACGCGAGCGGGCTCACGGAGGGCGGCATGCCGGGGGAGCGCTACCAGCGCTATCACGAGGAGAAGGCGCGGGGCGGCCTCGCGCTCACCATGTTCGGCGGCTCCTCCAACGTCTCGCCGGACTCCGCGTGGTCGCTCTCGCAGATCGACCTCTACGACGAACAGGTGGTGGAGCACTTCCGGCGCTTTTCGCGCCGCATCCACGCTCACGGCGCTGCGCTGATGTGCCAGGTGAGCCACGTCGGCGGGCGCGGCGAGGCCTACGCCGGCGCGGCGCTGCCGCCCATCGGCCCGTCGCCGGTGCGCGAGACCCTGCACCGGGCCTTCGCCAGGGAGATGGACGAGCGCGACATCGCCCGCGTCGTCGCCGACTTCGCCGAGGCTGCGGCACGCTGCAAGGAAGGCGGGCTCGACGGCATCGAGACCTTCGCCGGCGCCCACCTCATCGGCCAGTTCCTCTCGCCCGTCACCAACCGCCGCACGGATCGCTTCGGCGGCTCGCTCGTCAACCGCTGTCGCTTCGGGCTGATGGTGCACGAGGCGATCCGCAGGCGCGTCGGCGACGACTTCATCGTCGGCATGCGCTTCGTCATCGACGAGGCGGGTCCCGGCCGCCTCGGCTTCGAGGACGGGCTGGAGATCGCCGCGATCTTCGAGGCCTCGGGCACCGTCGACTTCTTCAACGCGATCTACGGCCGCATCGACACCGAGCTCAAGCTCGCGGTGGACTGCATGCCGGGCATGGCCTCGGCCGAAGCGCCCTTCCTCGCCCGCGCCGGAGCCTTCCGGCAGAGGGTGGGGCTCCCGGTCTTCCACGCGACCCGCATCACGTCGCTCGCCACCGCGCGCCGCGCCATCCGGGACGGGCTGCTCGACATGGTGGCGATGACCCGCGCCCACATCGCCGACCCCGCGCTGGTGGCCAAGCTCGCGCGCGGGGAGGAGGGGCGGGTGCGCCCCTGCGTCGGCGCCACGCACTGCATGAGCGCGCTGCGCCCCACCTGCCTGCACAATCCCTCCACCGGCCACGAGCAGGCCCTGCCCCACGCCGTCGAGCCGGCGCCGGTGAAGCGCCGCGTCCTCGTCGCAGGCGGCGGGCCGGCGGGGCTGGAGGCCGCACGCGTCTGTGCCGAGCGGGGGCATACCGTGCGGCTCTGCGAGGCGAGCGCAAGGCTCGGCGGGCAGGTGCTGCTGGCCGCGCAGGCGAGCTGGCGGCGGGAGCTCATGGGCATCGTCGACTGGCGCGCGCAGGAGCTCGAACGGCTCGGGGTCGAAGTGCGGCTCGATGCGCCCGTGGAGGCAGACGCCGTCGAGGACGACGCCGATGTCGTCATCGTCGCGACCGGCGGCGTGCCCGACCTCGCCTGGATCGAGGGCGCAGAGCACTGCACCAGCGTCCACGACATCCTCACCGGCGTCGTCAGAGCGGGCGCCGATGCCATCGTCTACGACGGGACCGGGCGCCACGCGGGGCTCACCGCGGCCGAAGCGATCGCACGCGAGGGCGGGCAGGTGGCGTTCTTCGCGCTCGACGGCCATCTCGCCATGGAGATGGCCTATTCGGAGCAGGTGATCTGGCGCCGGCGCGCCTACGAGCTCGGCATCGAGCCCCGGCTCGACCGGCGGCTGGAGCGGGTCGAGCGCGCGGGCAACAGGCTGCGCGTCACCTTCCGCAACGAGCTCACCGACGTGGCGGAGGAGCACGAGACCGGCCGCATCGTGGTCGAGCACGGAACGCGCCCGGCCGACGCCCTCTTCCACGCTCTCGCCGACCGCTCGTCCAACGGCGGCGCGGTGGACGAGGCGGCGCTGCTCGCCGGCGCGCCGCAGCCGGAGGGAGAAGGGGAGGGCTTCCGGCTCTTCCGCATCGGCGACGCGGTCTCCAGCCGCAACATCTACGCTGCGGTGCTCGACGCCTTCCGTCTGTGCCGCACGCTGTAGTGCGCGCCGGTCACGCAGCGACGCGCGTGGCCCGCCGCTTGCGCCAGAACTGCGAGAGCAGGACCAGCCCCAGCAGCGCGAGACCGGCGGGATAGATCAGCTCCTTGGGCGGCAGGTCCGTCTGCTCCACGTCGACGCCGGTGACGTAGTCGCCCCAGTCGATGCCGGCCTGCTCTGCCATGCCGTTGAAGGCGAGGTCCACCACCGCGTAGCGGCCGTCCGCCTCGCGCTCGAGGCCGACGCCGAAGGTCTCCGCCGGGCTCGGCGCCTGCGCCTCCGGAGTCTCCAGCACGAAGAGCTTGTAGCGCTCGCCGTAGTCGGTCTCCCGCGTCACGTGCAGGCGGACATCGCGGCCGGGCTCGGGCATGAATTCGCCGAGGACGAAGGAGTCGAAGGGGACCGCCTCGAAGGGCGGCGCGATCTCGTCCATGAAGAAGCCGGGGCGGAAGAGCATGAAGCAGGCCACGGCCAGCACCAGGGCCTCGTACCAGCGCACCTTCACGAACATCCACCCCTGCGTGAGCGAGCTGAAGGCGAGGATCGCCAGCAGCGACATGATCGCCACCAGCGCGGCGTGCCAGATGCTCTGGATGCCGATCAGCAGCAGTTCGGTGTTGAAGAGGAAGACCAGCGGCAGGATGGCGGTGCGGATGTCGTACATGAAGGACTGCACGCCGGTCCTGAGCGGGTCGGCCCGCGATATGGCCGAGGCCGCGAAGGCGGCGAGACAGACGGGTGGCGTCGAATCCGCCAGCAGGCCGTAGTAGAAGACGTAGAGATGGACAGCGATCAGCGGCAGCACCAAGCCCGCGGCGCTGCCCAGCTCCACCAGCACGCCCGCCAGCAGCGAGGCCACCACCAGGTAGTTGGCGGTGGTCGGCAGCCCCATGCCGAGGATGATGCAGAGGATCGCTGTCAGCCCCAGCAGGATGTAGACGTTGCCGCCGGCGATGGCCTCCACCACGCCGACCATGGCGTTGTTGAGCCCGGTGGACGAGACGGCGCCGACGATGATGCCGGCCGCGGCGACGGCGACGGCGATGCCGATCATGTTGCGCGCGCCCGCCACCATGCCCACGTAGATCTCGGTGAAGCCGTCGCGCAGCGCCTCGCCCATGGGCTGGCCGCCGCCGCGGGCCGCCGCGACCACCCGGCGCGCGACGATGATCACCATCACCGAGAGGATCGAGTAGAAAACCGCGCTGTGCGCGCTCCAGCGCTCCACCATCAGCAGGTAGACCAGGACGACGATGGGGATCAGGTAGTGGGCGCCGCTGAGGAAGGTCACGCGCAGCGGCGGAATCTCCGCGCGCGGCAGGCCGGAGAGGCCGAGCTTCTTCGCTTCCAGGTGGGAGATGTAGAGCAGCGCGATGTAGCTGAGCACGGCCGGGATCGCGGCGGCCGCGATCACGTCGAAGTACGAGATGCCGATGAACTCGGCGATGATGAAGGCGGCCGCCCCCATGATCGGCGGCATGAGCTGGCCGTTGGTGGACGCCGCGACCTCGATGGCGCCGGCCTTGGTCGCGGGCATGCCGATCCGCCGCATGACGGGGATGGTGAAGGTGCCGGTGGTGACGACGTTGGCGATGGACGAGCCGGAGATCATGCCGGTCATGCCCGACGCCAGGATCGCCGCCTTGGCCGGCCCGCCGCTGAAGCGCCCCACCATGGCGAAGGAGAGCGCGAGGAAGTACTGGCCTGCGCCGGCTTTGTCGAGGAGCGCGCCGAAGAGCACGAAGAGGAAGACGAAGCTCACGGACACGCTGATCGGAATGCCGAACACCGCCTCGCCCGTGAGCCACTGGTAGCCGATCAGCCGGTTCAGGCTGAGCCCCTTGTGCGAAATGATGTCCGGCATCGACTGGCCGAAGATCGAGTAGACCAGGAAGACGGCGCAGACGATGACCAGCGGAATGCCGATGGCGCGTCGCGTGGCGTCGAGCAGCAGCAGGATGCCGACGCCGCCGAGGATGGCCTCGACCGGAATCCCGTTCCATACGTAGAGCAGGCCGTGGCGGGAGACCAGGCCGTCCCAGCCGAAGAAGAGGTAGAGCGCGGCGACGCAGCCGGCCAGTGCGCAAAGGATGTCCCAGGGCGGCAGGCCACGCTCGCCCCAGCGGCGGGACACGGGATAGAGCAGGAAGCAGAGCAGCAGCGCGAAGGCGAGATGAATGCCGCGCGCGGGCACGTCGCCGATGATGGCGAAATCGAGCATGAAGGGGAGCGGCGAGGCGATCCACAGCTGGTAGACCGACCAGAGGAAGCAGAGCAGGCTGATGAGCAGCGCGAGCCGCGGCCCCTGCCGCCGCCCCTGGTACTCGACCTTTTCCAGGGTCTTTTCGACGTCGGCGGGCGTGGCCGCCGCGTTCGGCTCGCTAGTGGTCACGGCCGCCCCACCCCGGCGCGCGCGTCGCCTCATGCCGCCTGCGCCGGGACACTCTCAAGCGAGAGAACCGCAGCCGGCACCCCTCCCGGAGCGCCGGCTGCCAGTCTCGAGGGCTGCTACATCAAGCCCTGTTCCGCGTAGTACTTGGCGGCGCCCGGATGGAGCGGCGCCGAGAGGCCGTTCTTGATCATGTTCGCGGGATCGAGGTTGTTGAAGGCCGGGTGGAGGGACCTGAAGTCGTCCAGGTTCTCCATGACCGCCCGCGTGACCTCGTAGACCACATCCTCAGGCACGCTCTCGTGGCTGACGAAGGTTGCCATCACGCCGAAGGTGGTCACGTCGCTGGACGTGGTCTTGTAGGTGCCTGCGGGGATGGTGGTGAAGGCGTAGAAGGGATTGTCCGCCACCAGCTTCTGCTCGACCTCGCCGTTGAGGTTGACGATGTAGGCGTCGCAGCCGTCCGTCGCCACCGACACGCCGGCGTTGGGCACGCCGACCGTGTAGCCGTAGGCGTCGATCTTGCCGTCGCAGAGCGCCTGCGACTGCTCGGTCGAGGTGAGCTCGGTCGCCACCGCGAAGTCGTCGGTGGACATGCCGTAACCTTCCATCAGCACCTCGGTCGTGCCGCGCTGGCCCGAGCCGGGGTTGCCGATGTTCATCCGCTTGCCCTTGGTCTCGGTGAAGGAGCCGATTTCCGTGCCCGCGCCGGCGATCAGGTGGAAGGGCTCGCCGTGCACGGAGAAGACCGCGCGCAGCCCGGGGCAGTTGGTGACCTTGTCGGAGCTGCCGTTGACGGCGTGGAATTGCCAGTCGGACTGGGCGACGCCGAACTCGAGCTCGCCCTGGCATATCTGGCCGATGTTGTAAGTCGAGCCGCCGGTGGACGGCGCCGCGCAGCGGATACCGTGCTTGCGACCCGTCTTGCGGCCCTCGGCGGCCTCCTTGTGCACCATGCGGCAGACCGAGTTGCCGACCACGAAGTAGACGCCGGTCGGCCCGCCGGTGCCGATTGAGATGAACCGTTTCTCCTGCGCGCTCGCCTCGCTGGTGACGCCGAAGGTGAAGCCGATCAAAGCGGCGGCGGCCAGCGCGCATGTCGTGAGTTTGAGGATCTTCATGACCTGTCGTCCCCCCTGGGTTGTGGTCACCCGACACTATACACCCAGAGAGCGGGAAAGAATTGTGACGGCTCAAGGTCGGATGAGCCGGGTCCGATCAGTCGGCGAGGAAGGCGCGAAATCGCCGGGCGACCTCGTGGGGTGCAATCGTCGGACGGCCCAGTTCGGACAGGGAGCCGGGCGCGATCAGCGCGTGGATCAGCACGGGCCTGGGGCCGCCGCTGACCGCGGCCTCGAGGACGCGGGCGAAGCCCGCCTCGCTGTCGCAGCGGAAGGCGAGGGGATAGCCGCAGGCCCGGGCGACGGCGGCGAAGTCGACGTTGGGCGAGACCGTCGCCTGCCCGCCGGTGGAATCGTGCACGCCGTTGTCGAGAAGCACGTGGATCAGGTTGCCGGGTGCGTGGGCGCCGATGGTCGCGAGCGAGCCGAGTTTCATCAGCGCGGCGCCGTCGCCGTCCAGCACCAGCACCGGACGGGTCGTGTTCAGCGCGATGCCGAGGCCCATGGCAGAGGCGCAGCCCATGGAACCCACCTGGTAGAGCTGCTGGGCGCGATCCTCGAGGGTGAAGAGCTCGCGCCCGGTCTTGCCGGTGGTGGCGACGACGGCCGCCTCCGCCGGTGCCAGAGCCTGCACGCAGCGCAGGAGGTCGATGCGCGCCGGCCGCGCGCCGCCCTCGCGCAGATTCTCGATGCGCCCGCGCGGACGGGCCGGCTGCGCCGGCTGGTCGAGGCCGTCGTCGCGCACGCTCCCCTTCTCCATGACCAGCGCGAAGGGGAGCGATTCCGCCGCCATGGCCCGCTCTGCCGCGTCCAGCGCCGCCGGCACGGTCGCCGCCTCCCTGGGGAAGCCGGCGTGGCCCACAGCGATGGTATCGAGCAGCGGTCCCATCACCCGGCCCATCAGCGCGTGCTGCGGCTCGTCCTTGAGCCCCGGCTGGCCGCGCCAGGTGACGATGAGGAGGGTCGGGATGCGGAAGGGATGGTTGAGCGAGGTGAGCGGGTTGACGGTATTGCCGAGGCCCGAATTCTGACACATCACGACCGTCTGCCGCCCCGCGAGCCAGGCGCCCGCCGCGATCGCCACCGCCTCGCCCTCGCTCGCCGCGCCCACGTAGGCGAGCGCGGGATCGGAGATCACCCGGTTGATCAGCGGGGTCAGGAACGAGCAGGGGACGCCGGTGTAGAAGGAGAACCCTCGTTCTCGCGCAGGCCCGAGGAAGGCGTCGGCGGAAATCATTCGGGTGGCTCCGGTGAAGAGGACCGGCGCCATCATAGTCTCCGGCGTTACGGGGAGACACAGGCCGGTCGCCTGCCGGCTCGACAGTTGTCAACTGACAGGCGACAAGCTACGCTGAGGCCATGATCGAATCGTTCAGGCATCGCGGCCTGAAGGCGCTTTATGAGGGCAGAGCAAGCCGGTGGGTGGCACCGCAGCATGTCCGAAAATTGAGGGATATCATGGTGGCACTCGACAATTGCCAAGGCCCGCAAGGCATGAACCTGCCGGGGTTTCGGCTGCACGAATTGAAGGGCCGGCTGAAGGGCCACTACGCAGTTTCGGTATCCGGCAATTGGCGGGTGACGTTTCGCTTCGAGGATGGGTCGGCGGTCGATGCCGACTACCTGGACTATCACTGAGGAGACCGGTCATGACGATGCACAATCCTCCGCATCCAGGCGGCATCGTGCGGCGGCAATGCCTGGAGCCTCTTGGCCTCACCGTGACGCGGGCCGCTCGGGGCCTGGGCGTCACCCGGCAGGCGCTGTCCGAGCTGGTGAACGAGCGCACGGGCATTTCGGTCGACATGGCGATCCGGCTGTCGAAAGCGTTCGGCTCGACGCCCGAGACCTGGCTCGGAATGCAGATGGCCTACGACCTGTGGCAGGCCCGTGATCGGGCGCAAAGGATTTCGGTCGAGCGCTTTGTCGCGGCTTGATTGCAGGGTCGCCGGCGGCGAAGGACATCGACGCGTGGGACCAGGACGCCGCCATTGACAGGGGCGGGCGTTCGATAGACGGTCCGGAGGAGGGTCCGGGCAAGCGCGGCCGGACCGGGCCGCCGCCACGACGCCGGAGTCGACCGGTTGCGCCGCTACCTCCTCCTCTATCGTTTCCTGATCGTCAACATCGTGGGCGCGGCCCTGCTCGGGCTCGCCGGCGCGCAGGGCTGGCTCGCCCGGCTGGCCGAGGCCGACCCCACCGGCCTGGTCTTCGTCATCTTCGGCGTCTTCGGCGTGGGCCTCGCGCTGTGCGGCTACCGGCTGTTCCAGACGAGCGTCGCCCTCAACCGGCTGGAGGCGGGCGAGGCGGTGGCGCTGCCCGCCGCGTGGACCCGTGCGCCGGCCCGGCCGGAGCTGATGGCCGAGGCGCTGAAGGCCAGGCTCTTCAGCCGCATCGCCGTGGTCCGCCAGTTCGCCGCCGCGCTCGTCGTGCTCGGGCTGATCGGCACGGTCGCGGGCTTCATCATCGCGCTCTCCGGCGTCTCGGCCGACGAGGCCGGCACGCTCGCCGCGGTGCAGCCGATGATCTCGACGCTCATCAGCGGCATGTCGGTGGCGCTCTACACCACCCTCGAGGGCGCCGTGCTGGGCCTCTGGCTCACCGTCAACTACCGTATGCTGGCGACCGGCACCTCCACCCTCTACAGCGAGCTGCTCGCGAGCGATGGAAGAGTTTGAAGACGACAGCGGCACGATCTTCCGCGACGTCACGCTGCTGGCGCTGGCCGCCTTCGTCGCCATGGTCCTCATGCTGCTGCCTTTCCTCAATCCGGGCGCCGAGGTCGAGAACGAGACCGACGGGATCGCCGATCCCGGCAACGTGATCGTCGAGCTGCTGTGGCCGCCGGAGCGCGACGCCGACATCGATCTCTGGGTCAAGGCGCCGGAGCGGCTGCCCGTCGGCTTCCCCAACAAGGGCAACGAGGTGGTCAACCTTCTGCGCGACGATCTCGGGCTTTTTCAAGATCTTACGGATATCAATTACGAGATCGTCTACAGTCGCGGCATCGTCGCGGGCGAGTGGATCGTCAACGTCCAGGCCTACCGGCTGGAGGATGCAATGCAGCCGGAGCCGGTCCGGGTCCAGGCCGTGGTCAGCGTCAAGCGCGAGGGCGAGGACCGGCCGACGCCGATCCTCAAGAAGGAGGTGGAGCTGCGCTTCCTGCGCCACGAGCTGACGGTGTTCCGCTTCGCGCTCACCGGCAAGGGCGCGCTGGTGCACGGCAGCGTCAACGATGTCCACCACTCGCTGATCCAGGAGTACGCCCTGGCCCAGGATCGCTCCCGCCTGATCCGGCCCGATGGATAGCTTCGCCTACCTCTACGTCGCGCTGGCGCTGGTGGGGGCAGCGCTCGCCAGCATCGCGGTCTGGTCGAGGCGGCGGGCGGCATGGAAGGTGGCGGCCGTCGGCCTGCTCGCCGCCCTCGTCGTGGTCGGCTATTTCAGCTATTCCATGCTGCTCTCACGGCCGAAGGCGCTCTCCCCCGGTATGGAGGGGGTGACCGGCGCGCGGGTGCTCTCGGCTGCACTGCGCGAGGACGAGGCGATCTATCTCTGGCTTTCCATCGACGGGACGCCGCGCTTCTACGCGCTGCCCTGGGACCAGGAGGCCGCCCAGCGGCTCCAGACCGTCATGCGCGAGACGCGGCGCTCGGGCCACGACGTGGTGATCCGTTCGGCCGAGGAGGCGGCGGGCGACGAGGCGGAATCGCCGGAGGAGCACTCGCCGGAGGTCAACACCTTCTACGCGGTGCCGCAGCCGCTCCTGCTGCCGACCAAGCGGCTCCACGCGATCCGCGGGCCGGCGGGCGAGATGTGACGATGGGCGATTGCAGCATCGCGGGAGCGGCCACGGCGGCGGCGGACGCGCGCCGGGGCGCGGCGTCCTACGCCTCGCGCCCGGAGCGCAGCCGCGGGCGCCTTCATCCCGAGCCCGAGAGCGCGACCCGCACCGCCTTCCAGCGCGACCGCGACCGCATCATCCACTGCGCGGCCTTCCGCCGCCTGCAGCACAAGACCCAGGTCTTCGTCTATCACGAGGGGGATCACTACCGCACCCGGCTGACACACAGCCTGGAAGTGGCGCAGATCGCGCGCTCCATCGGCCGTGTCCTGCGCGTGGACGAGGATCTGGCCGAGGCGCTGGCGCTGGCTCACGATCTCGGGCATCCGCCCTTCGGCCATGCCGGCGAGGCCGCGCTCGACCGGGCCATGGAGCCCTACGGCGGCTTCGACCACAACGCGCAGACGATCCGTATCCTCACCGCGCTCGAGCGCCGCTACAACGGCTTCGACGGTCTCAACCTGACCTGGGAGACCCTGGAAGGCGTGGCCAAGCACAACGGCCCCCGCGCGCCCGACGCGGCGCCCGGCGCGATCGAGGCCTATTCGGCCCGGCACGACCTGGAACTCGATACCCACGCCGGGCTGGAGGCCCAGATCGCTGCGCTGGCGGACGACATCGCCTACAACAACCACGACGTGGACGACGGGCTGCGGGCGGGGCTATTCGGCGTCGACGACCTGCGCGACGTGCCCCTGGTCGGCGCGGTCCTGAACGAGGTGGCCGCGGACCATCCGGGCGGCGAGGAGAGCCGCCGCATCCACGAGACGGTGCGCCGCATGATCGGCGCCATGGTGGAGGACGTGATCGAGACCAGCCGCCGGCGCCTGGAGGAGGCCGGCCCTGCGGACGCCGACGCCGTGCGCCGGCACGACGCCCCGCTGATCGCCTTCTCGCCGGCCATGCGTGAGCACGGCCGGGCCTTGAAGGCGTTCCTGCACGCGCGCATGTATCGTCATCACAAGGTGAACCGGATGGCCAGCAAGGCGCGCCGGACCGTGGCCGAGCTCTTCGCGCTCTTCATCGACGAGCCGCACTGCCTGCCCGCGGAGTGGCAGGCCCGTTGCGACGGCTCGCGCACGCAAACCACGGCCCGGACGGTCGCCGACTACGTCGCCGGGATGACCGACCGATTCGCCATCCAGGAACACCGCAACCTCTTCGATACGGTGCTGTGGAGATGAATGTTTTCAGTTATTTACTGGGGGTTATTCAGGGGGAAATTGAAAATCTCTCCAGCGCCGGAACACTGCCTGCCGGGCTCGACCTCGGGGCGGTCTCGGTGGAGCCGCCGCGCGAGGCGGCGCACGGCGACGCTGCCTGCAACGCGGCCCTCGTGCTCGCCCGGCAGGCCCGCCGCAAGCCGCGCGAGATCGCAGACAGCCTGGCGGCGCGGCTCGAGGAGCGGGCGGAGATTCGCGCGGTCGAGGTGGCCGGCCCCGGCTTCGTCAATCTCAGGCTCACCGACGACTTCTGGCGCGCGCGCCTGGCCGAGCTTCTCGCCACAGGCGCGGGCTACGGCGCCGAGAACCTCGGGCAGGGCCGGCCGGTCAACGTCGAGTACGTCTCGGCCAACCCCACCGGGCCGCTGCATGTCGGGCACGCGAGGGGCGCCGTGGTGGGCGATGCGCTGGCCAATCTGCTCCAGCACATGGGTTTCGCGGTGACGCGGGAATACTACGTGAACGACGCCGGCGCCCAGGTCGACACGCTCGCGCGCTCCGTCCATGCCCGCTACCGCGAGGCCTGCGGCGAGGCCATCGGCGCCATCCCCGAGGGTCTCTATCCGGGAGACTACCTGGTGCCCGTGGGCGAGGCGCTGGCGGCGCGCGACGGCCGGCGCTGGCTGGACCGGCCCGAGGAGGACTGGCTGCCCGAGGTCCGCGCCTTCGCCATCGAGGCCATGATGGACCTGGTGCGCGCCGACCTCGACGCGCTCGGCGTGCGCCACGACCTCTTCCGCTCCGAGCGCGCGCTGGTGGGGGAGGGCCGCGTCGACGATGCCTACGCGGCTCTCGAGGCCGACGGTCTCATCTACCGCGGCGTGCTGGAGCCGCCCAAGGGCAAGCGCGACGTGGACTGGGAGCCGCGCGAGCAGAGTCTCTTCCGCGCCACCGCCTTCGGCGATGACAGCGACCGGCCCCTCAGGAAGTCCGACGGCACCTGGACCTATTTCGCCACCGACATCGCCTATCACCGCGACAAGGTGGAGCGCGGATTCAGCGACCTGATCGACGTCTGGGGCGCGGACCACGGCGGCTACGTCAAACGGATGAAGGCCGCGGTCTCCGCGCTTTCCGGCGAGGGCGCGACGCTCGACGTGAAGATCTGCCAGATGGTGAAGCTGCTGGACGGCGGCACGCCGGTAGCGATGTCCAAGCGTGCGGGCCGCTTCGTGATGCTGCGCGAGGTGGTCGACGAGGTGGGCAAGGACGTGGTGCGCTTCATCATGCTGACGCGCCGCAACGACGCGCCGCTGGAGTTCGACCTGCGCCGGGTTACCGAGCAGTCGCGCGACAATCCCGTGTTCTACGTCCAGTACGCGCACGCCAGGGCCTGCTCGGCGCTCCGCCGCGGGGCCGAGGTCGTGCCCGAAGCCGCGCTCGCGCCCGCTGCGCTTGCCGGCATCGATCTCTCGTCCCTCGAGGATGCGGCCGAGCTCGACCTGATCCGCCGGCTCTGCCAGTGGCCGAAGGTGCTCGCAGGTGCCACGCTGGCCCACGAGCCGCACCGCATCGCCTTTCACCTGCAGGAACTCGCCGGCGCCTTCCACCTGCTCTGGACCAGGGGCAAGGACGACCCGCGGCTCCGCTTCGTCGACGCGGAGAGGCCGGCGAAGACACTTGCCCGGCTCGCATTGATCAGCGCCCTCAAGATCGTTATTGCGGAGGGGCTGGCCCTGTTCGGGGTCGAACCGGTGCAGGAGATGCGATGAGCGACCGCGCGGAGGGCTCGGAGACTCCGCCGGCGCCGGAGCAGGAAACGCCGCCGCCGTCAGCGGAGGAGCCTGCCGACGACGGCGGGTCCGAGAGCCAGCGTCCCCGTCTGCTTCCGGTATGGATTCTCCTCGCCGCCGCAGCGGTCGCGGGCGGCGCCTGGGCTGTGACCGAGCGCGTGGGCGGTGACGGGCCGCCGCCGGACGAGGCCGCCGTGCCGCTCATCACCGCCTCCGCCGAGCCCTGGAAGGTGCGCCCCGACGATCCCGGCGGCATGGAGATCCCGAACCAGGGCACGCTGATCTACGAGACGCTGACCACGGCCGATCCGGAGGAAGGACCGGAGCGGGTCCTGCCGCCGCCGGAGGAGCCGCTGAGCCCCCCGCCGCCGGAGGAGCCCGTTGCCGAAGAGCCCACGGCGCCGGAGGATGCCCCCATCGAGGTGGCGGCCCTGCCGGAGCCGGGAGCGGTAGAGCCCGCTGACGCGGAGCAGGCGCCGCCCGTCGAGGCTGCCGCGGATGCGGACGTGCCGGCTGCGGAGCCCGAGACGTTCGTGGTCGCCCTGGACGGCGTGCCTCTGCCGCCGACGAAGCCCGGAACCGCCGCGCCGGCGCCGGTCGCGGAAGCGCCGCAAGCGGATGACGACGCGCTCGAGATGGCCCTGGTCCAGGATCCCCCGGCGCCGGAGCCCGAAGCCCCTGCTGCCGCACCCCTGGAAGACGGCGTGGAGGGTGTGCCGACCCCCGTCTACAAGCCGGTCGGCGTCGCCCGCGCCGCGCCTGCCACGCCAGCGGCGCCTTCGAGCGAAGCTGCGACGTCGCTGCCGGAGCCCGAGCCGGAAGAGACACAGCCCGCCGTCGGCGACTGGCGCTACGTTCAGCTCGCCGCCTCCAACGCCAGGCGACCGCTGGAGGCGCACTGGGAGATGCTGCGCCGCCGGCATGACGACGTTCTGGTCGGGCTCAGCCCGCTCATCATGCCGGTGGACAGCGGCGAGAACGGCATCACCTATCGGCTGCGCGCCGGGCCGCTGAGCGACGGGGAATCGGCGCGCTGGGTCTGCGCGCAACTCAAGGCACGCGGGCTCGACTGCTTCGTGCCGCTGGATTGAGGCGAACGGTGACGGCGCGCACCGCGCCGCGAGCGGCGATTTTCGGCTGCGCGGGCACGACGCTCGATGCGGACGAGCGGCGCTTTCTGGCCGAGGCCGATCCCGCCGGGTTCATCCTGTTCAAGCGCAACTGCGAGAACCCGCGGCAGACGCAGGCGCTGATCGCGGCGCTGCGCGAAGCGGTGGCGCGCGCGGACGCGCCGGTGCTGGTCGATCAGGAGGGCGGCCGCGTGGTCCGCCTCGACCCGCCCCACTGGCAGGCACCTCCCGCCGCGGCGCAACTGGGCACGCTCGCCGAGGCCGACGAGGCTGCCGGCACGCGCGCGGCCTGGCTCAGCGCCCGCCTGGTGGCGGCGGACCTCGCTCCGCTGGGGTTCACCGTCAACTGCGCGCCGGTGCTGGACCTGAGTTTCCCCGCTGCGAGCACGGTGGTGGGCGATCGCTCGTTCGGCGCCGACCCGGCCCTGGTGGCGCGCCTCGGCCGCGCCGTCGCGGACGGGCTCGCGGCCGGCGGCATCGTCCCCGCCATCAAGCACATGCCCGGTCACGGACGGGCGAGCGCCGACAGCCACGCGGTGCTGCCGCGCGTGGACGCATCGCTCGCGGCGCTGCGCGCCAATGACTTCCGGCCCTTCCGCGCGCTCCGGGACGTGCCCGTGGGCCTCACCGCCCATGTCCTCTACACCGCGCTCGACGCCGGGCGGCCGGGCACCGTGTCTCCCGTCGTGATCGGCGAGGCCGTGCGCGGCGACATCGGCTTCGACGGCCTGCTGGTGAGCGACGACCTCTCCATGGGGGCGCTGACCGGCTCGGCGGGCGGGCGTGCCGCCGCAGCGCTCGCGGCGGGCTGCGACCTGGCGCTCCACTGCAACGGAAGGCGCGTCGAAATGGAGGAGGTGGCGCAGGCGGTGCCGCGGCTTTCGGAGCGCGCGCTGGAGCGCCTCGAGCGCATGCTGGCGGCGCGGTGCGAGCCCGGCGAATTCGATGCCAGAAAGGGACGCCGTGAGCTGGATGCGCTGCTCGCCGAGATGGCGCCGCGGTGATCGAGGCCTGGCTGCTCGCTGCGTCGGTCTGGGTGATCCCGGTGCTGTTCGCGATCACCCTGCACGAGGCCGCCCACGGCTGGGCCGCGCTCAGGCTGGGCGACGACACGGCGAAGCGCGCGGGCCGCATCACCCTGAATCCGCTCAAGCACGTCCATCCCGTGGGCACCGTCCTGCTGCCGGGGGCGCTGATCGCCCTCGGCGCACCCTTCGTCTTCGGCTTCGCCAGGCCGGTGCCGATCAACCCGGCGAAGTTTCGCACGCTCAGGCTCGGGCTCATCCTGGTGGCGCTGGCGGGGCCGGGCATGAACGTCCTGCTGGCCTGCGTCTCCGCCCTGCTGCTCCACGTGGCGGATGCCTTTCCCCCGTCGCTCGCAGACTGGTGGCGCGCGACCTTCACCCTCGGCATCGTCATCAACCTGGTGCTGGCCGTCTTCAACATGCTGCCCGTGCCACCGCTTGACGGGGGCCGCGTGGTGCACGGCCTGCTGCCGCCGCGCTTCGCCCGGCGTTTCGCGCGACTCGAACGCTTTGGTATCATCGCCGTGCTGGTCGGATTCTTCCTCGTGCCGCTGGCGGCGGCGGAGTTCGGCAGCGCGTTCAACCCGCTGGCCGCCGTCGTGCTGCCGCCGACGGCTGCGGGATACGAGTTGATCGTCGACGTGTTCGGCGTGGAGTCGCTTGTGTCATGGCCGATCTGACGCCCTTCGGAGACGAGTCCGCCGGGCCGGGCGTGCCCCCGCCTGCGCCCGACGCCGGCGGCGACGAGCGCGCGCTGATCGTCAACCTCGACGGGTACGAGGGGCCGCTCGACCTGCTTCTCACGCTGGCCCGCAGCCAGAAGGTCGACCTCGCGCGCATCTCCATCCTGGCGCTCGCCGAGCAGTATCTGGCCTACATCGCCGAGGCGCGGCAGCTTCGCCTGGAGCTCGCGGCCGGCTACCTGGTCATGGCGGCGTGGCTCGCCTACCTCAAGTCGCGGCTGCTGCTGCCCGACGAGGAGGCGGACGCCGACGAGCCGAGCGGGCCCGAGATGGCGGCGGCGCTCGCCTTCAGGCTGCGCCGGCTGGCCGCGATGCGCGACGCGGCGGAGACACTGATGGATCGCCCGCAGCTCGGCCGCGACGTCTTTGCCGCCGGTGCCGCCGAGGGGCTCGCGGTGCGCCGGAAGGCCCTGCACGAAAGCACGCTGCACGAGCTGCTGCGCGCCTACGCCGCCCACCGCATCCGCCGCGAGCCCCGCCGGCTGCTGATCGAGCTCAGCGCCTATCACTCGATGGAGGACGCCTACCGCCGTCTTGCGGGGATGCTGGGCAGCGCGCCGGAGTGGGAGACGCTCTCGCGCTTCGTGCCGCGCGGCCCGGGTGCCGAAAGCGAGGCGGTGGCCCGCTCGGGCCTCGCCAGCACATTGGCGGCGTCGCTCGAGCTCGCGCGGGAGGGGCGCCTGCAGATGCGCCAGCTGGAGCCTTTCGGCCCGATCTACCTGCGCCGGAGGCGCGAGGAGCCATGACCGATTCGCCCGATCCCCGGCTCTCCCTGGAGCCTTCGGAAGACGACGAGCGCGCAGCCCAGGCGCTGCGCATCATGGAGGCCGTGATCTTCGCGGCCGCCCGGCCGGTGGACGAGGAGACGCTCGCGGCGCAGCTTCCGCAAGGCACCGACATCGAGAGGGGCCTCGCCACGCTCGCGGCGCACTACAGCCGGCGCGGCATTCAGCTGGTCAAGGTGGCGGGCGGCTGGAGCTTCCGCACGGCGCCCGATCTCGCCGACCGTCTGACGGTGCACCGCGTGGTCCGGCGGCGTCTCTCGCGGGCGGCGCTGGAGACGCTCGCGATCATCGCCTACCACCAGCCCGTGACGCGGGCGGAGGTGGAGGACATCCGCGGCGTGCACCTCGGGCGCGGCACCCTCGACCTGCTGCTGGAGGCAGGCTGGATCGCGCCCAAGGGGCGCCGCCGCACGCCGGGCCGTCCCGTCACCTGGGTCACGACGCCTGCCTTCCTGGAGCACTTCGGCCTGGACGACCTCGACGACCTGCCGGGCCTCGAGGAGCTCGAGGCCGCCGGCCTGCTGGAGGCCGATCCACCGGCCGGAGAGGGGGGCGAGGCAGGAAGCGGGGAGAGGGACGAGGACGCTGCGGAGCCTGCCGGAGAGATGGAGGACGAGGCGCCCGACGCCGACGAGGCCGCGTCGACCACCGTCGTGCCCCTCGCCGGCCGGGGCAGCGCACCCTAGCTAGCCGGCGGCGGCGACGCGCCGCTGTGTAGTTCCCTATTCAGCCGCTTCGGCAGGTGCGTTCACCGCACTGACGCGGGCGGCGCAGTACTTGAACTCCGGAATCTTGCCGAAGGGATCGAGGGCCGGGTTGGTCAGCATGTTGCTGGCGGCCTCGGCGAAGCAGAAGGGGATGAAGACGACGCCCGCGGGCACGCCCGCATCGGCGCGGGCGCGGAGCGCGATGGCGCCGCGCCGGGTCTCGACCGTGATCGGCGCGCCGGGCTCGATCGCCATGCGCTCCAGCTCCGCCGGTGCGAGATGGGCGACGGCCTCGGGCTCCAGGTCGTCGAGCACGGAGGCGCGCCGGGTCATGGCGCCGGTGTGCCAGTGCTCCAGCATCCGCCCGGTCGTGAGTACCATGGGGAACTCGTCGTCGGGCGATTCGTCGGGCGGGACGATGCCGGCGGGCACCAGCTTGCCCCGCTTGCTCGGCGTCGGGTAGCCGTCCTCGAAGATCACGTCGCGGCCGGGGTCATCCTCGCCGGTGCTGGGGTAGGTGACGGCGCTCTCACGGCGCAGCCTCTCCCAGTTGATGTTGTCGAGCGAGGGCATGCAGCCGGTCATCTCGGCGAAGACGTCGGCCGGGCCGGAATAGTTCCAGTCGAGCCCGATGCGGCGCGCGATCTCCTGGATGATCCACCAGTCCTGCTCGACGCCCTCGGGCGCGTCGAGGGCGATGCGGCCCATCTGCACCTGGCGGTTGGTGTTGGTGACGGTGCCGTCCTTCTCCGGCCACGCGCTCGCCGGCAGCACCACGTCGGCGTGCCATGCGGTCTCGGTGAGGAAGAGCTCCTGGACCACGAGGTGGTCGAGGGAGGCGAGGGCCTCGCGCACGTGGGTCAGGTTGGGGTCGGACATCGCGGGGTTCTCGCCCATGATGTACATGCCCCTGACCTTGCCCTCGTGGGCGGCGTTCATGACCTCGACCACGGTAAGCCCCGCATCGGGGTCCAGCTCGGCGCTCCAGAATTCCGAGAACTGCGCGCGCAGGGTGGGATCGGTCACCCGCTGGTAGTCCGGGTACATCATCGGGATGAGGCCTGCATCCGAGGCGCCCTGGACGTTGTTCTGCCCGCGCAGCGGATGCAGCCCGGTGCCGGGGCGGCCGACCTGGCCCGCCATCAGCGCCAGCGAGATCAGGCAGCGGGCATTGTCGGTGCCGTGGATGTGCTGGGAGATGCCCATGCCCCAGAAGATGATCGCGGCCTCCGCCCGGCCGTAGATGCGGGCGACCTGGCGCAGCACGTCGGGCTCGATGCCGCAGACCGGCCCCATCTCCTCCGGCGAATAGTCGGCGAGGTGGGCCTTGAGCTGCTCGAAGCCCTCGGTGTGGGCGTGCACGTACTGCCGGTCGTAGAGCTCGTCCTCGACGATGACGTGCATCAGCGCGTTGAGCAGCGCCACGTCCGTGCCCGGCTTGAACTGGAGGAAGTGGCTCGCGTGGCGCGAGAGCGCCGAGCCGCGCGGGTCAATCACGATCAGCTTCGCGCCCCGCTTCGCCGCGTTCTTGAAGAAGGTCGCGGCCACCGGGTGGTTCGCAGTGGGCTGGGCACCGATCACGATGATGACGTCGGAATGCTCGACCTGGTTGAAGCTCGCCGTGACCGCGCCGGAGCCGATGCACTCGAGCAGCGCCGCCACAGAGGAGGCGTGGCAGAGCCGCGTGCAATGGTCCACGTTGTTGGTGCCGAAGCCGGCGCGCACCAGCTTCTGGAAGAGGTAGGCCTCCTCGTTCGACCCCTTGGCCGAGCCGAAGCCGGCGAGCGCGCCGGCGCCGTGGTCGTCGCGGATGCGCGCGAGGCCCTCTGCGGCCCGGTCAAGCGCCTCGTCCCACGTGGCCTCCCGGAAGTGGGTGAAGGGGTTGGCCGGGTCGATGTCTATGTCGGCGGACTTGGCCGCACCCTCCAGGCGGATCAGCGGCGTCGCGAGGCGGTGGGGGTGGCTCACGTAGTCGAAGCCGAAGCGGCCCTTGACGCAGAGCCTGCCGTGGTTGGCCGGGCCGTCCCTGCCGTCGACCCAGAGGATCCTGTTGTCCTTGACGTTGAAGGTGAGCTGGCAGCCGACACCGCAGTAGGGGCAGACGCTGTCGACCTGCTTGGCGGGCTCTTCCTTGCCCACCTCCCTGGCCGGCATCAGCGCGCCGGTGGGGCAGGCCTGCACGCACTCGCCGCAGGCGACGCAGGTGCTCTCGCCCATGGGGTCGTCGAAGTCGAAGACGATCTTGTTGCGCGCGCCGCGGCCCGCCATGCCGATCACGTCGTTGACCTGCACCTCGCGGCAGGCGCGCACGCAGCGCGTGCAGTGGATGCAGGCGTCGAGGTTGACCGCCATCGCCGTGTGGCTGAGGTCGGGCGAAGGCGACTGCCGCGCCGGGAAGCGGCTGCCGGTGCGGTCCATGCGCTCCGCCCAGTCCCACAGCTCGCAGGAGGGATCGTGGCTGGATTCGGTCGGGGGCTGGTCGGCGAGCAGCAGCTCCATAACCATGTCGCGGGCGCGCACCGCCCGCTCCACCGAGACACGGACCTCCATCCCCTCCGCCGGTTTGCGGATGCAGGAGGCGGCCAGCACCCGCTCGCCCTCGATCTCCACCATGCAGGCGCGGCAGTTGCCGTCCGCCCGGTAGCCGGGCTCGGGCGTGTAGCAGAGGTGGGGAATGTCGATCCCCTCACGCCTGGCCACCTGCCAGATGGTCTCGTCCGGCGCCGCGCTGACGGCGCGCCCGTCGAGGGTGAAGCGGATGTCGTCGCTCATGCGAGCTCCTCCGGGAAATAGCGCAGGATCGAGAGCAGCGGGTTGGGCGCCGCCTGGCCGAGGCCGCAGATCGAGGCGTCAGCCATCGCCGTGCTCAGCTCGCGCAGCAGCGGCACGTCCCAGCGCCCGTCGCTCATCAGCACGGCCGCCTTCTCGCAGCCGACGCGGCAGGGCGTGCACTGCCCGCAGCTCTCGTCCTCGAAGAAGCGCATCAGGTTCAGTGCTGCAGCCTTGAGGTCGTCCTGATCGGAGAGGACCATGACCGCGGCCGAGCCGATGAAGCAGCCGTGCGCCTCCAGGGTGCCGAAATCGAGGGGGAGATCGGCCATCGAGGCGGGCAGGATGCCGCCGGAGGCCCCGCCCGGCAGGTAGGCCCTGAACGCGTGGCCCTCTGCCATGCCGCCGCAATACTCGGTCAGCAGCTCATTCATGGTGATGCCGGCCGGCGCGCGCTTGACGCCCGGCTCCCTGACCCGGCCCGAGACCGAGAAGCTGTGGAAGCCGGAGCGCCCGTTGCGGCCCTCGTCGGCGAACCAGCCGGGCCCGCGCTCCAGGATGTCGCGCACCCAGTGGAGCGTCTCGACGTTGTTGATGAGCGTGGGCCGACCCCAGAGCCCGACCTGGGAGGGGAAGGGGGGCTTGTGCCGGGGCTCGCCGCGCTTGCCCTCGATGCTTTCCAGCATCGCCGACTCCTCGCCGCAGATGTAGGCGCCCGCGCCCCGTCGGAGAATGAGCCTGGTCCGGGCGGTCATGCCGGCGGCGTCGAGCCTGGCGATCTCGTCGAGCAGGATCTCGCGGATGCCCGGATACTCGTCGCGCAGATAGATGTAGCACTCGGCCGCTTCCACGGCCCAGCCGGCGATCAGCGAGCCTTCGAGGAAGCGGTGCGGGTCGGTCTCCATGTAGACCCGGTCCTTGATGGTGCCCGGCTCGCCCTCGTCGGCATTCACCGCCATCAGGCGGGGCCCGGCCTCGGCGCGGACGAAGCGCCACTTGCGGCCGGTGGGAAAGCCCGCGCCGCCCTTGCCCTTGAGGCCGCTCTCCTCCAGCGCCGCGATCACGTCGCCGACCTGCCGCGCGCCCGACAGGCACTCCTCGAGCACGCGGTAGCCGCCGCCCGCGACATAGGCGTCGAAATCGACGTAGGACGGGATCACGGGCGCGTGCTCCGCTCCCTCGATGCAGGCGAGGATCGATTCCACGGTTGCGTTCGTCACGTGGCGATGGCCGACCTCGGCCACCGGCGCCTCCTCGCAGCGGCCCATGCAGGGCGCGCGGACCACGCGCACGCCCTCGCCTGCCGCCGCCGGCAGCGCGTCGAGCAGCGCAGGCGCGCCCAGACACTCGCAGGTGAGACTGTCGCAGACGCGGACCGTCAGCGGTGGCGGCGGGCTCTCGCCCTCCATGACCACGTCGAAGTGGGCGTAGAAGGTCGCGACCTCGTACACCTCGGCCATGGCGAGGCGCATCTCGGCCGCGAGCGCCGCCAGATGACCCGCGGAAAGGCAGCCGTAGCGGTCCTGGATCCTGTGCAGGTGCTCGATCAGCAGGTCGGGGCGCCGCGGCTCGTCGCCCAGCAGCGCGCGTATCTCGTCCCGCGCCGCCGGCGAGACCTGTCGACCCTTCTCGGTGTAGCGCGCCTTGCGACGCCCCCGGCCGGGGTGTCGGGGCGCCTGATTGCCGCCAGGTAAGGCCACCGGCACTCTCCACGAACGCAGCGCCGCCGTGGCAGGCAGGCGCTGTTGGAAACTGGCCCCGATGCGTAGCACCTAGGCCGTCAAGGGTCGAGACCTAGTTTGGCCCTGGGTGCCGGCGCGGACCGCGGCAAGCCCGGCGCGGCGGCCATTCAGTACGAATCGTCGTGCGCGGGGGCGGGCAACTCGACCCGGGTCAAGGTGACCACGCCGGCATTGATCAGCCGCTTGCCGGCATTCTCGAAATTGGCGGTGACCCGCTCGCCGATCACGGACTGCACTTGGCCCAGGCCCCATTCCGGCGCCTGCGGATTCCTTACCCAGTCGCCCGGCGCGAGGCCGTCCGTCATCGTCGCCTGCCTCGTCTGCAATCGGCGGCTCCCGCATGCCGCCCGCGGCGCCGCAATGATAGCCGCGCTGCGCTCCGCCCACCATTCCGCAACACCACTCTGCGCGGTCCCGAGCTCAATATGTTCGTCCAGAACGCTGATATGTAACGATTATCTTCGCATTTTCCGGCTTCAATCCGAATCGCGACCGCAGCCTCGGAATGCCTTGCCGAGCGGTTGGCGCATTTCTATACTCCGCGCCCGTTTCAGGGAGACGGTTCGTCAGAGCAGTGTCGCGGAAGAAGATCAGACTCCCGGCCAAATACCGGCCGACGAGCAAGGAAGCGTTCATGTCGCCCCGGATGCGGGAGTATTTCCGCCGCAAGCTGGAGACGTGGCGGCAGGACATCCTGTGCGAAACCGATGCGACGCTCGAGAAGCTGAGGCACGAGACCGGCCACGAAGCCGACCTCGCCGACCGCGCCGCCGTGGAGTCGGAACGCTCGGTCCAACTGCGCACGCGGGACCGTGCCCGCAAGCTCATCTCCAAGATCGACGCGGCGCTGCAGCGGATAGAGGACGGCTCCTACGGCTATTGCGAGGAAACCGCGGAGCCCATCAGCCTTCGCCGACTGGAGGCGCGCCCGATCGCCACCCTCAGCCTCGAGGCGCAGGAGCGCCACGAGCGCCACGAGCGCACCCACCGCGACGGCTGATCGCGCCCGCCGCCATCACTTCGCGACCGTTGCCGCCGGTATCGCCGCGAGTCGGGCGGCGGCGAGCGGGTGGCCGTGTGCGTCCGCGCGGGCGAGCCAGCGGCGCGCCTCTGCGAGGTCGCGGGGCAGGCCGTAGCCCCGCTCGTGGAGCAGGCCGAGGCTGAATTCGGCGGGCGCGAAGCCCGGCTCGGCGGCGACCCGGTGGTGGGCGAGGCCGCGCGGCACGTCGGCCGCCCTTCCGGCGCCGGCAAGGAGCGCCAGCCCGACCCAGTAGCGCGCGATGAGTTCCGGGGCTCCCGGATTGCGGCCGGGTGGCGAGGCATGCGCGGTGCGCGTGCGCGCGACCGCGATCTTGAGCCAGCGGCCCGCATCGCGGCCGAGAATGCCGCCGGCGGCGTCCCGGTACGTCTGCAATACCGCGCCCATGGCGGCGTCGGCGGCAGCTCGAAAAAGGCGGGCGGCGTGGGCCGGGTCGGGATCGACCAGGGAGCCTTCCGCATACAGCTCGCCCAGTGCGAACAGCCCCTGCGCATCGCCTGCCGCAGCCGCGGCCCGCAGATGGCGCACGGCCTCCTCCGTCTCCGCGCCGCCGCGCTCCCGCAGGGTCAGGCCGAGGGCGAGATGAGCCGGCGTATTCTCTCCGGCGGCCATTCTCGCGAGATAGGCGCGGGCGCCGCCGTGGCCCTGGGCGGCGGCCCGCGAAAGCCAGGCGACGGCTCCCGCAGGGTCGTGGGCCGCACCGGCGCCTTCTGCCTGCATGACCCCGAGCAGGTACTGGGACTGCGCGTGTCCCTGCACCGCCATGGTGAGGATGAGGGACTGCCCTTCCACGCCCGAGCGCGGCGCCGTGGCGAGCTGGTGTGCCATGGCGGCGCTGCGCTCGACATCGTGAGTCGCCGGGGGCAGCGAGTCCGCCTCCACCGTCGTCGCCGCGGCCGGGAGCAGGCACAGCGTGACCGCGAGAAGCCGCGGCAGGCGGGGCGGCAGGCCGTTGCTCATGGCCGATCCTAACACCGGCCGCCGTAGCGCCGTCGATCCTGGCGGGGAGGGCAACGAGGCGGTCGAGGCCGTCTCCGCCTCAAGGCCCGGCTGCGGGTTGCAGCGTACCTTCGTCCGTCGTGGCCTCGAGCCGCTGCATGTCGCGGATGACGACGCCGCTGAAGGGACGCAGCACCTCGATGGTGCCGTCGCGCCCGAGCTCGGTGAGAGTCCGGCTCACCGTCTCGGAGGCGAGACCCAGATAGTCACCGATCTCCTGCTGGTTCATCGGCAGCGGCACGACCTGGTGACCGTTTCCCTGGGGCTCTCCGACCCGGCTGGCGCATTCCAGCAGGAAGCAGGCGAGTCGCTCCAGTGCCGTCTTGCGTCCAAGCCACAGGAGACGCTCGTGCGCCGCCGCCATCTCGCGGCGCACGGCATCCAGCAGACCATGGCGCAACGAGGGAACCTGCTTCGTGTACTCCCGCACGCGCGTGCGCGAAACCGAGCAGACGGTGACGTGACCGACCGCTTCGGCGCTGTGGTCATAGACCGTGCCGGCGGTGGAAAGGCAAACCGGATCGCCCGGAAAGTGAAACGCTATGATCTGCCGGCGCCCGTCTGCGGTTGCCTTGTAGGCGGCGACCACGCCGCTCATGACCAGATGAAAGCGGTCGGCGGCATCGCCTTCGACAGCCAGGGATTCATGGGGCGTCAGGTGCCTGATGACGCCGATGGCGTCGAGTATGCCGAGCCCGGCGGGCGCATTTTCGCGTACTGCCCAAGCGCTCCTCGCACCGATGACGGCTGCGCCCATCGCAAACCGACTTTCCGCGATCATGGTTGGCCCCGGACCAACAGTCTCACCGTTTGGGTCGCTGCGCAATTGATTAAGCGCAAGGTCGCGGACTGCCCCGTGCCCGCAACCGGCGAAGAGGGGGTGGTTCAGTCCAGGTGCCTGCGCATGATCTCCGCCATCTTCTCCGGACCCTGGCCGAAGACGAAGTGGGTGAGGTAATCGCCGTCGGGGTCCATGAAGTAGATGTAGGAGGTGTGGTCGACCAGATAGGCGCCGTCCTCGTCCGGCTCGTTGAGCCGGTAATAGACGCGGTATGCCCTGGCCGCGTCCCGGATCTGCTCCTCGCTGCCGGTGAGCCCGACAAGGCGGGGATGAAACGAGGGCACGTACGCGGCCAGCTCCTCCACGGTATCGCGCGCGGGGTCTACGGTGACGAAGAGCGGCTGCACCTCCTCGCCGAGGCCGCCGAGCTCGTCGACGGCCTGGCCCATGATGAGCAGCTCCGTCGGGCAGATGTCCGGGCAATACGCGTAGCCGAAATAGACCAGCAGGTAGCGATCGTCGAAGCTCTCCTCGGTAACCGTCTGCCCGGTGTGGTCGACGAGCTCGAAGGGGCCGCCAATGGCTGCGGCGCGCGCGGCCGGGGTGCCGCTCCAGAGGGCGGCGGCGATGACGATGGCGGCTGCCGCACCGGCCGCGACACGAAATGCGCGATGCATGGGTGCGCTCCTCTCGCTCGACACCCCTCAAGACCAATGTAGTGTGCCGCATCGCCGCGGTCGATGGCCCCGGCGCCAGGCGGATACACTCCGGAAGGGCGACTCGGGGGAGGGTGGCATGAGCGGCGAGACGATTTACAGGGACTACGATCGGGCGGCGCTCGATGCGCAGTACAACAACCGCGCGCGTATCCCCGAGTACGTCGACTACTTCGAGCGCTGGCTGGCGTGGAGCGCGGAAACCCGCGCGGCGCTGCCGGGCGGGCGCGACGTCGCCTACGGCGACCTTCCGGTCGAGACCCTCGACATCTTTCCGGCCGAGCGACCCGGCGCGCCGATCCTCATCATGATCCACGGCGGCTACTGGTATTCGCTGGACAAGCACCACGACAGCTTCGTCGCCGAGGGCTGCCGGCCCCACGGCGTGGCCACCGTGGTCGTCAACTACGGCCTTGCCCCGCCCTGGCGGATGGACGAGATCGTGCGCCAGAACCGCGCCGCGGCCGCCTGGGTCTGGCGCAACGCCGCCTCCTTCGGCGGCGATGCCTCGCGCATCCACGCGCTCGGCCAGTCGGCCGGCGGCCATCTCGCCACCATGCTGCTCGCGACCGACTGGCCGGCCTTCGGCACCGATCTGCCCGCCGATCCGGTCAAGAGCGCGGTCTCGATCTCGGGCATCTACGACCTGGAGCCGATCCGCCTCTGCTACCTCAACGACAAGCTCGGCATGGACGAGGCGGAGGCGCGGCGGAACAGCCCGGTGGCGCAGCGCTACCCGGTAGCGGCGCCGCTCATGCTGGTCTCGGGCGACATCGAATCGGACGAATACGCACGCCAGGCCGAGGCCATGGCGGCGGTGTGGGAGGCGCACGGCCACCCGCTCAACCGCCTGGAGCTTCCCGGCTTCAACCACTTCACCATGGCCGACCAGCTACGCGAGCCGGAGAGCGACCTGACCCGGGCAGTAATGGCGCAGATGGGCGTCATCTAGGCGACATCCGCCATCGTCAGCACGGCCGCGCCCTGGAGGCGGCCGGCGCGCAGGCGGTCCAGCGCGGTGTTGGCGTGCGCGAGCGGCATCGGCTCGACGTGCATGGCGATCGGCGTCCGCGCCGCGAGCGCCAGGAACGCCTCGCCGTCGGCGCGGGTGAGGTTCGCGACCGAGACCACGCGCCGCTCCCGCCACAGCAGCTCGTAGGGGAAGGCGGGGATCTCGCTCATGTGGATGCCGGCGCAGACCACCGTGCCGCCCGGCGCGATGGCCCGCAGCGCCGCCGGCACCAGCGCGCCCACGGGCGCGAAGAGCAGCGCAGCGTCGAGCTCCTCCGGCGGCGCCTCGTCCGAGGGGCCGGCCCACTCGGCGCCGAGGCCGAGGGCGAAGTCCATCGCCGCCCGGTCCCCCGGCCGGACGAAGGCGAAGACGCGGCGACCCTCCGCGCGCGCGACCTGGGCGATGATGTGGGCGGCTGCGCCGAAGCCGTAGAGGCCGACGCGCCCGGCATCGCCAGCCATGGTGAGCGCGCGGTGGCCGATCAGGCCGGCGCAGAGCAGGGGCGCGGACTCCGCGTCGCTCCGCTCGCCGGCGAGCGGCAGGCAGTAGCGTGCATCGGCGATGCAGTACTCGCCGTAGCCGCCGTCGAGCGTGTAGCCGGTGAAGCGCGCCTCCGGGCACAGGTTCTCCCGCCCGCTCGTGCAATAGCGGCAGGCGCCGCAGGTCCAGCCGAGCCAGGGGATGCCGACGCGCTCGCCCTCGCGGAATCGGTCCACGTCCGGGCCGACGGCCGCGACCCGCCCCACGACCTCGTGCCCCGGCACCACCGGGAGCCGCGGCTCGGCGAGGTCGCCGTCCACCACGTGGAGGTCGGTGCGGCAGACGCCGCAGGCCGCGACGCGCACCAGCACCTCGCCTGCGCCGGGCGCCGGCACCGGCCGCTCCTCCAGGGTGAGGGCGGGACCTCCGCCGCGGTAGACCATGGCGCGCATGGCCGCCGTCACCCGCGCCTCATGCCTCGGTGATGCGCAGGAAGCCCAGCTCGTCGACGCGGACGCGCTGGCCGGGGCAGACCAGGGTGGTCGACGAGGGCTCCTCGACGATGAGCGGCCCATCGGCCTCGAAGCCGGGCGGCAGCAGGTCGCGGTCGAAGACCCTGGTCTCGTGGCGTCCGTCCTCGCCGAAGTCGACCCTGCGCCCGCCGCGCGCCGCCGCGTCCGCCGAGCGGCCCGCGGCCTCCCAGGGCGTGAGCTCCGGCCGCGCCACGTCGGCGGTGGCGGTGAGGCGGAAGGTCACCAGCTCCACCGGCGTGTCGGCGAGGCGGAATGTGTAGGCCCTCTCGTGGGCCGCGTGGAAGGCGTCGAGCAGCGAGTCCCGGCTTGTCCTCTCGAGGTCGATCGGCACCGTCACCGCGTGCTCCTGGCCAGCGTAGCGCATGTCGATGTGGCAGGCGGCGCTGAATGTGCCGTGCCCGCCCTCTGCCGTGAAATACTCTTCCGCCTCCGCCCGCAGCTCGTCGAAGAGAGCGCGCAGGCCCGCAACCTCGACGCCGTCGGCGCGCTGCAGGGCGGAGCGCATGAAGTCGCGGCGGGGCGCGGTCGCCAGCATGCCCCAGGCCGAGAAGAGGCCGGGGAAGCGCGGCACCGCGACCTCCTTCACGCCGAGCTCGCGGCCGAGGCTCGCGCCGTGCATGGCCCCGCCGCCGCCGCCCACCATGAGCGCGAAGTCGCGCGGGTCGTGGCCGCGCTGGATCGAGACCAGCTTCAGCGCGTTGATCATGTTGGCGTCGACCACGCGGATCACGGCGACCGCCGCCTCGTCGACGCCGCAGCCGAGCCCCGCCGCGATCTTGCTCATGGCCGCACGCGCACGCTCGACATCGAGGCCGAGACGGCCGCCCGCGAAGTTCGCCGGATTGAGCACGCCGGTGATGAGCTTGGCGTCGGTCACGGTGGGCTCCTCGCCGCCCCGGCCGTAGCAGGCGGGGCCGGGGTCGGCGCCGGCGCTGCGCGGGCCGACGCAGAGCGCGCCGGCCTCGTCGAACCAGGCGATGGAGCCGCCGCCCGCGCCGATCTCGACGATGTCCACCACCGGCACCCGTACCGGGTAGCCGTAGCGGATGCGCGTCGCCTCCAGCCGGTAGTCGGTGGTGACCGTGGGCGTGCCCTCCTCGATGGTGGAGCACTTGGCGGTGGTGCCGCCGATGTCGAGGTAGATGACGTCGGGCTCGCCGCAGAGGCGGCCGATGAGGGCTGCGCCGTTGACGCCCGCCGCCGGGCCCGATTCCAGCAGCGTGATGGGGTGCGCCCTCGCCCAGCCGAAGCTGGTGGTGCCGCCGTTGGACTGCATCGCCATCATCGGGCAGTCGAGGCCGCTGGCGTCGAGGCCGGCCTCCAGCGTGTCGAAGTAGCGCTGCACGATGGGCTGCACGTAGGCGTTGAGCACCGCGGTGTTGGCGCGCTCGTACTCGCGCCACTCGCGGGTGATCTCGTGCGAGGCGGTGATGCCGACGCCGGGCAGGCGCTCGCGCAGGTAGGCCTCGCACGCCGCCTCGTGCCCGGGCGCTGCGTAGGAGTGGAGGAGCTGGATGGCGATCGCCTCCACCCCCTCGGCGCGGCAGACCTCGACCACGCGGTCGAGGTCCTCGAGATGGAGCGGCACGCGGATGCGCCCCCTGGCGTCCACCCGCTCGCGCACCTCGAAGCGCAGCCGCCGCGGCACGAAGGGGACCTCCTTGCGGTAGCGCAGGTTGTAGAGGTCGGGGCGGTTGCCGCGCGCGATCTCCAGCACGTCGCGAAAGCCCTCGGTGGTGACGAGCGCGGTCCTGGCGCCGGTGCGCTCGGTGATGGCGTTGATCACCGTGGTCCCGCCGTGGACGAAGTAGTCCACGGCCGCGGCGTCGAGCCCCGCCTGCTCGATGGTGTCGAGCACGCCCCGCGTCAGGTCGTGCGGGGTGCTGAGCGACTTGGCGACGGTGAGCGCGCCGGTCTCCTCGTCGAAGTGGACGAGGTCGGTGAAGGTCCCGCCGATGTCGGTCGCCAGTCGGCCCACTGCTTGCCTCCCTCCGCGTGAGTCGGCGCCGATTATTCACCGCCGCCGGCAGGGGTCAAAGGGCGGATCGGCGAGTTGCACCGATTCATTTTGTGAATCAATGGGTTGCGCGAAATTGGGTTCGTTCTGCAAATTCCGCTTTCCGCTGCTCTCGCCCCGCGGCCCGGTGCAGCCGCGGACGTGCTGCGGGTGCGCGCACGGGTGCTGCCCTCCCGTGGATCCAGTTGTGACTCAATGGGTTGTGCGAAATTGGGTTCGTTTCGCAAATTTTCATTTCCGTCGCCCCCGCCCGCTCGCCCGGTGCCGCCGCGCGCGTGCTGCGGCTGCACGCACGGGCGACTCCCTCCGGCCGGCAGCGTACCTCGCGCCGACGGCCCCGTGCCCTGGACCATGGTGCGGTGCCCCACGATACGCCCCGCGTCACGGCGCGGGGGACTTGCCTCGGGCGCGCCGGCACGGTATTTCGATAATTCGGGAAGGATCGAAATATGGGCATGAGCGACGATCGCGCACTGGCGGCGCTGGTGGCCCTGGCCCACGGCACGCGGCTCGGCGTCTTCCGCCTGCTGCTGAGAGAGGGGCCGGAGGGGATGCCGGCCGGCGCCATCGCGCGGGCGGCCGAGGTGCCGCCGTCCACGCTCTCCAGCCACCTCGCGCAGCTCGAGGGCGCGGGGCTGCTGCGCTCGTGGCGCCTCGGGCAGCGCATCTTCTACGCGGCCGACGTGGAGGGCATCCGCGCGCTGCTCGGCTTCCTCGTGGCCGACTGCTGCGACGGGCGGCCGGAGATCTGCGCCGGCCTCACGGAGATCGGACCGGCGCGCCCGGCGTGTCCCTAGGAACACGGGCAGGCTGAGCGGGGGAGGGGATGGAGCGCTTCGATCTTGGGCGGCGGCTCTTCGCCGAATGGCTGGGGACGCTGCTGCTGCTCGCCGTGGTGGTCGGCTCCGGGATCATGGGCGAGACGCTCTCGGGCGGAAACGTCGCGCTGGCGCTGCTCGGCAACACGCTGCCGACCGGCGCGATCCTGGTGGTGCTGATCGTGATCCTCGGCCCGATCTCGGGCGCGCACTTCAACCCCGCGGTCACGCTCTCCTTCCTGATCCGCCGCGAGATCGGCCTGCGCGACGCCGGGCTCTACCTGCTGGCGCAGGTGGCCGGCGCCATCTGCGGGGCGATGCTGGCGCACGGCATGTTCGAGGAGCCCATCGTCGCCGCCTCGATGAAGGAGCGCACGGGCTTCTCGCAATGGCTCGGCGAGTTCACCGCGACCTTCGGCCTGGTGGCGACGATCCTGGGCTGCCTGCGCTTCCGCCCCGAGCTGGTGCCCTACGGCGTCAGCCTCTTCATCACCGCAGGCTACTGGTTCACCTCGTCCACGTCCTTCGCCAACCCGGCGGTGACCATAGCCCGCTCGCTCACCGACACCTTCTCCGGCATCATGCCGCTGCACATGCCGGCCTTCATCGTGGCCCAGCTTGTGGGCGCGGTGGTGGCGACGCTGCTCTTCGGCTGGCTGCTGCGCGCCCGGAGCGCGGCGCCCGCCGATACGGGCTAGAGCAGTTTTCGACCGGACACGATCACAGCCAGTTGCCGCAGGAGCCCATTCTTCGTGCGGTGCCGCCCGGAACATCCCCCACCTCACCCCGGCCCTCTCCGCCCCCAGGGGCGGAGAGGGAGAGCAAGCCGGCGCGGCCACG
>JAJDXK010000091.1 GCA_022823305.1 Alphaproteobacteria bacterium
CGCCGAAGGCGCGTAAGCCAAGCGAGCGTCGCGCGGAGACGCGCGCGGAATCAAGAATCGCGCGGAGACGCGCGCGGAATCAAGAATCGCGGCTACGCGTGCGGAACAGGGTCGCACCGGCAACAGACAAAGCGCCTGCCATTGATGCGAACCGGGCCGCAGGCCCGGACGGCGCGCATGCGCCGCGCGGAAACAGACAGAGTGCTTTCCGTGTGTGGAGCCAGGCTGCGGAGCAGCCCGGACGGCGCGCATGCGCCGCGCGCGTAGCGCGTAGGCAAGCGAGCGGAGCGAGCGCCCGCCGTCGAGGGAAAACGAAAGGAAATTCTATTCAGGCGGCGGCGGCGAAGCGGCCGAATTCGTATTTCTTTTGCCCGCTCGGGCCCTTGCTGCCCTTGGGCTCCTTGTCCGTTTCGAAGTTGAGCTCGATGACCACGCCGCTCGGGTCGAGGACGAAGAGCTGCCAGAGCCGGAAGTCCGGGATGTTCATCTGGCGCCACTCGCACTTGTGCTTGACGAAGGTCTTCTTCATCTCGTCGAAGCCCGTCGCACGCAGCGCGATATGGTCCACCGGCGAGGTACGCTGGTTGTATCTGTAGTTCCCGCTGTGGGTCTTGGCCGCGTCCCCGCCGTAGATGTGGAACATGGTCTCGCCCATCTGGAGCCAGGCGCCGGGAAAGGGGAAGTCCGGGCGTTCGACCTGCTCCATGCCGAGCACGTCGCAATAGAAGGCCACCGTCTCCTCGAGGTTCTTGGACTTGATGGCAACATGATGCAGGTCGAGCAAGGGCATGGGGGCTCTCCTTCGCGCAGGCCGAGGGTTGCCGTATCTTAGCCGCTCAGCTTGTCGAGACAACGGGCTTGGACCGCACAGAGGGAGGAAGCAGGAATGAGCGTTTCCCACGACGACCTGATCGTCATCGACGGGCTCATCGTCTCCAACTGGTCGGAGGATGTCTTCCGCCACATGCGCAAGGGCGGGCTCACCGCCGCCAACTGCACCTGCTGCGTGTGGGAGGGCTTCGCCGACACCATGGCCAACATCGCCCAGTGGAACGGCTGGTTCCGCGAGCACGGCGATCTCATCGTCAAGGCGCGGAGTGCCGCCGACATCCGCCGGGCCAAGGAGGAGGGGCGGACCGCGATCATCCTCGGCTTCCAGAACACCTCTGCCTTCGAGGACCGCCTCGGCGCGGTCCAGCTCTTCAAGGACGTGGGCGTGGGCATCGCCCAGCTCACCTACAACACGCAGAACTACGCGGGCTCGGGCTGCTACGAGAGCCGCGATTCGGGGCTCAGCGACTGGGGCCGCGAGCTGGTGGCCGAGATGAACCGGGTGGGGATGCTGATCGACCTCAGCCACGTGGGCGCGCGCACCTCCGAGGACACGATCCGCGAATCGGCCAGGCCCGTCGCCTATACCCACTGCTGCCCCTCGGCCCTCAAGGAGCACCCGCGCAACAAGAGCGACGAGCAGTTCCGCTTCATCGTCGAGCACGGCGGCATGGTCGGGGTCACCATGTTCCCCGCCTTCCTCAAGCGCGGCATGGAGTCCTCGGTGGAGGACTACGTCGAGGCGATGGAGCACGTCATCGACGTCGTCGGCGAGGACTCGGTCGCCTACGGCACCGACTTCACCCAGGGCCACGACATGGGCTTCTTCGACTGGATCACGGACGACAAGGGCAACGCCCGCTCGCTCATCAAGTTCGGCGAGATCAAGGACCTGAAGGGGATCGAGACCATCGGGGACACGCCCAACCTGACCCGCACCATGGAGCGCGCCGGCTGGCCCGAGGGCCGCATTCGCAAGGTGATGGGCGAGAACTGGCTGCGCTTCCTCGCCGAGGCCTGGGGGGAGTAGGGGGGCCTACGGCCTCAGCGTCAGGATGCCGTCGCGGACCTCGTAGCTCTCGAAGCGGTCGAGCGCGTTGACGCCGAGCAGCGAGATGGGCATCGGCTGCTCGTTGACGATGGCCCGCACGTTGGCGAACCCGGTCTCGCCCAGCTCCAGTCGCCGGAGGAGGACCGGCGCGCCGCGCACCACGCCGCCCGCGGTCTGGATGCGCCTGGAGAAGTCGAGCCGGCCGAGATCGTGGCCGAGGCGCACGGCATCGTCGCGGCTGAGCGACACCGTGCTGGCGCCGGTATCCACCAGGAACCTGATCTGCTGCCCGTCGACCAGGGTATCGACGTAGAAGTGGCCGTCGGGCTGGGCGCGCACGCGGAGCGCGCCGTCCTCCGTGGTCACCGCCGCATAGGGGACCAGCTCGCCGCGCAGCCGGTCGACGACATCGCCGAGCTCCGCGCGGTAGCTGTAGCCGATGGCCAGCACCAGGGCGAGCGCGAGCCAGATCGCGGCGTGCCGCAGCCTGCGCAGCCAGGGCCGGGGCGCTGCCCTCGCCACCGGCGGTCGGGGAGGCGGTGCAAGCCCGTGGCGGAACCCGCCGCTCGCGCGGCGCAGGCGGCTCCATGGGCCGCGCGGATTGGTCATGGCCGGTCGGCCCCGTCCAGGCGCGGCCGGGGCCGCACTGTATTGCCTGCCCGATTGTCGTCCGTCAGCACCGTAGCAGCATCCGTCCGTGCCTCTCACGGGACTCGTCACGGTGGCCCAATGTGATCTCGCGGTCCTGATCTGGTGCGCCGGGGCGCGCACGTCCAGTCCCGCTGACGGAGCTGTGATGCGCCGCGACGCTACCCGGGCGTTGCGGCGCCGGTCTCCTTCGCGGTCTTCGCCAGCAGGTGTGCGCCGGAGGTCGTCGCCGCGTAGCGCGCCGGCTCGCTTGCGGACCGGCAGGTGGGCAGGCACTCGACCACGGCGTCGTGGTTCGGCTGGTGGAAGAAGGCGATCGACGCGCGCCGGCTGCCGGCCCGCCGCTCCGCCGGCGGGTTGACCACGCGGTGCAGGGTCGAGACCCAGCGGTCGTTGGTCCACTGCGCCATGAGGTCGCCGAGGTTGACGACGAAGGTGCCGGGCACGGGCTCCACGTCGCACCACGCGCCGTCGTCGCCCTGCACCTGCAGGCCGCCCGCGGCCCCGGTCGCCAGCAGGATCGTGAGGCTGCCGTAGTCGGTGTGGGCGCCGGCGCGAAGCTGGCCCGGCAGGGGAGGGCGCGTCGCCTCCGCGTAGTGGTTGAGACGCATGGCGGTGATGTGGCGGTCGATCCTGTCGGTGAAGAACCCTTCGGGCATGCCGAGGGCCCGGGCGAAGACGCGCATCAGCGTCGCGGCGAGGCGTTCCATCGCCCGGTAGTAGGTGCAGAGTCGCTGCCGGAACGCGGGCGGCCGGTCGGGCCAGACGTTGGGCTCGAACCAGGTCTCGCGGTGGGCGCTGTAGTAGGGCTCCTCCGGCAGGTCGAAGCGCCCGAAGGTGAAGGCCTCGATCAGGTCGGGCGGCGACTCCTCGTCCAGCGTGTAGGCCAGCGCGTTGCCGCCCACCGGCATGTAGCCGCGGCGGAAGTCGCCCTTGCGCGAGATCCAGCGGCGCTTCTCGGCCTCGTCCAGGTCGAAGAAGGCCCAGGTCGCCGCCAGCGCCGCGTCGATCACCGCGCCGGGCACGCCGTGGCCGCCGACGATGAGAAAGCCGATCGTGCGGCAGGCATCGTCGACGGCGCGCGCCACCGCTTCCTTCCCGGCCTCTCCGCCCTCGAGGAAGGGTCCGATGTCGACGACGGGAACGGCGCCCTCGCTCATGACCCGCCCATGGTGGCATGCCGCATGGCGCGCGGCCACAGCCTTGCCGGCAGGGCGGCGATGAGGCAAAGAACCGCAGCGGGCGCGCCGCCCGCGAGCGAACGCCGAGGGAGCAGAGCATCGCCGTGCCGCGCATCGTCCTGGTGACCCATTCCGAGCGTGCCAATCCGGGCCGGGTGCGCGAGGCGCTGCACGCGCGCGGCTGCGAGACCGAGGTTTGCCACGTCGCCGGCGGCGCGGCCCTGCCGGCGATGAACGGCAGCCGGTTGCAGGGCTACGACGGGGCCGTGGTGTTCGGCGGGCCGATGAGCGCCTGCGACCTCGACGAGCATCCCTTCCTGCGGGCGGAGACCGCGTGGATCGGCGCGCAGCTCGCCGCGGACGCGCCGCTGCTCGGCATCTGCCTCGGCGCCCAGATCATGGCCCGCGCCCTCGGCGCGCGCGTCTTTCCGCATCCGGACGGTCTGTGCGAGGTCGGCTACCAGCCGCTCTATCCGACCGCGGCGGGCTGCTCGCACTCCCCCTTTCCACTCCACGTCTACCACTGGCACCGCGAGGGCTTCGACCTGCCGCCGGGCGCGGTGCTGCTGGCGCGGGGTCGCATCTTCGAGAACCAGGCGTTCCGTCACGGCGCGCGCGCCTTCGGCGTGCAATTCCATCCCGAGATGATGCCGGCGACGCTGGAGCGCTGGCTCGGCAACGAGAAGGCCCAGCGCTACTTCACCCGTCCCGAGGTGCCGTCCGCCGACCGGCAGCGCGCCGACGCCCCCCGCTACGACCCGGCGGTGCAGCGCTGGCTTGACCGCTTCCTCGACCGCTGGCTGGCGAGCTTCTGACAGGCGGCGCGGCGGCCCTCAGAGGCCGTAGCGCGACCACCAGAGGCGGGCCTCGATCGCCCCGAGGAGATCGCCGGCAAGCGAGCCTGTCTCCCCGCCCTCGCCGGCAACGAGGCTGTCCAGCCGCAGGCGCCGCGTGAGCCAGCCGCGCGGGCGGCCGATCTTCCGCAACACGACCCTGCGGCCGTAGCGCTCGCGCAGCACGGAGCGGGTGTCGCCGATGGCGTCGGCGAGGCCCATCTCGACCGCCTTGCGTCCCAGCCAGAACTCGCCGCTGAAGAGGTCGGGGTCGCTCTCGGCGAGGCGCGCCCCGCGCCGCGCGCGGATCAGCTCCCTGAAGTTGCCGTGAAGCTCCTCCTGGATGCGCTTCAGGCGGTCCACGTCGCCCGGGTTGATGGCGGTAAAGGGGTCCAGCAGCGTCTTCTTCTCGCCGCTGGTGTAGAGGCGCCGCTCGACGCCCAGCTTCTCCAGCGCCTCCTGGAAGCCAAAGCCCGAGTAGATCACGCCGATGCTGCCGACGATCGAGTTGTCGTCGACGAAGATCTCGTCCGCCGCGCTCGCGAGCCAGTAGCCGCCCGAGGCGGCGACGTCCTCGACGAAGGCCATCACCGGCACGTCGCGCTCGGCGGCGAGCGCGCGGATGCGGTTGTGGATCAGCGCCGACTGTGCCGGCGAGCCTCCCGGCGAGTTGATCTCCAGCGCCACCGCCTTGAGCCCCTTCTGGCGGAAGGCCCGCTGCAGCGCCGGCGCGACGGTCTCCAGGCTGAGGCGCCCGCTGAACATGCCGGCCTGCCCGATCACCCCGGCCAGCCGCACGACCGACACCACCGGCGGCGGCCGGCGGAAGGTCGCCCGCGCCAGCACCCGGCTCAGCACGAGTCCGGCTCCTCGACGAGCGCGAGCGCACCGCCGCCGCGCAGGACGCGGTCGGCCGCGTGCGCGTACGTCCCGTCGTCATCGTGCAGGATCAGGCCGCTTGCCAGTCGCAAGGGCCCGCCGTGCTCGGCCGTCGCCTGCACGAGGATGCGGTTCGCCACCTTCTTGGTGCGCGCGCCGCTGAAGGGGTTGTGCGACCACAGCGGATAGACGGTCACGTTGCCGGCGCGCGCCCGGTCCAGCCCGGTGAGGAGCTGGGCCAGCCGCTCAGGCCGGTGGATGAAGGTGACGGAGCCGCCGGGGCGGACCATCAGGGCGCAGAACTCGATCCAGGCGTCGAGCCCCGCCGCGCCTTCCATGGTGGCCTGCGCCCGGTCGCGGGAGGGCGGCGGTCGATGGGCGCCCTCCTCGTAGAAGGGCGGGTTCGCGAAGACGTGGTCGAAGCTCTTGGGCGCGAGCTTCGGCGGCGGCCGCTCGAAGTCGCCGACCAGGACGTCGACCCGGTCCTCGAGCGTATTCAGTGCGGCGTTGTCCTTGGCGAGCTGTGCCAGCGGGCGCTCCACCTCGATCCCGGTGACGTGCAGGCCGCTCACGCGGCTCGCGAGGCAGAGCGCGCCTGCGCCGACCCCGCAGCCGACATCGAGTGCCCGCTCGCCATTCGAGGCCGGCACCGCAGCCGCCAGCAGCACGGGGTCGATGGCGACGCGGTAGCCCGCCGCGGGCTGCTGCAGCGCGACCCGGCCGCCGAGCAGCGTGTCGCTGGTGACGCGCGCGGATTCAGTCATCGAGCGCGCCTATCTCCCGCAGGATGCGCCTGGCCGCGTCGGCGTCCTCGTCGCTGACCATGAGGCGGCGCGGGATCGCCGCGGCGCTGCCCTCCAGCACGCTCATGTGCTGGTCCAGCACGATCGGCTCGATCCCGCCGTCCCGCAGCACGGCGTTGAGGAACGAGAGATGCACCAGGTCGTTCGTGCGCAGGAGCTCGATCATCCCTTCCCGATTTCCCCGGTCGGCCGACGCGATCCGTGCCCGGCCGCGCCCCAGGTGCTAGGTTTGGGCTCGACGCAGATGCGCATGGATGCCCTTGCGCGCGCGCGCCGTCAAGCGAGAGGGTCGATGGCGGAGACGATCGTTCCCTTGGAGGGACGCACCGCAGCACGGCGCCAGGGGGCGGCCGGCGCGTCGCTGGACAACCTGCACGGGCTGGTCGCGGACGACCTGCGCGCCGTCAACGGCGTCATCCTCGACAACATGCAGAGCCCGGTGATGCTCATCTCCGAGCTCGCCGCGCATATCGTCGCCGCCGGCGGCAAACGGCTGCGGCCCATGCTGACCCTCGGCGCCGCCCGGCTCTGCGGCTACACCGGCAAGCGCCACATCGACCTCGCCGCCTGCGTCGAGTTCATCCACACGGCGACGCTGCTGCACGACGACGTGGTCGACGACAGCGCGCTCAGGCGGGGGACGGCCACGGCCAACGCCGTCTGGGGCAACAAGCCGAGCGTGCTGGTGGGCGACTTCCTCTTCAGCCGCGCCTTCCAGATATCGGTGGCGGACGGCTCGCTCCGCGTGCTCGGCATCCTGGCGGACACCGCCGCGACGTTGGCCGAGGGCGAGGTGATGCAGCTCACCACCTCCAACGACACCGAGACCAGCGAGGACGCCTACCTCAAGGTGGTCACGGCGAAGACCGCGGCGCTCTTCGCCGCCGCCTGCCAGCTCGGCGCGGTGGTGGCCGAGCGCTCGGCGGCCGAGGAGGAGGCGCTCCGCAGCTTCGGGCTCAACCTCGGCATCGCCTACCAGCTGGTGGACGATGCGCTGGACTACGGCGCCCGCCAGTCCGACCTGGGCAAGACCGTGGGCGACGACTTCCGCGACGGCAAGATCACGCTGCCCGTGGTGCTCGCCTTCCGCCGGGGCGACGACGAGGAGCGCGCGTTCTGGCGCCGCACCATGGAGGAGGAAGAGCAGGGCGAGGCCGACTTCGCCCGGGCGATGGCGCTGCTCACCCGCCACGACGCGATTGCCGATTCGGTGGAGCGGGCGCGCCACTACAGCGCGATGGCGCGCGATGCCCTGGGGCTCTTCCCGGCGTCGGATGCGAAGGACGCCTTCCTCGCCGTCGTCGACTTCTGCACCGCCCGGGCGCACTGACACGCGGCTGCGTCCGGACGGACCTTCAGCCCAGCTCCTTCGCCAGTCTGAAGTCGACGAGGCGCGCGCTCCCGGCGCGGAACGCGGCCCAGCTCTCGATGCCGGTCTCGAAGACGGCGAGCGCCGCAGTGGGGAAGCGGGACGAAAGCCGCGCGTAGGCCGGCCCCGGCCCGTGCCGGCCGAGCATGAGTGCCAGCGCATGCAGCCCCGGATTGTGGCCGACGACGAGGACGCCGGGCTCGCTGCCGCCGGCCTCGGCCACCGCGTAGAGCAGCGCTGTCGGGCTCCCCATGTAGATGCCGTCCACCACCCGTTGCGGCAGGGCCTCGCCGAAGCCCTCGCAGAACGCCTCGCAGGTCTGCCGCGTGCGGCGCGAGGGCGAAGAGAGGATCAGCGTCGGCGGCAGGTCCTGATCGCGGCAGAAGGCGCCGACGCGCCGGCTCTCGCGCCGGCCCCGCCCGACCAGCGCCCGCTCGAGGTCACCGCCGCCCGGCGGCATGCCGGCCTCGGCCTTGCCGTGGCGCATCAGGTAGAGCCGCCGCACCTCGTCCCCCTTGCCCCGGACCATGGTCCGGTTGCATTCGCCGGGGCGCGTGACCAGAATCGCGCGCCATGTCGGCGATCGGGAGATCATGATGGGCGGGAAGCGCAGCGACAAGAGTCCCTACGAGACCGGACTCGAGCGCAACGACGCCAACTACGTCCCGCTCACCCCGCTCTCCTTCCTGCGCCGCGCTGCGGCGACGTTCCCCGGGCGGACGGCCTGGATCCACGGCGCCCGACGGGCGAGCTACGCGGAGTTCTACGCGCGCAGCCGGCGGCTCGCCTCGGCTCTCGCGGCGCACGGGATAGGCAAGGGCGACACGGTCGCCATCATGTCGCCCAACACGCCTGCGATGCTGGAGGCGCACTACGGCGTGCCCATGTGCGGCGCCGTCCTCAATGCCCTCAACTACCGGCTGGACGCGGCCTCGCTCGCCTTCATCCTCGACCATGCGAAGGCCAGGGTGCTGCTCACCGACCGCGCCTTCTCGCCGGTCATCGCCGACGCGCTCTCGCAGGCCGGCGTGTCGCCGCTGGTCGTCGACATCGACGACGAGCCGGCCGAGGGCGGCGACCTGATCGGCACGGTCGAGTACGAGGCGCTGCTGGCCGAGGGCGATCCCGACTACGACTGGCCCTGGCCCGAGGACGAGTGGGACGCGATCTCGCTCAACTACACCTCCGGCACCACGGGCAATCCCAAGGGCGTGGTCTATCACCACCGCGGCGCCTACCTGAACGCGCTCGGCGACGGCGTCACCTGGGCCATGCCGCACGGGCCGGTCTATCTGTGGACGCTGCCCATGTTCCACTGCAACGGCTGGTGCTTCCCCTGGGCGGTCTGCGCCTACGGCGGCACCCACGTCTGCCTGCGCAAGGTGGAGGCCGGGGCGATCTTCCAGGCGATCGCGGCGCATCGGGTGACGCACTTCTGCGGCGCGCCCATCGTGCTCAACCTCATCAACAACGCGCGCGACGACGAGCGCGTGCCCTTCGACCACACCGTCGAGGTGATGACCGCCGCGGCGCCGCCGCCGGCCGCCGTCATCGCGCGGATGGAGCAGGCCGGCTTCCACGTCACCCACGTCTACGGCCTCACCGAGGTCTACGGCCCGGGCACGGTGTGCGCCTGGCACGACGAGTGGAACGCGCTGCCGCCGGACGAGCAGGCGGCGCTCAAGGCCCGCCAGGGCGTGCCCTACGCCACCCTCGACGGGCTCATGGTCGCCGATTCCACGACGCTCGCGCCGGTGCCGGCGGACGGCGAGACCATGGGCGAGGTCTTCATGCGCGGCAACACGGTGATGAAGGGCTATCTCGCCAATCCTCAGGCGACCGAGGCGTGCTTCGCCGGCGGCTGGTTCCACACCGGCGATCTCGGTGTCGTCCACCCCGACGGCTACATCCAGCTCAAGGACCGGGCCAAGGACATCATCATCTCGGGCGGCGAGAACATCTCCACCATCGAGGTCGAGGGCGCGCTCTACCGCCACCCGGCGGTGCTGGAGGCGGCCGTGGTCGCGCGGCCCGACGAGACCTGGGGCGAGACGCCGTGCGCCTTCGTCACGCTCAAGGACGGCGCCGAGGTCGACGAGGCGGCGCTGATCGCGTTTTGCCGCGGCGAGCTCGCCCGCTACAAGTGCCCGAAGACCGTCGTCTTCGGCGCGCTGCCCAAGACCTCCACCGGCAAGGTCCAGAAGTACGTGCTCAGGGAGCGCGCCGCCGCGCTCTGAGGGGCGTTCCTTGAGTCGCGACTCCCACCTCCCCCTGTCCCCCTCCCCCAAGGGCGGAGGGGGAACGTGGCTGCACCCGCTGAGGCGTGGGAAGTGAGGAGACCGGGCCGCGTAGCGGGCCGGAGCGCGCGACCGCGCGCCGCGCCGAAGGCGCGTAGCCAAGCGAACGGAGTGAGCGCCCGGCGCTTGAGGGAAAGGGTTAAGTCGAGGGCCGGTGTGAGGCGGGGGCGGTTTCTGTTTTCGATGCTCGCGCTGGCTGCGCTGCTGCTGGCGGGCGGCCCGGCCGCTGCCGACGACGACCCCTTCGCCGAGGCGCGGGCCGCCATGGTGAAGGCGGTCGCCGACGATGCCGCGCGCACCGTGGAGTGGACCGGCAAGGAACGCCTCAGCCCCCGGGTGATGGAGGCGATGGGGCGGGTGCCGCGCCACCTCTTCGTGCCGCCGGAGCTGCAGGGCCTCGCCTACGAGAACAGGCCGCTCCCCATCGGCTACGGCCAGACCATCTCGCAGCCCTACATCGTCGCGCTGATGACCGACCTGCTGGAGCCGCAGCCGGGCGACATCGCCTTCGAGCTCGGCACCGGCTCCAGCTACCAGGCGGCGGTACTGGCCGAGCTGGTGGCCGAGGTCTACACCGTCGAGATCGTGCCGCCGCTCGCGGCCAGCGCCACGCAGCGGCTCGCGGCGCTCGGCCACGACAACGTGACCGTGCGCGCCGGCGACGGCTACTACGGCTGGCCCGAGCATGCGCCCTTCGACCTCATCGTGGTGACGGCGGCGGCGAGCCACGTGCCGCCGCCGCTGATCGCCCAGCTCAGGCCGGGCGGGCGCATGGTGATTCCGGTGGGCAGCCCCTTCCTCACCCAGCACCTGCTGCTGGTCGAGAAGGGGGAGGACGGCGCCCTGACCAGCCGCCAGGTCCTGCCGGTGATCTTCGTGCCGCTCACCGGCGGGCACTGACGCAAGGTGGCGGGGGAGGGGACGCGCGACCCGTCCCGCCCCGGCGTCTTCATCGCCGTGGCGCTGCTCTCCGCCGGCGTGCTGGGCTACGAGATCCTGCTGGCGCGGCTGCTGGCGATCGTCCACTGGCACCACTTCGCCTACATGATCATCGCGGTGGCGCTGCTGGGCTTCGGCGCGGCGGGCAGCCTGGTCGCGGTGTTCCAGCGGCCGCTGCTCGCGCGCTTTCGCACGGTCTTCGGCGTCGCCGCGCTGGGCTTCGGGGCGGGCGCGCCGCTGGCCTTCGCGCTGGCGCAGACGCTGCCCTTCAACGCGCTGGAGGTCGCCTGGGAACGCGCCCAGCTCGGCTGGCTCTTCGCGCTCTACCTGGTGCTGTCCGCGCCCTTCCTCTCGGCCGCGCTGGCGCTGGCGCTGGCCTTCCGCGCCCATGCCGCCCGCGCCGGCGCGCTCTACCGCATGGACCTGGCAGGCGCGGGGCTCGGCGCGCTCGGCATGGTCTTCCTGCTCGACGCGCTCGCGCTCGCGGACGCGCTCAGGGCCGTGGGCCTCGCGGGCGCCGCCGCCGGCGGGGTGGTCCTGCTGTGGGGGCGGGCCAACCGCCTCGCGCGGGCCGGCGCCCTGCTGGCGGTGTGCGTCGGGCTCGCCCTGCCCACTGCGCTGCCCGAGAGCTGGCTGCGTCCGCATCCCTCGCCCTACAAGGGACTGAGCCTCGCGCTCACCGCGCCCGACGCGCGGATCGTCGCGGAGCGCCACGGTCCGCTCGGCTGGCTCGCGGCGGTGGAGAGCCCGCGCGTGCCCTTCCGCCACGCGCCCGGCCTCAGCCTGCTAGCGCCGGCCGGTCCGCCGGCGCAGGTCGGCCTCTTCAGCGACGGCGGCGCGCCCGGCGCGATCACCCGCGCCGATGCCGACCTGCGCTACCTGGAGGCGGAGACCGCGGCGCTCCCCTACCGCCTGGTCGAGCGCCCCCGCGTGCTGGTGCTGGGCACCGGCGGCGGAGCGGAGGTGCTGCGCGCGCTTCGTCACGGCGCGGCCGCGGTGGATGCGGTGGAGCTGAACCCGGACGTGCCCGACCTCGTGCGGGAGGTGCTCGGGGCAGACGCAGGGGCCGCGTGGGAGAGCGGCACCGTCCGCACCCACGTGGCGGACGCCCGCAGCTTCGCAGCGCGCGCGCCCGAGCGGTGGGACCTGATCCAGATCGCGCTGGTCGATTCCTTCAGTGCGGCGGCGGCGGGCGTGCACGCGCTCGACGAATCGTTGCTCTACACGGTGGAGGCGCTCGGCACATTCCTCGACCGGCTGGCGCCCGGCGGCGTGCTCGCCATCACCCGCTGGCTCAAGCTGCCGCCGAGGGATTCGCTCAGGCTGCTCTGGACCGCGCGGCAGGCGCTGGAGGGGCGCGGCGTCGCCGACCCGGCCGCGCGGCTCGCCATGATCCGGGGGTGGAAGACCACGACGCTCGCGATCGGCGCCGCGCCCTTCGATGCAGGCCGGATCGCGCGCCTGCGCGCCTTCGCCGCGGAATACGCGTTCGACCTGGTCTGGCATCCCGGGCTCGCGGAGGGCGACGCCAACCGCCACAACCGCCTCGCCGCGCCCGAGTTCCATCGCGGCGCCGTCGCCGTCCTCGGCCCCGACCCGGAGGGCTTCGCCGCGCGCTACAAGTTCGCGCTCGCGCCCGCCACGGACGACCGCCCCTTCTTCTTCCACACCCTGAGGTGGTCGACCCTGCCCGAGCTGCTGGCGCTCCGCGCGCAGGGCGGACTGCCGCTGGTGGAGTGGGGCTTCGTCATCCTGGCGGCGACGCTGGTGCAGGGCGCGGTCGCGGCGGTGGCGCTGATCCTGCTGCCCTTGCTGGCGCTGCGCGCCGGGAGGAATGCGGAGGCGCCGCCGCGCTGGCGGGTCGCGCTCTTCTTCGCGAGCCTGGGCCTCGCCTTCCTCTTCGTCGAGATCGCCTTCATGCAGCGCTTCGCGGTCTTCCTCGGCCATCCGCTCTACGCCATCGCGGTGGTCCTCGCCGGCCTGCTCGTCTTTGCCGGCCTCGGCGCCGGTGCGACGGAGCGGCTGGAGCGCTTCGCCGGCCGCGTGCCGCCCATCAGCCTCGCCGCGACGGGCGTGATCCTCGTCGGCGGTGCCTGGCTAGGGCTCCTGCCCTGGGTCTTCGAGGCGGCGCAGGGGTGGTCCACGCCCGCGCGGATCGTCGTGGCGCTGGCGCTGCTCGCACCGATCGGATTCCTCCTCGGCATGCCCTTCCCGCTCGGGCTCAAGGCGCTGGGCGCGCGCGCACCGTCGCTGGTGCCCTGGGCCTGGGGCATCAACGCCTGCGCCTCGGTGGTGAGCGCCTCGCTCGCGACCTTCATCGCGCTGCATGTCGGCTTCACGCCGGTGCTCGGCTGTGCTTTGGTGCTCTATGCCGTGGCCGCCGCACTCGCGCCGCAGGCGGCGACGATCCCCGCAATCCCGTGGAGAGGCCGGCGATGAAGTTCCTCGTGCTCCAGCACATCGACATCGAGCACCCCGGCGTCTTCCGCGACTTCATGCGCGCCGACGGCATCGCCTGGGACACGGTGGAGCTCGACGAGGGCGAGCGGATCCCGCCGCTGGAGGGCTACGACGCGCTGATCTCCATGGGCGGGCCGATGGACGTCTTCGAGGAGGAGGAACACCCCTGGCTCGCCGACGAGAAGGCGGCGATCCGCGAGGCCGTGGCCGAACGCGACATGCCCTTCCTCGGCGTCTGCCTGGGGCACCAGCTCCTGGCCGATGCGCTGGGCGGCCGGGTGGAGACGATGCCTGTGCCCGAGGTCGGCATCATGACGGTGGAGCTGACCGAGGCTGGCCGCACGGACGCGCTGCTCGCCGGGCTCGATCCCACCGTGACCTGCCTGCAATGGCACGGCTGCGCGGTGACCGCGATGCCCGAGGGCGGCGTCAGCCTCGCCGCGTCGCCGCTCTGCGCCATCCAGGCGTTCCGCGTCGGGCGCCACGCCTACGGCCTGCAGTATCACGTCGAGCTGACGCCGATGACGGTCGCGGAATGGGCCGCGGTGCCGGCCTACGAGGCCTCGCTGGAAAAGGTGCTCGGGCCGGGCGCCCTCGGGCCCTTCGACGCCGAGGCGCAGCGCCGGATGCCCGCCTTCAACCGCGACGCCCGCATCCTCTACGACAACTTCATGGCCCTGGTCCGGGACGCGGGCTAGCGGACCGGCAGGAAAGGGAAGGGGAGCACTTCATGGAACGCGACGCGCGCTATCCCGACTACATCGGCATCTCCGACGTGAGCACGACGTCCTTCGAGCAGATGCGTGTGGAGGGCTACTTCGAGGGCCAGCCCTCCCTCATGTTCGACGAGCCCGAGGGCTTCGACATCGGCGATCCGCCCGAGCTGCAGGGGCGCTCGCGGGGCTGGACGCCGGTCCATGCCCAGCTTTGCGCGCTGGCCTCCTGCACCTCCATCACCATCACCGTGGTGGCGCGCGACCAGGGCTTCAGATACCAGGACCTGAGGACGGACATCCGCTCCCTCATCGACATCCGCGGCTTCTTCTTCGACCTCCACCTGCAGCCGAAGTACGAGCAGATCAACTTCGACCTCTTCGTGAAGACGCGGGAGAAGACCGAGCGGGTGAAGGAACTCGCACGGGAAACGGATCGCCGCTGCCCTCAGATCGGCCTGTTCAGAATGGCGAAGATTCCCATGGTGATGAGCTGGTACCGGGAGGGCTCGAAAAGGCCGCTCTTCGTGGACAGGTTCCACATCGGCCGGGGCCGGACGCCGGAAGAGAGGCTGATCGAGAAGCGGAAGAAGGCCGACGCGACGTAGGCCGGCGTCCCGCCCGCCTCAGCGCGGCGCCGGCGGCCAGTCCGGCACCGGGGGCGGCGGGGCGTCGAGGGGGCCGAGCCAGGTGACGTGGCCCATCTTGCGGCCGGCGCGGGTCTCGGCCTTGCCGTAGAGGTGGAGGTGTGCGGCCGGGTCCGCCGCCAGTGCGGGCCAGCGCTCCACGTCGGCGCCGATCAGGTTCTTCATGACGGCGCTGGCGCGCCGGGCGGTCGAGCCCAGCGGCAGGCCGCAGACGGCGCGGACGTGCTGCGCGAACTGGCTGGTCTCGCAGCCCTCGATGGTCCAGTGGCCGGAGTTGTGGACGCGGGGGGCGATCTCGTTGACCAGCAGCCGGCCGTCGCGGGTGACGAAGAGCTCGACGCAGAGCACGCCGACATGGTCGAGGGCCCGGGCGACTTGCGCGGCCCCCTCCCGTGCCGCGGCGGCGAGGGCAGGGGGGATGGCGGCGGGCGCGAGCGTGACATCGAGGATGCCGCCCACGTGGCGGTTCTCGACCGCATCGAAGCTCGCCACCGTGCCGTCCGGCGTGCGCGCGGCGACCACCGAGACCTCGCGCTCGATGGGCGCGAACGCCTCCAGGATCGCGGGCCGGCCGCCGAGCGTGCCCTGCCAGGCGCCGATCAGGTCGTCGTCCCCATCGAGCAGTACCTGGCCCTTGCCGTCGTAGCCGAGGGTCTGGGTCTTGAGCAGGGCGGGCCGGCCGATTTCAGCGTCGGCGGCAGCGGCGCCCGCCTCGTCCTCGACCGCGGCGTAGGGCGTCGTCTCCAGGCCGAGGGCGCGCACGAAATCCTTCTCGACGATCCGGTTCTGGGCGACGCGGAGCGAGCGGGGACCCGGCCGCACCGGCAGCCGCTGCCCCAGCCGCTCCAGCGCCGCCGCCGGCACGTTCTCGAACTCGACGGTGATCACATCCACCGCCCGGCCGAAGGCGTCGAGCGCCGCCTCGTCGTCGTAGGGAGCCACGGTCTCCGCAGCGGCAACCTGCGCCGCCGGGCCGCCCGGCTCGGGCGAGAAGACGTGGCAGCGGTAGCCGAGGGGGGCGGCGGCGAGCGCCAGCATGCGGCCGAGCTGGCCGCCGCCGAGGATGCCGAGGGTCCCGCCCGGCGCGATCACGATTGGGGCGTTTCGGCGATGGCCGCGGTCTGGTCGGCGCGCCACGCATCGAGCGCGGCGGCCACGCGCCCGTCGCCGAGCGCGACGATGGAGGCCGCCAGCAGCGCCGCGTTGACCGCGCCGGCGCGCCCGATCGCCAGCGTTCCGACGGGGACGCCGGCCGGCATCTGGACGATGGAGAGCAGGCTGTCCATCCCCTTCAGGCTCTTGCTCTCCACCGGCACGCCGAGCACGGGGAGCGCCGTCATCGACGCCGTCATGCCGGGCAGGTGGGCCGCGCCGCCGGCGCCGGCGACGATCACCTTGAGCCCGCGCTTGCGCGCGTCGGCGGCATAGGCATAGAGCCGCCTCGGCGTGCGGTGGGCGGAGACGATGCGGGTCTCGAAGGGGACGCCCAGCGCCTCCAGGGTCTCGGCGGCGTGGCGCATGGTCTCCCAGTCCGACTGGCTCCCCATGATGATCCCGACGGCAGGCGCCTCGGTCATGGTGCTCTCCCCTCTTGGGCTCGCGCCATACTAGCGGCTCGTGGCGGCGGCGGGCAGCGCCGCGGTCTGCTTCACAGTATCCGGGGAGCGTGCTATAGACCCCGCCAATCGTCGGGAAAAATCCGTTACGACATAGAGGAAGCAGGAATTTGGTCCACGTCGTCGTCCGCGAAAACAATGTCGATCAGGCGCTGAAGGCTCTCAAGAAAAAGATGCAGCGCGAAGGAATCTTCCGGGAAATGAAGATGCGCCGCCACTACGAGAAACCCTCGGAGCGGCGGGCGCGCGAGAAGGCCGAGGCCGTGCGGCGTGCGCGGAAGCTCGCCCGCAAGCGCGCGCAACGGGAAGAATAGGCTCCTCCCGCAGCCCGGACTCGTTTCGACGCGACCGGCCGAGAGGCCGGAGCACCGCCACGCGAGGGAGTGTCGACGCCGCTCCGCCTGACGGAGCGAGCGGAGAGGCGGCGAGAGCCGTCAGGACTCCCGCCGCCACCCCCTTACGGCACTACGCGGATTCGAGCTGGTCGCCGATCGGCAACCTGCGGATCCGCTTGCCCGTGGCGTTGTAGATCGCGTTGACCAGCGCAGGCGTGTAGGGCGGCACGCCCGGCTCGCCCACCCCGCAGGGCTTCAGGTGCGTGAAGTCCTCCACGATGTGGGTCCGCACGTCGAGAGGCGCATCGTCCATGCGGGTGATCGTGTAGTCGTGGAAGTTGCTCTGGTCGACCGCCCCCTGCGTGGTGGTGATCTGCCCGTGCATCGCGACCGAGTGGCCGTAGATGGCCGCGCCCTCCATCTGCTTCTTCACCCCTTCGGGATTGACGTAGCGGCCGCAGTCGATCGCCATGTCCACCTGGGGGATGTGGAGCGAGCCGTCGTCGCGCACCACGACGTGCACCGCGCACCCCACGTAGCTGTGGAAGCTGCGGTGACACGCGATACCGAGGCCATGGCCCGGCGGCATCGACTTGCCGTAACCCGATTTCTCGGCCACCACCCGCAGCACGTTGGAGAGGCGCTTCGGCATGATCGGCCAGTCCTCGATCGAGTCGCCGTAGTTCCAGTGCTCGGGGACGCCGTCCATGGTCAGGTCCATGACGTCGGCATCGCCGATCAGCTCCAGCAGGAACTCGACCGGGTCGCGGCCCGCCGCCTCCGCCAGCTCGTTCGCGAAGCAGTTCATCGCGAACGCGTGCTGGATGTTGTTGACCGAGCGGTACCAGCCGACGCGGATCATGGCGTCGATCTCGCCGTTCTCGATGCGGAGGTTGGGCACCTCGTTGTAGGGCGTGTCGATGAGGCCGAGCCCGTACTCGAGTGGATGGCCGGTCCGCATCGTCGGCGCCCACAGCGCGATGAGCGTGGGCCACGCGCCCGAGTGGTGCCACGCCGTGACCTTGCCGGCGCCGTCGAGTCCCGCCTTGAGCCGGTGAGCGCTCGCGGCGTGGTAGAAGCCGTGCCGGATCTCGTCCTCGCGCGTCCACTGCACCCTGACCGGGGCGCCGATCCTGGCAGACAGGATCGCCGCCTCGCAGGCGAAGTCGGGCTTGGACTTGCGGCCGAAGCCGCCGCCCAGCAGCGTCACCTCGCATTCGACGTCGGTCTGCTCGAGACCGAGCGCCTCCGCGACGTACTGCCGCACCCAGTTGGGCGCCTGGGTCGATGTCACGACCTTCACCGGCATCCGGGTGGCGTCCACCATGGCGACCGGCGGTTCCATCGGCGTGTGGATGAAGTAGGGCACGAAGTACTCGGCCTCCATCACCCGGGCGGCCGCGCCCATGGCCTCGTCGACGTTGCCCCGGTCGCGGATGACGTGGCCGCCGGTGCGCGCCGCGACCACGAGCTCGCCGTTGTAGGTGCTCGAATCGTGCGTGACGTTCGGGCCGTCATCCCACTCGATCACGAGCCTGTCGCGGCCTTCCATCACGGACCAGGTGTTGGTGCCGATCACCGCGATGCCGCCGAGCGCCCGGAACTCCGCCGGCATGTCGTCGGCAAGCGGCGGAATCTCGATCACCTGCTCGACGCCCTGCACCTTGAGCGCCTCGCTGGCGTCGTAGGACTTGACCTTGCCGCGATAGACCGGCGGGCGGGCCACCACGGCGATCTTCATGCCGGGAACGCTGATGTCGGCGCCGTAGGTCGCGCCGCCGGTGCTCATGTCGTAGTTGTCGACCACCGGCATGTCGCGGCCGATGTACTTCCACTGCGACTTGTCCTTGAGCTTCGGCGCGGCGTCTCCCGTGGGCACCACGATGTCGGCGGCTGCGTCCACCACCTCGCCGAAGTCGAACCAGTCGCCCGTGCCGCTGTGGTAGATGCGGTGGTCCTTGGCATAGACCTCGGCGGGATCGACGCCCCACTTCTTCGCCGCCGCCTGCTCCAGCACGTAGCGGCCCGCCGCACCCAGCTGGCGCATGATCTCGAAGTGGTGACGGGTGCTGCGCGAGCCGTCGGTGTTCTGCTGGTCCTTGCCGGCCGGGTCGAACTTGGTCTCGTCGCCCGGCGCCTGCCAGATCTTCACCCTCTGCCAGTCGGCTTCGAGCTCGTCGGCCAGGATCATGGGGATGCCGGTGCGCACGCCCTGTCCCATCTCGGAGCGGCTGCACGTCAGCGTCACCGTTCCGTCGTCGGAGATCTCGACGAAGAGATTGGGCTTGATCGAGGTGCCGTTGCCCTGGCCGCGCGCCGTCCCGATCATGGACCCGGTGGAGACGTTGGCGCCGAGCACCAACGCGCCCGTGACGCCGGCGGACTTCAGGAAGGTGCGCCGGCTGATGTTCTGCACGCCCAGCATGGTCAGACCTCCTGCGCCGCCGTGCGGACCGCAGCGAATATCCGCTGGTAGGTGCCGCAGCGACAGATGTTGCCGGCCATGCCGTCGACGATCTCGTCGTCGCTGGGATCCGGGTTCTCGTTGAGGAGCGCCGCCGCGGACATGATCTGCCCGGACTGGCAGTAGCCGCACTGCGGCACGTTGTGCTCCCGCCACGCCCGCTGCACGGGGTGGTTGCCCTCGGAATCGAGGCCCTCGATGGTGGTCACCTCGCCCCCGTCGGCCTCCGATACCGGGGTGACGCAGGCGCGCACCGCGCTGCCGTTCACGTGCAGCGTGCACGCGCCGCAGAGCGCCGCGCCGCAGCCGAACTTGGTTCCCGTCAGCCCCAGTTCGTCCCGCACGTACCACAGAAGCGGCATGTCGGGATCGCCGTGGAACTGGCGACTGACACCGTTGATTCTCATCGAAATCATTGGACTCCTCCCATGGTTGTGGGGTTGTCCCCAACGCAAATGCCAGTTGGAACACTACCGGCTGCCCGGCATCGCCTCCAACAGGTTTCAGAAGGGAAGGGGTCTAATTCTACCGGGCCGCCTGCCGGCGGGCGCGGGGTCAGAGGGACTTGACGATCTCCTCGACCATCTTCTTCGCGTCACCGAAGAGCATCATCGTGTTGTCCCGGTAGAACACGGGGTTGTCGATGCCCGCGTAGCCGGGCGCGAGCGAGCGCTTGACGAAGAGCACCGTCTTGCAGAGCTCCACGTCGAGGATCGGCATGCCCGCGATCGGGATCGAGGGGTCCGCCTCGCGCGCCATCGGGTTCACCACGTCGTTCGCGCCGAAGACCAGCACCACGTCCGTCTGGCGGAACGTCGGGTTGATCTCGTCCATCTCCCTGAGCTGCTCGTAGGGGATGTCCGCCTCCGCCAGCAGCACGTTCATGTGGCCCGGCATGCGGCCCGCCACGGGGTGAATCGCGAACTCCACCTCGACGCCGCGCTCCTCGAGCAGGTCCATCAGGTCGTGGATCGCGTACTGCGCCTGCGCGACCGC
>JAJDXK010000029.1 GCA_022823305.1 Alphaproteobacteria bacterium
GATATCGTCGAGCGCTACATCGCCCGCCGCGTCGAGTGAGAACCGCCTACGCTGGGTGGAAGACCCCGCCGCTCGTTGGGCGGGGGACGCCCGTGGTGCGCGGCAGGCTGAGCGGCAGCCCGCGCCGGCTGCGGACGGCGAGGAAGGCGAAGGCCTGCGCCTCCAGCGCATCGCCCTGCCAGCCTACGCTCTCCACCGGATCGCAGGGCGCGCCGAGACGCGCGCGAAGCTGCGCCATCAGCGCCGGATTGTGGCGCCCGCCGCCGCTCACCAGCCAGCGCGCCGGCGGTGCCGGCATGTGACCCTGCGCACGACGCACCGCCTGCGCGGTGAAGGCCGTCAGCGTCGCCGCGCCGTCGGCAGGCGAAAGCCCCGCGACGGGCGCCGGGTCGAAGGCGTTGCGGTCCAGCGACTTGGGCGGGGCTGCGTCGAAGTAGGGATGCGCCGTGAGCACCGCGAGCGCGTCCGCATCGACCTGGCCCGAGCGCGCGAGCGCGCCGTCGCGGTCCATCGGCTCGCCGGTCGCGCGCCTGACGTGGTCGTCGACGAGGGCGCAGCCGGGGCCGGTGTCGAAGGCCAGCAGGTCGTCGTCGCGCGCGCCGCCGATCCAGGTGAGGTTGGCGACGCCGCCGAGGTTGAGCACGGCGAGCGGCGGGCCGAGCCCGCTCCGCCGCGCCAGCGCCGCGTGGAAGAGCGGCACCAGCGGCGCCCCCTGCCCGCCCGCGCGCACGTCTGCGCTGCGGAAGTCGCTCACCACGTCGATCCCGAGGCTGCGGGCAAGGGCCGCGCCGTCGCCGATCTGGTCGGTGAGGCCGGCCTCCGGCGCGTGGCGCACCGTGTGCCCGGGGAATCCCGCCAGCGCGACCGCGCGGCCCTGCGTTCCGGCCTCGGCCAGCAGGGCCCGGGCAGCATCTGCGTGAAAGGCGGTGAGCGCGCGCCCGGCGCCGGCGCGGTCGCCCTGTCCCGCGATCACGGCGCGGAGCTCCCCGCGCAGCGCGGACGGATAGGGCCGGGTGCGCCACGGGCCGGCGGCCGTGACGGTGACTCCGTCGGTCTCGATCAGCGCGGCATCGACGCCGTCGAGCGAGGTGCCGCTCATCATGCCCAGCGCCCACACGGGCCCCTCTGCGCGGGCGACGCTCACGGGCAGGGACCGGGCGCGGGCAGCGGCGCCGCGTTGTCCATGCGCCGCCCCCGTGCTACACGGGCGCGCCTCGCGGCGCCCGGGCGGCGCGCCGCCGGGCGACGCGGCAGCCAGCGGGACGGGCGACGGTGTTCTCCTCCGATTTCATGCGCGTGCTGTCGGAGCGCGGCTTCATCCACCAGTGCACCGACGAGGCCGGGCTCGACGCGCTGGCGGCGCAGGGGCGCGTGAGCGCCTACATCGGCTTCGACTGCACCGCCGACAGCCTGCACGTGGGCAGCCTGGTGCAGATCATGATGCTGCGCTGGCTGCAGAAGACGGGCCACCGGCCGATCGTGCTGCTGGGCGGGGGCACCACGAAGATCGGCGACCCCAGCGGGCGCGACGAATCGCGGACGCTGCTCGGCGAGGACGCCATCGCCGCCAACAAGGAGGGCATCCGCCGCTCCTTCGCGAGCTTCCTCGGCTTCGGCGAGGGCGCGAGCGACGCGCTGCTGGTGGACAACGCCGACTGGCTCGATCGGCTCGGCTACATCCCGCTGCTGCGCGACGTGGGCGCCCACTTCTCGATCAACCGCATGCTCACCTTCGACAGCGTGCGGCTCAGGCTCGAGCGCGAGCAGCCGCTCACCTTCCTCGAGTTCAACTACATGATCCTCCAGGCCTACGACTTTCTCGAGCTCTCGCGGCGCGAGGACTGCCGCCTGCAGATGGGCGGCTCGGACCAGTGGGGCAACATCGTGAACGGCGTGGAGCTTGCGCGCCGCATCGACGCACGCCAGCTCTACGGGCTCACGACCCCGCTCATCACGCTCGCCTCCGGCGCGAAGATGGGCAAGACCGCCCAGGGCGCCGTCTGGCTCAACCCCGAGCGTCTCCCGGCCTACGACTACTGGCAGTACTGGCGCAACACCGACGATGCCGACGTCGGCCGCTTCATGCGCCTCTTCACCGAGCTCCCGCTCGACGAGGTCGCCCGCCACGAGGCGCTGGAGGGGGCCGAGCTGAACGAGTCGAAGAAGCTGCTGGCGAGCGAGGCGACCCGCCTCTGCCACGGGGCCGAGGCGGCGGCAGCCGCCGCCGAGACGGCGCGCCAGACCTTCGAGGAGGGGGTGGCGGGCGCGGACCTGCCGGTGAGAGAGATCCCGCGCAGCGCGCTGGAGGCGGGCATGCCCGCGAACGCGGTGTTTCAGGAGGCGGGGCTCTGCGACTCGCGCGGCGCGGCGCGGCGGCTGATCCGGGGCGGCGGCGCGCGCATCAACGACCAGGTGATCGAGTCCGAGCTCTACACCGTCGGGACCCACGACATCGGCGCCGACGGCAGGATCAAGCTCTCCGCAGGCAAGAAGCGCCACGTCCTGATCCAGCCGGCCTGACGCATTCGCCGACCTTGCCGGCTCACGACGGCCCCAGGGACACCCGCCTCTCCCTGTCCCTCTCCTCCCGGGAGGAGGGAGAACGAAGGCGCCGCCGGCCTCTTCTCCCTCTCCTCCCTGGGGAGGAGAGGGCCGGGGTGAGGCGGGGGAGTACGCTGCGGCGCGGCACCACGGCGAGGGGACGCCATGCCACCGCCCCGCTCGAAGCCGTTGCGCTTCAGTCAGCCTGGATGATGCTCTAGGCGTCAGGCCGCCAGGGCTCGTAGTCCCCGGTCGCGCGATCGCGCCGGCCACCGCCCAGAATGTGGCCCGGCGGCCGGTAGGCGGCGGCGGTGCCGGTGAGATTGGGGCGGTGCGGCTTTTCCCAGGGCTGGGCCCGGAGCGGCGCCTCGGTCGGCGGCTCGTCGGTGCTGTGGTGGAGCCAGCGGTGCCATTCCGGCGGCACCCGCGAGGCCTCCACCTCGCCCTCGTAGACGACCCAGCGGCGCTCGCGCAGACCGGGCCGGCGGCGGCGCTCGCGATAGTAGCGGTTGCCGGCGTCGTCCTCGCCCACGAGGGCGCCGCAGAGCAGGGTGAAGAGCCGTGTGCCTATGGTCGCCATGCTGCCGTGCCGTCTCGCCCGCGCCGCCGCTCTCGCTGCGCCCTACGGCCAGCGCTTATGCCACGGCGGCCGGCACCCGTCCAGAGACCGGACCCGCGGGCCCGGACGGGCTCAGGTCACGCGGACGCGCTCAGCGCAGGATCTGCCAGCCGCCGCTCGCGTCGCGGCAGGCATAGACGGGCGAAATCCCCTCTTCGAGCACCTGGCATTCGGTGAGGGCGCTGCCGTGCTGGCGCGGCGCCACCTGCGAGGAACCTGAGACGATGTAGCTGGCCGTGGGCGCGGGGCGCGGCGCACGCTCGATGATCACGGGCGCGGGCTGGACCACGACGGGCGCCGGCGGCACCACGACCACGGGGTCGTAGGCGCGGGCGTGCTTGCGGTGGTGGTGATGGCCGTGGTGGTAGCCGTGGTGATGGCGCTTGCGCGGCGCGTACCAGGGGCCGTGGTGGCTGCGGTGCCCGTACCAGTGGTGATGGCGGTGCGCCGGGCGGTAGTGCGCCCGCGGCCAGTGATGCTGCTCGGCCACGTGGCGGCCGTAGAGACTGCCGAGCAGCGCGCCGGCGCCGATGGCCGCCATCTTGCCCCGGCCCTTGCCGATCTGCGAGCCGATGGCCCCGCCGATGAGGCCGCCCAGAATCTGGCCGTTCCACGAGCGCTGGTGATCGGCCTGAGCGGACGTCGAGGCCACGGTCGAGACGAGCGCGACGGCGGCCGCGAATGCGATCCCGCCGGCGATGCAGCGCTTCCAGTTCCACGTCATCGTCATCCTCCGCTTTCGCTCCCAAGGCGACGCAATGGCTGCTGTCGGCTTTACAGCCTGTTCAGGTAGTCGGGCAAGCCGTCGCCGTCCTCGTCCTCGACGGGTTGCCGTCGGTCGACCTGCCCGACGCCGGCGCCCGCGTCGAGGCTCCGCCGCCTGAGAACCATGCCGCGGGCGAGCGCCGCGTCTCCCGAGATCAGCTCGGCCACGCTGTATTTCGTTTTCACGTCAACGATCTGCGCGATTCCGACCGAGAATTCGATGCGGTCGAGGGGCTCGCCGGTGTCCGGGTCGATCAGCAGCTCGCCGAGTGAAAAGACCTCGAACAGGTCGCCGGGCGCGACCGTGTTGCCGCCCCGGTTCACGATGAATTGACCGAGTGAGAGCACCTGCGTGACCTTGGGCGGATAGACGTTCTCCGTCAGCTCGTCGACCAACTGCGCCGCCACGGTGTGCAGCACGGAGGCCGCCGCCCGCTCGGGATGAAGGTTGTTGCGGAACTCCTGGTCGAGCGCGATCGACGACGACCACTTGACCTGCCGCGTGGCGGTCGCCAGCACCGTGAAGCGCACCTCGGCGGCGCCGACGAGGCGGTCGATGCGCTCGCCGGTGATCTCGATGGTCTTGGACTGGTCCTCCACCACCACGCGATCGATGGTGCCGTAGAGCATGTAGTCGGCGCCCAGCACCTGACCCAGCCGGGCGCGTTCGCCGGGGCCGGCGTCGCTCGACTGGAGAAGCGCCCTCTCGGCGTCGTAGACGTCCTGGCGCTTGCGATCGAGCACACCGAAGCGGCGCCCCTGGGTCAGCAGCTCCTCGACCTTGCCGGTGAACTCCGCCTCCAGGTTGCGCACGTTCTTGAAGTCCACGTCGATGCCGACCCGGACGACGCGGCCATCGACGCGCTGCTCGCGGCCGCCGCCGACGCCGTAGAGATGGACCTCCTCCATCGGGAACTCGAGCACCGCGATGGTGCGCCGATTCATGGGCGGACCCGGCACCTTGTAGACCGAGTAGGAGACCCGCAGCAGGGCGCGGACGCTCGAGCCGTCGCCCGAGAGCTCCAGCACCTCGTAGCCGTCGATCGTGCAGTTGGGATTGGCGGTGTCGGCCTGAATGCGGCGGTTGACCCAGTCGATGACCTCCGACTCGATCTTGTCGCCGCCGTAGGCGACGACCAGCGGCGACTGCTGGCTCAGGCTCGACTGGACGCGGACGCCGCAGATCTGGAACGTCGCCTCCTGCAGCGCGTTCAGAACGGCGTAGCTGTTGTCGGCGCCGAAGCCTGCGACCTCGCGCTCCACCCGTTCGGTCTGCGCGCCGGCGGTGGCGAGACAGAGGAACGAGAGCGCGACCGCCACCGCGCCGCCTGCCGCCACCAGACGAATGGACGGGAACCGTCGAGCGAGTCCGTTCATGGTCTTCTCCCGCCGGCGCCCGCCGGCTCGTTCAGAAATCCGCCAGATCCTCGGGATCGCAGTTCCCCGAGGTCACGGTGGAGACGCGTGTCTCTCCTGCTTCGTTCTTCGCGGAAGGCCGGTGCGGGGGCTCCCCTCCCGGCGCTGCCGGAATCCGGCCGTCCCAGCCGGGCGGGCACGACACGACCGCGTGGACCAGCGTGCGGACGATCCCGGCCGCGTCACCCTCGCTCACGCCGGACCGGGCGAGCACGCGCGAACCGTCGTCCCCGACGGCCCCGGCGCCGATCCCTGCCGCGCTCCCCGCCGTGCCGGCGTCCTGGCCGGCGTGCGCCGCGACGCCGCCGGCGAGCGAGAGCGAGAGCGCCAGCGCGAGTGCGGCCGGCAAACGCTGCCGGGGTCGTCCCGCAAGGCGCATCGTCTGCTCCCTCCCCGGCCCCGCGAAGGGGTCACGAATCCCAGGAGAACGACTTGTTGCTGCCGAGCTTGGCGATCACCTCCTCGAACTCCCAGTAGGCGAGCCCGGTCGCGATATCGGTCGCGGTGAGCTGGAAGTAGTAGTCGACCTGCTGCTTGCCGCCGACCCTGTTGGTGCGCTGGATGATCTTGCCCGAAAGGCTCAGGTCCGGCGCCACCATGGTGCCCTGCTTGGCCACGGTGTCCTGGTTGAAGAGGTCGGACTCCGCGAGATCGCGCACCTGGGCGCTCAGGGCATCCTCCGGCCCGCCGGCGGCGACCGCCGTGGTGGTGATCACGCGCCCGCTGTTGAGCAGGGCGATGCGGATCTTCTTGACCAGCTGGTCGGTGTCGATGTTGAGCGTCGTGTCGTTGATGATGCGGCTGATCGCCATCACCCAGGGCGCGGTGGTGCCGGGCTTGCGCGAGAGCGGGCTGCTGAGGAAGGAATCCACCGCCCGCTTGGCCGAGTATTCGAAGTCGCGGTAGTCCAGGCCGAAGGTGGTCTCCCCGCCGGCCGCCGGCCGCGAGGAATAGGCGGGGTCGGTGAGGCTCACGACCTTCGTGCCGCCGCCGCAGCCGAGCGGACCCGCCACCGCGAGGACACAGATCGTCAGGGGCACCAGGAAACGCGTGCGAATGGCGTTGAGCTTCATGGCTCCGCTCCTCAGCGTGTGTTCTGTTGATTCGCGGTCGACTCACCCGTGCCGAGAGCACGGGAGACCGACGAAAGCTCCAGGTGAAATTCCATGATGTCGTCCCTGGGCGCGGTGCCGTGGAAGCGCGCGTGCGTTCCCGGCAGGGCGTGCACCACCTGCCAGCCCGAGAGGATGCTGTCGACGGGCACGCCGCCTGCGTCCAGCCAGGTGAAGCGGTACATCGCCGAGAGCTTGCGGCTGGACCTGTTGTAGAACTCGCCCACCACCCGGACGAAGCCGCCGGCGTTGACCGACTGGGTGAATTCCAGCTGCCGCATGCCCTTCTTCTTCAAGGTCTTGTCCAGCGATACGTGAGGCCTCCACCAGTCGGGACCGTGGGTGTGATGCTTGGCGGTCGCATGAGCGACCACCGTTTCCTCGGGCTCGGCCGGTGGGCTCCCTCCGCTCGTCGCGAGGACATCCTCCGCATTCGACGGAAGGGTATCACGCCCGTCGGTCTCAAGAGCGTTATCCGCGTTCACGTTATCGTCATTGGCTGCGCGAACGAGCGCGGGGGCCTGGTCCGAGGTCATCACAGCCAGACGAATCCGGGGCTCGTCCGACGCCTGATCGAGCGCCGCCGCGGGCCTCACCACCGTGTCGCCCGAGGCCGTCGTCGCCACGCCGGCGCCGCTGAGCGCCGCGACATGGACGGCTGCCGGCGCACCGGCGCTCACCGTCTTCACGGTGATGAGCACGAAGGGCGCGTCCGGCAGCACGACATCCGCGATCTGCTGGCCGGTGCCGGCCGAGATCACGACCCTGCCGTCCTCCGGCATGGGCAGGCTCGCGACGTTGATCGACTTCGGCAGCGCCCGCCACATGCGCGTGTCGGCCTGCGTCGTCGCCGCGGCGAAGGCGGTGGTGCCGACCTGCAAGAGCAGGCCGAAGATGGGGTCGTCCATCTGCTCGGCCGCCTGCTGCGCAGCGATCTGCGCGACCACCTTCACCACCGCGGACGCGATCGCCTTGCCGACGATGGCGTCGTAGCCGGCCTCGAACTCGGTCGCCGCGTAGCGGTCGACGTTGAGCAGCGGCTCGGTGCGGTACGACGCGCCGCCGGCCTCGACGAAGAGCGAGCCGACGCCGGGAGTCCCGGTCACGAACTCCGGCAAGGCGATGCCGGAGTAGATGAACCCGCTCGGCGCGAACACCGGCAGGTCGTAGCGGAACTCGTCGAGGCGCGGGCCGATCCCGTCCTCGTGGACGATCCACACCCGCCGGGGGATGCCGCCGGAGACGCCGGCTGCCGCCTCCTCGGCCACGCGGAAGTCGTCCTTGACGTAGCGGTTGCGCTCGCCGTCGAGCACGACCGCGTTGCGCAGCAGGTCGGACGCGCGGTTGGGCTCGCCCGTCGCCAGCCGGAAGGCGCCGTGGAGCCAATCCGTGAAGGGGTTGCGCAGATCCCTGTACTTGCCGAGCCCGCGCACGGCCGCGATGCGCTTGCTGATCTCGCTGCCGGGCTTGGTGGCGTCCCTGTAGGTCTGGTTGACGTCGGACGCGTTCGCCTGGCGGTCCGCGGCCTCCTGCTCGTCTTCCTCGCCCAGCGCCTTCACCTTGGCTGCGAGCTGGTGGACCGCGTTCTCCTGCCTCTGGTCGGCGCGGTTCAGCTCGACGCGCGCGCGGTCCTCGTCGCCCTGGTCGAGCGCGTTCATCGCCTTGTAGGTGTTGATCAGCACGCCGTCGTAGATGTTGCCGTGATAGGAGGAGATCAGGTCGTTGCCGACGATGCTGAGACCCGCCTCGAGGAACTCGCCGACGTCGTCGATCTCGTCCGCCTTCCACAGCAGCTTGGACTCGGCCCTGTCGAGGGCGGTCTGCGAGGTCTCGAAGGACCCCGCGGCGCGCAGCGCCGAGCCCGCCTGCAGCAGGGTGAGGAGGTTATCCTCGTCCTCGGCGATTCCTTCTTCGCCGGCGCCGAGCGTCGCGGCGGCGCCCCACCAGTCGCCCTGGGAGTAGGGCGCCTGAAACTGGTTCATCCTGTCGATATCCGCCGTTCCCGCGCACCCTGCCGCGAGCAGCACGAGCCCGAGCAGCCCGATGCGCGACGGCATGCGCGCCGATCAAGCCAGGTGGATGAGGATCACACGCAGCATCGGAGCCCTCCTTCGCTATTCTTCTGGTGTGTATCGGACCAAAACATAGGCATATGCCGAATTCAACGGCGTTGTGGCGACACGGCGTTGTGGCGAACCGTTACAATCGATTTACCGGAATCAGCACAAGATCATATCTGCACCAACACTTTATGCTGTGCGAGGCGCCCGCGGATGCCGGGAGGCGGGGCCGCGTCTCATGCCGCAGCCGGCGGGGAGTCGCCCAGCCAGCGCGCGAGCGCCTTGCCCGGATCGGCGATCTCGTCCACCGAGGCGTACCAGTAATCCTCCCAGCCGACCTCCGGCAGGCCGGTGAAGAGCATCAGGTTCAAGGGATAGACCTCGCTGTCGGTGCAGCGGCGGAAGTCGTCGCGGAAGAGGAACACCGGCTTCTCCCAGGCAATCGCCATGCCGAGCTCCACCATCACGCCCTCGTCCGGCGGGCAGCCGTTGACCACGGCGAAGATGCCGTCGGCCTCGCGCACGTCGCGCAGGTCCGCCTGGCCGATCCTGTAGGCCCAGCCGGCGGCGGCCTTGTCGATCTGGTTGTTGCGGGCGAAGGGCTCCCACACCTCGGCGCCGAGCGCCTCGAGCGCCGCCACCAGGACCTGGAGCGGGCCTGCGTTCTGCTGGGCGGAGAAGCCGTAGGGATTCGCCAGATAGAGCGTCTTCGCCGCGGGCATGGCTAGGCAGCGGCGCGCCAGGCCGCGATGGCGGCCTCCAGCCCTGTGCGCGGGCTGGTGAGCAGCGGCACGGGCAGGTCGGCGCAGAGCGCGAGCGCCGGCGTCATCGAGGCCTGCGCCAGGACGATCGCGTCGGTGCCGGCCGCGGCCGCGTGCAGGCCGTCGGCGATGATGCGGTGGTGCGCCTCCTCATCGCCCGCCACGAGCCGGGCGCGGGCCTCGGCGAACACCACGGAGTCGACCTCGACGGCCTTGCCGGCGCGCCGGGCCGCATCCTCCACCAGGCCGACCGTGGGGCCGATGGTGGTGGCCAGCGTCGCCGCCACGGTGATGCGCGTGCCCGCTGCGACCGCGGCCTCCGCCATGGGGCGGTCGATGCGGAGGACGGGCACGCCGGCCTCGGCCGCGGCATCGTCGGCGCCGGGGCCGACGGTCGAGCAGGTGCAGAGCACGAGGCGGGCGCCCTCGCTCGCCGCCAGCAGGGCGTCGCGCGTGCGCGCCCTGATCCCGTCGGTGAGCCCGCCCGCCTCGATCGCGTCCGTCAGCAGCGCCGGCTGGACCACGTGGCGGACCGGCACGTCGGGGCCGAGCTCGGCACGCAGGTCGTCGAAGAGGCCGGTGAGCGAGGCCACCGTGTGCACCAGCACCAACTCGCCGCCCGCATCGCCGCTCATCGCCCGCTCCTTCGCCCGCCTCGCGCCTGCCGCCGTCCGTAGCAGATGACGCCGCGGCGTGAAAGCATCCGGCCCGCTCAGGCCCGCCAGACCACGGGGTACTGCGGATCGGTGTCGAAGGGCTCGCCGGTGGCGAGCGCAGTCGGGAACTTGGGAAACTCGGCCGGCGGGTCGCGCAGGATGACGCGCGCGTCGTCGCCGAGCCAGCGGTGGGTCAGCGTGCGCCGGCGCACGTCGCGTCTGGGATTGTTGCGGCCCTGGTGCACGATCAGCCCCTGGAAGAAGATGCAGTCCCCCGGCTCCAGCTCCCACGAGACGATGTCGTAGTCGCCGCGCGCGGCCTCGATGTCGGGGCAGCGCTCGAACACGGTGCCGGGGTGGCGGCTGCCGTCCAGCATGGCGTCGAAGGGCGCGAACCAGCGGCCCCAGCGGTGCGAGCCGCGCACGAACTCCAGCGTCGTCTCCGGCGTGATCGGGTCGAGCGGGATCCAGTTGGAGCAGAGATCGCTGCCGTCCACCGCCATGTAGGGCTGGTCCTGGTGCCAGCGGGTGAGGCCGGTGGTGCCCGGCTCCTTCACGAAGATCTGGTCGTAGAAGAAGGTGATGGCCGACGAGCGCGTGAGGGCGCCGGCGATCGCCGCGCAGGGGCCTTCGAGAGCGAACGCCCGCATCTGCGGCACGTGGCGCCAGATGTCGAAGTCGTTGAAGAAGAGGCCGGGGTCGCTCTCCTTCGTGTAGATCTCGACGTGGGGGCCGGGCTCGGCCATGTCGGCGGCGACGCCTTCGCGCAGGCGCTCGATCCAGACCTCGTCGATCACGCCGCGCAGGCAGACCGCGCCGTCCTCGTGATAGGCATCGATCTCGGCCTGCGTCGGCACCACGGCGCCCCTCCCTGTCGCGGCACGAGTCTACCGCAGCGGGCGGCTCTCGGGCCAACATTCGTCGCCGCACCGCACGATCCCGTTTGAAATGCCGCGCGCCCGGGCCCGCCTGTGAGAACGACTCGGCCGGTCAATGGTAAACAGGCGCGAATCTCATTCGCCGGAGGGAGACAGGACATGACGGGTAAGGCCACGGCGGCGCGGCGCCCGGCCGGGCGCGGCGGTATCGTCCGGGCGGGGCTCGCCGCCTCCCTGCTGCTCATCGTCGCGGCGATCGGCGTCGGCTGCGAGACCGCGCCGCCGCCCGGGCAACCCGATCCTCTCTCCTTCACCAACCTGCCGCCTCTGGTGTTCGATCTCGGCCGCATCGAGGTGGTGGAACGCCCGGCGGCACCGGATCCCGCCGATGTCGGCCACCTCTTCGCCACGCCGCCGGCGGCCGGCGTGCGGCAGTGGGTGCAGGAGCGGCTGCGGGCGAGCGGTGCCGAGGGCCTGCTGCGCGTCACCATCGAGGAGGCCAGCGCCAAGGCCACGCCGCTCGCCACCAACGCCGAGTTCGAGGACCTCTTCACCGAGGAGCAGGCCGAGCGGCTGGACCTGCGCCTGCGCGTCACCGTCGCGGCCATCGACGCGGCCGGGGAGGAGCGCGGCCACGCCAGCGCCGACACGCAACGTTCCCGCACGCTGCGCGAGGGGCTCACGCTGGCCGAGCGCGATCGCATCTACCACGAGCTCCTGCTGGCGCTCTTCGACGACTACAACGCGAGCCAGGTGCAGGCGATGCGCCAGTACCTCCACCTCTACCTGCGCTGAGGCGGCTGCGGTGAACGGAGACGAAGCGGGCAACCCTTCGCCGCCCGGCCCTGCGTTGCCCGACGCGCCGACAACGCACCGCGGTGCCGGCGCACACTCACGCAACGACCGCCTCGGCCGCATCGCCGTCCTCGGGGCGACGGGCTCGCTGGGCTCGGCGATCGTGCGCCGTCTGGTGGAGAAGGGCATGGCGGTCACGGCCGTCGGCCGCGACCGGGCGCGTCTCGCGGTACTGCCTGCGGACGACGTGCGGGTTGCCGACGTCGCGGTGGGGGGCCGATTGTCCGGCGCCCTGGATGGCGCCGCGGCAATCGTCGTCTGCACGCCACCTCACCTGGCGCCTGCCATCCTCGACGCGCTGCCGGCCACGGTCAGGCGGCTCGTGCTGATCGGATCGACGCGCCTCTACACGCGCTTCCCCGATCGGAGGGCGGATCGGGTACGCGAAGCCGCCGCCGCCTTCGAGGCCTCGGCCGTTCCCGGCGTGATGCTGCATCCGACGATGGTCTACGGCGGCAGAACCGAGCAGAACGTCAGGCGCCTGGCGGTCTATATCCGAAAGGTGGGCGTGATACCGCTTCCCCAGGGCGGCAAGGCCCTGGTTCAGCCGATTTACGTCGATGACGTGGCACGTGCGGCGGTCTCCGCGCTCGGCGTCGAGACGAGCTGCCCGCGCCAGCTGGTGGTCGCAGGGCCCGAGGCTCTTGTCTATGCCGATTTCGTGCGGGCCGTGGCCAGGGCCATCGGGCGACGCGTCATCGTCGTTCCCGTGCCCCGGCCGCTGCTCGAAGCGTGCGCCCCCGTCACGCACCTGCTTCCGGGATTTCCCCGGATCACGACCGGCGAGGTCCGCAGGCTCGTCGAGGACAAGGCCTTCGAAATCGACGAGATGCGCGCCTGCCTCGGCGTCGAGCCGATACCCCTGGAAGACGGACTGGCGCGGACCTTTGCGCCCGACGCGCCGTAGCCCGCCGCCGCCGGGGCGCGGCGCCGCTTCCCCTACCCCCCTGCCACCGCCTGCAGCGCCTCGCCGGCGGCATCGACCGCCGCGGCGTCGACGTCGAGGTGGGTGACCGCGCGCAGCCGGTGGCGGCCCATGGCGCCGATCAGCACACCGCGCTCCCTGAGCGCGTCGGAGAGAGCGGCGGCGCTCAGGCCCGTGCCGGCGCAGTCGAAGAAGACGAGGTTGCTGTCCACGCGCGGCTGGTCGAGGGCGAGCGTGCCCACCGCGCTCACCGCATCCGCCAGCCGGCGGGCGCTGGCGTGGTCCTCGGCGAGGCGGGCGATGTGGTGGTCGAGCGCGTAGGCGCAGGCGGCGGCGAGGATGCCGGACTGCCGCATGGCGCCGCCCAGACGCTGCTTCCACTGCCACGCGGCCTCGATGAAGGCGGCGGAGCCCGCGAGCACCGCGCCCACCGGGCAGCCCAGCCCCTTGCTGAAGTCGACCCAGACGGAATCGCAGGGGGCGGCGTAGCGGGCCGCGTCCACGCCGCTCTCGACCACCGCGTTGAAGAGCCGGGCGCCGTCCATGTGAAGCAGGAGGCCGTGCGCGCGCGCCGCCTCGCCCACCGCCTCGACGGTCTCCAGCGGCCAGATCGTGCCGCCGCCCTGGTTCGAGGTCTGCTCCACCACCGCAAGGCGCGAGCGCGGCGCATAGCGGCTGGGGCTGCGCACCGCGTCGGCGAGCTGGTCCGGCGTGTAGACGCCGGCCTCGCCGTCGAGCGCGCACACCATGGCGCCGGCGAGCGCCGCCGGCCCGCCGCCCTCCGCGGTGATGACGTGCGCCGTGCGGTCGCAGATCACCTCGTCGCCGGGGCGGCAGTGGACCAGCAGCGCGATCTCGTTGCACATGGTGCCGGAGGGGAGGAAGACCGCCGCCTCCTTGCCCAGCAGCGCCGCCACGCGGGACTGGAGCGCGTTGACCGTGGGGTCCTCGCCGCGCTGCTCGTCGCCGACCTCGGCCGCCGCCATGGCCTCGCGCATGGCCGCGCTCGGCCTGGTCACCGTGTCGCTCCTGAGATCGACCTGATTGCCCGCCATGCCGCCCTCCCCGGCCTGTGCGCCGGTGCCCCTTCGCACCCGGCGACTCTGCCTCTAAGCTCCAGGTATCGCACAAGGAGGGGAGGACTCAAATGAGCGCCATCGATCCCAACACGATCCACTTCACCGGGGAGAACTCGTTCCTCAGGCTCAAGAGCGAGGCCGACGGGCCGGAAACCACCGTCTGCGCCCACTGGCGCACCCTGATCTCGCCGGCCGGGCCGGGCACCTGCCTCTTCCTCCGCTCGGATGCCACCGGGGGCGAAGTGAAGCTCTACGCCGACAACGTCGGGATGGCGCGCTGGCTCCAGGGCGAGCTGGAGGCGATCCTCAACCCGCCCTTCGCCGACACGCAGATGCCCATCGCCGACGCCGCCTTCAGCAGCGAGGGCGCGTTCCGCGACACCTGGCGCGAGATCGTGGATTCCGCCGACGGGCGCATCGAGCTGAGCTGGTCGGACATGGGCGAGCCCTTCATGCTGGCGCTGCCGCCGAACAACGACGACACCGGCCCCTGGGCCGTCTACAGCTGCCTCACGCCCTGCCGCAGCGCGACGCTGGAGGTCGCGGGAACCCGCGCCGCCGGTGCGCCCTACGAGAGCGCGCTCGCGGGGCACCCGTCGTCCTCCTGCTGCCTCGCCTGGTCCGAGACCTGGCTGCGCGGCTGAGGGAGGCCGGGCCTTGGCCCACGCGCTCTGCGAGCGGGCGGACGGCTGCGCCCGCATCCGCATCGCCAACGGCACCGCCAACACGCTGACCACGGCCGTCATCCGCGACCTCGCGGATGCCTTCGCCGAGGCCGGGCGCGACTCCCGCGGCACGCTGCTCTGCGGCGGGGAGAAGTTCTTCTGCAACGGCCTCGACCTCGACTGGGCGCTGGCGCAGCCGCGCGCCGGGATCCGCGAGATGTTCCTCGAGCTGGCGGGGCTGATCCTGGCCATGCTGGAATCGCCGCGGCCCGTCGTCGGCGCCATCAGGGGCCACGCCATCGGCGGCGGCATGGCCATCTACCTCGCCTGCGACTACCGCTACGCCGCCTCCGGCCGCGTGCTGATCGGCAAGCCGGAGACCCTGCTCGGCGTGCCCAACCCCTACTACGGCGACCAGCTCCTGCGCTTCGTCGCCGGCGACTTCGTCGCCTCCGACCTGATCTACAGCGGCAGGCTGGTCAGGGCCGAGGAGGGGCGCGCCCTCGGCCTGGTGCACGAGACGGGGCCCGGGGAGGAGATCGAGGGGGCGGCATGGGAGCGGCTGCGCGTGCTCTGCGCGCTCGCGCCGGATGCGTTCGCGGAATCGAAGCGCATGCGCCTCGGCAGGTTCTGCGCCGACCTCCGGGAGCAGCTGCCGGCCCGGATCGCGCGCCAGGTCGAGATCTGGCACGGCGACGAAGCGCAGGGCCGGCTCCGCGCCGCGGCCGAGAGGCTGCGCCGCCGCACCGGCGCCGCCTGAGGAGGACACGTCATGCTGCCGAAGGTCTCGGTCTTCGCCATGGGCGGGACCATCGCCGCGTCCGGCCGGGCCGAGCGCGGCGTCAAGCCCTCGCTGGGCGCGGACGCGATGGTCGACGCGGTGCCGCAGCTCGCCGAGGTCGCCGCCGTCGAGGCCCGGACCTTCCGCCTGCTGCCGAGCCCGGAGGTCACCATCCCCGACCTCTTCGAGCTGGCGGACGCCATCGAGCGGGCGGTGGCCGGCGGCGCCGCCGGCGCGGTCGTCACCCACGGCACCGACACGCTGGAGGAATCCGCCTTCGTGCTGGACCGCATCCTGAGCCTCGATGCGCCGGTGGTGCTGACAGGCGCCATGCGCAACCCGACGCTCGCCGGGCCGGACGGGCCGGCCAACCTGCTCAACGCGGTGCGGCTCGCGGCGCACGGGCCGGCGCGGGGCATGGGCGCCATGGTGGTGATGAACGACCTGATCCACGCCGCGCGCTTCGTGCAGAAGGGCGAGACCTCGAACCCCGCCGCCTTCCGCTCAGGCCCGATGGGGCCGCTCGGCTGGTTCGCCGAAGGCGCCGTCCGCCTCGCCGGGCCGCCCGGCCCGCGCCACACCGTACAGGTGGCTCGCGACGCGGCGCCGGCGCCGGTGGCGCTGCTCACCGTGACCCTCGGCGACGACGGCCGGCTGATCGAGCGTGCGCTGGAGGCCGGCTACAGAGGGATCGTGATCGAGCTCACCGGCGGCGGCCATGCCGCCCACTGGGTCGCGGACAGGCTGGTGGAGGCGGCCCGGCGCGTGCCGGTGGTGATGGCGTCCCGCACCGGGGCCGGCGAGATGCTGCGCCGGACCTACGACTTCAAGGGCTCGGAGATCGACCTGCTTGCGCGCGGGCTGATCGGCGCCGGCTGGCTCGACGGCCTCAAGGCCCGCCTGCTGCTCACGCTGCTCCTGACGGCCGGCGCCGACGACGCAGCAATCCGCGAGGCGTTCGCCAACTGGCTGGACCCCGCGCCGGAATGAGAGAAACCGGTATATTTATGAGTGAAAACAATACTTTATGCGAAATTGGGTTCGTTTTGTAATTTTTGATTTTCGACGCAGACCCATCTCCCATCTCCGACCACGGTCACGCGAGCACGCCTCACCCTAGCCCGGACGCCACCGCCCTTGTCCTGCACCATGGTCCGGGGTCTCAGAACTTCTTCCACCACGGCGTGCGGCCGCCGAGGCCGACCATGTCGACGCCGGTCATCATCGCCACGTCGTGGGTGAGCGCGCGCAGGTCGTTGGGGTCGAGGTCGCTGACGCGGTTCTTGCCGCAGGCGCGGGCGAAGAGCTGAATCTCCATGGTCAGCGCGTTGAGGTAGTTGGTCACGGCATCGGCCGCCTCGTCCACGTCGAGGCGCTCCATCAGCTTGGGCAGCTGGGTGGTGATGCCGACCGGGCAGAGCCCGGTGTGGCAGTGCTGGCACTCGTAGGGCGAGGTGCCGAGGCGGGCGTAGTCCTCGAGGTAGATCGGCTTGTGGCAGCCCATGGCGATGATCGGCGCGGTGCCGAGGTAGACCACGTCGGCGCCCAAAGCGATGCACTTCGCCGCGTCCGCCCCGTTGCGGATGCCGCCGCCGACGATGATCTTCATCGTGTCCTTCCTGCCCATCTCGGCGAGCGACTCGGCGGCTTCGGCGACGGCGGCGATCGTGGGAATCCCGGCGTGGTCGAGCTGGATCGTGGGCGAGGCCGCGGTGCCGCCCTCCATGCCGTCGAAGACGATGGCGTCGACGCCGGCCTTGGCGGCGATGCGCACGTCGTTGGCGATGCGCGCAGCGCCCACCTTGATCGAGATCGGCACCTGGTACCCGGTGACCTCGCGGATCTCCTCCAGCTTCATGTAGAGGTCGTCGGCGCCCATCCAGTCGGGATGGCGGCAGGGGCTGCGCTGGTCCACGCCCTCGGGCAGGTCGCGCATCTCCGCCACCTCGTCCGACATCTTGAGCCCCAGCAGCACGCCGCCGGTGCCGGGCTTCGCCCCCTGGCCGCAGCCGATCTCGATCATGTCGGCCTTCTTGAGGTCGTAGGGGTTCATGCCGTAGCGGCTCGGCAGGTACTGCATCACCAGCTTGTCGGAGTAGCGGCGCTCCTCGTGGTGCATGCCGCCCTCGCCGGTGCAGGTGGAGATGCCGCAGCGGCTCGCCGCCATCCCCAGCGCCCGCTTGGCGTAGACCGAGAGCGCGCCGAAGCTCATGCCGGCGATCATGATGGGGCGCTCCAGCACCAGCGGCCGCTCGCAGTTGCCCTCGCCGATCACCACGCGGGTGTCGCACTTCTCGCGGTAGCCCTCGAGCGGCATGCGCGAGAGGCCGGCCGGCACGAACACGAGGTCGTCGAAGGAGGGCAGGCCGGCGCGCTTGGTCGCCTGGCCCCTGATCTGGTAGCGCCCGAGCGAGGCCTTCTCCTGAATCTCCTCGATCACCTCGGGCGGCCAGACGCCGCTGAAGCCGTGCGGGCGCGGGTAGGCGCCGTTGGGTGCGGGCAGCGCCTCGTCCAGCACCTCGACGGAGGAATCGCCCGCGTGCGCGGGCGGGGTCGAGTCGGGGGTCTCGCTCATAGCACGTCCTTCCACGCAGCGAAGTCATGCTTGTTGAAGTGCCACAGCTTCTGGTCCGAGCGCAGCTTGCGGAACGACTTCGGCGCCTTGATCTCGAAGCGGTCGAGCAGCGCGCCCACCTCGTCGAGCTCGCCGTTCTCGGCATCCACCTCGTGCAGGCCGGAGCCGAGCTCCCGCGCCTTGCCGCCGAGGAAGATCACGCCCTGGTACATGGAATCGCCGAGCCCGGTGTCGGCGTCGCCGCAGACGACCATGCGGCCGTTCTGCATCATGAAGCCGGACATGTAGCCGGCATTGCCGCCGACGATGAGCTCGCCCTTCTTCAGGATCATGCCCGAGCGCGGCCCCGCATCGCCGCGCACGACCACGCGCCCGCCGCGGATCGAGGGCGCCGCCGAGGTGGCGGCGTTGCCGTACACCACCACCTCGCCGTTCATCAGGTTGTCGGCCACGCCCCAGCCGGCGGTGCCGTGAATCTCGGCGGTGATCCCGTCGCAGAGCCCGGCGGCATAGGAGCCGACGTGGCCGCGATAGACGACGTGGATGGGCTTGAGCACCGAGACGCCGAGGTTGTGGCGCGCCTGCGGGTTGAGCAGCTCGACCACCGGCACGCCCTCGTCCGCGGCGCGGCGGATCTCGTCGTTGATCGCGCGCGTCGGCCTGCCGGCGCAGTCGATGGTCAGTGAGTTGGAAGCCGCCATGTCACCACCTCGCCGGCGCCCGGCTCCCAGACCTCGATATCCTCGCCCACGCCGTCGCGCAGCGACCAGCAGTCGGACGACACCGCCACGAGGCGCTCCGTCTCGCCCACCACCAACGGCTTGGCCGCATAGGGGTCCTTGACCACGCCCACCTCGTCCGCGGTGACGGCGATGTAGGTGAAGCAGCCGTCGAGGATCGAGACGGAACGCTCCAGCGCCTCGCGGAAGCTCGCGCCCTTCCCCATCTCGTCGACCAGCGCCACGGCGATCACCTCGGAATCGTTGCCGGTGGCGAAGGTGTAGCCCGCGCGCTCGTAGTGATAGCGCAGGTGGTGGAAGTTGGTGATGTGGCCGTTGTGCATGATGGCGAGGTCGCGGTGCAGCCTGGCCGAGAGCGGCTGCCCGTGGGTGAAGTCGATCTGGCTCTCGGTCGCGTAGCGGGTGAGCCCCATGGCCATCGGGCCGTCGTAGTCGGTGATGGCGAACCTGTCCTCGAGGTTCTCGACGCCGCCCAGGTGCTTCAGCACCTCGAGCCGGTGGCCGATGCTGGCGACGCTGTAGGCGGGCCCGAGGGCGTCGATCGCGTCCACCAGCGCCGCGTCGTCGCCGCCGTAGCGGATCGTGGCGCGGATGAAGCCCGCGCCGTCGGTGGCGCTCTCGACGCGGCCGAGCTCGTCGAGCAGCGCCAGCGCGCGGCCGCCGCCGCCCGGCTCCTCGCAGTTGATGCCGACGTAGAGGCGGTCCTCGGCGGCCGGCTGGACGAAGGCGAGCCCGGTCGAATCCGGGCCGCGCCGGTAGATGCCGTCCAGCACGTGGTAGGCGATCTCGCCGGTCTTGCGGTGATGCTCCGCGGTCTTGAAGAAGACGCCGCCGACGCCGCACATGCTCCCTGCCTCCGCGCCGCGCCGTCAGCCGGCCGCGTCGAGCAGCCGGACCTTCCTGTCGAGGTGCGCCCAGGGGATCATCGCGTCGATCCACGAGTTGATCCGGTCGAAGGCCACCATGGCCGCCTCGCAGACCTGGACCACCTCGGCGTGGTTGCGGGCGCCGCCGGCCTCGAAGTAGGCGGCGAGCTCGCGCACCAGCTTGACCGTGTTGGTGAGCTTCCACTTGGCTAGGCGCCCGGCGTGGCGGTCGAGCAGCGCCGCCGCCATGCGGTTCAGCGCCGCCGGCGGCAGCGCCTTCTCCAGCGCCAGCTGGCGCACCACCTGGATGTTCTCGCCCATCCAGAAGGTGTTGAAGTTGGCGTAGAGCACGGGCGGCATGGTGCCCATCGGCGGCAGGCTGTGCCCGCGCAGCCGGGTGACGTCGCCGGGCTCGCTCTTCCAGTTGCGCCGGGCGAAGTTCTCGAGCCGGTCCACGATCGCCTTCGTCTCCGCAGACGCCATGGCCCTATCCTCCCTGCACCGGCTCGAGCCGGACCGGGAGCGGCCCCTTGGCGAGGATCTTCCTGCCGGCGGGCTTGAGGTGCTCCAGCCCGTCGACGATCTTCGCGAACACGCTGACCTTCCCGAAGGGCCTGGTGTCGCCGTAGAAGATGCAGGCGGTCTGGCGCCCCGGGTAGAAGCCGATGTCGCCGGGCTTGACGTTGAGGATCTCGTTCTCGGAATCGCAGTAGAAGGGCAGCATCACGATCAGCTCCTCGCCCGCGAACTTGGCGTGCACCGAGAAGCTCTCGCAGGGCAGGCTCTCGCTGAACGCCCTGACGACGTTGGGGGCCTTGCCCCCCAGCAGTTCGGCGACGACCGTGCGGCCGTCGATGGTCATCGCGAAACGCTCCGCCATGGTATCCCCTTCGCCTTCGCGCCCGTGCGCGGGTCGCCGCTTCAGGCGCCGCGCGGCCCTTGGGCCGCAGTCGATATCACGGCATGCCCGGCCGGGCAATCGCCGCCGCAGACGCCGCCGAGTGCGTTGCACTCTATCACCTACGTTGCGTCGGTGCGCCGATGAGCCGGCATCTCAGCAATCACAACCTGTTGGCTATCGTCATCCCAAAAGTAGTAAATCCGCAGACATCGAGTAGGATCACGAGTGTTACCTCCATTCTTGATGTGCCACTCGACCTTAACTTTCTTATCTTGCCAAGCGAAATCAAACGAGTCTGCCCCGCAACGCACATTTACTATTCCACTCTCGACCGACTTCATCTGCCGAGGATCGCCGTCGCTGCCATCTAATCGTGCTTGGCGATAATCATTGGCAAGCCAGAGAAGACATCGAGCAGCCGTCTCTACATCCTTAAACTTCGGTGCCTTTACGGCATTACGAGCACGCGGAGAAAGTAGCACTCGACCTGCAAGATGTTGTTCACACCAATCAGACAATCTAGCCCAAGTAGTCGGAAAAGGAATATTTGAGTCGGGCGAATCTCCACGAGCTATAGACTGGCTCGTTAGCTGCTCAATTCGATAGTTTGCCCATCCCAGTTTGCTTTCTGCTTCTTTAGCTCGCTTTTCTGCGTTCTCATATTCATCATTGATGGCCTCTTGCAGCTCTTCAGCCGTCCGCAAATTTTCCTTAAGTACATTGATTTCGATCCGGGCTGCCGCCAATTGCTCCTCGGCGGTTGCGCTGCCTCTCTCCAGCAGTTGCCTTTCCAGCTCGAGACTTCCGATTCGAACCTCGGCGAACGACAATACATCTCTTCCCAAACTGAGCCGACGCAGGCTGACCGTTGCCGCAATTCTGCGCAACTTGGCTGAAACTCTTCGTCTGGCCGCCCCGCTTGATAGACTATCTGCAATAAACAACTCGTGATCGTAAGGGTTAGCGTCCTCCAAGAAGCCGGGAAGATACGCCCGGACACCACCACCAAATACACTCAGACGCTTCCCAAACCTCTCGGTCAAAACCCATGTCAAACGCGGCGGCACGACGACAACTCTGGCCAAGCACAGTGCTGCTCGCGCAACTGGGACGGGATCGAGAATAGGCTCTGTAGCGCCGTCAGGCACTGTGACAACGAACACGGGAGTTGTTCGCGCTTCACTGAGAAGATGTTCGATTAAGTCTTCCACGTGCTCATCCGTTTCAATAGTCTCGCACTTTGAAGTTAGCTGTCTTGTCCCGTGGCAAAGCCCACACTTATCTGCAATTTGCCGAACGAGGCCCGGCACTGCTGGCTCGAAATCCAGAACCGATTCGCGAGAACTCACGAGTAGACGTAGGCCAAAGAGCGCTTTTCTCTCTGAAACGAATCCAACCACTGCTTCCGTAGTCCAGACGCGTTGAGCAACATTCTTATCAGGATCATTGGAGCGAATAGCCCAAATGTCTTGGGTTTTCTCAGATATCCGAGCAGCGATGCAATCTCTGCCACCTGCAAAATGCTCAAACGCTTCATGATTCCATGCCTGAACCGGCAGCGGACCACCTGTGCGCTTCTTTGTCCACTTGAGAATTTCATTTCGAGCGTTGGAAGCCGCCTGTTTGTTGTCATCCCCTCCAAGAGACGCCGCGACGCGAAGAACCTCACGTTCACGGGCTGATCGCAGGTCCCGTGCAGCAAGTGACTGAGGTTCGCTCCAAGAAAATTCAGATGCCATTTTCAATTTTTCCCCAGACTGCGGCGCCCACCAAGTCCGTACAGCTACACTGCCATCGCCTCAGCGGTCTCATTCGAATCGAATAGACCTATGTTGATATAGCAGGCGTCGCAAAGGAGTTGAACAATTTGGCTCGCTCAGTCCACCACCGCGTTGAATCTGGGCGCTTCTGCCCTCCGCATCGGCAGTAGCGGGAACGGACGGCGACGTGCTAGTGGTGGACTGAGTTTGACAAGGCCCGGCGCGCGGAGAGAAATCTCCCGCGCGCCGGGAGAATGGCTTTGCGTGGCGGGGGGCTTTGGCGTTCAATCGGCGGCCACCACGGAGGTAGGGAGGTTCGCATGTCTGAGCTGCACGAGCTGATGCTGACCGAGGTCGCGGCGAAGATCGCCGCGCGCGAGGTGTCCGCCGCCGAGGTGACGGCGCACACGCTGGCGCGGATCGAGCGGCTGGACGGCACGCTCCGCAGCTACGCCACCGTGATGGCCGACGTCGCCACCGCGCAGGCCGCGCAGGCGGACGAGGAGATCGCCGCCGGCCGGGTGCGCGGGCCGCTCCACGGCGTCCCCTTCGGCCTCAAGGACCTCTGCCTGACCAGGGATGCCCCCACGCATGTCGGCTCGGTCGCGCTGCGCGACTGGAGCCCGGGCGTGGACGGCAGCGTGACTGCCAGGCTGCGCGAGGCCGGCACCGTCTTCGCCGGCAAGCTGCAGATGACCGAGGGGGCGTACGCGGTGCACCACCCGAGCATCGCGCCGCCGGTCAACCCCTGGCACCCCGACTACTGGACCGGCGTCTCGTCGAGCGGCTCCGGCGTCGCCACTGCAGCGGGGCTCTGCTACGGCTCGCTGGGCACCGACACGGGCGGCTCGATCCGCTTCCCCTCGCAGGCCTGCGGCGTGACCGGGCTCAAGCCCGGCCGCGGCCTGGTCAGCCGGGCCGGCGCCTTCGCGCTTTCCGAGACCCTCGACCACATCGGGCCGATGGCGCGCTCGGCGGCAGACTGCGCCGCCATTCTCGGCGTCATCGCCGGCTACGATCCCGACGACCCCACCACCGTCAACGCGCCGGTGCCGGACTACCTCGGCAGCATCGACGCCGGCATCGAGGGCATGCGCATCGGCCTCGACGAGGCCTATTGCTCGGAGGGCGTGGACCCGCGCGTGAGCGCCATGGTCATGCACGCCGTCGACGTGCTGCGCGGGCGCGGCGCCGACATCCGCCCCGTCGCCTTCCCCGATGCGACGGTGATGGTCGATCGCTGGAACGACTTCTGCGGCGCCGACACGGCGATCGCGCACGAGCCCTACTACGCGGAGCGCAAGGCCGATTACGGGCCGGTGCTGTCGAGCCTGATCGAGGCGGGGCTCGCGCTGAGCGGCGTGGACCACGCCCGCATCGTGATCGAGCGGGACAAGTTCACCGGCGCGCTCAACGCCGTCTTCGCCGACGTCGATGCCATCATCATCCCCTCGCAGCCCTATCCCACGCCCACCAACGCCTTCATGGAGACGCTGGGCGCCGAGGCGGGCTCGGTCGAGCGGCTGATCTCGTTCACCGCCCCCCACGACATGGCCGGCACGCCCGCTGTGTGCCTGCCCGGCGGCTTCGACGAGGACGGCCTGCCGCTCGGATTCCAGATCGTGGGGCCGAGGCTCTGCGAGGAGCGGCTGCTCCGGGCCGGGCACGCCTACCAGCAGGACACCGACTGGCACAGCCGTACGCCGCCGGTGGCCTGAGGGGGGCGGCGCGATGGCGACGGGCGGCGAGCTCTGGCGCCTCGGCGCTGCCGAGGTGGTGGACCTGCTGCGGCGGCGCGAGGTCTCGCCGCTGGAGCTGGTGGACGCGAGCGCCGAGCGGATCGCGGCGACCGACGCGCACCTCAACGCGATCCCGACGCTCTGCATCGACCGCGCGCGAGCGCACGCTAGGCGCATCATGGCGGAGGACCCCGCCACCGAGCGCCCGCCCGGCTGGCTCGGCGGCGTGCCCATCGCGGTCAAGGACCTGGTGCCGGTGGAGGGCGTGCGCACGACCTGGGGCTCGCCGGTCTACGCCGACCACGTGCCGCCGCGCTCGGACATCATGATCGAGACGCTGGAGCGGCGCGGCGCGATCGTGATCGGCAAGTCCAACACGCCCGAGTTCGGCGCCGGCGCCAACACCTTCAACGAGGTCTTCGGCAAGACCCGCAACCCGTGGAACACCGAGAAGACCTGCGGCGGCTCCTCGGGCGGCTCGGCCGTGGCGCTGGCCACCGGGCAGGTGTGGCTCGCCACCGGCTCGGACCTCGGCGGCAGCCTGCGGATTCCCGCGAGCTTCTGCAGCGTTTTCGGCTTCCGCCCGAGCCCCGGCCGCGTCGCGCACGGGCCCAAGCACCTGCCCTTCGAGGGGCTGATGGTGGACGGCCCGATGGCGCGCAACGCCCGCGACGCCGCGCTGATGCTCGACGCCATGGCCGGCGCGCACCCGGAGGACCCGCTCTCCATCGCGGCGCCGGCAGAGAGCTTTGCCGACGCCGTGGCGGCGGCGGCGCTGCCCGGCCGGGTCGCCTGGAGTCCCGACCTCGGCTTGCTGCCGGTGGAGAGCGAGGTCGCCGCCATCTGCGCAGGCGCGGCGGAGACGCTGGCAGGCGCGGGCGTGGAGGTCGCGGACGCCTGCCCGGACCTCTCCGGCGCGCTCGACGTGTTCCAGGTGCTGCGCGCCGCGCTCTTCTCCGCCGACAAGGGCGAGCTGCTGGAGACCCACCGCGACGCGCTCAAGCCCGAGATCGTCTGGAACATCGAGAAGGGGCTCGCGCTCGACGCCGACACCATCGCCCGGGCCGAGCGTGCGCGGGGCGCGATCTACCAGCGCTGCGTGCGCTTCTTCGCGCGCCACGAGCTGCTGCTCTGCCCCTGCGTGATCGTGCCGCCCTTCGACGTGGACATCCGCTGGATCGACGAGGTCGAGGGCCGGCGCTTCGACAACTACGTCGACTGGCTGGGGCTGACCTTCGTGCTGACGCTGACCGCCTGCCCCTCCGCCTCGGTGCCGGTGGGCTTCACCGAGGCGGGGCTGCCGGTGGGCCTGCAGATCCTGGGCCCCCCGCGCGGCGAGGCGGCGGTGCTGCGCGCCGCGGCGGCGATCGAGGAGGCGATCAACCTCCCCGCCCGCACCCCCATCGGCCCGCGCGGCGCCGACGGCGCAGTGCTCCCGCTCTCCTGAACGGCCGGCACCCGGCCGGCGCGATCTTCAGTCCGCGAAGGGGTCGTGGACGAGGATGGTGTCCTCGCGCTCGGGGCTGGTGGACAGCATCGCCACCGGCGCCTCGATCAGCTCCTCGATGCGGCGGATGTACTTGACCGCCGTCGCCGGCAGGTCGGCCCAGGAGCGCGCCCCGCGCGTGCTCTCCTGCCAGCCGTCCAGGGTCTCGTAGACAGGCTCCACCCGCGCCTGGTCCGCGGCGGCGGAGGGGATGTGGTCGAGCGGGCCGCCCTCGCCGTCGCGGTAGCCGGTGCACACCCTGAGCTCGCTCATGCCGTCGAGCACGTCGAGCTTGGTGAGCGCGATGCCCCTGATGCCGCCGATCTTGACCGCCTGGCGCACCAGCACGGCGTCGAACCAGCCGCAGCGCCGGGGGCGGCCGGTCACGGTGCCGAACTCGCGGCCGCGCTCGCCGAGGCCGCGCCCGATCTCGTCCTCCAGCTCGGTGGGGAAGGGCCCGCCGCCCACGCGCGTGGTGTAGGCCTTGGTGATGCCGAGTACGTAGCCGATGGTCCCCGGCCCCACGCCGGCGCCGGCGGCCGCCTGGCCGGCCACGGTGTTGGACGAGGTGACGAAGGGGTAGGTGCCGTGGTCGATGTCCAGCATCGCGCCCTGCGCGCCTTCGTAGAGGATGCGCTTGCGCGCGTGCCGGGCACGGTCGAGCAGGCGCCAGACGGGCGCGGCGAAGGGCAGCAGGCGCGGGGCTACCGCGAGCAGGTCGCTCTCCAGCGTCTCCGCGCGCGCGTCCTCCATGCCGAAGCCGCGCCTGAGCGCGTTGTGGTGGAGCAGCAGCTCGCCGAGCCTGGGCCGGAGCGTCTCGACATCGCGCAGGTCGCAGAGCCGGATCGCGCGGCGGCCGACCTTGTCCTCGTAGGCCGGGCCGATGCCGCGGCCCGTGGTGCCGAGCTTCGCGCCGCCGCGCGCCGTCTCGCGCGCCTGGTCGAGCTCGCGGTGGATCGGAAGGATGAGGCAGACGTTCTCGGCGATGGCCAGCGTCTCCGGGCCGACGACGACGCCCTTCGCCGCCACGGTCTCGATCTCGTCGAGCAGCGCCCACGGGTCGATCACCACGCCGTTGCCGATCACCGAGAGCTTGCCGCCGCGCACCACGCCGGCCGGCAGCAGGCTCAGCTTGTACACGACATCGTCCACCACCAGCGTGTGGCCGGCGTTGTGCCCGCCCTGGAAGCGCACCACCACATCGGCCCGGCTGGAGAGCCAGTCGACGATCTTGCCCTTGCCCTCGTCGCCCCACTGGGCGCCCACCACCGCGACGTTGCCCACGCTCAGTCGCCTCCCGCGAGGGGCCGGGCCGCGCCGTCCTGCCACAGGTGACTGCAGCCGAGCCGTGCGGCTTCCGCCGCGGCGTCCGCCTCGGGCGCGAGGCCCGCGATGGTGATCCAGCCGTCGGCGCGCAGCGCCGCGGCGTCCGCCCGCGCCGTGGCGTGGGGCAGGTAGACCCGGCGCGGCGGCCGCGGCGGCGGCGCGGCGCGGAGCAGCGTGTCGAGGTAGAGCGTGCAGCCTGCGGCCTCCTCCGCGCCGGCGCCCTCGCCCACCGCATAGCGGCCGCCGCGGCCCAGCTCGTTGCGCACGCCGCCGGCGAAGAGGCTGAAGCCGGTGCCGCTGTGGTACTCGAAGCCGCGCCACTCGACCGGGTCGATGGTGAGCGGGAGCTCGGGCGCCGCCTCGCGCAGCAGCGCCGCGACCTCCATCAGATGCGCGAGCGCCGCCGCCGCGGCGCCGGAGAGCGCGAGCGGCTCCAGCACGCCCAGCGCCCGCTCGGCCGGGCCCGCGGCCCGCAGCAGGTAAAGCAGGGGGTCTGCATCCTCGCCCGCGGCCTCCTCGACCGCAGCGGCGTCCTTGCGGTCGAGCGCGTCGCGGAGGGAGCCCGCCCTCTCCGCGTCGAGGCCCGCCTCGGCGAGCAGCGATGCCACCAGGGTCGGCGCGTTGAGGTCGACGGAGAGAGTTCCCTCGATGCCGAGGCCGGCGAGCGCATCGGCCGCCAGCAGGATCACCTCGGCATCGCAGACGGCGCCCGCGCCGATGCCGATGAGCTCGAAGCCGACCTGGCGGAACTGGCGCTCGGGGCGCAACTCGCCGCCCCGCACGCGCAGGATCTCGCCGGCATAGCTGAGCCGCAGCGGGCGCGGGCTGCGGCCGAGGCGGGAGGCGGCGATGCGCGCGATCTGCGGCGTGAGGTCGCTGCGCACGGCCATCATGCGGTGCGAGGACGGGTCCATCAGGCGGAAGGTCTGCTCGGCGAGCCCGGCGCCGGCGCCGCTCAGCATGCTCTCCTCGAACTCGACCAGCGGAGGCTTGACCCGCTCGTAGCCCTGCGCCGCGAAGCGCGCGAGCAGCGCCTCGGCGAGCGCGGCCTCGGCGTCCGCCTCGGGCGGCAGCAGGTCGCGCAGGCCGGTGGGCAGCAGGGCCGGTTTCTCGGGGTCGGTCATGGCGGCGACACTCTACCGCGCGCGGACGGGCGCCGAAACGGTGGCCCAAGGCCGCGAGGCCGGGGGAATCCCGGGCCAGGCTAGGCGACGAACCAGGGCGCCATGCCCTGCTGGTTCTCGTCCACGATCAGGCGCCGGCCCGGCGGCGCGAAGGCGCGCTGGCTGCAATCGCTGCGCTCGCACAGGCGGCAGTTGATGCCGATGGGGACGACGCCGGCGGGCCGCTCGAGGTCGAGGCCCGCGCCGTAGACCAGGCGCCCGCCGTAGGAGAGCGGGCAGCCCACCGCCACCACGCGCTGCTGGCCCGGCTGGGCATGGCCTGCGCCCGGCCGGGTCACCATGCGCGCGATGGTGAGGAAGCGCGCGCCGTCCGGCACCTCGACGACCTCCAGGCGGGTCTCGCCGGGGCTCTGGAAGGCGCGGTGCACGCCCCAGCGCGGGCAGAGCCCGCCGAAGCGCGCGAAGCGGAATCCGCCGCCGTCGAAGCGGCGCAGCACGTTGCCCGCGCAGTCGAGGTGGACGAGAAAGAAGGGCACGCCTCTCGCGCCGGGCCGCTGCAGCGTGACGAGCCGCTCGCAGACCCGCTCGAACGATGCGCCGAAGCGCCGCCCCAGGAGCTCGATGTCGTAGTGGAGCGCCTCGGCGGCCTCCAGAAAGCGCTCGTAGGGCATCAGGCAGGCGCCGGCGAAGTGGTTCGCGAGCTCGACGACCAGCAGGTCGCGGGCCGGGCCCTCCAGGCCCGATCCGTCCGCGAGCTCGTCGAGCAGGTCGCGCCAGCCGAGCAGCGCCGCCTGGTGGGCGAGCTGGAAGACGCGCTCCTCCGGCGCCAGCGCGTCGGAGAGCAGCACGCGCCGCCCGTGGCGGTCGTAGCGGCGCACCAGATCGTGCATGACCTCGGCCGGCAGGATGCGGACCTTGAGGCCGTGCGCCTCGGTGAGCGCGGCGCGGAGCCCTTCGTGGAGGGTCTCCGGCTCCAGCCGCGCCTCGGCCCAGAGGCCGGCGGCGGCCTCCTCCAGCTCCGGCAGGTGGCAGGACCGCGCCTGCAGGAACTCCTGCACCTCCTCGCCGGGCGCGCCGGCGGCGGGAAGCGCCGCCGTCGCCGGGGCGGCCGACTCGGCAGGGCCTGCGCCTTCCGCCAGGTTCGCCGTGTTCTCCAGCAGCGTGCGATAGGCGCGGAAGAGCACCGCGATGGCATCGCCCAGCGCCGGGCTCGCCTGTGCCGCATCGCGGATGTCCTGATCCGTCACCTGGCTGCGCGCGAAGAGCGGGTCGCCGAAGACCTCGCGAAGCGCGGCGACGACCCGCCCCTCGTCGTCCTCGGCGAAGCGCTGCAGGTCGACGTCGAAGGCCTGGCCCAGCTTGAGCAGGAAGGGCACCGTGACCGGCCGCTGGCTGCGCTCGATCAGGTTGAGGTAGCTGGTGGAGATGCCGAGCTGGGCGGCCATGCGCGCCTGGGTCAGGCCGCGCTCGCGGCGCAGCCGCCGCACCCGCTGGCCCGCCATCAGCTTGCCCTGCATGGCCTGTCCCCCACGTCGATACCCACCGCGTCCCCGCACACTCTGAATTTACAAAGTTTACTTATTCACATCTGGCAATACACTAAATGCGACTAAAATACATCTTTTTTCCCAATATCTTATGGACATTTCCGGCGTGCTGCGGGACAGTCTAGCGATATTGCGATGCAACATGCAAGAGACATCGGGTGATGCAGCAGACGCAGACGATGGAGGCGGAGCCGCCCGCGGAGGGCGGGGCGGTCATCGTCGGCCCCGCCCTTGCCGGCCAGGACGAGATCCTGAGCGCAGACGCCGTTGCCTTCCTCGCCATGCTGGAGCGCCGCTTCGGCAACGAGCGGCGGCGCCTGCTCGCGGCCCGCGCCGCCTTTCAGGCGCGCATCGATGCGGGCGAGAACCCCGCCTTCCGGCCCGAAACCCGCACGATCCGCGAGAGCGACTGGACGATCGCCGGCACGCCCGCCGACCTCGCCGACCGCCGCGTCGAGATCACCGGCCCGGTGGACCGCAAGATGGTCATCAACGCGCTCAACTCGGGCGCCCGCTGCTTCATGGCGGATTTCGAGGACTCCGCGGCGCCGACCTGGGAGGCGATGGTCGCCGGCCAGATCAACCTGCGCGACGCGGTGAGCCGCACCATCGCGCTCACCGACCCGCGCACCGGCAAGGACTACGCGCTCGGCGACGAGACCGCGACGCTGATCGTCCGCCCGCGCGGCTGGCACCTGGAGGAGGCGCACGTCCTCGTCGACGGCCGGCCCGCCTCCGCCAGCCTGGTCGATTTCGGGCTCTTCTTCTTCCACAACGCGGCCGCGCTGCGGGCCCAGGGCTCCGGCCCCTACTTCTACCTGCCCAAGATGGAGCACTACGAGGAGGCGGCGCTCTGGAACCAGGTGTTCGTCGCCGCGCAGGAGGCGCTGGCGCTGCCCGTCGGCACGATCAAGGCGACGGTGCTGATCGAGACCATCACCGCGGCCTTCGAGATGGACGAGATCCTGAACGCGCTCAAGGACCACATCGTCGGGCTGAACTGCGGCCGCTGGGACTACATCTTCAGCGTCATCAAGACCTTCCGCAATCGCGCCGACTGCGTGCTGCCGGACCGCAACGCGGTCACCATGACGCAGCCCTTCATGCGCGCCTACAGCCGGCTGCTCATCAAGACCTGCCACCGGCGGGGCGCGCACGCCATGGGCGGCATGGCGGCGCAGATTCCCATCAAGGGCGACGACGAGGCCAACGACCAGGCCTTCGCCAAGGTCCGCGCCGACAAGGAGCGCGAGGCCGGCGACGGCCACGACGGCACCTGGGTCGCCCACCCCGGCCTCGTGCCGGTGGCCAATGACGTGTTCGACCGGCTGATGCCGGAGGCGAACCAGCTCTCCCGCCCGCTCGGCAACGTCACCGTGACCGAGGCCGACCTCATCGCCGTGCCGGAGGGTGAGCTCACCGAGGGGGGGCTGCGCAACAACATCCGCGTCGGCATCCAGTACATCGAGGCGTGGCTGGGCGGGCGCGGCGCGGTGCCGCTCTACAACCTGATGGAGGACGCGGCCACCGCCGAGATCAGCCGCGCCCAGATCTGGCAGTGCCTGCGCCACGGCGCGCGCCTCGCGGACGGCCGCGCCGTCGACCGGGCGCTGGTGGACGCGCTGCTCGCCGAGGAGATCGCCGGCCTGAAGGAGACCCTCGGCGCGGACCGCTTCGAGGGCGGCCATTTCGACAAGGCGATCGCGCTCTTCACCGAGGTCGCGACCGCAGACGATTTCCCCACCTTCCTGACGCTTCCCGCTTACGCGGCGCTGAACGCCATCCACGACGGCGCCGCCCAATCAGGAGAACAAGAATGAGCGCGAGGTCGATCGAGTCCATGATCCACGATGCCGCACCCGGGCGCTTCGCAGGCATTCGCCGCGACTACGGCGCCGAGCAGGTGGCCGCGCTGCGCGGCACGCTGCCGGTGCGCCACACCCTCGCCGAGCACGCCGCCAACCGGCTCTGGCAGCTGCTGAACACCGAGGACTACGTGCATGCGCTGGGCGCGATGACCGGCGGCCAGGCGGTGCAGATGGTGCGCGCCGGGCTGAAGGCGATCTACCTTTCGGGCTGGCAGGTCGCGGCCGACGCCAACGGCGCGGGCCAGACCTACCCCGACCAGAGCCTCTACCCGGCCGACAGCGGGCCGGCGCTCGCCGGGCGCATCAACCGCGCGCTCCAGCGTGCTGACCAGATCGACTGCGTCGACGGCCTCGGCGACCGGGCCTGGTTCGCGCCCATCGTGGCCGATGCGGAGGCCGGCTTCGGCGGGCCGCTGAACGCCTTCGAGATCGCCAAGGCCTACATCGAGGCTGGCGTCGGCGGCGTGCACTTCGAGGACCAGCTCGCGTCGGAGAAGAAGTGCGGCCACATGGGCGGCAAGGTGCTGATCCCGACCCAGGCCCACATCCGCAACCTGAGCGCGGCCCGGCTCGCGGCCGACGTCTCCGGCGTCGCGACCGTGATCGTGGCGCGGACGGACGCGGACAGCGCCAAGCTCATCACCAGCGACATCGACGAGCGCGACCGCCCCTTCATCACCGGCGAGCGCACGCCGGAGGGCTTCTTCCGCCTGCGCGACGGCGAGGGCATGGCGCGCTGCATCGCGCGCGGCCTGGCCTACGCGCCCTATGCCGACCTGATCTGGATGGAGACCTCGACGCCCGACCTCGCCCAGGCGCGGACCTTCGCCGAGGCCATTCACCGCACCTTCCCCGGCAAGATGCTCGCCTACAACTGCTCGCCCTCGTTCAACTGGCGCAGCAACATCGACAAGGCGACCATCGCCCGCTTCCAGCGCGAGCTGGGCGCGATGGGCTACAAGTTCCAGTTCGTCACGCTGGCGGGCTTCCACAGCCTCAACCACGGCATGTTCGAGCTCGCGCGCGGCTACCGCGACCACGGCATGGCCGCCTACTCGGTGCTGCAGGAGGCGGAGTTCGCAGCCGAGACGGAGGGCTATACCGCGACCCGGCACCAGCACGAGGTGGGCGCCGCCTACTTCGATGCGGTGAGCCTCGCGGTCTCGGGCGGCGCCGCGTCCACCACCGCCATGGCGGGCTCCACCGAGACGGACCAGTTCACGCACCCGGTCTCGAGTGCTGCCTGACTGACGCCCGGCGCCGGCGGTGCCCGCCGGTCGCCTCCCCCCGTTGCCCGGCCAGGCGCGCCGGGCGCCGGGCGTCCTCCTTTCCCTACGGCTCCAGCACGAAGTCGAAGCGGCCGCGCCAGCCCTCTCCGCTCCGTTCGAGGCGCATCACGAGATCGTCCCGGAAGATCCGGTCCCGGGCATTGGCCTCCGCCATGTCGGGGAAATAGACCTGGGTGGTGAGCGGCCGCGTCGCCTCGCCCTGCACCTTGACGTGAATGTGCGGCGTGCGCCCGGAATAGCGCACGGGGCGGATGGTCTCGAACATGAAGGCGCCTGCCGCGTCGGTGTACTGATGCCCGCGATAGCGGAAGCCGGCGTTGTCGTAGCGGCCCCGCTCGTCGCTGTGCCAGATGTCGATCACGGCGCCGGCGAGCGGCCGGCAGTCGGACGCCAGGACCAGGCCTTCGAAGACCAGGGGCTCTCCGGCCGTTCCCGGCTCGCGCAGGCTGGTCCGACGCGGCGTCTGCGGCGTGTAGAAGGGCCCGGCCGTCAGCGGCCGCGTGCCGGGGGTGCAGGAGAGCGGTGGCACAAGCCCGAGGCCGCGCCCGGCGGCCGGGCCCGAGGACGGATAGCCCAGCAGCGCCGGGCCGGCGGCGCGGGCCATCGCGGGCGTTGCCATCGCGCCTGCGCACGCGAGCCCCGCCAGCGCCCGCCGGCGCGTCACGCTGCGGCGTTTCATCGCAGGCTCACGCCGGCCGTGCCCGCGCCTCGCGCAGCAATGCGTGAATCATGGACGGCGAGAGCGGCGATTCGCGCACCGGCGCGATGCCGAAGGGCTGGAACGCGTCCTCCAGCGCCGATGCCAGCACCTGCGAGACGGGGATCGTGCCGGCCTCGCCCACGCCCTTGATCCCGAGCGGGTTGAGCGGCGACGGCGTCTCGGTGTGGATCAGCTCGGCGTCCGGCACCTCGGTCGCGTAAGGCATCAGGAAGTCCATGAAGCTCGCCGCCAGCGGCGCGCCGTCCTCGCTGTAGGCGCAGCGCTCGTAGAAGGCGCCGCCGATGCCCTGGCCGATGCCGCCCATCACCTGGCCGTCGACGATCATCGGGTTGATGATGGTGCCGCAGTCGTGGACGCAGACGTAGCGGCGGATGTCGATGGCGCAGGTCTCGGGGTCGAACTCGACGATTGCGGCGTGGACGCCGTAGGCCCAGGTCGCGTGCGGCGGGCTGAAGTAGTCGCTCTCCTCGATGCCCGGATGCGTGCCTTCGGCCAGCGGCGGGCCGTCGTGGCGCGAGGCCGGCGCGAACTGCGTGGCGGTCTTGGATGATTCGTTGAAGGCGTAGCGCAGCGGATTGGTGGCGGTCGCCACCTCGGCCAGCGAGACCGAGCGGTTGCCGCCCCTGATCCAGGCGCCGCCGTCGCGCAGCTCGATCTCGTCCTGCTCCACCTCCAGCATGTTGGCCGCCGCCTGGACGATCTGCGCCCGCGCCCTGAGAGCGGCCTTGTGGATGGCGTTGCCGCTCACCACCGCGGCGCGGCTCGCGAAGGTGGCCACGCCCCAGGGCTGCGCCTGGGTGTCGCCGCCGACGAAGACCACGTCGGCCGGCGCGCAGCCCACCTGGTCGGCGACGATCTGGGCGAAGACGGTCCCGTGCCCCTGCCCCTGGTCGGTGAGCCCCGTGGTGACGTAGACCTTGCCGGTGATGGGGTGGAGCTTGACGCGCCCGCCCTCGTAGGGGCCGAGCCCGGTGGCCTCGACATAGAAGCCGAGGCCGAAGCCCAGATAGCGGCCTTCCGCGCGCGCCTCGGCCTGCTCGGCGCGGAAGGCGGGCAGGTCGATCTCCCCGACGATCCGGTCGAGCGCCTGCGCGTACTCGCCGGAATCGTAGTTGACCGCGAGCCCGTCGGCGAAGAGCAGCCCCTCGCGCCGGTAGGGGAACTCGTCGGGCGCGATGAAGTTGCGCCGGCGGAGCTCGAAGCGGTCGATCCCGAGCTCGTCGGCGAGCTGGTCCATCGCGCGCTCGATGGCGAAGCAGGCCTGCGGCCGGCCGCAGCCGCGGTAGGGCGTGACCTGGACGCAGGGCGTGTAGACCGCCTTGAACTCGACCCAGATGCCGGGGATGCGGTAGGGGCCGGCGACGGAGGTGGACGAGACCTGGGCCACGGCGATGCCGTAGGGGATGAAGGCGCCGGTGTCGTGCAGGAAGCTGTCGCGCAGGCCCAGCACCGTGCCGTCCTTCAGCGCCGCCAGCGTGATCTCGTGGATCTGCGCCCGCTCCTGCGAGGCGCCGATGAAGTTCTCCACACGGTCCTCGATGTACTTCACCGGCCGGTCGAGCTCCATCGCGGCCAGCGGCACGAGGATCTCGTCGGGGTGGAACATCATGATCTTCTGCCCGAAGCCGCCGCCGACGTTGGGCGCGACGACCCGCACGTTGTCCTCGTCGATGCCGAACACCGAGGCGAGGCCGCCGCGCACCGCGATCGGCGCCTGGGTGCCGTCCCAGACCATGAGCTCGCCCGTGACCCGGTCCCAGCGCGCGGCGATGGCGCGGCATTCCAGCGGGGCCGCGGTCGAGCGCTCGAGCCGCACCTTGACGGTGGTGACGTGCTCGGCGCGCGCGAAGGCCGCGTCGGCATCGCCCGACTCCTGGATGAAGTGGGCCGCGACGTTGTTGGGGATGTCGTCGTGGACCAGCGGCGCCCCGTCGGCGACCGCCTTCTCCAGGTCGAGCTCGACCGGCAGCGGCTCGTAGTCCACCGCGATCGCCTCGCAGGCGTCCTCGGCCGTGTAGCGGTCGACCGCCACCACCATGGCGATGCACTGGCCGGCATAGAAGACCTCGTCCCGCGCCAGCGGGCGCTGGGTCTTGCCGCCGGCGGTGATGCTGGGATGGGGGATCAGCAGGGGAAGCGGGGCGTCGAGGGCGCCGATGTCGTCGGCGGTGTAGACCGCGACCACGTCCGGGTTGGCCCGCGCGGCCCGGGTGTCGATGGACCTGATCCGGGCCCTGGCGTGGGCGCTCCTGACGAAGGCCGCGTGCAGCGCGCCCGCCAGCGGAATGTCGTCGATGAAGGCCCCCTCGCCCCGGAGCAGCGCCGGGTCCGCGTTGCGCTGGACCGGCGCGCCGAACTGCCTGGTGGACACGGCTCCTTCTCCCTCAGCCGCCGCCGGTGGCGCGCGCGTCCCTCAGCTCGACGGCACGGCGGAACGCGCGCACGATGTTCTTGTAGCCGGTGCAGCGGCACAGGTTGCCGGAGAGCACCTCGCGGATCGCGTCCTCGGAGAGGTCCGGCTGCGGCGTCTCCTCGAGGTAGCTCAGGATCGCCATCACGAAGCCCGGCGTGCAGAAGCCGCACTGCAGCGCGTGGCATTCCATGAAGGCCTGCTGCACCGGGTGCAGGGTGCCGTCCGGCCGGGCCACGCTCTCGATGGTGCGGATCTCGGCGCCTTCCGCCTGCACCGCGAGGGTAAGGCAGGAGCGGCCGGCGCGCCCGTCGATCAGCACCGTGCAGCAGCCGCAGACGCCGTGCTCGCAGCCCACGTGGGTGCCGGTGAGGCCGAGCTCGTGGCGGATGAAGTCGCTGAGCAGCATGCGCGGGCTGACGCTGCGGGTGAGGGTCTCGCCGTTGACGGTCAGCGTCACCTCCCGCCGGGGGTCGGACGAGGCCGCGGGGATCGGCTTGCTCGGCAGGCTCCGCGCCATCGCCTCAGCCCCCTGCCCGTTCGGCCGCCCGGACCGCGGCACGCCTGACCAGCGCCGCCAGCAGGTCGGCACGGTAGGCCTGGCTCGCCTGCAGGTCGTCGGGAAGCGTGGCGTGCCCCTTCGCCGCCTCGCCCGCAGCCATGAGCGCGTCCTCGCAGACGGTGCTTCCCCGCAGGGCGTCCTCCGCCGCCGTGAGGCGCACCGGGCGGTCGGCGATGCCGCAGCCCGCGAGCCGCGCCCCGGTGCAGACGCCGCCGGCGCCCCGCGTGACGAGCGCGCACACGCCCGCGAGCGCATAGTCGCCGCGGCGCCGGGCATACTCCTCGAAGGCCCAGCCGGTCGCCGGCGGCAGGCGGGGGATGCGCACCTCGGTCAGAATCTCGGTCTGCGCCAGCGTGGTGGTCATGTGAAAGCTGAAGAGGTCGTCCGCCGCCACGGTGCGCTCGCCCTCCGGCCCGGTGGCGCATACCGACCCGCCCGTGGCCAGCAGCAGGCAGGGCAGCTCGGCCGAGGCATCGGCATGGGCGATGCTGCCGCCGACGGTGCCTCGGTTGCGGATGGCGATGTGGGCGACGTGGGCCAGCACCTCGGCGATCAGGGGGTGGGCGGCGTTGGCGCCGGCATGGCTCTCCAGCGTGCGCTGCCGGGTCATCGCGCCGATGCGGACCTCGCTCTCCGTCACGGTGATCCCGTCGAGCCCCGCCACCCGGCCGAGGTCGACCAGCGTCCCCGGCTGCGCCAGGCGGAAGTTCATGATGGGGATCAGGCTCTGGCCGCCGGCGAGCGGCCGGGCGCTCTCGTCGGCGGCAAGGGTCGCGACCGCCTCGGCAACCGTCTCCGGCGCCGTGTAGTCGAAGAGCGCGGGCTTCACGCGGCGGCTCTCGCCCGGGGCGCGGCCTGCGGGCCCCGCACGAGGCGGCCGGGGAGCACGCCGGTGGCCTCGCCCTCGCGGTAGACCGGCACGCCGGAGACCACCGTCGCCGCGTAGCCCTCGGCCCGCTGGATCAGGCGCCGCCCGCCGCCCGGCAGGTCGTAGACCGGCTCCGGGCAGTGTAGCGTGAGGCCGTCGAGGTCGATGACGTTGAGATCGGCCTTGTGGCCGGGCCTGAGCAGCCCGCGGTCGGCAAGGCCCAAGGCCAACGCGTTGTCGCGGGTGATGCGCCTGATCGCCCAGGGGAGCGGCATGCGCTCGCCCCGCGCCCGGTCGCGCACCCAGTGGCTCAGCATGTAGGTGAAGGCGCTGGCATCGCAGAGCATGCCCACGTGGGCGCCGCCGTCGCCGAGGCTCACCAGCGTGTGCGGGTGCTGCAGCATCTCGCCCACGGCGTCGAGGGTGCCGGCGGCGAAGTTGTGCAGCGGGCGGTAGAGCAGCGCGCGGCCCTCCCGCTCCAGCAGGTAATCGTAGGCGACGTCCTCGGGCGTGCGGCCCGCGCGGGCGGCGCGGGCGGCGATGCTCTCGGTGGCGGCCGGCTCGTAGTTCGCCGGCGTGCCCAGCGGGAAGAGGCGGTCCCAGCGCGCGACGCGGCGGGCGAGGGCCTCGCTCCTGCACGGCTCGGCGACGAGACGGGCGCGGAACGCCGGCTCGCGCAGGGTCTCCAGCTTCTCCGCCAGCGGCAGGTGGGCGATGGCCTCCCAGCTCGGCCGGCCGGAGAAGGGGTTCATCGAAATCTCGAAGCCGAGCACGATGCCGATGGCCCGCGCCAGGACCTGGCCGATCATGGGGAGGCCGGCGCGGTTGGCATCGGCGATGTGGTCGAGGAGCCGGCGCCATCCCTCGGGCCTGCCTTCGATCTGGAGGGTGGTGATCGCCATCGGCCGCCCGCTACGCTCGACCACGCGGCGCAGCATGGCGAACTCTTCGTCCAGATCGTCGAAGTCGGAGATCACCTGGAGCCAGCCCGTGCCGACCTCGCCCATGGCGGTGCCGATGGCCGCGAGCTCGTCCTCGGCCGCGGTGAGCGTCGGGATCGGGCGGCCGTCCAGCGTCCGGTGATTGAGCGTGCGCGAGGTGGAGAAGCCGAGCGCGCCGGCGCGGATGCCGGCTGCGGCGAGCGCCGCCATGGCGGCGTTGTCCTCGGGCTTCGCGGGCTCGCGCTCGACGCCGCGTTGGCCCATGACGAAGACGCGCACCGGCGAGTGCGGCACCTGCGCCGCGATGTCGAGGTCGTAGGCGCGCGCCTCCAGCGCATCCATGAACTGCCCGAAGCTCTGCCAGCTCCAGGGCAGGCCCTCGTCGAGCACGGCGCCGGGGATGTCCTCGACGCCCTCCATGAACTCCACCAGGGTCGCCCGCTGCTCGGGCCGGCAGGGGGCAAAGCCGACGCCGCAGTTGCCGATCATCGCGGTGGTGACGCCGTTCCACGACGACGGCGTGATGCGGCTGCTCCAGGTGGCCTGCGCGTCGTAGTGGGTGTGGGGGTCGACGAAGCCGGGCGTCACGATCAGGCCGCGCGCGTCGATTTCTTCCTCTCCGCGCCCGAGAGCGGGTCCGACCGCGGCGATCCTGCCGTCCGCGATGCCGATGTCCGCCTCGAAGGGCTCGCCCCCCGAGCCGTCCACCACCGTGCCGCCGCGGATCACCAGCGCGTATGGCCCGCTCATCGCTCTCCCCCTCGCGCACCCCGGACACCCTCATTTGCGAGAAAACGCCGGCCGCTGCAAGGGCGGATTGCGCCGGGCCGGCCCTTCCCGCCGGGGCTCCGTCGGTCCGCCCGCCCGCTTGCAGGTGCCGGGGCGGGTGCCTATCCTCGTGGGCGGGCGGGTGTAGCTCAATGGCAGAGCAGAAGCTTCCCAAGCTTACGACGAGGGTTCGATTCCCTTCACCCGCTCCATACCCCGCCCGGCGGCGGCGAACCGGCCAGGGGTGAGAGACGCCGGGGGCGCCCCGCCGGGGCCTTCAGGCCGAGGACGCGATGGCCGACCGCTCCCGCATTCTCTTCATCAACGTGGGCCACGGGCTCGACCACCTCTTCCTGCTGCTCTACCCCACGGTGGTGCTCACGCTGGAAGGCGTGTTCGACCAGTCCTACGGCGAGCTGCTCTCGCTCGCCGTCCCCGGCTTCATCGCCTTCGCCGCCGGCACCCTGCCGGCGGGCTGGCTCGGCGACCGCTGGAGCCGGCCCGCGATGCTCGCGATCTTCTTCGTCGGCATCGGCGCCTCGGCCATCCTCACCGGGTTCGCGCGCGACCCCTTCGAGCTCGCGGCAGGCCTCACGCTGATCGGGCTCTTCGCCTCGATCTACCACCCCGTCGGCATCGCCATGCTGGTCGAGGGGCGGGAGAAGGTGGGCAAGCTCTTGGGCGTCAACGGCGTCTGGGGGAACATGGGTCTCGCGGCGGCGGCGATCGTGGCCGCGTCGCTGAGCGAGGCGGTGAGCTGGCGCGCGGCCTTCATCGTGCCGGGCGCCGTCACGCTGCTCATCGGGGTCTGGTTCATCGCGGCCTGCCGGGAGTGGCGCAACCGCGGGGCGGAGTCGACGCGGCCCTCGCTCGGCGGAAGCTGGGGCAGGCCGTCCCGCACCCTGCTCCGGCTGGTGCTGGTGATCGGCATCGCCACGGCGCTCACCGGGCTCACCTTCCAGACCACCACCATCGCGCTGCCCAAGCTCTTCGACGAGGGACTGACCGGGATCGCCGACGGCGCACTGGGCGTGGGCGCCCTGGTCTCGGTCGTCATCGCCGTCGCCGCCTTCGCCCAGATCGGGGTCGGCTGGCTGATCGACCGCTACCCGGCCAAGCCGGTCTGGATCGCCGTGCTCTTCGCCCAGGCGCCGCTGCTCGCCGCCGCCGGCCTGCTCGCCGGCCACGGGCTGATCCTGGTGGCGCTGGTGATGATGATGATGGTGGTGGGCGAGATCCCGATCCAGGACGCGCTGGTCACGCGCTACACCGCCGAGAGCTGGCGGGCGCGCATCTTCGGCATCAAGTTCCTGCTGGGGCTGGGGGCGAGCGCCGTGGCGGCGCCGCTGGTGGCGGGGCTGCACGGCACCGCCGGCGGCTTCCTCTGGCTCTTCGTCGGCCTCGGCGGCTCGGCGGCGCTGGTCGCCGTCATCGCCTTCTGGCTGCCGGGCGGCACGCCCGCCGCGCCGCGGCTTGCGGCCAGGGCGGAGGCCTGACGCGGCGGCGCCCGCTTTGCGGTTGCGTTCCCCGCGCCGCTATCGCTACTCTCACGGCAACTGCAAGACGTGGCGGCCGGTCGGGCGCTCCGCCTGCCGGCCGCAGCGTGATCCTTCGGACCACAGCTAAAGGGGAGGCGTCTCGATGGAGTGGTTCCACAAGAGGAAACAGACGAAGAAGCAGAAGTTCGACGAGGAGATGAAGGCCTCCGGCGGGATCGTCGATCCGCTGAACCCGACCCGGCGCGGCTTTATGTCGACCGCGGCCTCGGTCGCCGTCGGCGCCGCCGGCGTCACCGGGGCCAGCACGCTCGCGGCGCTCAACAACGGCGCCAAGGCCGACGGCGAGCCGATTCCCGTCGGCGCCATGCTGCCCTACACGGGCTGGGGCGCGGACGATGCGCGGAACTTCGAGGCCGGCCTGACCATGGCCGCCGAGGAGATCAACGCCATGGGCGGCGTCCTCGGGCGTCCTATCGAGTTCCACTACGAGGACACCAAGGAGATCACGGCGGAGACCGTGACCTCGGCGGCCAGGCGGCTGATCGACCGTGTCGAGGTGCACGCCATCATCAACGGCTACAACTCGCCGTCGGTGCGGGCCGAGTACGACACCATCGCGGATGCGGGCATCCCCTACATCCACGACAACACCCAGTACGGCCACCAGTTCGCCGTGAAAGACAACATGGACCGCTACTACTGCATCTTCCAGGACGACCCGTCCGAGTACTACTACGGCCCGGGCCTGATCTACTTCCTGGACGAGCTGGAGCGGACCGGCAAGTGGACGCGGCCCAACAACAGGATCGCGCTGCTCTCCGGCAGCATCGACTACGCGATCACCATCGCCAAGGGCATCCGCGACACTGCGGCGCAGTTCGGATGGGAGCTGGCGATCGACGACGTCGTGACCCAGCCGGTGGACGACTGGGGCCCGGCATTGGTGCGCGTGCGCGACATCGAGCCCGCGATCGTGGCCACCACCCACGGCGTGCCGTCGGACCAGACCGGCCTGGTGACCGGCTTCGCCGAGAACCCGATCAACTCCCTGGTCTACGTGCAGTACGCACTGCAGCTGCGGGGCTTCCTCGACATCGTCAAGGAGACCGGGCACGGCGTCTTCTGCTCGACCACGATCGGCACCCTGCAGGACGAGATCGGCCTCGCCTTCTCCAAGATCGTGCGCGATCGCTGGGGTGCGGACATGACGCCGATGGTGGCCGGCCAGGTGTACGACTCGGTCTACCTGTGGGCGATCGCGGCCGCCCGCGCCGGCGGCACCGGCGTGCCCTACGACGGCATCGAGCAGAACAGGAAGGTCTGCGACTTCCTGCGCGGCTCGATCTATCGCGGGGTGGTCGGCACCATCAAGTTCATGTGGGGCCAGGCGGCGCAGCCCTACCCGGCGGAGACCAACGACCCGTCGCTGGGAATGCCCACCATCATCATGCAGTGTCAGGACTGGACCAAGGACGTCACCCACATCGCCCCGCATCCCTATGCGAACGGCGAGTGGATGACACCTCCGTGGCTCAGTTCGTAAGGGAGTCTCGAGAACACCGTACCCAGTAATCGTTCATGACTCCTGAGTCGGGCGAACCGCTGCTGGCGTGCCGTAACGTCTTCAAGTATTTCGGCGCGCTGGCAGCGGTCAACGACTTCGACCTGGACGTTCACACGGGGGACGTGGTCGGCATCGGCGGCCCCAACGGCGCCGGCAAGACCACGTTCCTCGACGTGATTTCGGGCATCAACGCGGCCACCAGCGGCGAGATCAGGCTGGAGGGACGGGACATCTCCAGGGTCCGCCCCGACCTCATCTGCCATCGCGGCATGGCCCGGACCTTCCAGCTCAACGCCGGCTTCGATTCGCTTTCGATCCGCGAGAACGTGCTGATCGGCTCGGCCTTCGGCCTGGGCGACCGCGGCGTGCCGGCGGTGACCTATTCACGCGCGATGCGCGAGCGGGTGGACCGGGCGCTGGAGCTCTGCCGGCTCACCGACCGCGCCCACGCGACCGCCCGCGACGTGCCCGTGCTCGAGCGCAAGCTGCTGATGCTCGCCAGCGCCGTCGCGACCGACCCCAAGCTGCTGCTCATCGACGAGCCGGTGGGGGGCCTCAACCCGCACGAGGTCGACGACGTGATGGAGATCGTCGAGGGCCTCGTCGCCGAGGGCATGACGATCATCCTGATCGAGCACGTGATGCGCTTCCTGCTCCAGCTCTCCAGGCGCGTCGTCATCATGCATCACGGCGAGAAGATCTACGAGGGCGACACCCAGGGGCTGCTGAGCGACCGGCGCGTGGTCGAGGTCTATCTCGGCGCGGGCACGGCCGACCGCCTGCAGCACATGCTGGCGGAACGGGCGGCACCCAATGGCTGAGCCGCTGCTCGCCATACATAACCTGCACGCAGGCTACGAAGGACAGAACGTCCTCAAGGACGTGTCCCTCGACGTACCGGAGGGCGCGCTCATCACCCTCCTCGGCCCGAACGGGCACGGCAAGACCACGCTGCTCAAGTGCATCGCCGGGCTGATGAAGCCGAGCGGCGGCCGCATCGAGCTGGCCGGCCGGCGGATCGACGGCGCGGAGGCGGAACGGGTAGTGGACCTCGGCGTGGTCCTGATCCCCCAGGGCGACATGCTCTTCCCGGAGATGAGCGTCTACGACAACCTGAAGATGGGTGCGTATCTGCCGCGCGTGCGCAAGACCTTCAGCGAGGAGGTCGAGAAGATCTACACGATCCTGCCCCGGCTGAAGGAGCGCACGACGCAGCTCGCGCGCACACTCTCGGGCGGCGAGCGCCGGATGCTGGCGATCGGCCGCGGCCTCCTCTCGGGCGGGCGCATCCTGATGATCGACGAGCCCTCGCTCGGCCTCGCGCCCATCGTCATCGACCAGATCTACGAGATCATCACCGACCTCAAGGCCTCGGGCCGCACGATCCTGCTGGTGGAGGAGAATGCGAGCCGGATCATCGACCTCGCCGACCGCATCCACCTGCTCGACACCGGCCAGATCGTCTGGGCGGGCGGCGGCGAGGAGCTCCAGTCCAACCAGCAGATCCTCGAGACCTATCTCGGCGGCTGAGGGCAGCGGGGACACGCGGTGAACTTCTTCATCCAGATCATCGTGAGCGGGCTGACCTTCGGCGCCATGTATGCGCTGGCGGCGCTGGGGCTGGCGCTGGTCTGGGGCGCCTTCAACATGCTCAACATGGCGCACGGCATCATCATGACGCTGGGCGCCTACTATGCGCTGCTGTGGGCCGAGATCTGGGGGTTGCCGCTCTTCTTCGCCGCCCCCTTCGCGGCGATCTGCGGCGGCGGCTTCGGCGTACTGGTGTACTTCATCTCCGCCCACTGGATGCTGCGCCAGCGCAACTTCGAGGTCACCATCATCATCGCGACCTTCGGCCTCGGCATGGCGGCGGAGGCGGGGCTGCTGAAGTTCCTGCGCGAGGAGTTCCGCACCGCGCCCTATTCGCAGCCCCTCTCCCTCGGCGCCGACTCCTTCCTCGTCGGCGACGTGCCGGTAAGCTACCAGAGGATCGTGGTCTGGGCGGTCGCTCTCGTGCTCATCATGCTGGTCGGTCTCTTCCTCACCCGGACCAATGCCGGGCGGGCCATCCGGGCGACGGCGCAGAGCCGCGATGCCGCGCGCCTGATGGGCATTCCGGTCAAGCGGGTCTACGTGATGGTGCTCGCGCTCGCGAGCGGGCTCGCGGCGATCTCCGGCATCATGCTGTCGTCGTTCAAGGACGTGCACCCGCTGATGGGCGGCGATCCGCTGCTCAAGGCCTTCATCGTGATCGTGCTCGCGGGCCTCGGCAACATCACGGGCGCGCTCTACGCCGCCCTGCTCGTCGGCATGGTGGAGGCGACGGTCAAGGTGCTGGTCGCCGACAAGTACGGCTTCACCGCCATCCTGGTCCTCGTCATCGCCGCGCTCATCTGGCGCCCCGCCGGCCTCTTCGGCCAGCGCGTCGTGGCACGGCAGTAGGCGGGCGGGCCGATGAAGTACCGCGACCTCATCATCTTCGCGATCCTGCTTGCGATCGCGATCGCCTTCCCGTGGATGGGCGTGAAGCGCTACCTGATCGCCAGCGCCCTGATCATGTTCTGCTACGCGACGGTGGTCAGCCAGTGGAACCTGGTCTTCGGCATCGCCGGCATCTTCTCGCTGGCCCAGGTGGCGATCTTCGCCTTCGGCGCCTACACGACTGCGGTTCTCGGCCGCTACATGGATCTGACCCTGTGGTACGCCTTCCCCATCGCGGGGCTCGCGGGGATGGTGTTCAGCTTCTTCGTCGGGCTCGCCTGCCTCAGGATGCGGGGCATCTACGTCGCGCTGCTGACCCTTGCGATATCGCAGGTCATGTTCGTGCTCATACAGACGGACTCTGCCTGCTCCCCGCTGAACCAGAGGGACAACCCGGCCACCTGCGTCTCCTTCACGGGCGGAGCGCAAGGCCTCGGCGGGTTCGGCAGCTTCGGCTGGCGCGATGTGCTCGGCGGGCGCAACTGGATACTCGGCGACTACTACACGATGCTGGCGCTGCTGGTCGTCGCCCTCATCTTCACCGCGGCGGTGACCCAGAGCCGCATCGGCCTCGCCTTCAAGGCGCTGCGGGACAACGAGGAACTGGCCCGCTCGCGCGGCGTCAGCGTGTTCAAGTACCAGCTCATCGTCTTCGCGGCCTCCGCCTTCCTCACCGCCATGGCGGGCGGCTTCTACGCCGCTCACTTCGGCGCGGTGGGCTCCAACCTCGTGGCCTTCCCGCTCCTCCTCTTCCTCATCTCCATGCTGGTGGTGGGCGGCATCGGCAAGGCGTGGGGGCCATTGCTGGGCGCATTCCTGCTGATGGCCGCCGACGAGGTGTTCAAGGAGTTCTCCGACTGGCGCAACATCGGCCTCGGGATGATCGTGCTCGTGTTCATGATCTTCCTGCCGGAGGGAGTCGCGGGCGCGATCGAGGCGGTCTCCAAGCGCGCAACGCGGCTCTGGACCGCCCTGCGGCGACGAAGCTCCGCCTGATCCGTATTCCCAGTCGGCCCAAAGGGGCGTAGTCTCTCCGCGGCAAGGCCATGGACGACTGGATTGCCCGCAAGGACCTGATCGAGGCGGCGCGGCTCAAGGCGCTCTCCCGCCGCTCGGACCTGCTCGGCTGGGCCCAGACGCTGAGCCAGGTCGGCGCTGCGGCGCTCATGGGCTACGGCATCCACGCGCTCTGGGGAAGCTGGTGGGCGGCGCCGCTCTTCGTGGCTCAGGGCGTCATCCTCTGGGGCTTCTGCTACGCGGGCCAGCACGAGCTCGGGCACTGGACGGTCTTCCGCAACCGCACGCTCAACGACGCCTTCGGCCACCTGGCGAGCTTCCCCCGCTTCTACGCCCACAGCTATCAGCGCTTCTTCCACTTCGCCCACCACCGCCACACCAAGGTCGCCGGCCACGATCCGGAGCTCCTGGCTCAGAAGCCGTGGACGTTCGCGGGCTACCTGAGCTTCATGACCGGCCTAGCGCTCTGGATCGCCCTGATCCGCAGCACCGTGGAGCACGCCTTCGGCCATGCGCCCGAGCCCTTCCTCAGGGAGAAGGAGCGGCGCATCGTGATCCGGGAGGCGCGCTACTACCTGCTCGGCTACGCCGCGGTGGCGGCGCTCTCGGTCTGGTTCGGGAGCTGGGCGGCGCTGATCTGCGTGTGGGGGCCGCTGCTCGCCACCACGCCCTTCTACCGCTGCTACATCGCCGCCGAGCACCACGGCCTGCCCAACGGGCAGGGCGTCATCGCGAGCACGCGCACGACGCGCGCCGGGCCGCTCATGCGCTGGCTCATGTGGCAGATGCCCTACCACACCGAGCACCACCTCTTCCCCGGCGTGCCCTTCCACAGGCTGGGCGCGCTGAGCCGGGAGCTGCGCGATCGCCCGGACTCCAGGCTCGCCGGCAGCAACGCGGTCGCGCCGGGCTACCTCGCCGTGAACCTCGGGCTCATCGCCATGCTGCGGCGCGGCGAGGACCCCAGCGATCTGTCGGCGGAAGCACGGGCCTAGCGGCAGGCGTTGGGGTACACTGCACCGCCTGCAGGAAGGCCAGATAACGACCATCGAAGGGAGGGAATTTTCATGCTTCGTAGAGTGGGAGCCATCGCGCTGGCAGCGGCCGTCGCGGCCGGGGGCGGTTTCGGTCAGGCGGCGGCGGACGACGACACGGTCGTGGTCGGCGCCGCCATCGCGCTGTCGGGCTTCGTCGCCCCTTACGACGACCCGCACAAGGGCGCGATCCTGGCGATCGAGGACGTCAACGCGCAGGGCGGCGTGCTCGGCAAGCAGATCGAATTCGTGACCGCCGACACCAAGTCGGACCCGGCACAGGGCGCCAACGCGGCGATCGAGGTGCTGGAGCAGGGTGCGGAGCTGGTCCTCGTGACCTGCGACTTCGACTTCGGCAGCCCCGCCGCCATCACCGCGCAGAGCCGCGGCAAGATCGCGTTCTCGCTGTGCGCCGGCGATCCCAAGTTCGGCGTTCAGGGGATCGGCGACCTCGCCTTCTCCATGGGCATCGGCACGCCGGCAGAAGGCGCGATCATGGCCGAGTGGGCGCACGCCCAGGGCTGGCGCAAGCCCTTCATCTTCAAGGACACCCAGGTCGAGTACACCAAGAAGCTCGCGGACTACTTCCAGGCGCGCTGGGAGGACGGGCTCGGCACCGTGGCAGGCCACGACACCTTCAACGGCCAGACAGACACCTCGGCCGCAGGCCAGATCACCCGCATCAAGGAATCCGACGCCGACTTCATCGCCTTCACCGGCGCCGCCGGCGTGGGCGGTGCGCCGATCATCAAGCAGATCCGCGCGGCCGGCATCGACATCCCGATCATCGGCGGTGTCGCGGTGGACGGCGTCTACTGGCTGGACGCGGTGCCCAACCTCAGCGAGTTCTACAACGTCAACTACAGCTCCCTGCATGGCGACGACCCGATCGACGCGGTGCAGGACTTCTGGGCCAGGTACGCGGAGCGCTTCGGGCCGCCGATCGTCGGCTTCAGCGTGACCGGCTACGCCATCATCGAGGCCTGGACGCGCGCGGTGGAACGTGCCGGCACCTTCGACGCCAAGGCCGTGGCGCTCGAGCTGGAGAAGTTCGTCAAGGAGCCCCTGCTCTCGGGCGACACCACCTACACGCCCGAATGGCACATCAACTTCGACACGCCGCTGATGGTCACCCAGGTGCAGAACGGCGTGAGAAGCGGCATCGGGCGCTTCGCGGCGAGCAAGGTTCCGCCCGTCGACTTCTAGGCGTGGCCTCCTGGGTCCGCGCCGGCCGCCGTCGTGCATGCCCTAGCCTGTGACTGCGGCAAACGCTCTTGCGACCCTCGGAACGGACGGTGTCACCGTCCGTTTCGGGGGTCTCGCCGCGCTCGAGGACCTCACGCTCGAGCTTGCGCGGGATGAGATCCTCGGCCTGATCGGCCCGAACGGCGCCGGCAAGAGCACGCTGATCAACGTCCTCTCCGGTTTCCAGCCCGTGGCGGCGGGCCGCGTCTATGCCGACAGCCGCACGCTGACCGGGCGCAGGCCGCACGAGCTCTCCCATCTCGGCATCGCCCGCACCTTCCAGGCGGTGCGCCTGTTCGCCGGCCTCTCGGTGCTCGAGAACGTGGCCGCCGGCTTCAGCGGCAGGCCCGTGGCCCGCCGCGCCGCGCGCACCCGGGCGCTGGAAATCCTCGACTGGATCGGGCTCGGCGCCAAGGCGCAGGCGATCGCCGGCACGCTGCCCTACGGCGACGAGCGCCGGGTCGGCATCGCCCGTGCGCTGGCGACCGGGCCCGCCTTCCTCCTCCTCGACGAGCCCGCCGCCGGCACCAACGAGGAGGACATCCCGAGCCTCATGAGCATGATCGCCCGCATCCGCGACGAGTTCGACTGCGGCGTGCTGGTGGTGGAGCACAACATGGGCCTCATCATGGGGCTGTGCAGCCGGGTCCACGTGATCGACCACGGCCGCACCATCGCCATCGGCTCTCCCCGCGCGGTGCAGGACGACCCCGAGGTCAGGCAGGCCTACCTCGGAGAGGACGAGGCGTGAGCCTGCTCGCGGTCGACGACCTCGCGGTCCGCTACGGCCCGATCGCGGCGCTGCGCGGCGTCTCGGTCGCGGTCGAGGAGGGCGAGTTCGTCGGCGTCGTCGGGCCCAACGGCGCCGGCAAGTCCACGCTCCTCTTCGCCATCACCGGCGCGGTCCGGGCGGAGGCGGGCAGCGTCAGCTTCGACGGGCAGGCGCTCTCGGGCCTCGCGCCGGAGGACATCGTGCGGCGCGGCATGGCGTTGGTGCCGGAGGGGCGCGAGCTCTTCGGCGAGCTCACGGTGGAGGAGAACCTGCGGCTGGGCGCCACCATCCGCCGCGACCGCGGCGGCGTCGAGGCGGACGTGCGCGCGCAGATGGAGGCCTTCCCCATCCTCGCCGAGCGGCGCCGCGCGCGGGCCGAGAAGCTCTCGGGCGGCGAGCAGCAGATGCTCGCGGTCGCCCGCGCACTCATGGGCCGGCCGCGGATGCTGCTGCTCGACGAGCCCTCCCTCGGCCTCGCGCCGCTCATCACCCGGCAGGTCTACGAGACGCTGACCGGCCTCAACCGCGAGGGCATGACCATCCTCGTGGTCGAGCAGAACCCGGCGCGCATCATCGACGTCGCCCGGCGCGTCTACGTGCTGCGCTCGGGCCGCATCGCGCGCAGCGGCCCGCCCGACATCCTGAGCCGGCGGGAAGAGCTGGACGAGGCCTACTTCGGCTTCGACGAGCACGGCCGGGACGCATGACCACCGCCATACAGGTCATCGTCGATGCGCTGAGCGTGGGCTCGCTCTACGCGCTCACGGCGCTCGGCATCGGCCTCATCTTCGGCATCATGCGCCTGATCAACTTTGCGCACGGCGAGTTCGTCATGATCGGCGCCTACATGCTGATGGCGATCGTCGCCCAGTACGAGCCGCTCGCCATCATCGTCGCGATGGTGCTGGTGGTGGTGCTCGCGCTCTTCTCGGAGCGGATCGCCTTCCGCCCCGTGCGCAACGCCAGCCCGACCACGATGCTGGTGACCAGCTTCGCGGTGAGCTACTTCCTCCAGTACCTCTTCGTGATGATCTACGGCGCCCGGCCCAAGGGCTTCGAGTTCCTCGCCGGCCTCGCCGAGCCCTTCGTCATCGGCACGATCCGCATTCCCAAGCTGAACGTCGCCATCGTCGCCGTCACCATCGTGCTGCTGGCGGGGCTCGCCCTCTTCCTCACGCGCTCGCGCTTCGGCGTGCAGATGCGGGCGGCCGCGCTCAACTTCCGCATGGCCCGCCTGCTGGGCGTGCGCGCCGACCGCGTGATCGCGGTCGCGTTTGCGCTGAGCGGCATCCTCGCCGGCGTCACGGCGATCTTCATCACCGTGCAGGGCGGCACGCTCTCGCCCGGCATGGGCGTGCAGCTCGCGCTGATCGGCTTCGTCGCCACCATCATCGGCGGCATGGGCAGCCTGATCGGCGCGGTGCTCGGCGGCTACTTCATCGGCGTCGTCACCGTTCTCCTGCAATTCGGGCTGCCGCTCGAGATGCGGCCCTACCGCGAGGCCTTCGTCTTCGCCGCCGTGATCCTGGTGCTGCTGGCCCGCCCGCAGGGGCTCTTCCGCGGCGCCGAGGCGCGGGAGCGGGTGTGATGCAGGCCCGGCTGCCCAGTCTGGAGGAGGCCGTGCGCGGCGTCTGGCCGCTGCTCTCGCTGGCCGTGATCCTGGTCGTGCTGGTGGCGCTCTGCTCGCTCGGCCCGGTGGTGCTGCAACGGGTCGCGACCGATGCGCTGATCAAGCTGGTGATGGTGGTCGGCCTCTACGTCTTCGTCGGCAACTCGGGCGTGCTCTCCTTCGGCCATGCCTCCTTCATGATGCTGGGCGGCTACGGCGCTGCCTGGCTCGACGTGCCGGTGCGCTACAAGAGCATCCTGATGGACGAGCTGCCGGCCTTCCTCGGCAAGGCCGAGTTCCATCCCGGACTGGCCGCGCTTGCCGCCATGGGCTGGGCCGGCGCCTTCGCCTTCCTGATCGGCATTCCGCTGATGCGCCTCTCCGGCATCGGCGCCGCCATCGGCACCTTCTCGTGGCTCACCATCGTCTTCGTCGTCCACGCCGGTTGGGAGGAGATGACCGGCGGCACCAGCTCGTTCAACGGCCTGCCGATCTACGTCGACCTCTGGGTGGCGCTGATCGCCGCGCTCTTCGTCATGCTGGTCGCCTACGTCTTCCAGACCTCGAAGCTCGGGCTGGCGCTCCGCGCCTCGCGCGAGGACGAGGCGGCGGCGCGCGCCATCGGCGTCAACGTGTGGCGCGCGCGGATTGCCTCCTTCGTGGTGAGCGCCATGCTGGTGGCGCTGGGCGGCGTGCTGCAGGGGCACTTCCTCGGCACCGTCAACGTGACGCAGTTCTATATCGGCATCACCTTCATCACGATCGCGATGCTGGTGATCGGCGGCACCGGCAGCCTCGCCGGCGCGGTGATCGGCACCGTGGTGGTCTCGGTGATCGCCGAGCTGCTGCGCCAGCTCGAGAACGGCGTCGATATCGGCGCGCTTACCCTCGCCGCCCCGGCGGGCCTGCGCGAGCTGGGTCTTGCCGGCGCGATGATGCTGATTCTAATCTTCCGCCCGGCGGGGCTGACCGGCGGGCGCGAGCTGCCCTTCCCCGCCTTCCTCGGTGCCGCTCTCGGCCTCCGACCCCGCTAACCCCACGAGAGAGTGACGATGAAGCTCAGCGACTCACGCATCCTCACCACCCATGTCGGCAGTCTGCCGCGCAGCGACGCGCTCCTGAAGATGCTGCTCACGATGGAAGGCGGCGGCACGGTCGAGCGCGAGGCCTTCCGCGCCCAGGTCGCAGGCGACATGGTCGACATTCTCCGCCACCAGGCCGACTCCGGCATCGACATCGCCGGCGACGGCGAGCTGCCGCGCATCGGCTTCTCCTTCTACGTCAAGGACCGGATGAGCGGCTTCGGCGGCGAATCGCAGCGCGGCACGGTGACCGACTTCGCCAAGTTTCCCGGCTACGCCGCGCTCAAGATGGCGGCGCTGCGCGGCGCCAGCAACGAGGACGGCGACGTCACCGCGACCGCCTCGCTCTACCAGATGCCCGAGGCGCAGCAGGCGATCCGCTACGACGACACGCTCGCCGCCGCGGAGGAAGAGATGGCGCTCTTCGCCGACGGGCTCGCTGCGAGCGGAAAGGCCGAGAGCTTCGCCGAGACCTTCGTCACCGCAGCCGCACCCGGCATCATCTCGACCACGCTGCTGCGCGCCGAGGACAACCCGGCCTACCCGACCGACCGCGACTACCTCTTCGCCCTCGCCGCCGAGCTGAAGAAGGAATACGACTACATCGTCGCGCAGGGTCACATCCTGCAGATCGACGCACCCGATCTGGCGCTGGAGCGTCAGATCATGTTCGTCGACCGGCCGCTCGACGCCTTCCTGGAACGCGCGGCGCTCCACGTCGAAGTCCTCAACCTGGCGCTCGCCGACATTCCCCCGGAGAAGGTCCGGCTCCACGTCTGCTGGGGCAACTGGGACGGCCCCCATATCGACGACATGGAGCTGGAACCGTTGCTCCCCATCCTCTACGAAGCCAGGGTCGGGGCGCTCAGCATCGCCTTCGCCAATCCGCGCCACCAGCACGAGTGGCGGGAGTTCAGGACACACAGGCTGCCGGACCACATGGCGCTCATCCCCGGCGTCATCGACGTGACTACGAATTATCTCGAGCACCCGCAGGTGGTGGCCGACCGCATCTGCCAGTTCGTGGACGTGATCGGCGACCGGGAGCGGGTGATTGCCGGCTGTGACTGCGGCTTCTCCACCTTCGCCGGCTGGATCATGGTGCCGGCCGACGTGGCCTGGAAGAAGATGGAGATGTTGACGGAAGGCGCCCGCATCGCGAGCGAACGGCTCTGGTAGGACAATCCGGCCCTGCGACGACGCGGCTGCCGATCGTTGGACCCGGGCCGGAACGAATCATAAGGTAACAGGCGGACGGCAGCGGACGAGAAGGACGAAGCCCATGGACGGCGTGCGCCTCGCAATCCTGAACAAGCGCTTCGAGGCCATCTGCCGCAAGATGGCCAACACGCTCTTCCGCACCGGCCGCTCGGGCGTGCTCAACACGGCGCGCGACTTCTCCTGCTGCATCGTCACCGCCGAGTGCGAACTGCTGGCGACCGCCGAGAGCCTGCCGATCCACGTGCTGAGCGGCCCCGACCTGATGGCGGCCTCGATGAGGGAGTTCCACCCCGCACTTCAGCGCGGCGACGCCTTCCTGCACAACTCGCCCTACCACGGCTGCTCCCACCCGGCGGACCACACGATCCTCGTGCCGGTGATCGACGAGGGCGGCAGCCACCGCTTCACCGTCATCGCCAAGGCGCACCAGGCCGATTGCGGCAACTCCATCGCCACGACCTATCACGGCGCCGCGCGCGACGTGTACGAGGAGGGCGCGCTGATCTTCCCGGCGGTGCAGGTCCAGCGCGACTACGAGACCATCGACGACATCGTGCGCATGTGCCGCATGCGCATCCGCGTGCCGGACCAGTGGTGGGGCGACTTCCTCGCCATGCTGGGCGCCGCCCGCGTCGGCGAGCGCGAGCTGCTGGCACTCGCCGCGGAGGTCGGCTGGGAGACGCTGGAGAGCTTCTCCGCCGAGTGGTTCGACTACAGCGAGAAGCGCATGATCGACGCGCTCGAGGGACTGCCCGCGGGCTCGCTGACCGTCGCCAGCGCCCACGACCCGGTGCCGGGCGCGCCGGAGGGCGTGAGGGTGAACGTCTCCGTGCGCGTCGACCCGGCCGCCGCGCGGATCGAGGTCGACCTGCGCGACAACCTCGACTCGCTCCCCTTCGGCCTCAACATGAGCGAGGCCTGCGCCCGCACCTCGGCGATGGTCGGCATCTTCAACGCACTCCCCCACACCGTGCCGCCCAACGCCGGCGCCTTCCGCCGCGTGCATGTGAAGCTCCGGCAGGGCTGCGTCGTCGGCATCCCGGAGCACCCGACCTCGTGCTCGGTCGCCACCACCAACGTCGCCGATCACATCGCCAACGGCGTGCAGCGCGCCATCGCCGAGCTCGGCGACGGCCACGGCATGGCCGAGGTCGGCGGCGTGATCCCGCCGAGCTGCGGCGTCATCTCGGGCACGGATCCGCGCAGCGGCGCGCCCTTCGTCAACCAGATCTTTCTCGGCTTCGGCGCCGGCGCCGCGGCACCGGAAACCGATGCCTGGATCACCATCGCCCACGTCGGCAACGCCGGCCTCTGCTACCAGGATTCGATCGAGGTCGACGAGATGGTCTTCCCCATCAGCGTGAAGGGGCGACACTTCATCACCGACAGCGGCGGCGCCGGGCGCCAGCGCGGCGGGGCCGGCGCCTTCGTCGAGTTCGGCCCGGTCGAGGGCTGCCGGCTGGAGGTGGGCTACGTCAGCAACGGCGCGGTCAACCCGGCCAACGGCGCGCGCGGCGGCGGCCCCGGCGCCCTCGCACGCCAGTACCGGCGCGGCCACAACGGCGAGCTGGTTGCGCTGGCCGCCTGCGCGCAAGCGGCGGTGACGCCGGGCGAGACCATGGTCTCGATCTCGGCCGGCGGCGGAGGCTACGCCCCGCCCTCGGCCCGCGAGCCGGAGCGCGTCGCCCACGACGTGCGCGAGCGCTGGGTCTCGTCGGAGGCGGCGCGCGAGATCTACCGCGTCGCCCTCGACGCGGAGGGCAATGTCGACGAGGCCGCGACCCGCAGGCTCAGGGCCGCCGCGCCGGCAGGCGACGAATCCCGGGCGCAGGACGCCGCGGAGTGACCCGGACCCGGCGGCCGGTGCGGACATGAGAGAGGCAGAGGGCAGGGAGAGGGACCCTTGAGCGGACCCCACGACGCGATCGGCGTGCGGACCATCCACGCCGGCCATCAACACATGACCTGGGACAATGCGCGGGAGCCGGCGCTGAGGGTCGCGCCGGGGGAGACCGTCGCGTTCGCCGAGATCGACGCGGTGTGCGGGCAGCTCGCCCCCGATTCCACCCCGGAGGCCGTCGCCAACCTCGACTTCGACCGGATCAACCCCATCGCCGGCCCGGTCTTCATCGACGGGGCGGTGCCTGGCGATACCGTCAAGGCGACGATCGTCGATCTCGCGCCCTCGGGCTGGGCCTGGACCGCGATCGTGCCGGGTTTCGGCCTGCTGGCCGACGACTTTCCGGAGCCCTCACTCAACATCTGGTCCTACGACACGAGCTTCCGCGAGCCCGCCGCCTACGCGACCATCGCGCGCGTCCCCTTGAAGCCCTTCTGCGGCACCATCGGCCTTGCCCGCGCCGAAGCAGGCGCTTTCAGCACCGTCCCGCCCTACGAGAGCGGCGGCAACATGGACATCCGCGACCTCACCATCGGCGTGGACCTCTATCTCCCGGTACAGGTGCCAGGCGGACTCTTCTCCATCGGCGACCCGCACTGCGCCCAGGGCGACGGCGAAGTCTGCGGCACGGCCATCGAATCGCCGATGGCGCCGACGGTGCGGCTCGACCTCGTCAAGGGGGAGAACCTCCGCTTTCCCCGCTTCGAGACGCCGGGCCCGGTCTCGCGCCATCTCGACGGCAAGGGCTACGAAGTGACCACGGGAATCGGCCCCGATCTGATGGAGGCGGCGCAGAACGCGGTGCGCGGCATGATCGACCGGCTGGGGGCCTGGCGCGGCCTCGCGGCAGCGGAAGCCTACATGCTGTGCAGCGTCTGCGCGGACCTGCGCATCAGCGAAATCGTCGACCGCCCCAACTGGGTGGTTTCCTGCTACCTGCCGCGCATCGTGTTCGAGTAGCGGCGGCGGGCGTGGGGCGGATCGGCCCCGGCGAGAGGAGGAGCACGATGAAGGTGGACGGCGCCTGCTTCTGCGGGCAGATAACCTACGAGGCGGAGATCGACACGAAGCGCCTGCTGATCTGCAACTGCACGGACTGCCAGACGCTCTCCGGCTCCGCCTTCCGCACGGTGGCGTTCACCACCGAGGGGGGCTTCACCCTGCTCTCGGGCGAGCCGAACATCTACGTCAAGATCGCGGACAGCGGGAACAGGCGCCAGCAGGCCTTCTGCGGCAACTGCGGCTCGCCCCTCTACGCCACCTCGGACCCGGCCGGGCCCTACTACGGCGTCCGCGTCGGCACCATCACGCAGCGCGACCAGCTGGTGCCGAAGGTCCACATCTTCAATCGCTCGAAGCAGCACTGGCTCGACCGGATCCCGTCGCTCCCCACCATCGAGGCCATGCCGTAGGCAGGGCGCGCCCTCAGCGGACGAAGCGCTCGTCGATTACCGTGAGCGCGGCGTCGAGCGCATCCGCAGCCGTGTCGATCTCCTCCTGGGTGATGGTGAAGGGCGGCCCGAGCTTGATCGTGTTGGGCGAGAAGCCGCCGAGGAAGACGCCGCGCTTCGCGTTCTCGGCCGCGACGATGACGTTCGGGTGCGAGCCGAGGTCGCCGGTGAAGGCCGAGTAGCGGTCCTCCGCCACGATGGCCTCGCCGTTCCCGTCCACCAGGTCGACCGTGTAGAAGAGGCCGCGCCCCGAGACGCGGCCGATGCAGGGGTGCTTCTCCCTCAGCCCGTCGAGCCGGTCCTTGAGGTAGGCGCCGCGCTGGCGCACCTGCTGCATGATGTCGTGGGCCAGCATGTACTCGAGGTTGCCGACGATGGTCGCGCACACCAGCGGATGCCCGTCCCAGGTGCTGCCGGTCCACCAGCGGGCCTTCTCGAAGTAATCCGCGATGGTCTCGCTCGCGATCACGGCGCCGACCGGGAGCGCCGAGCCGTTGATGCCCTTCCCCGCCGCCATCAGGTCGGGCTTCACCCCCGGCCAGTGCATGTAGCCGAACCATTCGCCGAGCCTGCCGAAGCCGCAGATCACCTCGTCGTCGATCCAGAGGAAGCCGTACCTGTCGCAGAGCGCGCGCAGCCCCGGCATGTAGTCCATGTGGGGGAAGGTGCCGCCGGCGCCGAACATCGGCTCGCTGATCACCGCGGCGATGTTCTCGGGCCCGATGGCGCGGACGATGTGCTCCGTCGCCTCCAGCGAGGGCAGCGGGCCTGTGCCCTGCCAGTCCTCGTGCTCCGGCGGCGGGATGGGGATGTAGCCGTGCGGCGGCCAGCCCGGCACGTCGGCAACGCCGGCGAAGCCCTCGTCGGTGGAGATGTTGTTGCGGTAGCCGCGCATCATGGTGGCGCCCACGGTCATGCCGTGGAAGGAGTGCGCCTGGGTCAGGATGACGCTGCGCCCGGTGTAGAGCCGGGCCATGGTGATGCAGCTCTCCGTCGCCTCGGTGCCGGAGGGAAGCACGCGCAACCGGCCGGCCCAGCCCTCGCCGCCCAGGATGTCCGCGATCACGAGCTTGGCGGCGCGGGCGCGGTACTCGTTCGCCATGGTGTAGGTGACGTGGCCGTAGCGCTCCATGGCCTCGGCGAGCGCGCCGTGGATCGCGGGGTGGCGGTGGCCCATGTTGTCGGAGATGAGCTGGCTCATGAAGTCGAGCAGCCGTGTGCCGTCGGCGAGCACGAGGTAGTTGCCCTCGGTCGCGTCGACCGCGGTGATGTCGAGCTCGGACTCGGCCTGCAGCCCGTGCATGTAGTAGGCGCGGTCCCAGCGTTCGAGTTCGTTCCAGTCGCGTGTCATGGCGCCACCTCCGAGGCCGGCTGCGGGTGGGTTGCAGCGACAGGGTACCCGAGCCGGCCGCATCGCCATACCCGCGCCGGGGGGTTGCGGCGGAGCACCTATGTCGTTCCACTGTGTAGGGAGAAACGGGTCAGTGAAATTTGGCCTCGTAGCCGGTCGCAATGAGCGTCACGTGTGCGTCGAGGGGTGAGCGAAGTTCGAAAGCTCTCGGTTCCCGTGCGAAGTTCCACAACCGCATGAGATACCACTCGTCAGGCCGACTTTTCGCTACAGCAAGCTCGTTCCGAGTGATGTGAAATAGGGTTCGCTCCCATCCGTTTGTGGTCTTGACCTCGATCAGCCGGTTTCGACCTTCGGTCGAATAGCTGGCAATGTCGTATCCGGCACCGTCGCCGTCCTCTTCCGATACCCACCGCACGCATCTCGCCAAGTCGGAACGGCCAACGCCGCTAAGGGTCGCCCGCTCATGGGTGAGCACGAGTTCCTCGCCGGCACGACCGAGAGCGCGGTTCCGCTCGGCTCGCCCTGCCGCGTCGAACTTGCGCGCGACTGCCAGCATCTGTTCGAGTTCGTCGGGCGGGAGGCTGTTCCTGAGCGTGGGCGGCGTTTCAATTTCCAGTACGGCTGTTTCTTGGAGACGCGGGGGCCCTTTCGGGCGCTTCGTCTCGTATCCCTGATTGCGATGCAGCCATCGGGCGACAGCATCGGCGAGTGACATCTGGAAATTGAATGCGGGTCGGTACCCGGTGACCCAGCCCTCGCCGAGACCCTTCAATACGGCGCTGATATTCCGATGCTTGAATTCGATTGAGGCGCGACTGCGTTCGATCCGCCTGCGTAGTTGCTTGTTATGTTGAGCCTTGTTGTACGCAACCCCTGCGAGGTCGGCTTCGAGCATCGCGAAATAGTCCTCGACGATGAGTTCGTTTTCCGCATCTGTCCAAGGACCCGTCGCCATGTCGGCCAGGCTAACACCAGTTTGGGTGGCGGTCACCGGCAGGACCATCCCGGGGAGTGCAGTAACCGGGTCCAGGTTGTTTCGTGGCGCTGGTGTCCCCGCCCCGCCGGTTTGACCGCAGGGGCGCGCTGCCTATCATGCGCGCCGTCTGGGCAGAGGCCCGCAGCAGAGCGATGAGGAGATCGGGGAATGGCGAAGGGTAAGGCGGTCGTCGTCGGCGGCCTCGGCATGATCGGGCGCAACATCATCCAGGCACTCGAGGCCGAAGGCGGGTGGGAGATCATAGGCCTCTCCAGGCGGCCTGCGAACTTCGAGACCGGCGCCACCTTCATCTCCGTCGACCTGCTGGACGATGCCGCCGCGAGCAAGAAGCTGGCGGGCCTCACCGACGTCACCCACATCTTCTACGCGGGGCTCTCCGGCGGCGTCGAGGCGGAGAACGTCGAGGGCAACCTCAAGCTCGTGACCAACTCGGTCGGCGTGATCGAGCCGGTCTCGCCCTCGCTGGAGCGCGTGATCCTGGTGCAGGGCGGCAAGTACTACGGCGTCCACCTCGGCCCCCACAAGACGCCCTCGAAGGAGACCGACCCCCGCCACCTGCCGCCCAACTTCTACTACAACCAGCAGGACTTCATCACCGACCTGCAGCAGGGCAAGTCCTGGCACTACACCATGCTGCGGCCCGAGGCCGTGGTCGGCTTTGCCGAGGGCATTCCGCTCAACACCGCCTCGCTGGTCGCGGTCTATGCCTCCGTCTGCAAGGAGATGGACGTGCCGCTCAACTACCCGGGGCCGGAGGCGGCGTTCACCGCCTTCAACAAGTTCGTGGACGCGCGCCTGCTCGGCCGCTGCGCCGCCTGGGCCGCGCAGAACCCGGCCTGCGCCGGCGAGGCCTTCAACGTGACCAACGTCTCGGGCATGCGCTGGTGCAACCTGTGGCCGCTCTTCACGGAGTACTTCGGCTGCCGGCCGGGCGTGCTGGTGCCGATGAAGCTCGCCGACTTCATGGCGGACAAGGGCCCGGTGTGGGACGAGATCGCGCGCAAGCACCAGCTCAAGCCGATGACCTTCTCCGACCTCGGCGACTGGGGCTTCGCCGACTGGAACTTCGGCCGCACCTGGGACACCATCCTGGAAGACACCAAGCGGCTGCAGTACGGCTTCACCGAGGCCATCGACACCGAGCAGAACTTCATCGAGATCTTCGACGACATGCGCGCCGCCCGCGTCATCCCGGCGGGTTAGAGAGGACGGGCGGGGCGGCGCTTCTGCGCCGGATAAGAAACACAGCTCTCCCGCGGTCGGCGGGGGTGGTGCCGCCCCCTGCACCCCTAGAGCACAGAGATCACATGACGATAATAGGATAACCAGATATAGCGATCACAGCGACCCGCGAATAACCCCTTGACGTTCCTTGCGTATTCGGCCCCACGGCTTTCCCTCTCGCAAGCTTGATCGGCATATATATTGTCTATTCGCCATACCAATATAACGAATATATCCGATACTGCGTATATTGAGCGTGACTTAAATCCTTGAACCGGCGCGCACATTTTGCTACTTACTCAACCAAGGGAACCGGCTCCCGGCGATCAGGGGTCCAATCCTGATACGCCGGAAGCTCAGGTCACCAACCACGTTTCCCTAGGGGTCGGGGTCCAAACCCGAAACCCCGCAAACTGGAGAACCAAAGCGATGGCCAAGTATAGCAAGAAGGCCCGCGAGAAGATTGACCGTCGTACCAAGCGGTTACGGGACAACCTATGGTCTGACGCACCGACGCGAATTTGGGATTACCAAACGAGCGACGGGTGGCTCAATATTCCTCGCTCGATGCCGGTGATTATGAGGATACTTGACAGCCTCACCAAAGGCCAACCCGTTTCCGCAACCTATCTTGAGCTTTGGTGCAGGACCTACAATGACGGGTTCGTGACGGCTAGCCGGTTACGTGAGATGGCATTTTTTTCGGGATTCGATGGTGAGCGTGCCCATCGCACTTGGCTATCGCGCATCAAGAAGTTGCATGATTTGGGATTCATTGACGTCAAGGAAGGACCAAGTGGCCCAGTCAGCTACATTCTTGTCGAAAATCCTTACACGCCTCTACAGAAATTGCGTGAGGAAGGGATGATCCCCGATCGCTTTTGGAACGCTTTGATTGCACGAATGATCGAAATTGGGGCCGATGATCTTGACGATCCGTCTGAAGACGAAGCAAGCGACACGTAAAGCCTGAGCGAACGGACTGGACAGCCGCTGCCCGCTCACCCCCCGAAGCGGGGCTCGGGGAGGCCGGTGCAGCCTGTGCCGGTGACGGCGAAGACGCTGCCGGCCTGCTCCTGGCCCGCGAGCACGTCGTCGGCGAGGTTGACGCGGGCGCCGGTGACGTAGAGCACGTCGAGCCCGGCGCCGCCGAACATCGGGCAGGTCACCTGCTGGAAGGGCATCTCGACGGTGCGGTCCAGCGTGCCGTCGGGCGCGAAGCGGGCGACGCACCAGCCGTTCCAGCGCGCGTTCCAGACGTAGCCCTCGGAATCCACGGTGGAGCCGTCGGGGAAGCCCGGCGCGCTCTCCGGCCCGGCGAAGACGCGCTTGTTGGAGAGCGCGCCCGTCGCGGTGTCGAGGTCGTAGGCCCAGATCGTGTCGAGGCCGAAGTCGGCGAAGTACATGGTCTCGCCGCCGGGGCTGAAGGCGATCGAGTTGGAGATGATGATGTCCGGCTCCACCCTGTGCAGGCCGAGGTCGGTATCGAGCCGGTAGAGCGAGCCCAGCGGGCGGCCGGTCATGGCATCGTCCATGCTGCCGGCCCAGAAGCGGCCCTGGCGGTCGCAGCGGCCGTCGTTCATGCGGCTCTCGGGCGTCTCGGCCTCGACCTCGTGGATGGTCTCGACCGCGCCGGTCTCGGGGTCGAAGAAGCGGAAGCCGCCGTAGAAGGCGACGACCATGCCGCCCCGCTCGCGCAGCACCAGCGAGCCCGGCTCCTCGTCCACCGCCACCTGTTTGTATTCGCCGCTCGCCGGCGTAAACCGGCTGATCGTCCGGCCCTTGATGTCGAGCCAGTAGAGGCGCTGGTCGACCGGGCACCAGACCGGGCTCTCGCCGAGCTCGTCCCGGCAATCCACCACGCAGGCTACCTCTGCCATCGCTCTCTCCCGCTGGGTTGCCGCCCGGACGGCGCGGCAGGCCGGGCTGGTGGGCGCTGCTGGATTTGAACCAGCGACCCCCGCCGTGTGAAGACGGTGCTCTCCCGCTGAGCTAAGCGCCCGCCCGGCAGGCGATTAGAAGAATCGCGCCCGCCCCTGTCAAGGCGGACGCGGTGCGGGTGGAGCCGCAGCGGGAATTTCCGACCCACCTCTCCCTGTCCCTCTCCCCCCTGAAGGGCGGAGAGGGGACGCAGGCGGCACCGGCCTTCTCTCCCTCTCCTCCCCTCGGGGAGGAGAGGGCCGGGGTAAGGTGGGGGCGGAGCGCCTAGCCGGTCTGGTCGGCCCAGCCCTCGCCGTGGGCCGCCATGAACCTGCCCTCGACCTTGATGTGGGCGAAGAGCCATTCGCCGTCGCGCTTCACCAGGTCGTCGTCGTACTCGGCGGCGAACCAGCGGGCCTCCTTCTTGCCGTCGACCATCATGGTGCACCACATGATGAGCCACCACCTGGCGTTCGCGGTGTCGCCGTCCACCGTGATGATCGGGTTCATCACCGGGTGGATGGCGAAGACGATGTCGTCCTTGATGCCGGAGAAGAACTCCCGGATCGCCTCCTTGCCCTCGTAGCGGCCGAAGTCGCCGCCGTCCCAGATGGCGTCGTCCACGAAGAGGCCGGCGAGGCCGTCCGGGTCGTAGCCGTGGTCGGCGTAGTAGCAGTACTGCGCCTTCATCCGCTTGATGTCCTCGATCGCGGTAAGCCGCGCGACCTGCTGCTCCAGTGTCGGTTCGGCCATCGTCATCCTCCCTCTGGCGGCGCGGCCTCGTCCTCGCCGTCGAATGCCCTGAGCTTCTCCACCAGCACGGCCGGCACCGGCGAGGGCCGGTGCGTCGTCTGGTCGGTGTTGACCCACACCACCTCGCCCGAGGCGAGCCGCTCGTCGCTCCCCCTGGGGTAGATCTCCAGCCCGAAGGTGAGGCTCGAGCGGCCGATGCGCGCGGTGCGCACGCCGACCTCGATCTCGTCGTCGAAGCGGATCGGCGCGTAGTACTCCACCACCGTCCTGACCGTGTGGTAGTCCTCGCCGGTCAGCTCCACCTGCTCCCGGTAGTCGTAGTCGAGGGAGCGGAAGTATTCGGTGATCGCGGTGTCGAAGTAGGTGAGGTAGTGGGCGTTGAACACGATCATCTGCCCGTCGACCTCGGAATAGCGCACGCGGAAGGGGAAGAAGAAGGAATACTCGGCTCTCGCCATGGCGCTGGGCTCTTCGCTCGGGATGGCGTGCGGAAGATTGTCGCCGGGGGTGCCGCAACGCAAGGGCTCCTTCCCTATGGACCGGCCTGTCCCTGGCGGCGCGGCCCAGCCGTCGTCCCGCCCGCCCTTGCCTGGGCGCTGCCTGCGGCGCGCACCCTTCGCACGCCCGGCGGCGCCGCCGGTCATGGCCGCCTTCGGGTCAAAACATCTCCGCGTCCATCGCGGCGCAGGTCGTGTCCACCTGTGCGAGCAGGTCGATCACGGGGCCCGTCCCCGCCAGCTCGTAGCGGAAGAAGTAGCGGCACGCGGCGAGCTTGCCGCGGCAGAACGCGGCCTCCTCCTCCGCCGGCCCCTGCTCCAGCAGGGCGAGGGCGGCGCGCGCCTGGCGCAGCCAGAGCCAGGCGACGACGATGTGGCCGAGGGCGTTGAGGTAGAGGCTCGCGTTGGCGAGCGAATCGCCGACCCGGCCCTCTGCCCGCGCCGCACCGATGGCTGACGTCGCCCTCTCGATGCCGCTCGCGGCCGTCTCCAGCGCGCCGCAGTGCTCGGCGAGCGCCGGCACGCCGTGCATGGCGGCGATGTCGGTACGGATCTCCTTCATCAACGCCTTGAGCGCGGCGCCGTCTTCCATGCGCGCCTTGCGGCCGAGCAGGTCGATGGCCTGGATGCCGTTGGTGCCCTCGTGGATGGCGTTGAGGCGGTTGTCGCGGTAGAGGCGCTCGACCGGGAAGTCCCGCGTGTAGCCGTAGCCGCCGTGCACCTGGATCGCGAGGCTGTTGGCCTCCTGGCAGAACTCCGCCGGCCACGCCTTGGCGATGGGCGTGAGGATGTCGAGCAGCAGGCCGGCGCGGCGCCGCTCGCCCGCCTCGGGTGCCGTGGTCAGGTCGTCGAGATAGCGCGCACAGGTGAGGCAGAGCGCGAGCGCGCCCTCGACGATCGCCTTCTGCTTGAGCAGCATGCGCTTCACGTCGGCGTGCCGGAGGATGGGAACGGGCGGCCGCGCGGGGTCGCGGTCGTCGACCGGCCGGCCCTGGCGCCGCTCGCCGGCGTAGCGCAGCGCCTGGCGGTAGCCGGCGTAGCCGATCATGGCGCCGCTGATGCCGACGCCGATGCGCGCCTCGTTCATCATGTGGAACATGCAGGCGAGGCCCTCGTGCGGCGCGCCCACCAGGTGCGCCTCGCAGGCGCCGTTCTCGCCGAAGCTCAGCAGGCAGTTGGAGATGGCGCGGTAGCCCATCTTGTGGTTGAGACCCGCCACGGCCACGTCGTTGGCGACGCCGAGGCTGCCGTCGCCATCGACGCGGACGCCGGGCACGATGAAGAGCGAGATGCCCTTCACGCCGGGCGGCGCGTCCGGGAGCTTGGCCAGCACCAGGTGGACGATGTTCTCCGAAATGTCCTGGTCGCCGCCGGAGATCCACATCTTGCTGCCGGAGAGCCGATACGTCCCGTCGCCGGCCGGCACAGCGCGGCAGCGGATATCGCCGAGCGAGGAGCCCACGTCGGGCTCGGAGAGGCACATGGTGCCGAGGAAGCGCCCGGCGTAGAGCGGCTCCATGTAGAGGCGCTTCTGCTCGTCGGTCCCGTGCACGTCGAGCAGGTTGGCCGCCGCCTTGGTCAGCATCAGGTAGCCGGCGGTCGCGGAATCGCCCGCCTTGAGAACGCCGAAGCAGGCCTGCAGCAGCGTGGCCGGGAGCTGCATGCCGCCCCGCTCGTAGTCGAGCGCGGCCGCAGCAAAGCCCGCGTCCCGGATCGCGGCGACGCCCTCGTGCACTTCGGGCGGCACGCGCACGCGGCCGTTCACGAGCCGGGGCTCGTCCCTGTCGCCTGCCTGCGCGTTGGGCCAGAGGACCTCGTCCGCGATCTGGATCGCGAGGTCGAGCGCCGCCTCCAGCGACTCGCGGTCGTGGTCGCGGTAGCGCGGTCGCCCGCACAGCGCCTCCGCATCCAGGACGTCGAAGAGCTGAAAGCGCAGGTCGCGCCGGCTGACGACCGGGCCGTCCATGCTACTGGCCGACTAGGGCTTCCAGGTGCCGGCCTTGACCAGCTCGTCGGTGAGGCGGTCGAGCGCGCCCTTGAAGATCGCCAGCGCCTCCTCGACCTCGGCCTCGGTGATGACCAGCGGCGGCGAGAAGGAGACCGCGTCGCTCAGGGGCAGCGCGCGGATGATGAGCCCGCCCTCGATGGCGTACTTGCCGAGCGTCGGCCCGACCAGCAGATCGGGGTCGAAGGACTCCTTCGTCTCCCTGTCCTTCACCAGTTCCACCGCCGCCAGCAGCGCCTCGCCCCGCACCTCGCCGACCAGCGGATGGTCGGCCGCCACCTCGCGCAGCCGCCGCTGGAAGTAGGCGCCGACCTCGGCGCACTTCGCCGGCAGGTCGAGCCGCTCCATGATGTCGATGTTGGCCATCGCCGCGGCCGCCGCCACGGGGTGCGCGGTGTAGGTGTAGCCGTGGGCGAAGTAGGCGACGCCGGGCGCACCCTCCTTGATGACCTGCCAGATCTCGTCGGAGATGACGCTGCCCGACATCGGCACGTAGCCGCTCGTCAGCCCCTTGGCGATGGTCATGATGTCGGGCTCGATGTCGTAGGTGGTGGACCCGAACCAGTTGCCGGTGCGGCCGAAGCCGGTGATCACCTCGTCGGCGATCATCAGCACGTCGTACTTGCGCAGGACCTCCTGCATCGCGGGGAAGTACCCCTCCGGCGGGACGATCACGCCGCCCGCGCCCATCACCGGCTCGGCGATGAAGGCTGCCACCGTCTCCGGGCCTTCGGCCAGGATCATCTCCTCCAGCTTCTGCGCGCACCGGGCGGAGAACGCGCGCTCGCTCATGCCGGGCTCGGCGTGGCGCCAGTGGTGCGGGGTCTCGGTGTGGAGCACAGGCGGCAGCGGCAGGTCGAACGCCGTGTGGATCGAGGGCAGCCCCGTCAGGCTCGCAGACGCCACCGTGACGCCGTGGTAGGCGCGCTTGCGCGAGATGATCTTCTTCTTCTCCGGCCTGCCGCGCAGGTTGTTGTAGTACCAGACCAGCTTGACGTTGGTGTCGTTCGCGTCCGAGCCCGAGTTGCCGAAGAAGATCTTGCTCATGTTGTCGGGCACGAGGCGCAGCAGGCGGTCGGCGAGGCGGATGGGCGCCTCGGTGCCCATCGAGAAGAAGCTGTGATAGTAGGCGAGATCGTTGGCCTGGGCGGCGATCGCGTCGACCACCTCCCGGTGACCCCAGCCGATGTTGACGCACCAGAGCCCGGCCATGCCGTCGATGTACTGCTTGCCGTCGGTGTTGGTCAGCCGCACGCCGCTGCCGGACGCGATGATGTTGGGCCCGTTCTCGAGGTGGGGCTTCAGCGCCGTGTAGGGGTGCAGGAAGCTCTGCTTGTCCATCTCCTCGAGAGAGAGATTGTGCGCCTGCTCGATGTCCATCGTACGCCTTCCTCGCCGCTATGGTTCGTCGTTCGCCCGGCCGCCGCCACAGACTGACCGATCCTCCGCGATCGCGAAGAGCTCCTCCTGGAGCTGCCGCTTGACCACCTTGCCGTTGGCGTTGACGGGCAGCGCTTCGCTGCGCAGGTCGATCGCCGCCGGCACCTTGAACGCCGCGAGCCGTGCCCGGCAGTGCTCGATCAGCGCCGCCTCGCCCACCGCGCTCCCCGGCGCGACCTGCACCACGGCCGCGACCTCCTGGCCGAGCACCGGATGCGGCTTGCCGATCACCGCCGCGTCCAGGACCTGCGGATGGGTGCAGAGCGCGTTCTCCACCTCGACACAATAGACGTTCTCGCCGCCCCTGATGAGCATGTCCTTGGCGCGGTCGAGCAGGAAGAGGCAGCCGTCGGCATCGAGCAGGCCGATGTCGCCGGTGTGCAGCCAGCCGTCGCGGAAGGTCTCCGCGCTCGCCTCGTGCCGCTTCCAGTAGCCGCGCACGATGTTGGGCCCCTTCACGCAGACCTCGCCGCGCGCGCCGGCGGGGAGCGCCGCGCCCGCCTCGTCGACGATCCTGAGATCGCAGATGGGGGTGGGGACGCCGGCGCCGTCGGGATGGCGGCGGTAGCTCTCGCCCGCGTTGTAGCTCACCAGCGACGAGGCCTCGGTCAGGCCGTAGCCGTTCTCGGCATCCACCCCGGGCAGCAGCGCGTCGATGCGCCCGAGCAGCCGGGGCGGCGGCGGCGTGCCGCCGTAGTTGACGGCGATCAGCGACGAGGTGTCGTGCGCGGCGAAGCGGGGCGATTCCAGCATCTGCAGGACCATGCCGGGCACGCCGGTGATGTTCGTGACCCGCTCGCGCTCGACCAGCGCCAGCGCATGCTCCGGGTCCCAGCGGTGCATCAGGACCAGCGTGGAGCCGCCGAAGAGGCCGGGCGCCATGATCGAATGGCAGCCGGTGACGTGGAAGAAGGGCACCGGCACCAGCGTCACGGGATGCGGCTGCGGCCCGCCGAGCCACACCGGCGTCACGCCGCGGCAGAGCTGCCGCACGGCGCCGCGATAGGCCACCGTCATGATGTTGGCGATGAGGTTGCGGTGGGTGCCGACCGCACCTTTCGGCGTGCCGGTGGTGCCGGAGGTGTAGAAAATCGTGGCGTCGTCGTCCGGCGCGATACCTGCATCGGGCAGCACCGGCGCGGGGTCCGCGCCGGCCAGCACGTCCTCCCAGCGGGCGACGCCGGCCCCGCCCGCGTCACCCCCGCCGCGCACGACGACCGTGCCGCGCAGGCCGAGGTCCTGCCCGCACCCGGCGAGCAGGTCGGCGCGCTTGCCGTCGGCCACAATCACGCAGGTGCCGGAGTCGACAACGCAATAGGCGAGCTCCTCCGCCGTGAGCCAGGCGTTGAGCGGCACGGCGATGGCGCCGATGGCGGTGACGGCCCAGAACGCGACGGACCACTCGGGCAGGTTGCGCATGGCGATGGCGACGCGCTCGCCCCGGTCCACGCCGTAGCGCTCGTGCAGCGCCTGGGCGAAGCGGCACACGAGGCTGTGGTGATCGGCGTAGCTCAGGCGCCCGTCGTCGAGCACGAGGAAGGCGCGTTCCCCGTAGGCGGCGGAGCGGTCGAGGACGGCGGCAAGGCTAGGCGGCGCGTTCTTCCAGTCGCGGGCGCGGATGCCCCTCGCCTCGATCTCCGCGAGCTCGAAGGGCAGTCCGGGCCCGACGAGGCACGCGTGGGCCTCGGCCCGGCTCAGGCGCGGCGCCATGGACTAGGTGGTGCCTCCATGGGCCGCGCGCAGCTTGCGCATCCCCCGGAGCCAGCGCTCGTGGTCGGAAGCCTTTCGCTGCACGTAGCCCTGCACCTCGGGGTGCGGCAGGATCAGGAACGCCTCGCGCTCCATGGCCTCGATCACGCTGTCGGCCACCTGCTCCGGCTCCAGCACGCCGTCGAGGCTGGCGACGCTGCCGTCGCGGCCCGCCAGCATCGCCGTGCGCACCGCCTGCGGGCACAGCACCGAGACCCGCACGCCCCGGTCGCCGTAGGCGATGGAGAGCCACTCGGCGAAGGCCACGGCGGCATGCTTGGTCACCGAGTAGGTCGCCGATTCCACGTGGCTGAGGAGCCCCGCCGCAGACGCCGTGTTGACGAGGTAGCCCTCGCCCCGCGCCGCCATCCCGGGCGCCACCGCGCGGGCCGCGTAGACGTGGGCCATGACGTGGATGTCCCAGTTCTGCCGCCACTCCGCATCGGGCGCGTCCGCCCCGCCCATGCAGGCGATCCCGGCGTTGGAGACGAACACGTCGATGGGACCGAAGGCTTCTTCCGCCGCGGCGACGAGGCGGCCGATGGCGGCCTCGTCGGCGACGTCGCAGGGCACCGCGCGGCAGCCGATCGCGGCGGCGGCTTCCCCGAGCGCGTCCTCCTGGAGGTCGGCGATGGTCACGCCGCGGGCGCCTTCGGCTGCGAAGCGGCGCGCCAGCGCAAGGCCGATGCCGCTCGCGCCGCCGGTGACGACGACCGACTTGCCCTTGACTTTCACCCTCCGCGTCCCGCCGCGCTCAATAGGTGAGGAAGCGGGTGGGCGTGAGTTCCAGCAGCACCCAGTCGTCGCGCGCGCCCCACTCGGCCAGCGCCTCCTGCAACCTCTCGCCCTCGTAGTAGCTGTGGGTGAGCCGGAGCCCGAACTCCTTGCCGCCCTCGTCGAAGATCTCGACGGTCCCTTCCACCGTGACCCACGCCTCGGGCGCGCCGACCGGGTCGGCCACGCTGAGGCAGGCACGCGGATCGCGGCGCAGCCTCCTCACCTTGCCGGTGTCCCGCATCGAGAACATGCGGGCCTTCTCGCCGTCCCACTCGTACCAGAGCGGCAGCGCGTTGGGCGAGCCGTCCTCGTTCAGGGTGCAGAGGGTGCCGATACGCACCTCGCGCAGGAAGGCATCCCGTTCCGCGTCCGTCATGCTCTTGGGCTCCTGTTCGTCATGGTCGTGGCAGGTTCGCGCTCTTTCCGCTCAGGCCGGCCTGTTGCCGCGCCCCCCGTCGACATCGTAGATCGCGGCGGTGACGTAGGACGCCTCGTCCGAGCAGAGCCACAGTATCATGGCGGCGACTTCCTCGGGCCGGCCGATGCGCTTGAGCATCGAGCCGGTCTTGCCGAGCGCGACCGCCGCCTCGACCCCGATGGAGTGCTCCCACATGTCGGTGAGAATGAGGCCGGGGCGGACGCAGTTCACGCGGATGCCGTGCTCGGCGTATTCGTGGGCGAGGCCCTTGGTGAAGGAATCCACCGCGCCCTTGGAGGAGGCATAGACGACATCGCTCGGCAGGCCGCCGTAGCGGGCCGAGATGGAGCCCACGTTCACGATCGAGCCGCCCTCGCCGCCGTGCCTGGTGGACATGCGCTTCACCGCCTCGCGCGCCACGATGAAGAGGCCGAAGACGTTGACCGCGAAGACCCGCTCCAGGCCCTCCAGTGTCATGTCGGGGATCAGGGTCTCGTAGTCGATGGCGGCGTTGTTGACGATCGCCGTGACCGGCCCGAGTTCCTTGTCGACGGTATCGAGCATGCGCAGGATGTCGTCTTCGCGGCCCATGTCGGCCTGGACGGCGATGGCGCGCTGCCCGGCCTTCTCGATCTCCGCCGCCACCGCCTCGGCGCGCGCGCCCGCCTGCGCGTAGTTGACCGCGACGTCGTAGCCCCTGGTGCCGGCGAGGCGCGCGACGGCGGCGCCGATGCCGCGGCTCCCGCCCGTGACGATCATGACCTCGGACATGCCCCTCCCCCGGATCGCTCGGCCTCGGCCGCATGGACCACAGCGTGCAATTGCCTGTCAATCCGGCGCGCCCCCGCGCGGAAGCCGGGCGTCGCCATCGCCGGCCCGGCCATTGTAGACTGCGAGCACGCGGAGGCGGCGCGGCCGGCGCTGCGCGGCGCAACCGTTACCGAAGGAGGGCGTAGACCATGGCCACGAAACAAGTCCGGGGCTTCTGCGCGCTCTGCTGGTCGCGCTGCGGCTGCATCTCGACGGTCGAGGACGGCCGCCTCGTGAAGGTCGATCCCGACCCGGAGCATCCCACGGGCCAGGCGCTCTGCGCCAAGGGCCGCGCCGCGCCCGAGCTGGTGCACAGCCCCGACCGCCTGCTCCACCCGATGAAGCGGACGCGGCCCAAGGGCGATGCCGACCCCGGCTGGCAGCGAATCTCGTGGGACGAGGCGCTCGACACCATCGCCGGGACGATGGCGCGGCTCGCGAGCGAGTCCGGCTCGGAGTCGGTCGCCTTCGGCATCACGACGACGGCCGGCACCGCGATGCAGGACGGCTTCGTCTGGGTCGAGCGCCTGCGCCGCGCCTTCGGAAGCTCCAACGCGGTGATCGCGATGGAGCTGTGCGGCTTCGGCAAGGACATGTTTTTCGCCCAGACTTTCGGCGTGCCGCTCCCCGTGCCCGATCTTCCCCGCACCGGCTGCGTCATCCTGTGGGGGCACAACCCGAGCGCGACCTGGCTCGCCCACGGCACGCGGGTCGCGCAAGCCAAGGCGCGCGGCGCGAAGCTCGTGGTGATCGACCCGCGCCATGCCGGCCTCGCGGTCAAGGCCGACCAGTGGCTGCGCGTACGCCCCGGCAGCGACGGCGCGCTGGCGCTGGGGCTGGCCGGCGTGATGATCGACGAGGGCCTCTTCGACCGCGCCTTCGTCGCGCGCTGGACCAACGGCCCGCTGCTGGTGCGCGAGGACAGCGGCCGCTTCCTCACCGGCGCCGACCTCGACGCGGGCGGCGACCCTGCCGCACGCATCGCCTGGGACAGCGCCGCGGGCGCGCCGCTCCGCTACGACGCCGGGCGCGGCGCCTACGAGCGCGGGGACGCCGATCTCGCGCTGGAAGGCCGCTACGAGATCGAGTGCGCCGACGGCGCCATCGCCTGCCGCCCCGCCTTCGACCTCTACGCGGAGCTCTGCCGCCGCTATCCGCCCGAGCGCATCGAGTCCATCACCGACGTTCCGGCGGCGCAGGTGCGCGAGACGGCGCGGCTCATCGGCACGTCGGGGCCGGTCTCGCTCCATTCCTGGACCGGGCTCGAGATGCAGGCGAACGCGGGCCAGACCAACCGCGCCGTCGCGCTGCTCTATGCGCTCACCGGGAGCTTCGACGCCGACGGTGGCAGCGTGGTGCACGGCAAGGTGCCGACGAACGACGTGATGAGCATGGACCTGCTGCCGGAGGCGCTGCGCGGCAAGACGATCGGGCTTGCGGAGCGGCCGCTCGGCCCCGAGAGCGAGGGCTGGATCAACACCGACACGTTCTACGACGCGATTCTCGAGGGGCGGCCCTACCCGGTGCGCGCGCTGGTGAACTTCGGCAAGAACATCCTCTTCTCCCACGCCGACGGCGCGCGCGGCGCCCGCGCGCTTGCCGAGCTCGAGTTCATGGTCCACGCCGATCTCTTCATCAACCCGACGGCGGAATACGCCGACATCGTCCTGCCGGTCGCCTCGGCCTTCGAGCGCGAGGGCCTGTGCACCGACTTTCTGGTGGACGACGAGGCGAGCGCGTGGATCCAGCTCCGTCCCGCCGCGGTCGAGGCGCGGGGCGAGGCCCGCTCCGACACCTGGATCGCCTTCGCGCTGGCCGAGCGGCTCGGCCTCGGCAACATGTTCTGGCAGGGCGACATCGACGCGGCCATGCAGTATCGCATCGAGCCGAGCGGCCTGACGCTGGAGGAGCTGCGGGCTGCGCCGCAGGGTCTTTCGACGGCGCAGCCGGTGCGCCGGCGCAAGTACGCCGAGCCCGTCGAGGGGGTCCCGACCGGATTCGACACGCCGACCGGCAAGGTCGAGATCTACGCCGAGCACTTCCTCGACCACGGCTACGACCCGCTGCCCGACTACGTCGAGACGGTGCTCGACGACGACGGCGACGGGGAGCGTGCGGCGGCCTTCCCGCTGGTGCTGACCGGCGGCAAGTCGCCGCACTTCATGCACAGCATGAGCCGCAACCTGCCCTCGCTCAGGCGGCACGAGCCGGACCCGATGGTGGACATCAACCCGGAGACGGCCGCCGCCCACGAGATAGGCGAGGGCGACTGGGTCGCGCTGACCACGCCGCACGGCTCGCTGCGCGGCCGGGCCCGCTTCGCCGCGAAGCTCCATCCCCGGGTGGTGAGCGCCACGCACGGCTGGTGGCAGGCCTGCGAGGAGCTGTCGCTTCCCGGCTATCCGACCGTCGACGGTGCCAACCTCAACGCGGCGATCGGCAACGAGTCCTTCGATCCGATCGGCGGCTGCGTGCCGCTCAGGGCCTACCGCTGCCGGCTGGAGCGCGCGGCGCCGCCCGCAGCCTAGGGCAGCATCCGACCTTACCGGGTCGCGGCGGCGCAAACGGCACCCACCTTGTATCCCGTCGCCCCGTCGTCGGGGGCATCCTGACGGCGCGCTCGCATCCGGGAGGACGCGCGATGGCTCAAGGCACGATCGAGATCCGCGCCGCGGTCTGCCGCGCCTTCGGTGAACCGCTCGTGATCGAAACGCTGCGGCTCGCGCCGCCGCAGGGGAGCGAGATCCGGGTGCGGGTGCGCGCGAGCTCGATCTGCCATTCCGACATCACCTACATGGACGGCGGCTGGGGCGGCGAACTGCCGACCGTCTTCGGGCACGAGCTGGCGGGCGTGGTCACCGACCTCGGGCCCGCCGTGCCGGCGGGGAGCGTCGGCGTCGGAGACCGCGTGATCGTCTCGCTGCTGCGCTCGTGCGGACGCTGCGCATCCTGCGAGGCGGGAAGCCCGACCCAGTGCACGGCCGCGTTCGCCATCGATTCGAACCCGCGGCTCAGCGACGCGCAGGGCCGGCCGGTGCGGGTCGGGCTGAGGGTCGGCGGCTTCGCCGAGAGCGTGGTCGTGGATGCTTCGCAGGTGGTGCCCGTTCCGGCGGAGGTCGCGGACGAGATCGCCTGCCTGATCTCCTGCGGGGTGCTGACCGGCTTCGGCGCGGCCGTGAACACCGCGAAGGTGCGGGTGGGCGATGCGGTCGCGGTGGTCGGCTGCGGCGGCGTCGGGCTCAACTGCGTGCAGGGCGCGGCGCTCGCCGGCGCGCTCCCGCTGGTGGCCATGGACGTGAGCGACGACAAGCTGGCGCAGGCCAGGGCCTTCGGCGCGACGGATGCGATCGCCGCCACCCGGGAGGACGCGGCCGCGCAGGCGCTCGCGCTGACCGGGGGGCGCGGCTTCGACGTGGTGATGGTGGCGGTCGGCAACGCCTCGGTCATGGAACAGGCGCTGCCGCTGCTCGCCCGCAACGGCGCGCTGGTGGCGGTGGGCATGCCGCCCTACGACGAGCGTCTCGCCCTGAACGTGACCGAGCTCTCGCACTTCGGGCAGCGCATCCTGGGCTGCAAGATGGGCGACGCCAGACTCCACGTCGACGTGCCGAAGCTGCTGCGGCTCTATCGCTCCGGCCGGCTCGGGCTCGACGCGCTGATCGCCTCGCGCCGGCCGCTGGCCGAGATCAACGAGGCCATCGCGCGCTCGCGCCGCTCCCAGGACCTGCGCCACGTCATCGTCTTCCCCGGCTGAGTGCCGGCCGATGAAGATCCGGAAGATCGAGACCTTCTGCACCCGCGAGGTGGGGCTCACGCGCGTCACCACGGACGACGGCGCTGAAGGCTGGGGACAGGTCTCCACCTACCACGCCGACCTCTCCGCTACCGTGCTGCACCGCCAGGTGGCGCCTTGGGCATTGGGGCAGGACATCGCTGCGCTCGACCGGCTGGGAGACCTGCTCGACCTGGTCTGCGAGCGGGAGCACAAGTTCCCGGGCTCGCACCTGTGCCGCGCGCTGGGCGGCCTCGACACCGCGATCTGGGACCTGCACGGCAGGCTCGAGGGCAAGAGCGTGTGCGAACTGCTGGGCGGCACGCCGCGCCCGCTGCGCGTCTACGCCTCCAGCATGAAGCGGGACATCACGCCGGAGGCCGAGGCGGAGCGCTTCCTCCGCCTGCGCGAGCGGCACGGCTACGATGCCTTCAAGTTCCGGGTCGGCGCGGAGTGCGGGCGCGGGCGCGACCAGTGGCCGGGCCGCTCCGAGGCCATCGTGCCGGCGATCCGCCGCGCGCTCGGCGACGACGTGGACCTGCTGGTCGACGCGAACAGCTGCTACGCGCCCGAGCAGGCGATCGAGCTGGGCCGGCTCCTGGAGGAGAACGGGGTCCGCCACTTCGAGGAGCCCTGCCCCTACTGGAAGCCGGACTGGACCCGCGCGGTCGCGCAAGCGCTCGACCTCGACGTGACCGGCGGCGAGCAGGACAACAACCTCACGCTCTGGCAGTTCCTGATCGAGAGCCGCACCATGGACGTGGCGCAGCCCGACGTGTGTTACGTCGGCGGGGTCGAACGCTTCCTCCGCGTCGCGCGGATGGCCCAGGACGCCGGCATGCCGGTCACGGCGCACGCCGCCAACATGTCGCTGGTCACGATCTTCACCCTGCACCTGATGGGTGCGCTGGAGAACGCCGGCCCCTACGTCGAGTTCGCCATCGAGGAGGCCGACTTCTATCCCTGGCAGTACGGCATCTACGACGAGATGCCGGTGGCGCGCGACGGCAAGGTGGAGATTCCGGGCGGGCCCGGATGGGGCATCACCGTCCGCCCCGAATGGCTGGAGAACGCCGCCCACCAGGCGAGCGAGCTCTAAACCGATCTCCTCGCCATGCTCAGCCGGAGCGCGCAGACGCGGCGAGGCGCGCGGCCGCGCACATGGCGGCGAGCTTCGCCCTTGCCGCGTCGCGGCCGAGCAGCCCCAGCCCGCAATCCGGTGCTACCGCCAGGCGGGCCGGCTCGATATGGCCGAGCGCCGCCCGGAGCCGCTCGCGGATCTCCTCCACGCTCTCCACGCGGCTCCGGGCGACGGCGACGACGCCGAGGACGACCGTCGTCGAGCGGAAGCGCTCGAGCAGGCCGAGGTCGCCGGGGCGGTGCGCGTCCTCGATGGAGACGGCATGGATCGACGAGCGCTCGATCGCGTCGGCGAGATCGAAATACGCATCCCTCGGCGCCTTGGGATAGTCCTCGTTGTCGAGGCGATCGGGATAGCCGCAGCAGATGTGGAGCGTGCGGACGACGCCCTCGGGCACGCCGTGGAAGCATCGCTCCAGGTGCTCGAAGCCGAAGGCCAGGGCATCGGCGGCGCGGCGGGCGAACACCGGCTCGTCGATCTGGATGTGCCGGCAGCCCGCCTCCGCCAGCGCCAGGACCTCGCGGTTGATCGCCGCCGCGAGCGCTTCGCCCCGGGCGCGAGGGTCGCCGTAGTGGGCGTCGGCCACCGTGTCGCCGATGGTGAGCGGACCGGGAAGGGTCATCTTGACCGGCCGCTCCGAGAGCGACTGGGCGACGCGCCAGTCGTGGGGCAGGAAGGGCGCACCGGCCGCGACCGGGCCGCGGATGCAGGGCATGTACGCGCGAAAGGCGCCCTCGCGGGCCTCCTTCTCCACCGGGTTCGCGAAATCGAAGCCCTCCAGGTGCCGGCAGTGGTAGTGGATGTAGTTCTCCCGCCTTACCTCGCCGTCGGTCACGACATCGACGCCGGCCTCGACCTGATCGGCGATCGCCTCCCCTGCCGCGCGCGCGAAGAGAGCCTCGGCCTCGTCCCCCATCTGCGCCAGCGCGGCCTCGTAGCGCGCCGTGGGCCGGGCCGCCGCATCCGCGTCTTCCCCGGCCTCGAACCAGTCGAAGCGCGGCAGGCAGGCGGGCTTCGGATAGGCGCCGATGCAGGTGGTGGAGAGAGCCATTCCGCTAGCCGGGCGGCGCCGACCGGTCCGGGCCCTCCTTGTCGCTGCCCGGGCCTTGCCCGCGCCGGGCGAGCGTCCGGTCCAGCCAGCCGATCTTCATTTCCGGCACCGACGAGAGCAGCAGGTCGGTGTACGCGTGGTGGGGCGGCTCCAGCACCTCGTTCCGTGCGCCCTGCTCGACGATGCGCCCCTGGAACATGACCACGATCTCGTCGGAAATCGCCCGCACCGTCGCGAAGTCGTGGGTGATGAACATGTAGGAGACGCCGAGGTCGTCCTGCAGGCGCTGCAGAAGCTGGAGGACCCGCTCGGCCACCAGCTGGTCCAGCGCCGAGGTCACCTCGTCGCAGATGATGAGGTCGGGCTCGGCCGCGAGCGCGCGGGCGATGCACATGCGCTGCTTCTGGCCGCCCGAGAGCTCCCCGGGGTAGCGGTCGATGAACGCGTCGGGCTCGAGCTCGACCATCTGCAGCAGCTCGCGCACGCGCTCCGTGCGCTTCCGCCCGCGCAGCCCGGAGTAGAACGTGAGCGGGCGGCCAACGACCTCGCGCATGCGCTGGCGCGGGTTCAGCGCCGTGTCCGGCATCTGGTGGATCATCTGCACCCGGCGGAGGCTCTCGCGCGGCCGCCTGGCGAGCGCAGGCGCCAGCACCGCGCCGTCGAACACGAGCCGCCCTTCCTCCGGCGGCAGAAGCCCGGTGACGACGCGGGCCAGCGTGCTCTTGCCGCTCCCCGACTCGCCCACGATCGCCACCGTGCGCTGGCGGCCGATGTCGAGGTCGATGCTCTCCAGCACGCGGGCGGAGCGCCGGTAGCGGGCGGAAATGCCTTCGATGCGCAGCAGCGGTTCCTCCGCGGAAGGCTCTGCGGCGGGCTTGCGGAAGGTGCGCACGGCGAGCAGCCGCTGGGTGTAGTCCTGCTCCGGACGATTGACGATGCTGTCGGCCGTCCCCTCCTCCACCAGGTTGCCGTGGCGCAGCACCATGATGCGGTCGGCCATCTGCGCCACGACCGCGAGATCGTGGCTGATGTAGATGGCGGCCGTATCGAACTGCCTGACCACGTCCTTGATCGCCGCCAGAACCTCGATCTGGGTGGTGACGTCGAGCGCGGTCGTCGGCTCGTCGAAGACGATGAGGTCGGGCCGGCAGGCCATGGCCATGGCGACCATCGCGCGCTGGAGCTGGCCGCCGGAGACCTGGTGCGGGTAGCGGTAGCCGATGGTCTCGGGCTCGGGCAGGCGGAGGCGCCCGTAGAGGTCCCTGGCATCCGCCTCCGCCGCGCTGCGGGACTTGACCCTGTGGTGCACCGGGGCCTCGGAGAACTGGTCGATCAGGCGGTGCGCCGGGTTGAAGGCGGCGGCCGCGCTCTGGGCGACGTAGGCGATGCGGGCGCCGCGCAGCAGCCGCTGCCGCCCGCGCGACGCAGCGCGCAGCTCGATGCCGTCGAAGACGATGTCGCCGCCGGTGAGCCGGCAGCCCGGCCGGGCGTACCCCATGGCCGCGAGCCCGATGGTGGACTTGCCGGCGCCTGACTCGCCGATCAGGCCCAGCACCTCGCCGCGGTGCAGCACCACGTCGATGCCGTGCACGATCTCGTGCCACTCCTCGTCGGCCTGCCCCTCGATGCGGAGCCCCGTCATGGTCAGCAGGGGCGCGCGCTCGCCCCTCGTGCTCTCCCCGCTAGCCATCCTTGAGGCCCGAGGTCTTGTGGAGGAGCCAGTCGACGATGAAGTTCACGCCGATGGTGAGCAGCGCGATGGAGGCCGCCGGCAGGATCGGCGTGAAGTCGCCGAAGGTGATGAGCGTCGCGTTGTCGCGCACCATGCTGCCCCAGTCGGCGGTCGGCGGCTGGATGCCGAGGCCGAGGAAGCTGAGCGCGCTGAGCAGCAGGAAGACGAAGCAGAAGCGCAGCCCGAACTCCGCGACCAGTGGCGGCAGCGCGTTGGGCAGGACCTCGCTGCGCATGATCCACCACAGCCCCTCGCCCCGCAGCCGCGCGACCTCGACGTAGTCCATGACCACGATGTTCATCGCCACCGCCCGCGCCAGGCGGTAGACGCGGGTGGAATCGAGGACGGCGATGACCACGACCAGCACCGGGACCGAGGTGCCGACGATGGTGAGGATCAGCAGCGCGAAGATGAGCTGCGGGATCGCCATCAGGATGTCGTTGAAGCGGCTGATCGCCTGCTCGGTCCACCCCCCCAGCACCGCGGCGAGGAAGCCGGCCACACAGCCGATGAGGAAGGCCAGCACCGTGGTGATGAAGGCGATGCCGATGGTGTTGCGGGCGCCGTAGATGAGGCGCGTCAGCATGTCCCGGCCCAGGTTGTCGGTGCCGAGCAGGAACTCGGGCCCCCAGGGCTCGTACTCGAAGCCGACGATCTCGGACTCGCCGTAGGGCGTCAGCAGGGGGCCGAAGACCGCCATGAACACGTAGGCGAAGACGATGAAGAGCCCGAAGCGGGCGCTCCAGGGCGATTTTCGGAGAAGACTGAGTGCGTCCCGCATCGCTGCCGCCTCGCCGCCCGTCCTAGCGCGGATGCAGGAGGCGCGGATTGGTCATGATCGACAGCACGTCCGCGCTCAGGTTCAGCAGGATGTACGCCGCGGCGAAGACCAGGCCCGTGGCCTGCACCACCGGAATGTCGCGCGTGCGCACGGCGTCGATGAGGAGCTGCCCCAGCCCCGGATAGACGAAGACCACCTCGACGATCACCACGCCCACGATCAGGTAGGCGAGGTTGATGACGACGACGTTGATGATGGGCGCCAGCGCGTTGGGCAAGGCATGCCTGACGATGATGCGCGAGCGCGGCAGGCCCTTGAGCGTCGCCATCTCGATGTAGGGGCTGGCCAGCAGATTGATGATCGCGGCCCGCGTCATCCGCATCATGTGCGCGACCACCACCAGCGTCAGGGTCAGCGCCGGCATGATGGTGCGGTAGACCCGCTCCCAGAAGCCCAGCTCGTGGCCGATGTTGGAGATGCTGGGGAACCAGCCGAGATGGACGGCGAAGACGAGGATCAGGATGTAGGCGACGAAGAACTCGGGGAACGAGATCGAGCTGAGCGTGAAGACGTTGACCGCACGGTCGTAGAGGGAGTTGCGGTAGAGCGCCGCCAGGATCCCCAGCCCCAGCGCCAGCGGAATCGAGATGACCGCGGCGATGAAGGCGAGGAAGAGCGTGTTCTGCAGCCGCACGCCCATGAGCTCGGTAATCTCGCGCTTGTTGGCGAGCGACTGACCGAGATCGCCCTGCACGATGCCGCCGAGCCAGGCGATGTAGCGCTCGTGCGGGGGCAGGTCGAGCTTGAGCTCGCGGCGGAAGGCGGCGACCGTCTCGGGCGTCGCACCCTGGCCCAGGATGGCCTGTGTGATGTCGCCCGGCAGCAGCTCGACGCCGAGGAAGATGATCAGCGAAACGGCGAACAGGGTGAGGAGGCCCAGCGCGAGGCGCTGGGCCACCATGATCAGGATGTGTGTCATGCCGCCAAGGCGCGGGTGGAGCGCTTCCGCTTCACACGGAAACGCTCCGCCTCAGATTCGCTCACGGCAGCCGGCCTTCGGCCGGCGGCTCCGTGAGGGCTCCGCATCAACGGTGCGCCGCAGTCGCGGCCTGTCGCGAGCCCGTCAAGAACGGACCCGCTCTAGCCTAGGCGAACCACCAGCGCTCGGAGCACTTGAAGCCGTCCATCGACCAGTTCGCCGCCATCTGGCCGTGGCCGATCTTGTCGGAGAGCGCCATGACGTAGTTGGCGAACATGGGGATGAGAACGCCGCCGTCGTTGCTGACGATGGCCTGCATCTCCTCGTACATGCTCCGCCGCTTCGCCTCGTCCAGCTCCGACCGGGCCGCGAGCAGCAGCTCGTTGAAGTGGTCGTGCTTCCAGAAGCTGTCGTTCCAGGCCGCGTCTGCCGCGTAGGCCGTCGAGAACATCCAGTCCTCGGTCGGGCGGCCGCCCCAGTAGACGGCGCAGTAGGGCTTCACCATCCAGACGTTGGACCAGTAGCCGTCGTCGGGCTCGCGGACCACGTTGATGTTGATGCCGGCCGCGGCCGCGTGCTCCTTGTAGAGCACCGCCGCGTCGACCGCGCCCGCGAACGCCGCGTCGGCCGCGCTGAGGTCGATGGAAAGGCCCTCCATGCCCGCCTGCTTGAGGTGGTGCCTGGCCTTGTCCGGATCGTAGGCGCGCTGCTCCAGGTTGTCCGCGTGATAGCGGTTGGAGCGGCTGATCGGATGGTCGTTGCCGAGGGTGCCGTGGCCGCGCAGGATCGTCCTGACGATGGCCTCGCGGTCGATGGCGTGCTTGAGCGCGAGCCGCACGTCGACGTTGTCGAAGGGCGGCGTGTCGCAGCGCATGGTGAAGGTGAAGTGCTGCGTGCCGCTGGTCTCGACGATGTTGATCCCCTCGCGCTGGGCGAGCAGGTGCGCGGTCTTGAGGTCGACCCGGTCCATGGCGTCGATCTCGCCGGTTGTCAGCGCGTTGGTGCGCGCCGCCACGTCGGCGATGGTGATGACCTCCACCTCGTCGAAGTGCCCGAACCCCTCCTTGAAGAAGTTGGGGTTGCGCTTCAGCGTGGTGCGCACGCCGGGCTCGAAGCTCTCGAGCACGTAGCCGCCGGTGCCGGCGCCTGACTGCCAGTCCACCCCGTCGCCGTCCGCCGGCATGATCGGCATGTGGTAGTCGCTGAGCACGACCGGGAAGTCGGCGTTGCCGTCCTCCAGGGTGAAGACCACCGCGTTCGCGCCGTCCGCCTTCATCTCGACGACGGGCTTGAGCAGCTCCTTGGCCGCCGACTTCGAGGCCTCGCCGCGATGGTGGTTGAGCGACGCGATCACGTCGTTCGCGTCCAGCGTCTTGCCGTTGTGGAACTCGACGCCCTGGCGCAGTGTGAACTTCCACGTCTTGGCGTCGGCGGTGTCGATCGATTCCGCCAGCTCTGGAATCAGGCTGCCGTCCTGGGCAATCTCCGTCAGGTTGTTGCGCGCAGCCGCGTTCACGGTCTGCATGTAGAGGTCGAGGAAGGTCGCCGGATCGAGCGAATCCGAGGTCGCCCCGTGACCGAGTCCGCAACGGAAGCGACCGCCCATCTTGGGCTCCGCGAAGGCCCGGTCGGCGATGGTCGTCGCGAGGGCCGTGGTGGCGCCCAGAGCCAGGGCGCTCTGCATGAAGCCGCGGCGCGTGATGCCGCTCTTCCCGGCCAGTTTCCGCAGTTGCTGCTCGACGGTCATTGCACGTCTCCCATGGTTCGAGATGTAGCCAACTCGAGATGGCCTCCCATCACTTCGAGCACTCGGGAGTGCCTGACCGGGGCCTGCGCGCCAGCCTTCGCGCGTGGCGCCCGAGGCCCCGACGGCCAGCCTCCCAGGGTGCCCCGTTTGACGTGAATGTTAGATGATGCCCGGCCCCGCCTCCAGCCGAATCGCGTCGCCGCCGCGCGTGACCCGTTCAATCCGGAGGAGCCGCCCACCGCATGGCCTGCGGCGACGGCACTACCTCTGCCAGGTGCAGTCGGCGATCATCGAGACCCAGTCGTCCGGCAGGTACTCCACCTCGTAGGTGCAGGTGCCACTGAGCCCTGCGTAGGCCCCGGTGCCGCCCAGGATGTCCAGGGTGCCGGGGCCGCCGCCGCCCGTCTCGACATCGCCCGAAGTCCGCCTGGAGATCGTGTACCACTCGTCGCCCGAGGGCGCGGTCATGGTGCAGGGCGCCTCCAGGTCGAGGCCGGCCTCGGAGCGCCTGGCGTAGGCCAGGCAGGTCACCCGCTCGTGCGTCCCTTCAACGAAGGGCCCGCCGCTGCTCTGCAGCACGGTGACCGACCCCTCCAGCGTGCCGCCGGTGATGCTGCCGCCGTCGAAGTCGAAGGTGACGTAGTCCTGCACGTAGGTGCGGATGAGACGGACGCTGCCGCTCTCCTCCGCCACCGCCGCCTGCGCCCCGCACAGGATCGCTCCCGCCGCGACCAGCGCCGCGGCGAGCCTTCCGCTCGCACTCATGCCCTTTCCCCCCGTCGGATGGTTTGCGCCTGCATGGTAGGGGCCGCCCTGCCGCCCTCGCAAGCGTGGGGCGCGCCTCGCCCGCGCTCAGCCCTCTTCGCCCTCCTTGCGGGCGCGCCCGCTCAGCGCGTCGAGCTGGGCCTGCATCCTGTCGAGCCTCTCCATGAGGCTGTCGACGCCGGGCGTGCTGCCCTCGCCCGCGTCGTCGCCGGCATTGCCGTTCGCGTCGCCATCCGCCCCCGGCTTCGACTCCGCGCGCCCCTGGCCTGCGGGGAAGCCTGCGAACATCTCCATGGTGCGCTGCATCAGCGCGACGTTGCGCTCGGCCATGGCCTCGAGCTCGTCGACCGGCAACATGCCGCCCCACGCCTCGTTCATCCGCGCGCGGATGTCGCCCTGGTTGCGGGCGAAGGTCTCCATGGCGACCTCCAGATAGCGGGGGACGAAGGCCTGGACGTTGTCGCCGTAGAGCTGGATGAGCTGCCGCAGGAAGCTGAGCGGCAGCATGTTGTGCCCCTTGGCCTCCTGCTCGACGATGATCTGGGTGAGCACCTGGCGGGTGATGTCGTCGCCGGACTTCGCGTCGACGACGACGAACTCCTCGCCGTTGCGCACCATCTCGCACAGGGTGTCGAGGGTGACGTAGCTGCTGGTGGCGGTGTTGTAGAGGCGCCGGTTGGCGTACTTCCTGATGACGACGGTTTCGGGTGCTGCCCGGGCGGCCTGCTCGCGTTCGGCCATCTCTCAGGCCCCCGCCGCTGCTACTCGGCCGCCTCCGGCAGCGGCGCGTCCTCCCCGTAGCGGGCAACCCAGCCGGGCTCGTAGCCGTAGTCCCGCGTCGCGGCCTGGGCGCTGACGTAGCCTTCCAGCACGTCCTCCACCACGGCGCGGGGGTCGCGCTCGCGCGGCTCGCCGTAGCCGCCGCCGCCCGGCGCCTTGACTGAGACCCGCTCGCCGGGGCGGATCGGCACGTTGGAATACTTGCTGGTGGAGATCTTGCCGAAGGCTTCGCCGATGGTGGTCCAGCTGTTGGCCCCTTCGCTCCGGTAGAGCGTGGCGCCGGGAATGCCGGCGCCGCCGCCCTTCAGCCCCCAAGCGACCTTTTTGTGCTTGTTGGTCATCTGGCTGATCATCACGTCGCCGGTGCAGAGCATGGTCTTGGAAATGCTGAGCCCGCCGCGGTGCGCGCCGGCGCCGGCCGAATCCTGGCGCAGCGCGTACTCCTCGACGATCCAGGGAAAGCGCGTCTCGAACACCTCGGTCGGCGTGTTGGCGCAGTTGCCGTTGATCGAATCGGTGGCGTCGTTGCCGTCGGCGAAGCTGCGCCCGCCATAGCCGACATAGGAGAAGTCGAAGGCGCCGATGGGCTCGTCGTTGCGCGCGTCGTAGCCGCCGAAGACGAAGCAGCCGTGGGTGGTGCCCTCGGACGCCATCACGCGGTCGGGCGCGGCCGGCGCCATGGCGCCCAGGATGATGGCGACGATGAGCGGGTGGGTCTCGGTGTTGCCGCCCACCTCGGAGCCGGGATAGTCCACGTTCATCACCGAGCCCGCCGGCGCGATGACCCGGATCGGGCGGAAGCAGCCCGAGTTCTTCGGGATCGTCTGGTCGGTGAGGTGCAGCATGGCGTTGTAGGAGGCCGACCAGGCGACGCCGAGGGTGGCGTTGATCGGCCCGAGCGCCTGCGGCGAGGAGCCGGTGTAGTCGATCACCACCTCGTCGCCCTGCACGTGCACGGCGCAGCGGATGGTGTACTCCTTGTCCTCGATGCCGTCGTCCTCGAGCCCGTCCTCGAAGCGGTAGCAGCCGTCGGGGAAGGCCCCGATCTCGGTCCGCATCCGCGCCTCGGAATAGTCCATGAGATCGGTCACGGTGCGGCGGAAGGTCTCGCGGCCGTACTTGCCGATCAGCTCCTTCAGCCGCGCCTCGCCCAGGTCGACGGCCGAGATCAGCGCGCGGATGTCGCCGTAGTTCTGGCGCGGGGTGCGGACGTTGGCGAGCATCAGCTTCCACACCTCGACCACGTCCTCGCCGCGCTTCTTGATCTTGACCGGGGGCACGCGCAGGCCTTCGTGGAAGATCTCCGTCGCCTCGCCGGGGAAGCCGCCCGGCACCATGCCGCCGATCTCGACGAAGTGGCCGATGGCGACGGCGAAGCCCATCAGCTCGCCGTCCACGAAGATCGGCTTGAACATGGTGTGCTCGGGCGTGTGCAGGCCGCCGCGGTAGGGGTCGTTGTGGACGATGACGTCGCCCTCGTGAATTTCGTCGAGCGAAATTTCCCTCACCATGGAGCGCACCAGCAGCGGCACGCCGCCGATCTGCGCCGGGCAGAACTCGGCGACGGCGATCATTTCGCCCTCGACGTTGGCGAGCGCGCAGGTGAAGTCCTCGGCCTCGGAGAAGATCGTGGAATAGGCGGTCTTCTGCACGTTGACGCCCATCTCGCGGCAGATCGCGACCATGGCGGATTCGACGATGTTCATCGTGACCATGTCCATGACGGGTTCCTTTCCCTCTCGCGCGCAGGTCCGGGTCAGGACGAGCGCGCGATCTCGCCGATCAGAATATTGCTGTAGCGGTCGATCCGCACCGGCTGGCCGGGGCGGACGACGGTGACCGAGGCCGGCTCCTCGATCAGCGCCGGGCCCTCGAAGCGGTGGCCGTGGCGGAGCCGCGCGCGGTCGTGGACCGGCGTCTCCGCCCAGCCCTCCTCGAAGAGCACCCGCCGCGTGCCCGCAGGCTCGGGCTCGCCCTCGGCCGCGCCGATCTCGGCAAGCTCGGGCTTGTCGGTCACCGAGACCGCCGTGACCTTGACCGAGGTCATCTCGATCTTCTCACCCGGGATGTCGAAATTGAAGCGGTCCCGATGCGCCCGGTGGAAGGCCTCCCACAGGCCGGGCAGCGTGCCCTCGTCGAAGCGGTCGAAGGCGATGGGCACGTCGAGCTCGTGGTTCTGCCCGAGGTAGCGCATCTCCAGCGAGCGCTGAATCTCGATGTTCTTGCGATAGCCCTGCTCCTCCAGCGCGGCCACGCCCTCGCCGATCAGGTCGGAGAGCACGCGGTTGGCGTGGTCCGCGTCGAACGCGGCGGAGGTCATCTGCGCCGTCCGCTCCAGGTCCACGCGCGCGTCGGTCATGAGGAAGCCGAAGGCCGAGAACTGGCCGGGATGGTTGGGCACGATGCCGCTCGGGATGTTGGCGTTGACCATGAGGTCGGCGACGTGCACCGGGCCCGCCCCGCCGAAGGCCAGCAGGGTGAAGTCGCGCGGGTCGAGCCCGCGTTCGGTCAGCACCGAGCGCAGCGCGCCGATCATGTTGTTGTTGGCGATCTGCACCATGGCGAGCGCGGTCTCCTCGACCGGCTTGTCGATGGCGCCCGCGACCTGGGCGATTGCCCTCCGCGCCGCGTCCGCATCGAGCGCCATGGCGCCGCCGAGGAAGTTCTCCGGGTTGATGCGGCCGATGACGAGGTTGGCGTCGGTCGCCGTCGCCCGGGCACCGCCGAGGCCATAGCAGGCGGGCCCGGGATTGGCGCCGGCGCTCTCCGGGCCGACGCGCAGCATGCCGCCCTTGTCGATCCACGCCAGCGAGCCGCCGCCCGCGCCCATGGTGCGGATGTCGATCATGGGAATCTGGATGGGCAGGCCGAACTCGATCTCGAAGCTGGTGGTGAAGCTCTCGTTGCCGCCCACCACGGTGGAGACGTCGGTGGACGTGCCGCCCATGTCGAGCGTGACCAGGTGGTCGACGCCGACGCTGCGGGCGATCTGCTTGGCGCCCACCACCCCGCCGGTGGGGCCGGAGAGGGTCATCTGGATCGGGTGACGGGCGGCGGCCTCCAGCGTCATCTCGCCGCCGTTGGACTTGATCGCGGCGACGTGCCGGGTGATGCCCTTCGCATCCAGCCGCTCGCGCATGGCGCCCAGGTGATGGCCCACCACCGGCTTGATGTAGGCGTCGGTGATGGTGGTGGACGAGCGCTCGAACTCCTTCCACTTGGGCAGCACCTCGTAGGAGATGCTGACCGGGATCTCCGGGCATTCCTCGGCGAAGATGGCCTGCGCCTCGCGCTCGTGGTCGGGCGTGACGAAGGAGAAGAGGAAGTTGATGGCGACCGCCTCCACCCGGCCCAGCGCCTTGATCTCGCGGGCGACGGCGCGCACGCGCTCGGTGTCCAGCGGATGGTAGACCTCGCCCCGCGCCAGGATGCGCTCGTCCACCTCGTAGCAGTGGCGCCGCTTCACCAGCGGCTTGGCCTTGACCCAGGTGATGTCGTAGTGGCTCTTGCGCTTGCCCCGCTGGATGAAGGGCACGTCGCGGAAGCCGGTGGTGGTGAGGTAGGCGACCGTCGCCCCCTTGCGCTCGAGGATCGCGTTGGTGGCGATGGTGGTGCCGAAGCGGATGTTGCCGACGGCGCCGATATCGGCGGTCTCGCCGGAGCGGTCGAGCCCCGCGATGATCCCGTCGATCGGGTCAGCCGGGGTGGACAGCGTCTTCCAGACGTCGACCGCCTGGGTCTCGGGGTCGTAGCGGACGAAGTCCGTGAAGGTCCCGCCCACGTCGATCCCGACCAGATCACTCATGCTGCCCCGCCCCGTCGACCGGCCACGTGATGAGAGGAGTGGAAGGGTGCCGCGCGCCTAGCCGGTCTCGTGGATGCCCTGCTTCGGCAGCGGGATGCGCGGCTGCTCGATGCCCTCGGCCCGCGCCGTGAACCACTGGACGCACCAGTCGGAGCAGAAGAGCTGGTCCTTGCCCTGGACCTTGGCGGAGATGCCCTCGTCGTAGATGAGCACGCCGCAATTGTCGCACTTCACGTAGCGCTCGATGTAATACCCGTTGTCCGAAAAGCGCATACCGTCTCCTCCGCGCCCGGCCTTCGCGCCGGCCCTCCCGCAAGCCGCCGGAGTGTGGAGAGGATGGGCGCGCAAGTCAACGGCATGGCGGTTGATACATCGAAGCAGCGGAAGCTCTGTCAGTCCGGTGGCAGTCATTTTCGCGAAGACGGATCTTGAAAGTCCGCCGAACTTGCATTATTTCTGTCGTGTGCAGCGTATAGCGCCTAGCGTAACAAAAGGAGGCACATGATACGGTGCTTCGGCGACCGAAGAACAGAAAACGTTTTCAATGGGATAGAAGAACAATCGTTTCCGCCGTCGATCCTGAAGCGGGCACGGAGCAGGCTGGACCGGATCAATTCCGCAGCGCAGCTCGACGATCTCCGAATTCCGCCGGGAAATCGTCTCGAACGCTTGAGAGGCGACCGCGAGGGGCAACACAGTATCCGCGTCTCGCGAGGATGGCGGATTTGCTTCCGCTGGCAGGATGGCGACGCATTCGACGTGTCCTTGAACAACCACTACGCGTGAGACGTGGGGGATGGCTGGGATGACAGTGCCGACGAACCGGATCGCGACGCATCCCGGCGCGCTGCTGCGCGAGCAGATCGAAGAGGCGGGGCTCAGCGTCCATGCCGTCGCGCGGGAAGCCGGGTTGCCGGCGACCCGCCTGCACGAGATCGTCCACGAGCGGCGCGGCGTGAGCGCGGAGACGGCGATCGCGCTGGGCGCCTACTTCGGCCAGAGCCCGGAGTTCTGGATGAACGCCCAGAAGACCTACGAACTCTCCAGGGCGCTGGTCGAGAACGGCCACGACATCCGCTCGCGCGTTCGCCCCCATGCGGAGAGCCGGGCGGCTCCCTGAGTCGCCGTAGAAGGGCCTCGTCCGGCTACTCCGCCGCCTCGTCGGCGCCGGGCGTGTAGCCGTAGTCCCGCGCCGCCTCGGCCTCCGTGAGGTAGCCGCGGGCGAGGTCGGCGGCGACGCGCGAGGGCGCGCGCAGGCGGGGCTCGCCCAGGCCGCCGCCGCCCGGCGTGCGCACCTGCACGGTATCGCCCGGCGCCAGGTGGTAGCCCTCGCCCTTGGAGAGGTGCGGCGGCTCCTCCACCGTGTTGCCTCGGTGGACCTCGATCCGGTTGCAGGCGCCCGGCAGGCCGCCCGCGAGCCCGTGCGGGCCGGTGCGCCCGTGGTCCATCATGAACGAGGCCTTGGCCTCGCCCCGGAGCAGGCGCACGCGGTAGCTCACGCCGAAGCCGCCGCGGTGGCGCCCGGCGCCGCCCGAGCCCTCGCGCAGCGCGTACTCCTCGAACAGGATGGGGTAGTGCTGCTCCAGGATCTCCGCCGGCTGGGTCTTGGAGATGCCGACCGAGGAGCAGCCGTTGGTCAGCCCGTCGCCCTCCCACCAGCCGCCGTAGCCGCCGCCGGAGAAGATGTACATGACGTAGCGGCGCCCCTCGGCCGGGTCGTCGCCGCCGAGGCTGAAGTTGCCGCTGGTGCCGGCGGGCGCGGCGAACATGCGCTCCGGCATGGCGCGGCCGAAGGCGCCGAAGACCGCCTCCATGACGCGCTGCGCCGTCTCCGCCGCGCAGCCCGAGACCGGCCGGGGATACTCGGCATAGAGGAAGGTCTCGCGCGGCGGCTCGACCGCGATGGGGCGGAAGCAGCCGGCGTTGATGGGCACGTCCGGGAAGATGTGCTTGATCGCGCAGTAGACCGAGGCCAGCGTCGTCGCCCAGACCGAGTTCACCGGCCCGCGGCAGGGCGGGCTGGAGCCTGCGAAATCTACGGCGAGGTCGCTGCCCGCCACGGTGACGCGCGCACGCACTTCCAGCGGCGCGTCGTCCACGCCGTCTGAATCCATGTAGCTGGAGAAGACGTACTCGCCGTCGGGCACGAACGCGATGTGGGCGCGCATGCGCCGCTCCGAGCGTTCCTTCAGCACCTCGATGGCTGCGTTGACCGTGGCCTCGCCGTGCTTGTCGAGGAGCTGGATCAGCCGCCGCTCGCCCACCGAGAGCGCGCCGATCTGGGCGCGGATGTCGCCGATCCGCTCCTCCGGCACGCGGATGTTGGCGAGCACGATCTGCATGATGTCGTCGTCGAGCACGCCGCGCCGGTGCAGCTTGACCGGCGGCAGCCTGAGCCCCTCCTGCTGGATCTCGGTCGCCTGGGAGGGGAAGCCGCCCGGCACCATGCCGCCGGTGTCGGGCCAGTGGCCGGTGTTGGAGAGATAGGCCCAGAGCCGGCCGCGATAGAAGAAGGGCCGCACCATCTTGACGTCCATCAGGTGCGTGCCGCCGAAGTAGGGGTCGTTGACCAGCACGATGTCGCCGGGCTCGAGGTCGTCGCGCTCTTCGATCACCGCCTGGGTGGTGGACTGCATGACGCCGAGGAAGATCGGGAGACCCAGCTCGCCCTGGGCGATGATCTCGCCGGTATCGGGCTGGTAGATGCCGTTGGAGCGGTCGTAGGCCTCGGAGATCACCGGCGAGAACGAGGTGCGCTGGTGCACCAGGTCCATCTCGCTCGCGACCTGCTGCAGGCCGCTCTCGATCACCGCAAGCGTGACCGGGTCGAGGTCGCGGGCGGCGCCCTCTGCGGCCTCCGCAGCAGCCTGCGGCACGGTGATGACCAGGTTGCCGAGGGCGTCGGTGCGGGCCTCCGATCCCGGCTCCACCAGGATCGTGGTGTCGAGCTGCTGGACGACCGCAGGCCCGGCTATCGCCGCATCGCCGGGCAGCGCCTCGCGCCGGTAGACCGGCGTCTCGACCCAGGCGCCGTCGAAATGGACCGGCCGGGTCTCGATCAGCGCGGCCTCCACCGTCGCGCCGTCGTCCGCGTCCGAGAGCGAGAGATCGAGCAGCGGGCGGACGCCCCGCACGGTCGTGCGCAGGTTGACCAGGACCGGCTGCATCTCGGGCAGCACGATGTCGAAGCGCTCGCGGTAGAGCGCCGCGAAGGAATTGCGCACCGCAACCGCGTCGAAGCCCCCCTCCCCCAGCGGCACGCGGAAGACGTGGCTCTGGCCGCGGTAGAAGAGGTCCGCCTCGTGCGCGATCTCGACCTGCGCAACCGTGACCCCCTCCTGCGTCAGCAGGGCCCGGCCCTCGGCGGCCTGCTCCGCCAGGATGCGGTCGGCCTCGGCCGTGTCCACGTCCTCCAGCGGCTGGTGCAGGGTGCGCACGAAGTCGTGGCGCACATCGGCGAGCACGCAGCCGAGCGCGGACGTGATGCCGGGGAAGCGCGGCACCAGCACGTGCGGCACGCCGAGCTCGCGGGCGATGGCGGTGGCGTGCATCGGCCCCGCGCCACCGAAGGCGAAGAGCGCGAAGTCGCGCGGGTCGTGCCCCTTGTCCACCGAGACGAGCCGCGCCGCGCCCGCCATCTGGTGGTCCACCACGCGCAGGATCGCGGCCGCGGCCTCCGCCTCGTCCAGGCCGAGCGGCGCGGCGATATTCTCGCGCACGATGCGGCGCACCGCGTCGACGTCCGGCGGGCTTTCCAGGCCGCCGATGGCGCCGGGGTCGATGCGGCCGAGCAGCAGGTTAGCGTCCGTCACCGTCACCTCCTGCCCGCCCCGGCCGTAGCAGATCGGTCCGGGCTGGGCGCCCGCGCTCTCGGGCCCCACGCGCAGAATGCCGCCCTCGTCGACGCGGGCGATGCTGCCGCCGCCGGCGCCGATGGTCTGGATGTCCACCATGGGCACGCGCAGCGGCATGCCGTAGGCGATGTCCTTCTCCGTCGTGGTGGCCGGCACGCCGCCCTGCACGATGGCGATGTCGAAGCTGGTGCCGCCCATGTCGCAGCTGATGAGGTTGGGGAAGCCGGCGGCGGCGCCCAGGTGGGCCGCGGCGATGGCGCCGGCGGCCGGCCCCGACATCACGGTCTGCACCGCCTTCTCGCCGGCGATTGCGGCGCTCATCATGCCGCCGTTGCCCTGCATCACCAGCAGCTCGGCCGCGCCGGCTTCGGCGCGCAGCCGGCCGGCGATGCGTGCGAGATAGCGGGTCATGATCGGCTGGATGTAGCCGTTGAGCGCGGCCGTGCTGCCGCGTTCGAACTCGCGCACCTCGCGCAGGATGTCGGAGCCGAGCGTGACCGGAGCATCGGGCCAGACCTCGCGCGCAATGGCGCCGGCGCGGCGCTCGTGCTCGGGATTGAGGTAGGCGTGGATGAAGTGGATGACCAGCGCCTCGGCGCCGGCCGCGCGCGCCGCCTCGGTGGCTTCCCGCACCTCGTCCTCGTCGAGCGGCGTGACCACGGCGCCCGCGGCATCGACCCGCTCCGTCACCTCGAAGCGGCGCTCGCGCGGCACGATCGGCTCGAAGCTGCCGAACATGCCCCAGGGGTTGGGCCGGGTGCGACGGCCGAGCTCCAGCGTGTCGCGGAAGCCCCGCGTGGTGATCAGCGCGCAGCGCACCCCCTTGCGCTCCAGCACCGCGTTGGTGCCGACGGTGGTGCCGTGGACGACGGTCTCGAAGCCGCCCGCCGCCTCGCCGAGCGCGGCGAGGCCCGCCATGAAGCCCTCCGACTGGTCGGCCGGCGTCGACGGCACCTTGGCGATGCGCGTGGCGCCGGACGCCTGATCGACCAGCAGCAGGTCGGTGAAGGTGCCGCCGACATCGACGCCGAGGCGGCAGCGCGCGGGCGCCTCGCTCATGCCCCGCCGCCCGCGTCTGCGCCCGGCGCGGGCAGGCCGAGGCCCTCCAGCGCATCGCGCATCTGCTCCAGCGCCATGCGCAGCAGGCGGTAGGAGGCCTCGGCGGTCATGAAGGCGGCATGGGGCGTGAGCGTCACGTTCTCCAGCGCCACCAGCGGATGGTCTGCGCCGATGGGCTCGTCGGCGAAGACATCGAGGCCGGCGGCGCGGATCCTGCCCTCGCGCAGCACGTCCACCAGCGCCGCCTCGTCGATCACCGCGCCGCGCGCGGTGTTGACGAGCATCGCGCCCGGGCGCAGGAGCGCGAGGCGGCGGGCGTCGATCATGCCCCGGGTCTCGTCGTTGAGGCCGAGGTGGAGCGAGACCACGTGCGCCTCCCCGAGCAGGGCGTCCAGGGTCTCCGCCGCCCGGCAGGGGAGATCGGCGGGCACGCCGCTCCGGTTCCAGGCGACCACCTCCATGCCGATGCCCGCGCCGAGGCGCACCATCTCGCGCCCGACGCCGCCGGTGCCGACCACGCCCAGGGTCTTGCCGGCGAACTCCACGCCGTCCAGCGTGCGCCAGTTGCCGGTGGCGCGCAGCGCGCGGTCCATCCGCGCGGTCTGGCGGCCGCAGTCGAACATCAGCGCCAGCGCGTGCTCGGCCACGGTCGTGTCGCCGTAGCCCTTGATGGTGCGCACCTCGATGCCGAGCCGCTCCGCCGCCGCCACATCGATGTAGCTCGACGCGCCGGTGCCCATGAAGACGATCACCTTGAGCGCGCGGCAGGCGGCGAGCACGTCCTCCGGCATGTAGGTGTGGTCGTTGATGACGCCGACCGCATCGCCGACATAGGCCGCCACGTCGTCGCCGGGCACGTCGTCGATGGTCATCCCCAGGTCGGGGACGATGGCGCCGAGCTCGTCGTCGTAGAGCTGGGCCAGGAAGGAAGGGCAGTCGAAGAAGATCGCGCGCACCGTGGCCTCCGGTTCGGCTATGCGAGGCCGATTGTAGCAGCGGTTCCGGAACCCCTCACGGCGCGCCGCCTGAGCCGCTCGAGGCGGCGGTCGTGCGGCGCCGCTGCCCGGTGTTGACGAGAAAGAGGCCCACGACCATGCAGGCGAGCGCAGCCCACACCCAGAGCCCGAGGTCCTCGTCGAAGATGATCAGCGCCCAGAAGATGCCGGCGGCCACCACCAGGTAGTTGAACTGGGCGAAGAAGACCGCGCCGGCGCGCCGCGTCACCTCCTGGAAGCAGTAGAAGGTGACGCAGTGGATCGCCGCGGCCCAGGCCATGCCGGCGATGCCGGGCCAGCCGGCGTCCGCGAAGAGGTAGGGGCCGTCGGCGATCAGCATCACCGGCAGCATGACGATGGCCGCCGCCAGCAGGATGCCGCAGGCGAGCGCGAGCGAGTGCGTGGCCGGCGGGCGCCAGGCCGCGGCGACCACGTTGGAGCCCGCAGCCGCGACCGCCGCCACCAGCGCCACCAGCATCCACACCCAGGCCCCGGCCTCGGGCAGGCTCTGCTCGGGCAGCACGATCAGCAGCACCCCGCCCGCGCCGAGGGCGAGGCCCGCGAGGCTGAGCGCCTCGAAGCGCTCCATTCGTATGGCGAAGGACATCAGGTAGGTGAGCCCCGGCACCAGCGTCAGCACCAGGGTGATGACGCCAGCGGGCAGCTCGCGCGCGGCGAAGGCGGTGGCGAGAACGGGAAGCATCACCGCGAGCAGGGCGAGGCGGAGATACTGCCAGAGGTGCGCGCGGCTAAGTGGCGGCAGCGTGCCGGCGGCCGCGCACACGAGCAGGAGCGCGAGCCCCGCGAAGAGCGCGATCCAGAAGGTGTAGGCGAAGACCGGAAAGGCCACGCCCGCCGCGAGCTTGTTGGCTGAGAAGATGCCGCCGTAGGAGACGCCGCCGAGGAGCAGCAGCAGCGTCGGCACGATCAGCGCCCGCCCGCGCAGCCGCCCGGCTCCGGCGTCCGGGTCAGCAGGCGGGGCGACGGCCGCGCCATTATCCGGCGCGCCGCTTTGTTTGTTCTTCTCTGGCGGCGCTGCCGGCATCGCCCTCACGGTAGCGGCCGGGCGCGGACCTTGGCAAACCGGCGCGGCGGGTCTATAGATGTGATGTCATTGAAGGCACTGTATTGAAGGCACTCAAGATGGCGCAGCTAACGGTTCGAAACATCAGCAAGGAAGTTGTCGGCGCCCTCAAGCGCCGGGCGGTAGCCAACGGCCGTTCGGCGGAGGCCGAGCACCGGGAGCTGCTGCGCGCGGCGCTGCTCGGGAGCGAAGATGACTTCGCGGAGCGGGCAGCAGCGCTCCGTCAACGGTTGCGTTCGTCGGTCGACAGCACCGATATCATCCGGGCGGACCGAGACCGGGATCACAGAGCGTGACCGGCTACGTTGTCGATGCCAGCGTGGTGGTGAAGTGGTTGGTTGCCGAGAACCACTCCGACGAAGCGGCGAATCTTCTTCAAATCGGCGCGACCCTCGTTGCACCGGCTCTCGTCTTCGCCGAGGTCGTCAACGCCTTATGGGCGATGCAGAGGCGCGGCGACATTTCGACCCACGACATGACGGACGCCGTGCAGGCGTTGCGGACAGTGCCGATCGCGATTCCCGCCGCCATGGGCCAGCTCGCCCCTGCTGCCGCGCGGCTCGCCGCCGATCTCGATCATCCTGCCTATGACTGCTTCTATCTCGCCCTCGCCATCCAGACGCAGCATCCAATGGTGACGGCGGACGCGCGATTCCACGACAAGGTGCGGCGCCACCCCTATCTGGCGGACCGCATCCTGCACGTCGCACGGGCTGAGCCGGATCGCGGCAGGCGGTCAGGCGCCTAGAAACACGCCTCCAGCAGAGCCCGCGTGTTCCCCGCCGTCATGGGGACCGGGTTGCCGCCTGCAGTGGGGTCCTTCAGCGCCATGGCGGTGAGGTCGTCGAGGCGGTCGGCGCTCACCCCCATGGCCCCCAGCGTCTTGGGGATGCCGAGGGTCTCGCGCAGCTCCAGCACGCGCTCGTAGAAGCCGGCGTAGCCGCCCTTGATCCCGAGATAGGCGGCGGCCTGCGCCAGCCGCTCCTCCACCGCCGGGCGGTTCATGTCGAGCACGTAGGGCATGACGCAGGCGTTGGTGGTGCCGTGGTGGGTGTCGAACACGGCGCCCACCGGGTGGCTCAGCGCGTGGATCGCGCCGAGGCCCTTCTGGAACGCGGTGGCCCCCATGCTGGCCGCCGCCATCATGTGGGCGCGCGCCTCCAGGTCGGCGCCGTCGGCGTAGGCGCGGCACAGGTTCTCGTGCACGAGCCGCATCCCTTCCAGCGCGATGCCCTGGCCCATGGGGTGGTAGAAGGGCGAGCAGAAGGCCTCCAGGCAGTGGGCGAGGGCGTCCATGCCCGTGCCGGCGGTGATCGGCCTGGGCATGCCCACGGTGAGCGCGGGGTCGGCGATCACCACCACGGGCAGCACCCTGGGGTGGAAGATGATCTTCTTCACCCGCGTCGCCGAGTTGGTGATGACGCTGGCGCGCCCCACCTCCGAGCCGGTGCCGGCGGTGGTGGGGACGGCGACGGAGGGCGCGATGGCGGCGGCATCGGCCCGGATCCACCAGTCGCCCACGTCCTCGAAGTCCCACACCGGGCGCGTCTGCCCGGCCATGAAGGCGACCATCTTGCCGAGGTCGAGCGCAGAGCCGCCGCCGAAGGCGACGACCCCGTCGTGGCCGCCTGCGCGAAAGGCCGCGACGCCGGCATCGAGGTTCTGCTCGGTGGGGTTCGCGTCGACCTCGGTGAAGGCCGCGCGGCCGAGCCCGCCCGCCTCCAGCACGTCAAGCGCTCCCTGCGCGATGGGGAGCGCGGCGAGCCCGCGGTCGGTTACCAGCAGCGGGCGGCAGATGCCGGCCTCGGCGCAGGCCTCCGCCAGCTCGCCCACGCGGCCGGTGCCGAAGCGGATGGCGGTGGGGTAGGACCAGTTGGCGGTGAGTTCCATGAGACGGCCTTCCTGCTGTGGGCCCGCGGGGCACGCCGGGCGGCGGCTCAACCGCGCTCCGGCGCCGCCCCTCCATAGCGCGCCTCGGCGATCGCCGCGAGGGGGAGGATGAGCCTGAGCGGATCGTCCAGCAGCGGCACCGCGCCGAAGCGCTCGTACCACCGCACCGCCGCTGCGTCCCAAGCGTCGATGGCGAGCGCCACACCGCCCACCGTCGCAGACACCGCAAGTGCCCGTTCGCCCGCCGCCAGCAGCAGCTCGCCGCCGAGCCCCCGGCCCTGCACGGAGCGATCAACCGCGAGCCGCCCGAGCCGGAAGACGGGCACGTCGTAGCTGCCGAGCCCCCCGGTCAGCGCGGCCGGCACGTGGGTAAAGGCGATAGCGCCGGGGCTTATCGAATAGTAGCCGAGGACATGCGCGGGCTCTGCCGGCGATACGGCGACGAAAGTCTTGGCGCCACCCGACTCGTGATTCTGCCTAGCGTAGCGGCGGAGATACGCATTCAACGCCGCGACCCCGCAATCGAAGCCCTTGCGGTCGTGATGCCGGCCTATGGCTTCTTCCCGCCAGTCAGGCAAAGCCTCAGGTGCGGGCGGCACGGCGCCGCGCGGCGTCCCTCAGGGCAGGGGCCGGCTCGGGCGGGTTCTCCAGCAACGCCAGCACGCGATCGCTGTCGCGCTCGGAGAGCACGATGCGCTCGGCCTCTTCCACGGCCGCCCGCGCTGCGGGCAGCGCAGCGCGCATAATGAAGCTGGTCAGGTCGAGCCGCTCATGCGCGGCGGCGGCGGCGAGCAGCCGCTTCTCCTCCCGCGTCGCCCTGAGCTCGATCCGCTCCGCGCGGGGCGCGGCACCCGTCGCCATGGCGCCCTCCGTCCTCTCGGCGTCTGTACGGGTTTTAGCCGTACACCCTGCCGGCAATCAAGCCCCGCGACGGCGCGGCGGGCTCCGTCTGCGGCGGCGCTTCGGCTTCGCGGCGGCTTCGAGGGGGGCGCGCATCCTCTCGTAGAGCATGAAGAGGTGCTCGACCCGCTCGCGCTCCGAGGCGAAGCCGCCCTTGCGATAGAGCCGGTCCACCGCGCGATCCAGCGCCCGGTGCGCGCGGCGCAGCGCCGGGGGCATGAGGTCGGGGTCGTAGAGGTCGGCGAGCGTCGCCTCGGGATGCGCCGCGCGCGCGTCGAGCACCGCCTGCGCCAGCGGCTCCAGCGGAGACAGGTCCGCCTCCTTCGGCGGCGTCGGGAAGGTGTTGTAGACGACACCGACGGAATACATGTAGTCGCTCTTCATCCGCCCCGTCACCGCCCGCATCCAGGTCATGTGCATGGCGGAGGTGAGAAGGGCGAAGTCGCCGAGTGTTGCGTCGGACAGAAGGCGGAGCTTGTTGCTCGGAATGACCGGCGGCTTCAACCAGCCGATGGGTGCATATTCCCGCCGCTCCGAACTCACCTCAGGAATCACTAGGAACGGCGCGGTGGGGACGACGTTGACGTGGTAAAGCGTCGGCGTCGCCCCGAGCTTCTGCGTCGGCGTGCTCTTGCTGGCCTCCCGATAGGCGCGGACAGCGGCTATGCGCTCCCGCACCCGTGGCAGGCGTGCCAGCTCATTGGGTGCCGCACCGTGTAAGGCGAGTATCCAGCGTTCACCGCCTTGCAGATATTCCCGCGCACCGATGAACGGGAGAAGGAAGGGCGCGGCGTTCGGCTCGTTTGCCAGGAATTCAGCGCGCTCTTCCGCATCGAAGATGTAATGGCCGCCGTCGATGGGCTTGGAGCCGATAATCAGCCTACCCATGCCGTTGATCGGCGCGCTTTCCTCCCGCACCGTCAGGTGCGGGTTGGCGAGGCCGCCGGCGTCGAAGAGGTAGGGCGAGAGGGCGGCGTGCACGGTCTCTTCCGGCTCGCCGTCGATGTCGGGATAGCTGAAGAGGCGCTTTTCCGCACGCGCGGCTTCGCGCCGGTCAAGCCCGAGGATAACGACGTGGACGTGGGCCTTGCCGCGCGCATCCGAGCCCCAGGCGAAGGTGCGGTGGGCGAAGGCGATCTCCAGCCCGCAACGGTCGAAGAGGACGGGCCAGAGCTGCGCCACCTGCTCGCCCTGGGTGATCGAGTTGGTGGCGACGAAGCCGATGCGGGCGTTGCTCGCCTTCGCGTACTCCCCCGCCGTGACGAACCATGCGCTCACGTAGTCGAGGGTGCCGCCGGTCTTGCCGAGCGCGGCGATGCGGCGCACCTGTGCGCGCTGCTCGCCGGTCTGGTACTTGGCGCCGACGAAGGGCGGGTTGCCGAAGACGAAGGAGCACTCCTCCGGCGCCAGCACGTCCGCCCAGTCCATCTCCAGCGCGTCACCGTGGACGATGTGCGGCGCGGTCTCCAGCGGGATGCGCGCGTAGACCTGGCCGAATTCGAGGCTCAGCCGGCTGTTCATGATGTGGTCCATCATCCACAGCGCGGTCTCGGCGATGCGGGCCGGAAACTCGCCGATCTCGATGCCGTGGAACTGGTCCACGTCGATCACCGAGAAGCTCTCCGCCATCGCGTCGAACAGGCCGCCGGCATAGATCTCCTTCAGCACCTCGATCTCCAGCAGGCGCAGCTCGCGGTAGGCGATGATGAGGAAGTTGCCGCAGCCGCAGGCGGGGTCGAAGAAGCGGAGCCGCCCGAGCCTCTCCTGAAACGCCAGCAGCGCCGGCCTGCGGCGGCTGTCCCGGCGGGCCTTGAGGCGCGCGAACTCGGCCCGCAGGTCGTCCATGAAGAGCGGCTCGATCACCTTGAGGATGTTCTTCTCGGTGGTGTAGTGCGCGCCCTTGGCCCGGCGCTCCGCCGGCTCCATGACCGACTGGAAGAGAGCGCCGAAGATCGCGGGCGAGATGTTGGACCAGTCGAAGCGGCAGGCGTCCAGCAGCGCGGCCCGCATGGCGGAATCGAAGGCCGGGATGCGCAGCGCCCCCTCGAAGAGCGCGCCGTTGACGTAGGGGAAGCGGGCGAGGTCCTCGTCCAGCGAGGTGAGGCGCTCCCCCTCCGGCGTGTCCAGCACCTGGAAGAGGTGCGCGAGCCTGGCCCCGAGGTCGGCGCCGTCCTCGCTCGTGCGCGCCTCCACGTAGTCGAGGAAGATGTCGCGCGGCTCGAAGATGCCGGTGTCGTCGGCGAAGAGGCAGAAGACGATGCGCACCAGGAAGCGCTCGAGGTCGTGGCCCCGGTAGCCCGTCGCGGCGAGCAGGTCGTGCAGCCGGCCCACCAGCTCGGCCGCCTGGATGTTGGCCGGGTCCTGGTCGCGGAAGGCGCGGCGCTGGACGCCGAGGATGAAGCCGAAGGCCTCGACGCGGGTGGGGAGCTCCGCGAGCGCGAAGGCGACCGTCTCGCGCTCCTCCAGGTCGCGCAACTGGAACGTCTGGAAGTCGCTGACCAGGATGTAGCGGGGGCGCTCGCGCTCGGGCAGGGCATCGAAGTAGCCGCCTGCCTGGTCGTATGCCTTGTCGAGGTCGCGGCCGGCGCTCTTCTGCTCGACGATGAGCACGCCGGGCCAGAACAGGTCGATGAAGCCCGGTGCGTCGTCGAGCTTCTTCACGTGCTCCTCGTAGCGGGCGACGCTGCGCCGCTGCACGCCGAAGACCTCGAAGAAGGCGTTGTAGAAGCTCTGGGTCTCGCCCTTCTCGTAGGCCGCGTCCCGCCACTCCCTGGCGAAGTCAGCGGCGCGGGCGCGCACCTCGTTCCACGAGAGCCGCACGGGGCTTCCCCCTCAGGCCGCGCTCTGTCGCGGCCGCACGCGGGCGGGGGGCAACGGCGCCGGGATCGTCTCGTGACTCGCGAGCATTCCGGGCATTCTCGCAACGATTGTCCAGGCGTGCCACGGTGCGCAGAATGGCGCGGCGGCGCGGGGCCGCGTGTGACGGGAGCGGGGAGCCTCTCAATGGCGGGTGCGATGATCGACATTCCCGTCGCCGGCGGCGGCGGGTTCCGGGGCTATCTGACGGTGCCGGAGGCGGGCCGCGGGCCGGGCCTCGTGATCGAGCAGGAGATCTTCGGCGTCAACGCCAGCCTGCGCGCCGTCGCCGACCTCTATGCCGAGGAAGGCTACGTCTGCCTCGTGCCCGACCTCTTCTGGCGCATGGAGCCGGGCCTCGACCTCGGCTACGAGGGTGCCGACCTGACCAGGGCCTTCGGCCTCTATTCGCGCTTCGACGTGGACCGGGGCGTGGCCGACATCGGCGCGGCCATCGCGGCGCTGCGGGCGCGGCCCGAGTGCACCGGCAAGGTCGCCGCCATGGGCTTCTGCCTCGGCGGCAAGCTCGCCTACCTCACCGCGGCGCGCCATGACGTCGACGCCGCGGTCGCGTTCTACGGCGTCGGCATCGAGGAGTCGCTGGAGGAGGCGGGCGGCATCGCCTGCCCGGTGCTGATGCACTTCGCCGGCGAGGATTCCTTCGTGCCGCAGGCGGCCGTGGACGCCGTCGCCGCCCACTTCGCCGGCCGGCCCGAGGTGCGCATCCACGTCTATCCCGGCGTGGACCACGCCTTCTACAACCACGACCGCGCCGGCGCCTACCACCGCCCCTCGGCCATGGTGGCGCACTCGCGCACCGTCGCGCTGCTGCGCGGCGCCATCGGCCCGGCCTACGACCTGGAGGCGCTGTGGGAGCGCCACCTCGAGCACGAGTTCGCGACGCGGGACACGGCGGCCACCATGGCGACCATGGTGGCCGAGCCCTACGTCAACCACATCCCCACCATGACCGGCGGCACCGGGGCCGACGCGCTCAGCCGCTTCTACGCCGAGCACTTCATCCCGAAGATGCCGAAGGACACGACGCTGATCCCGCTCTCGCGCACCGTGGGCGCCGACCGCGTGGTGGACGAGATGATCTTCAGCTTCACCCACGACGAGGAGATCGACTGGATGCTCCCCGGCGTGGCGCCCACCGGCAGGGCGGTGAGCGTGCCGCTGGTGGCGATCGTCGCCTTCCGCGGCGGCAGGGTCCACCACGAGCACATCTACTGGGACCAAGCCTCGGTGCTGGTGCAGGTGGGCCTGCTCGACGTGTGCGGGCTGCCCGTCGCCGGCGCCGAGACCGCGCGGAAGGCGGTAGACGAGACGCTTCCCTCCAACCGCCTGATCCCCGGCTGGGCGGACGAGCGCTGAGGCCGGAGCCGGCGCCGTGAGCGATCCCGTGAGCGCGCGCGGCCCCGCGCTGGGCACGCCGCTTGAGCGCGTCGAGGACGCGAGCCTGCTCACGGGCCGCGGCCGCTACATCGACGACCTGGCCGTAGCCCCCGGCACCGGCCATGCCGCCGTCCTGCGCTCGCCCCACCCGCACGCCCGCCTGCTCGGCGTCGACGCGGCGCGGGCGGAGGCGCTCCCCGGCGTGCACGCGGTGGTCACGGGCGAGGACGCGCGCGCCTGGTCCACTCCCTTCATCGTCGGCGTGCGCCAGCCCATGGAACACTGGTGCATCGCCACCGACCGCGTGCGCTACGCCGGCGAGCCGGTCGCCATCGTGGTCGCGGAGGACCGTTACCGCGCGGAGGACGCGCTGGCGCTGATCGACGTGCGCTACGAGCCGCTCGCGGCCATCGTCGACCCCGAGGCAGCGCTCGGGGCCGACGCCCCGGTGCTGCACGAGGCCGTGGGCGGCAACCTCATCAGCGAGCGCGCCTTCCGCTACGGCGAGCCGGAGGCGGCCTTCGCGCAGGCCCCGCACACGGTCGCCACCATGGTGCGCTACCCCCGCAACAGCTGCACCCCCATCGAGTGCCTCGGCCTGGTCGCGGCTTACGACCCCGGCGAGGGCGCCTACGACGTGCTCTCGCACTTTCAGGGGCCGATGACGCTGCACCCGGTGATGGCGCGGGCGCTCAAGGTGCCGGGGCCGCGGCTGCGGCTGCGCTCTGCGCCGGATTCGGGCGGGAGCTTCGGGGTCAAGCAGGCGGTCTTCCCCCTCATCGTGGCGATGGCGCTCGCGGCGCGGAAGGCCGGCCGCCCGGTCAAGTGGATCGAGGACCGGCTCGAGCACCTGCTGGCGGCGACCTCGGCCACCAACCGGGTGACGCGCATCGAGGCGGCGGTGGAAGCGGACGGCCGGGTCACGGCGCTCCGCCTCGATCAGCTCGAGGACTGCGGCGCCTACCTGCGGGCGCCCGAGCCTGCGACGCTCTACCGCAACCACGGCAACCTCACCGGCGCCTACCGCATCCCCCATCTCGCGGTGACGAACCGCGTCGTCGTCACCAACAAGACGCCGACCGGGCTCAACCGGGGCTTCGGCGGGCCGCAGCTCTACTACGCGCTGGAGCGGCTGATGCAGCGCATCGCCGCCACCCTCGGCCTCGACCCGCTGGACGTGATCCGGCGCAACCTGGTGCCGGCGGACGCCATGCCCTACCGCGCTGCCGCCGGCGCGGTGCTCGACTCGGGCGACTTCCCCGCCACCGTGGACCACGGCGCGGCGGAAGGGGCGCTCGACGCACTCCGCGCGAAGCGGGACGCGGCGCGGGCCGAAGGCCGGCTCTACGGCATCGGCTTCGCCGCGGCGGTCGAGCCCTGCATCTCCAACATGGGCTACATCACCACCGTGCTGAGCGCCGCAGAACGCCGCAGGGCCGGACCCAAGGACGGCGCCGTCGCCCACGCGACGGTCGCGGTGGACCCGCTCGGCGCCGTCACCGTCAGCGCCGACTCGCTGCCCCAGGGGCAGGGGCACCGCACGGTGCTGGCGCAGGTGGTGGGCGACGCGCTCGGCCTCGCGCCGGCGCAGGTCACGGTGGCGCTGGAGCACGATTCGCAGCGCGACCCCTGGTCCATCGCCGCCGGCAACTACGCGAGCCGCTTCTCCGGCGCCGTGGCGGGCGCCGCGCACCTCGCGGCGGCGCGGGTACGGGAGCAGCTCGCCCGCATCGCGAGGCAGCGGCTCAACTGTGCGGCGGAAGATGTGCGCTTCGAGGGCGGCCGCGTCTTCGCAGCGGGCAATCCCGAAAACGACCTCGACTTCAGGCGGGTCGCGTCGCTCCCCCACTGGTCGCCGGGAAGCCTGCCCGAGGGCGTGCCGCCCGCGCTGCGCGAGACCGCGCGCTGGACGCCGCCCGAGCTCACGCCGCCGGACGACGACGACCGGGTCAACAGCTCGGCGGCCTACGGCTTCATCTTCGACTTCTCCGGCGTGGAGGTCGACCCGCTCACCGGCGCCGTCGCCATCGACCGCTACGTCACCACCCACGACGCCGGCCGCCGCCTCAACCCGACGCTGGTGGACGGCCAGATCCGCGGCGCCTTCGCCCACGCCGTCGGCGCCGCGCTCTACGAGGAGCTTGCCTACGCCGGGGACGGCGGCTTCCTCTCGGGCACCTTCGCCGACTATCTGGTGCCGACCGCCTGCGAGGTGCCCGACCCGCTCATCCTGCACCGCGACAGCCCCAGCCCGGTGACGCCGCTCGGCGCCAAGGGCGTGGGCGAGGGCAACTGCATGAGTACGCCCGTCTGCCTCGCCAACGCCGTGGCCGATGCGCTAGGCGCGGAGACGCTCGACCTGCCGCTCACGCCCGCCCGCATCGGCGCGCTGATCCACGGGCCGGAGAGCGCGCCGACGACGAGGACGGAGCAGAACTCGGGGCTGTAGTGCCCCGCTGCCGAAGTTCGCATCCGATTACGCGCCACCACCTCACGTCATGGCCGGATTTATTCCGGCCATCCACGGGTTTTTCGTGCCGCAGAAAACAAGGAACGTGAATGCCCGGAACAAGTCCGGGCATGACGATTTATGTGGATTACTGGCCTGGAGAGCGCGCGCAGCACCTCACCCGAATGCGAACTTCAAGTACCGCACGGTAGTTCCGACTCGTCCATCTCCGCGCGCTTCGTCAAGTGCCGAGGCATCCCGCCATCGCCTCGTAGAGGTTGCTCAGCAACTCCTCGAAGGTCTCGCCCTGCGTCGCGCATCCGGGGATCGCGGGCACCTCGGCCCAGTATCCCCCCTCTTCCGCCTCGTGAACGATTACCTTGAGTTTCACGGCTCGCTCCTCGCAGGTTCCGCCTCGCCGGCACGGGTCGGGGCCGCTCCAAGATACCAACACGGTGCCGATCCGGGTATAGGGACGCCCATGAAGCCCGCGCCCTTCGATTATCTGCGTGCCGAGGCGGAAGAGGAGGCGGTGTCCGCGCTGGCCGAGGCCGGCGACGACGCGCGGCTGCTGGCCGGCGGCCAGACCCTGATGCCCATGCTCAACATGCGGCTGGTGGAGCCGGCGGTGCTGATCGACATCTCCCGCCTCCCGGGCCGGGCCGCGATCGCCGACGACGGCACCGCGATCGAGGTGGGCGCCGCGGTCACCCAGGCGAGCCTGGAGGCCTGGCCGGCGCTGGCCGGGCGCGCCCCGCTGCTGGCCCGGGCCCTGCCGCTGATCGGCCATGCCCAGACCCGGAGCCGCGGCACCGTCTGCGGCTCGCTCGCCTTCGCCGATCCTGCCGCGGAGCTGCCGCTCTGCCTCGCCACGCTGGGCGGCGAGGTGGTGCTGCGCTCGCGGGCGGGAACGCGCACGCTCGCAGCCACCGCGTTCCAGACCGGCATGCTGTCCACCGCCTGCCGCGAGGACGAGATGGTGGCGGCGGCGCGTTTTCCCGCCGCCGAGCCGGGCGCGGGCTATGCCTTCGCCGAGTTCGCCCGCCGGCACGGCGACTTCGCCATCGTCGCCGTCGCCGTCATCGCGCGGGAGAACGGTCTCAGGATCGGTGTGGGCGGCGTCGCCGAGCGCCCCGTCGTCGCAGAATGGCCGCTGCTCGAGGGCGATGCGCTGGACGATGCGCTCGACGCGCTGGCCTGGTCGCTCGACGCCGACGACGACCCCCATGTCAGCGCACATTACCGGCGCGCGCTGGTGCAGGGGCTCGGCAGGCGAACCGTCCTGGCGGCGCTGGAGGCGCGGACATGAAGCGCCTGGAGGCGGATGGCCGCCACCGGGTCGGCCTTGCCCTCAACGGTCGCGAGGCCAGCGGCTGGGCCGAGCCGCGCATGCTGCTGAGCGACTTCCTGCGCCACGAACTCGGCGCCACCGGCACCCACGTCGGCTGCGAGCACGGGGTCTGCGGCGCCTGCACGGTGCGCCTCGACGGGACGCCGGTGCGCGCGTGTCTCACGCTCGCGGTCCAGGCCGAGGGCCGGCGCGTGGACACGGTGGAGGGCCTCGCGCCCGAGGGCGAGCTCACCGAGCTGCAGCGGGCCTTCCGCCGCCACCACGCATTGCAGTGCGGCTTCTGCACCCCCGGCATCCTCATGTCGCTCACCGCCTGGCTGGAGACGAACCCGGCGCCGCACGAGGGGGAGATTCGCGAGCTCCTCAGCGGCCACCTCTGCCGCTGCACCGGCTATTCCGGCATCGTCGCGGCGGCGCTGGAGATCGCGGAGGCGCAGGCAGGGCGGCGCGCGGATGACTGATCTCGGCCGCGTGCTGATCGCCGCGGCCGAGCGGTGCCCGCGCGCGCTCGCCGTCGTCGACGGCGAACGCCGCTTCGACTACGAGGGATGGCTCGACACGGCATCGCGGCTTGCTGCAGGCCTCGGCACTGTCGGCCTCGGGCGCGGCGACCGCCTCGCCGTCATCATGCAGAACTGCTGGGAGATGGCGGCGCTCCACTGGGCCTGCCAGCTCGCCGGCGTGGTCGCGGTACCGCTCAACTGGCGCAGCGGCGCGGGCGAGCTGGACTACTTCCTCACCGATTCCGGCGCCGCGGCGCTGGCCTTCGACGCCTCCGCCGCCGAGGCCGCGGCGGGCTCCGCCTGCGCCGCCGGGCTCCGCCGCATCGCCGCCGGCACCACGGCGGGCGGCACGATCGCATTCGAGGACCTGCTGTCGGCGCCGGCCGAGCCGACACCCCGCGCCGGCGAGGACGACCTCTCGCTCATGCTCTACACCTCGGGCACTACGGGGCGGGGCAAGGGCGTGCCGCGCAGCCACCGTGCCGAGCGCGCGGCGGCGCTCGCCCACATCGCGCAGAACTGCTACCGCGCGGGCGAGCGCACGCTGGGCGTCATGCCGCTCTACCACACCATGGGCGTGCGCTCGCTGCTCGCCATGGCGCCGCTGGGTGGCGCCTTCGTCTGCCAGCACCGCTTCGACGCCACCGGCGCGCTCGGGCTGATCGAGGCGGAGCGGATCACCACCCTCTACCTCGTGCCGACACTCTACTACGACCTGCTGGCGAGCCCGGGCTTCGCCGAGGCCGACATCTCCTCGGTGCGCAAGCTGGGCTTCGCCGGCGCGCCCATGGCGGAAGGCCTGCTGCGCCGCGTCAGCCGGGCCTTCCGGCCCGAACTCTTCGTCAACCATTACGGCTCGTCGGAGATCTACACCTTCACCATCGACCAGGACGCGGCAGCCAAGCCGGGCTCGGCCGGAAAGGCCGGCATCAACCAGCGCATCCGTGTGGTCGAGATCGGCGCGGGCGATCCCGAACGCATCGTGCCCGCGGGCAGCGAAGGCGAGGTGATCGCGAGCCTGGAGAGCGAGGAGGCATTCGCCGGCTACTGGCAGCGCCCCGACGCAGACGCGCGGGCGCTCAAGCAGGGCTGGTATTTCACCGGCGATGTCGGCTATTGCGACGCCGACGGCGATCTCTTCGTGACGGGCCGGGTCGACGACATGATCATCACGGGCGGCGAGAACGTGCTGCCCGCCGAGATCGAGAGCGTGCTCTCGGTTCACCCGGCGGTGGCGGAGGCGGCGGTGGCAGGGCTCGAGGACGAGCGCTGGGGACAGCAGGTGGCCGCCTTCGTCGTGCGTGCAGGCCCGGTGGACTCAGGTGCGCTCGATGCCCACTGCCGCGCCTCTGCGCTGGCCGGCTTCAAGCGGCCCCGGACTTACGTCTTCGTCCGCGCGATCCCCAAGTCCCCGGTCGGCAAGGTGCTGCGCCGCCTGCTGATCGCGGGCGACTACGAGGAGGACGAGGGCGGCGCCGGCGCCGGCTCGCAGGCGAGAAGCGGGAGAGGCGCATGACCGGGAGCGGCCCCTTCGACGGCCTCGACGGCTTTCGCGTGGAGGTCGACCGCGCGGCGGCGCGCGCCGACATCGTGCTCGCCCGCCCGCCGCTCAACGTGGTCTCCATGCCGCAGAGGGACCAGCTTGCCGGCGCCTTCGCCGCGCTCGATGCCGACGACGGCGTCCGGGTGATCGTGCTCCGCGCCGAGGGCGAGCACTTCTCCAGCGGCGGCGACATCCCCGCCTTCATGACCCGCACGCCGGAGCAGCTCGCGGTGCTGGCGCAGAACGTCGCCGCGCCCGAGCGCTGCCGCCAGCCGGTGATCGCGGCGATCCAGGGCTACTGCTTCGGCGTCGCCTTCGAGCTGGCATTGGCCTGCGACTTCCGCATCGTGACCGAGGGCGCCCTGCTCGGCCTGCCGGAGCAGCGCATCGGCATGATCCCGGGCTCGGGCGGCTCGGCGCGGCTCGCGCGCATGATCGGCATCGGGCGGGCCAAGGACCTGGTGATGCGGGCGCGCCGGCTGCCCGGCGCGGAGGCGCACGCCTGGGGCATCGCGCTCGACTGCGTGGCCGACGAGAGGCTTGGCGAGGCGACCGATGCGCTGGCGGACGAGCTCAGGGGCTTCTCCCCGCTTGCCCAGCGTACCGCCAAGAAGCTGCTGAACGAGGCGGAGGATGCGCCGCTGCACGTCGCCGTCGCCCTCGAGGGCGAGGCCTATGGTAGGCTGCGCTCCTCGGCCGACTTCGCCGAAGGGGTGGCCTCCTTCGCGGAGAAGCGCAAGCCGGTCTTCAAGGGGGAGTAGCCTTGGACGAGGCGCCGCACCCCGGCGGGACGGACGCGGACGAGGATGCGAGGGAGGACGCGGCACCCGCCGTGCCGCTGCCGCGCTTTCACCTCGATCCCGTGGGCGGCATCGCCGGCGACATGTTCGCCGCCACGCTGCTCGATGCGCGGCCGGACCTGGCGGAAGGCCTGCGCGCGGCGCTCGCCGGGCTCAGGCTGCCGTCCTCGGTGACCGTCGCCATCGAGCCGCACCGGGACGCGGCACTTTCGGGAACGCGCTTCGACGTGAGCGCGCCGGCGGACGAGGGCCACGGCCACGTGGGCCTCGCCGACGTGGCCGCGCGGCTGGAGGTGGCCTGCCTCGCGCCCGACGTGCGCGAGCGCGCGCTGGCCATCTTCACGCTGCTGGCCGAGGCGGAAGGCGCGGTACACGGCACCGACCCGGCGGCGGTCACCTTCCACGAGGTTGGCGCCTGGGATTCCACCGTCGATATCGTGGCCGCCGCCTGGCTGATCGAGGCGGTGGGGCCTGCGCGCTGGTCGGTCGGCGCCCTGCCCCTCGGCTCGGGCCGGGTGCGCTGCGCCCACGGCCTGCTGCCCGTGCCGGCGCCCGCGGTGGTCCACCTCCTGCAGGGGCTCGCGACCCACGACGACGGCATCGCCGGCGAGCGCGTCACGCCCACGGGCGCGGCGATCCTGAAGCACCTCGCGCCGACCCAGGCGCCCGCCGCGCAGACGGAGACTCTGGCGGGCGCGGGCACCGGCTTCGGCAGCCGCACCCTGCCGGGCCTCAGCAACGTGCTCCGGGTCATGGAATTCGCTCCGGTCGCACCCGCCGCCCGCGAGGAGCAGGTGGCGGTGCTGCGCTTCGAGATCGACGACCAGACGCCGGAGGACCTGGCCCTCGGCCTCAAGCGCCTGCGGGCGTGCGCGGGCATCCTCGACGTGGTGCAGTGGCCGGTCTACGGCAAGAAGGGCCGCCTGCTGGCGGCGGTGCAGGTGCTGGCCGGGGCGGCGGCGCTGGATGCGGCGCTCGACGCCGTCTTTGCGGAGACCACCACGCTCGGCGTGCGCTGGTCGCGGGTCTCGCGCCGCGCGCTCGCGCGGGACGAGACCTGCCACGGCGACGCGCTCGGCACGGTGCGGGTGAAGCGCGCGCGGAGGCCCGGCGGCACCGTGAGCGCCAAGGCGGAGCTCGCCGATCTCGCACAGAGCGGCGGCCACGCGCTGCGCGAGGAGCGGCGGCGCCGCGCCGAGGCGGTGGCGCTCGAGGGGCACGGCAATGGCTGAGGCGGCGCATCCCGACGCGCACGCCGTGGGCGCGGTGCTCGACGCCATCGGCCCGGCCGCGGTCGCGGTGAGCGGCGGCGTCGACAGCATGACGCTGGCGCTGCTCGCCGGGCGCCGGGCGGGTGCGGACTGCACGATGTTCCACGCCGTCTCGCCGGCGGTGCCGCCGGAGGCGACGGCGCGTGTGCGGAACCACGCCGCGCGCGAGGGCTGGCGGCTCACCGTGCTCGATGCGGGCGAGTTCGACGATCCCGTCTACCGCGCCAACCCGGCGGACCGCTGCTTCTACTGCAAGACCAACCTTTACGGCGCGCTCGCCGCGCGGAGCGACGCCACCCTGCTCTCCGGCACCAACCTGGACGACCTCGGGGACTGGCGGCCGGGGCTCAGGGCGGCCGAGGCCCACGGCGTGCGTCACCCCTTCGTCGAGGCGGGGATCGACAAGGCGGCCGTCCGCGCCATCGCGGCATCGATCGGCTTCGACGACCTCGCGCGCCTGCCGGCAGCGCCCTGCCTCGCGAGCCGCATCGAGACCGGGCTCCGCGTCGAGGCGGACGAGCTTGCCGCGGTCCACGCCGCCGAGCGCTACCTCGCGCGGCAGCTACGGCCGGAGACGGTGCGCTGCCGCCGGCGCAGGACGGGCATCGTGATCGAGCTCGACGGACCGACCCTGGATGCGCTCAGCGCCAGCCGACGCGACGCGCTCGGTGCCGCCGTCGCCGGCATGTTCGCGAGCGACGCAAGAGTCCGGCCGGTCAGCTTCGCGCCCTACCGGACGGGGAGCGCCTTCCTGAGGCCCGCGACCCCGGCGTGAGTACGCCCGACGCCATCACCCTCGACCTCGAGCGCCGCGCCCGCATCGGTATCGAGGAGGCCGTGCTGTGCGCGGGCAAGACGCCCGAGCAGATGGCCGCGATCCTGCGCCGCGCCGACGAGGCCGGCGCCAGCCTGCTGCTGACGCGGCTCGACGAAGGCCAGCGCGACGCCCTGCCCGAGGCGCTGGCTGCGCGCATCGACTACGAGGCGCTCTCGCGCACCGGCGTCTTCGGCACGGTCGCAGCGCCTGCGGGCGAGGCGCGCGTCGCCATCGTCTCCGCCGGGACCTCGGACCAGCCGGTGAGCCGCGAGGCCGCCCGCACCCTGGCCTATCACGGGCATGCGGCGGTCGAGATCGGCGACGTGGGAGTCGCCGGCCTCTGGCGCCTGCTGGCGCGGATCGACGAGATCAGGGCCTTCCCCATCGTCATCGTCGCGGCCGGCATGGACGCGGCGCTGCCCTCGGTGCTGGGCGGGCTGGTGCCGGGGCTGGTGATCGCGGTGCCGACGTCCACCGGCTACGGCATCGCCCAGGGCGGGCGCACGGCGATGACGGCCATGCTCGCCTCGTGCGCGCCGGGGGTCGCGGTGGTCAACATCGACAACGGCTACGGCGCCGCCTGCGCCGCCCTGCGCGCGCTCTCGCTGCTCGCCCCGGCGGGCGATTGACTTCAGCCGGCCTCAGCCTGCTCGCGCGCGGCCGCGGTGCGTGCGTGGAGGGTGCGCAGCGCCTGGAGCTCGGCCTCGCTCGGCGCAGGCGTGACGGCGAGGTCCCCGGCGACCGCGAGCGTCCAGCCGGTGGCGGCCCGCACCTCCTCCGCTTCGACACCCGGGTGGACGTGGGTGAGCACCAGCTCGCGGCTCTCGGGATCGGGCTCGAGCACGCCGAGATCAGTGATCACCGTGCTGGGACCGCGCCCCGGCAGGCCGGCCCGCTCGCGCCAGTCTCCGCCGGTGAGATGCCCGGCAGAGGTCACGAAGTCCACCGTCTCGACGAAGCTGCGCCGCGACTGGCGCATGATGACGAAGACCTCGCCGGCGAGCGCGGCGATCTCCGGCGCGCCGCCCGCGCCCGGCAGGCGCACCTTTGGCTCGGCGTAGTCGCCGATCACGGTGGTGTTGATGTTGCCGAAGCGGTCGAGCTGGGCCGCTCCGAGGAAGCCCACCGTGATACGCCCGCCCTGCAGCCAGTAGCGGAAGATCTCGGCGGTCGACACGATGAAGTCGGCGGTCTCGGCGAGCTCGCTGTCGCCGATGGAGAGCGGCAGCACGGCGGGCTTGGCGCCCACGGTGCCGGACTCGTAGATCAGCACGGCGTCGGGCGCGTGCGTCGCGCGGGCGAGGTTGGCCGCTGCGCTCGGCAGGCCGATGCCGACGAAGCACACCGTGCCGTTGCCGATCAGCCGCGCGGCTGCGACGGTCATCATCTCGTCGGCGCTGAAGCCGTTCCCGCTCATGGGCGCTGTCTTAGCCCGAGCGGCCCGGTGGAGGGAAGAGCGGCGGGCGCAGCGGTCCGGCTTCGGCCCCGACCTTGCCCGCATCGTCCGCTTGCGATAGGCAGGCACCCCAGCGGCGCAGGGGGCGAGCCGCCGACGGCGGGACGAGAGGCGGTGACGCTGCTCACGGTCGAGAACCTGACCAAGATCTTCACGGTCGGCAAGGACGAGGACCTGATCGCGGTCAACAACGTCTCGTTCTCGCTGGAGCGGGGCGAGACGCTGGGTCTCGTGGGCGAGAGCGGCTCGGGCAAGACCACGGTGGGGCGCTGCGTGCTCCGGCTGATCGAGCCGACGGAAGGGCGCATCGCGCTGGGCGACCAGGAAATCAGCGCGCTCGATGCGGCCGGGCTGCGCGCGCTCCGGGCGCGGATGCAGCTCGTCTTCCAGGACCCTTTCGGCTCGCTCAACCCGAGGCTCACCGTCTACCAGACGGTGGACGAGCCGCTCGCGCTGCACGGCGTGGGGCGGCCTGAGCGCAGGCCCCGCGTCGGCGCCATGCTGGAGCGCGTGGGCCTGCCCGTCGACGTCTTCAACTACTACCCGGCGGACCTCACGGCGAGCGAGCAGCAGCGCGTCGGCATCGCCCGCGCGCTCGTGACGCAGCCCGAGTTCGTGGTGCTCGACGAGCCCACCTCCATGCTCGACCCCTCCGCGCGGGCCGAGATCCTGGACCTGCTCAAGGCGATCCAGACGGAAACCGGGACCGCCTACATCTTCATCTCCCACGACCTGACCTCGGTGGCCAAGATCAGCCACCGCATCGCCATCATGTACCTCGGCCACATCGTCGAGCACGCGCCCACCGAGATCATCATGGAGAGCCAGCGCCATCCCTACAGCCGCGCGCTGCTCTCCGCCGTGCTGTTCCCGGACCCGCACCGCCGGCCCGACCCCTACGTGATCGAGGGCGAAATCCCGACGGCGATCAACCCGAAGCCGGAATGTCCGCTCTACGGACGCTGCCCGATCCGCGAGGAAGCCTGCCGCGAGGCGGTGCCGCCGCTGCTGGAGGTCGAGGCGGCGCACTATTCGGCCTGCCGCCGCTGGAACGACGTGGCGGCCTCGATGGCGGACGCACGCGCCGCGATCTAAAGGCACGATCCGACCGGACGCGGTCGCGCCCGGGTGCTCCACGCTCCTCTTTTCGCACACAGTGCGGGCAGGGAGAGCCTCAGCCCTTGAGCAGCTCCGCCACGCAGCCGTCGAGGAAGCGCATGAAGTCGCTGCCCTCGCGGCCGGGCGAGGCCACGCAGTGGCCCCAGGCAGAGACGTAAGGACGAAGTTCGGCATTCGGCATGTGCCTGGCCTCGATGGCGTTGTCCTCGGGCGGGAAGTAGAGATCGGTCGTGCAGGGCACGAGGATCGCGCGCGCCCCGATAGCGCCGAGGGCACGCTCGAAGTCGCCGCCGTAGCGCGCGTTGGCGCTGATGTCGCCAAGCTGCCACGTGCGGAGCTTGGCCAGCAGGTCGTTGGCGTCCCACGCCAGATGGTCGCGCTCCCAGTCCAGCAGCAGCTCTTCCCAGGTCTCGAAGCCGAGCTCGCGGTGGAGCCGCTCGCGGTAGAAGGTCTGCGAGTATGCCCATCCCGCGTAGACCCGGCCGAAGGCTCTGAGGCCCGCCTCGGGCGGTGCGGCGTAGTCGCCGTCCGCGAACGCGGCATCGGCCGTGAGAGCCGCCTTCACCCCTTCCAGGAACACCCTGTTGTGCGCTGACGTCCGTGCCGAGGCGCAGAAGGGCAGGATGGCATCCACCATGTCGGGATACTGCGCGCCCCACTCGTAGGACTGGCAGCCGGCCATGGACCACCCCAGTACCAGCGCGATGCGCCCGACGCCGAGCGCCTCGGTGAGCAGCCGGTGCTGGCAGGCGACGTTGTCGTGGAGGGTGACGGCGGGGAAGCGCGGCCCGTCGAAGGGTGGCGGCGTGTTGCTCGGCGACGAAGAGAGACCGTTGCCGAACATGTTGATCGAGACGATGAACCAGCGTTCCGGATCGAGCGCCGGCAGCGCGTGCACGTAGCCCTCGTTGCGGACGTGCGTGCCCGTGTAGAAGGTGGGCATGACGATCGTGTTGTCGCCGGCCGCGTTGAGGGTCCCCCAGGTCCTGTAGGCGAGCCTGGCGGCCGGCAGCGTGGCGCCGGACTGCAGGGTCACGTCGCCGAGCGCGAATGTCTCGTGGTCCGCCGCCACGACGAATGGCCCTCAGTAGAGCCGCAGGTACTCCTCCACCTCCCAGTCGGTGACCGTCTGGTGGTAGCGCTCCCACTCGTCGACCTTGTAGCGCAGCCAGGAGGTCATCATGGCGGGGCCGAGCACCTCGGCCGCCAGCGGGTCGTCGCGCAGGGTCTCGGTCGCTTCCAGCAGATGCCGCGGCAGGCGCTGCCCGCCGCTCGCCACGATCTCCTCGTCCGTAAGGTCGTAGAGGTCCTTGTTCAGCGGCGGGCCGGGGTCGATGCGCTCCATGACTCCCTTGACCGCCGCCGCGGTCGTCATGCCGAGCGCCAGGTACGGGTTCATGCAGAGGTCGGAGGCGCGGTTCTCGATGCAGAAGCGGTTCTGCGGCAGGCGCAGCATGGCCGAGCGGTTGTTGTTGCCATAGGTCATGTGGGTCGGCGCCCAGGTCACGGTGCCGCCCTCGAAGCCGCCGACCCGGGCCACCAGCCCGTTGTAGGAGTTGACGGTGGTGGCGGTCAGCGCGGTGAGCGCGCCGCCGTGGCGCAGCAGACCGCCCACCGCGTGGTAGGCGGCGTCTGCCCAGCCGCTCTCGGTGTCGCCGAAGATGTTCACATCCGGCTCGTCGACCCGCTGCATCGAGTAGTTGATGTGCGCGCCCGAGCGCCAGTCGCCGGTGGTGGGCTTGGGCATGTAGGTGGCGAAGAGGCCCTGTTGCTTTGCCACCTCCTTCAGCAGCACGCGGAGGAACACCAGCCGGTCGGCCATGCCGACGAGGTCGGTGTAGCCGAAGTCGAGCTCGAACTGCGAGTAGGCACCCTCGCAGACCACGTCCTTCAGCCCCCAGCCGAGGTCCTCGAGGATGTCGATGACCGCGCCGAGGAAGCCCATGGAATCGATGGTGTACTCGATGTCGTAGCCGAAGGCCTGGCGCCTCGGCCGCACGCCCTCGCCGGGGAGCGGGTCGCTGTCGAAGGCCTTGACCGGCTGCCCGTCCTGCCAGCGCATGACGATGAACTCCGGCTCGATGCCGGCGTAACCGACGAAGCCCTTCGCCGCGGTGTCGCGCACCACGCGCTTGAGCGTCTGGCGGGGGCAGAGGTTGTAGGGCGCGTCTTCCCACCAGAGGTCGGCGAACATCCAGGCGCAGGTCGCATCCCACGGGCAGACGAGCAGGGTGTCGAGATCGGGCACCGGGATCTGGTCGGAATCGGCGGCGCCGAGCTCGGGCACGAAGGAGATCGAGTGCACGGCGAACTGCGGCCCCCTGCCCATGCACAGGTTCTCGAAGTCGCTGATCGGCACCGGCTTGGTCTTGGGCAGGCCGTGCATGTCGATCCAGCAGGAGAAGACGTAGCGGACTCCCGCCTCGACCAGCTTCGCCTGCGCCTCGCGGACGCGCTCGACGGGTGGCAGCGCGTCGGCCACGCTCTCTGGTGTCGCAGTCATCGGACGCGTTCCTCCCTCTGTCGCGGACGATTTAAATGATAAATCAGATGCACGTGCGGGCTAGCTTGGAGAACTGGCAATATTTCTTGCGATATCGTGATGATTTCTTATACCATAGCGTCAACGATAGTTATTCCGCAACACGCGCGCACCCCCGGGTTCAGCGGCGCCAGGAGACGAGCGCATGTCCCCACCCACGCTGCACACGGTCCAGGCTGTGACTGGCGACGATGTGCCGCGCCTGTCGTCTCCCCACGACGATCTCAACCAGCAGATCATCCGCCTGCTCCAGGACGACGGGCGCGCCGCCTACGACGAGATCGGGCAGAAGCTCGGCGTCTCCGGCGGAACGGTGCGCAATCGCGTCACCCGGATGCGCGAGGCCGGCATGCTCCACATCGTGGCGGTGGTCGACCCGGTTGCCGTCGACTACGAGTCCGACGCGATGCTCGGCATCAAGGTCGCACCGGGCATCGCCCCGTCCGCGGTCGCGGAGCGGCTCGATCCCTACCCGGCCGTGGTCTACGTCATGTGGGTGAGCGGCCGCTTCGATCTGCTGGTGGAACTCGTGTGCGACCAGGAGACGGAACTCACGAGCTTCCTCAACCAGCATGTCCACGGTCAGTCCGATATCGCACACGTCGAGGTCATGACCCGGCTCGGCATGTTCAAGAACCAGTTCCTGCTCAAGCGCCATCTGCCCTGACGAGCCCGGCGCTCAACAGGAGGTTGCCATGAGCCCATCGCTGCAATCCATCCTGGGGGTCGAGGCGATCGCCGCGTTCGAGACGCCGGGCGCGGTGGCGCGGGGACTGCCGGCCGCGGCCTACACCAGCGAGGCCTTCTTCCGGCTCGAGAACGAGCGGATCTTCTCCCGCTCATGGGTGTTCGCCGGCCTCGCGCACGAGCTGGCCCGACCGGGCGACGTGGTGCCGGTCACCGTGGCCGGCAAGCCGGTGCTGCTGGTGCGCGACGCGGAAGGCGAGGTGCGGGCGTTCCACAACGTCTGCCGCCACCGCTGCCTCAAGCTCGTGGACGAGCCCGGCAACGCGGGGCCCGCCATCCAGTGCCCCTACCACTCCTGGACCTACAGGCTGGACGGCGCGCTCCACCTCGCTCCCTACTTCGGCGGGCGCGACCCGCGCGCGGTACCGGCCGGCTTCGACCGCGCGCAGCACGGGCTGGTGCCGGTGCGGCTGGCGACCTGGCACGACTGGATCTTCGTCAACCTCAGCGGGGAGGCGCCGCCGCTCGACGAATTCGTTGCCCCGCTCCTGAGGCACCTCGGAGGGCTCGACCTCTCCCGGATGCGGCACGTCGTCACCGTCGACCTGGGCGAGATCGCGGCCAACTGGAAGCTCCTGATGGAGAACTTCATCGAGCCCTACCACGTGCCCTTCGTCCATGCGACGACCACAGAGCAGCCGCTGACCGACCACTACACGGTGAACGAGCCGGGCTGTCTGGGCTGCGCCGTCGACGTCTCCAGCGAGGCGAAGCGGGACGACACGCTCTCGGCCGATTCCCGCTACCTCACGATTTTCCCCAACTTCTCGCTGGGGGTCTACTTCCCGGACCAGGTCGGCGTGCACCTCGACGTGCCGCTGGCACCCGGCCTCACCCTCCAGCGCCGCGCGGTCTACAGCCTGCGTCCCGAGCCGCATTCGGCCGACGAGGCGGCGCAGCTGGCTGCGCTCTGGCGCGACGTTCACGTGGAGGACCAGATGATCTGCGAGCGGCTGCAGGAGGGACGCGAGTCCGCCGTCGCGGGGGGCGGCGGCGTGCTCTCGCCGGTATGGGAGGACTCGGTGCGGAGCTTCCAGGAACTCGTGTTGAACCGCCTGCGATAACGCCGCCACGCAGGCCGGGGTGTCGCGCTCGCCCTCAGGATCGTGCGCGCGGGAGAGAGAGTCGCGCGGGATCGCTGCCACGCGAATTTGAACGAGCGCTTGTTTTGATTTTCTTCTAATATGCCGCCGCGATCTGGGTCGCGTGCGCCTGCGCGCGCCGGCCGGTCGTGCGGTGCAGAGGGAGACTGGGGGAGAGACGACATGACCTTGGGTGACTTCACTCGACGCGGCCTCGCGCTCGCGGCCACGGCAGCGCTCGCCGCGCTGGTGGTGGCGGCCCCGCCGAAGCCGGCGGCCGCGAACCAGGACACCATGGTGATCGCCATCGGCGCCCTGCCGCAGGGCATCGACCTCGACAAGCACGTGAGCCCGCAGACCTGGAGCATGGGCGCGCAGGTATTCGAGGACGGCATGAACTGGGAGTGGGTGGACTTCCCCTACCCCACCGGCGAGGACTGGGACCCGTCGACCATCCCCGGCTTCAAATACCCCGACTACACAGGCCAGCGCATCCTGGTGCCCGGCATCATCGAGAAGTGCGAGCTGGAGCCCGACGGCAAGCGCGCCGTCTACCACCTGCGCAAGGGCGTGATCTCGCCTTGGGGCAACGAGTTCACCGCCGACGACGTGCTCTGGCGGATCGAGCGCGGCAAGGCCACCGGCGCGATCAACAACTTCCTCGAGTTCCTGCTCAACATGCCGGGCCAGACGATCAACCCGCCGGCGAGCGGCGGCTACGCCAAGATCGACGACCACACGGTCGAGGTCACTTCGTCCGCAGGCATGCCGCTCGCCTGCAAGGGGCTCACCAACTACTACAACGCTTGGCTCGATTCGACCGAGATCATGAAGCACGCCACCGAGGAAGACCCCTGGGGCGACAAATGGGTCGCGACCAACGGCGGCGGCTTCGGCGGCTACCGCGTGACCGAGTGGACCGCCGGCAAGCGCGTGGTCATGGAGGCCAACGAGGACTACTGGCGCGGCGCACCCGAGATCAAGCGCATCATCTACCTGGTGGTGCCGGAATCGGCCAATCGCGTGGCGCTGCTCAAGCAGGGCAAGGTGCACATGGCCGAGGGGCTCTCGCCGGACGAGATCGTGTCGCTCGCGGGCGACGCGCAAGCCCGCGGCGTCGCCGTACGCGGCAACCAGTCCATGTGGATGATGATCAACAACACCCTGCCGCCCTACGACAACGTCAAGGTGCGCCAGGCGATGAATCACCTCATCAACCAGGAGGCGATCGTCCGCGACATCTACCACGGCATGATGAACCGCTGGCAGGGCGTGATGCCCAGCACCTATCCGGGCTACGAGGAGCACCTCAAGTACGACTTCAACCCGGAGAAGGCGAAGGCGCTGCTGGCGGAGGCCGGCTACCCCGACGGCTTCGACGCCGAGCTTTCGTTCGACGCCGCCGTCTCGGCGATGGAGTCGATCGGCGTCCTGCTGCAGAGCGACTTCAGGAAGGCCGGCATCAACCTCTCGCTGAGGAAGCTGCCGACCGCGGCGAACTCCGACAACGTGATGAGCAAGCAGGGCTCGCTCGCGCTCTGGACCGACATGCCGATTCAGCCCGACATCAACTACGCGCTGAAGCTGGTGTGGCCGACCAACGCGCTGGTCAACTACCACAACTTCTCCGATGCGAAGGTGGACCAGGTGCTGAAGGACGGCGAAGGCGTGGTCGACGCGGAGGCGCGCATCGCCGCCCACGCCGGGATCCAGGAGCATATCCACGACCTCGCGCCGCTGGGCTGGATCGGCGAGCACTATTTCGCCGTCGGCCTCTCGCGCAAGGTCAGCAACTTCCGCTGGTACACGACGCAGTACTACCACGTGGCGGAAATGAGCATCGCCGACTGAGAGGGATGATGTAGAACGTCCCTCGGGACAAGCGCCGTGAAGGCGCCCGGCCGGGGCGGTGGGGTCCACCTGCCGCCCCGGCTTTCGTACCCGCGCACGGCCTGAGAGGGCCGGGCCATGCGGCTCGCACTCTACATCGGGCGCCGCTTCCTCTTCCTGATCCCCCAGGTCTTCCTAATCTCGTTCATCACCTTCGTGCTGGTGCGCCTCTTGCCGGGCGACCCCGCGCGCCTCTCGCTGGGCCCCCTTGCGCCGGAATCCTCGGTCGAGGCGCTGCGCGCCAAGATGTACCTCGACCGCCCGATCCCCGAGCAGTACCTGATCTGGCTGGAGAACGCGTTTCAGGGCGACCTCGGCGAATCATGGGTCAACAACACCCAGGTCATCGACGACCTGATCATTCGCATTCCGGTCACGCTGGAGCTCATCTTCCTCGCGCTGATCCTGGTCTTCCTGGTGCTGGTACCGCTCGCCGTCATCACCGCGAGCCGCACGCGGAACTGGATCGTGCGGGTCTTCCAGAACATCACCTTCGGCTACGGCATGCTGGCCGGCGCGCTGCCGGACTTCCTGCTCGGCCTGGTGCTAATCTTCTTCCTCTTCGCCGGCGCGGCGGGACTGATGCCGGCGGAGATCCTGCCGGGGCCGGAGGGCCGCCTCGGCATCCTCGACTTCGAGCCGCCCTTCGTGACCGGCTCGATCCTGATCGACTCGCTCGTCGCGGGCGATATGGAGATTTTCTGGTCGGGCTTCATGCACCTGATCATGCCGGTCTTCACGCTCGCCTTCGTCTACGGCGCGCCGATCTTCAAGATGCTGCGGAGCCAGATGGAGGGCGCGCTCAAGGCCGACTACACCACCTATGCCGAGGCCGTGGGGATCGCGCCCCGAATCGTGCTGGTTCGCGCCGCCCGCGTCGCCGCGGGGCCGACGCTGGTGATCACCGGCGTCGTGGTGATGTTCCTGCTCGGCGGCGCGGTGCTGGTGGAGCGCGTGTTCAACTATTCAGGGCTCGGCCAGTACGCGATCAACGGCATCGTCACCGCGGACTACGCGCCGATCCAGGGCTTCGTCTGCTTCGCCGCGATCTTCACGATGCTGGTCTATCTCGCCGTGGACCTGATCCACTTCGCGATGGACCCCCGCATCAAGATCGGCGGGACCGAGAGCTAGGGCCGCGCGATGTTCTGGCTCCGCATCCAGCGCACGCTCAAGACGCTGCCCAAGTGGCAGCTCGGCGTGCTGGCGATGTTCTTCGGCTGGATCTTCCTCACCATCTTCGGCCCCTGGATCGCCCCCTTCCCCACCGAGGTGGCCGAGCCCACGATGCGCCTGCTGCCGCCGAGCGGCGCGCACCCCTTCGGCACCGACGAGAACGGGATCGACATCCTCTCTCGCGTGCTGGCGGCGCCGCGCACCGATGTCGTGATCGGCGTCGTCGCCACCGCGCTCTCGGTGGTGATCGGCACGCCCTTGGGCGTCATCGTCGCACTCTACGAGAGCCGGGGCGGCGCAGGGTCCACCGCTTTCGCCGAGACCTTCATGCGGGTGCTGGAGGTGATCCAGTCCTTCCCCGTGTTCGTCTTCGCCATGGTGCTGGTGGCGGTCTTCGGGGGTTCCGTCACCAACATCATCATCGCCATCGCCTTCGTGAACACACCGGTCTTCGTGCGAATCGTGCGCTCCGACGTGCTCTCGCTGGTGCAGCGTCCCTTCGCCGAGGCCGCGCGCGCCGCCGGCAACCGCGAGGTGCGCATCGGCTTCCGCCACGTGCTGCCCAACGCGCTGCCGACGGTGATCGTCCAGGTCTCGGTCACGGTGGGCTTCGCCATCCTGCTCACCGCGGGCCTGAGCTTCGTCGGCGCCGGCGTCAAGCCGCCGACGCCCGAGCTCGGCGCCATGATCGCGTCGGGCGCCAAGTACCTGGAGATCGGGCAGTGGTGGGCCGCGTTCTTTCCCGGCATCGCGCTGGGGCTGATCGTCTTCTCCTTCGGCGTCTTCGGCGAGATCATGACCCAGGTGATGGAGCCCCGCGCGGTCAGGCGCGAGACCGACCGCCGCCGCGAGCACGCGCTCGAGACCGGCGCCGACGTGCCCGAGGTGTCCGAGGCCCCTGCCGTCGCGCTGGAGCGCACGAGCGACCCCGTGCTCGCGGTCGAGCACCTGGGCGTCGCCGCCGCCGACTCGCGCCAGCCGCTTCTGAGCGAGATCCACCTCGCCTTGGGCGCCGGCCACAGCATGGGAATCGTGGGCGAATCGGGCTCGGGCAAGTCGGTGCTGGTGAAGTCGATCCTGCAGCTTCTGCCGCCGGAGCTTGCCGTCACCTCGGGCTCGGTGCGCTACCTCGACCACGACCTGCTGGCGATGAACAAGGGCGCGATGCGGGCGATGCGGACGACGCAGATCGCGGCGATCCTGCCCAACGCCAAGTCGCAGCTGAACCCGCTCACCAGCGTCGGCGCCATGCTGCGCAGCGCGCTCCAGGCGCACGAGAAGATCAGTGCGAAGGACGCCGAGGTCCGCGCGATCGAGCTCCTGGAGATGGTCGGCATCGTCGACCCGGCGCAGCGGCTGAGCGCCTTTCCCCACGAGCTGAGCGGCGGCATGGCGCAGCGCGTCTGCCTCGCCATGGCGCTGATGTACCGGCCCAGGCTGCTGATCGCGGACGAGCCCACCGCGGGCCTCGACGTGACCATCCAGCGCCAGGTGCTCGACCTCACGCGCAAGCTGGCCGAGGACGCCGGCACCGCGCGGCTGCTGATCACCGGCGATCTCGGCATCGCCGCGCACTACTGCGACACGGTGGCGGTGATGCAGGCGGGACGGATCGTCGAGATCGACGAGACTGAGCGCCTCTTCGACGCGCCCCGCCACCCCTACACCCGTCACCTGCTGGATTGCGTGCGGGTATAATCCGGCGCGGCCGAGGCGAGGCGACGAAGGAGGCAGACGAGGAGACCATGACGAAACACGTCGAGATCGCCGGCGGCGGATTCACCGGGCTCGCCCTGGGGGCGGCGCTGGCCCAGGCCGGCTGGACCGCGCGGGTGCACGAGCGGACGGACGAGATCCGCGCCTTCGGCGCCGGCATCTGGATCTGGGACAACGGCGTGCGCGTGCTCAAGGCCATCGGCGCGGCCGACGAGGCGCTGGAGGGCTGCACCGAGGCGCCCACCTACATCAGCCGCGACGCCAGGGGGCGCTTCATCGACGAGGTGCCCTTCGCGCCGATCGACAGCAAGAACCGGTCGCGCATGTTCTGCATCACGCGCCAGCAGCTGCTCGCCGCGATCAAGGGCGCGGCCGACCGCGCGGGCGTGGAAATCATCACCAGCTCGACGGCGAGCGCGGCCCGGCCCGACGGCACGCTCGTCACCGAGGACGGGCGCGAGTGGCCGGCCGACCTCGTCATCGCCGCCGACGGCATCAACTCCAATGTGCGGGATTCGCTCGGCCTGCTGAAGAGCCGCAAGCCGCACGTCGACGGCGCCATCCGCGTGCTGGTGCCGCACGAGCCGGGCTACGCCGACACCGAGGAGGGGCGTACCATCCGCGAGTGGTGGTGCGGCTATCGCCGGGTGCTCTACACGCCCTGCAACCGCGATGTCTTCTACCTCTGTTTCACCATGCTCGCGAACGACGCGGAGGCGACCCGGATCCCCCTGCCGCGCGCGGTCTGGACCAAGGCCTTCCCCCACCTCGAATCGATGATCGCGCGGGTGCCGGACGAGGGACGCTACGACCGCTTCGAGACCATCAAGCTCAAGGCCTGGAGCAAGGGGCGCGTCGCCATCGTGGGCGATTCCGCGCACGCCATGTCGCCGGGGCTCGGCCAGGGCTGCGGC